>NZ_JBIAFG010000022.1:0-116764 GCF_042869175.1 Micromonospora sp. NPDC007208 | reverse complement strand
CGAACTCAACGAACGACCACGCCAAACCCTCGACTGGCAGAATCCAGCCGAGGTACTCCACAAACACCTGGTCGCAACAGCCGCTTGAAACCGCCGCACCGGGACACCGCGACTTCGGCAAAGCCGAGTGGATCACGCCGTGCTCGGTACTAGAAGGTGTGTTCGGAGGCCGGGAACTCGCCCGCCCGGACCTCGTCGGCGAAACGGCGGGTGGCGTCGGTGAGGGCGCCGGCCAGGTCCGCGTACCGCTTGACGAAGCGGGGGGCCTTACCGGTCCGCAGCCCGGCCATGTCCTGCCAGACCAGCACCTGCGCGTCGGTGTCCGGGCCCGCGCCGATCCCCACCGTGGGGATCGGCAGCTCGTGGGTGATCCGCTTGGCCACCTCGCCGGGCACCATCTCCAGCACCACCGCGAACGCGCCCGCCTCCGCCACCGCCCGTGCGTCGGCCAGCACCTCGTCGGCGGCGTCGCCCCGGCCCTGCACGCGGTAGCCGCCCAGGGTGTGCTCGCTCTGCGGGGTGAAGCCGATGTGCGCCATCACCGGGATGCCGGCGCCGACGATCGCGGCGATCTGCGCGGCGTTGCGGCGGCCACCCTCCAGCTTCACGGCGTGACAGCCACCCTCCTTCATGAACCGGACGGCGGTCCGCAACGCCTGGGCCGGGCCCTCCTCGTACGAGCCGAACGGCAGGTCACCGACGACCAGCGCCTGCCGGGTCGCCCGCACCACGGCCCGGACCAGCGGAAGCAGTTCGTCTGCGGTGATCGGCAGGGTCGTCTCGTAGCCGAACACGTTGTTCGCGGCCGAGTCGCCGACCAGCAGCACCGGGACACCGGCCTGGTCGAAGATCGACGCCGTGTACTGGTCGTACGAGGTGAGCATCGGCCACCGCTCGCCGCGCTCCTTGGCGGCCATCAGGTCGCGGGTGCGGACCCGTCGGGTGGCCGGGCCGCCGTACAACGCGGTCACCTCGTGCGGAGTGGACTCCACCATCTCTGTCTCCCTTCCTCGAGGCCGCCTGCGCGGTCCCCGGGTTCCGTCGCGATCGTCGCACCGGGAGACGGGGTGACGGCAGGGCCCAGTGCAAGATGTCACTCCAACCCCGCCCGAGGTCGCGGCGTCGCAACCGTGCGGCGCCCGCGCGGCGGCGCCGGGCCGCGCCACCGACCCGGCACCCCCAGGGGTACGGCTCAGCCCTGCTCGCGCCACCGGTTGGTGATCGGCAGACGGCGGTCCCGACCGAACGCCTTCATGGAGATCTTCGTGCCCGGCGCCGACTGCCGTCGCTTGTACTCGGCGGTATCTACCAACCGCAGCACCTTGTCCACCACCGCCGGGTCGTGACCCGACTCGATCAGCCCGTCGCGGCCGAGGTCGCCGTCGACGTACCCGATCAGGATCGGGTCCAGGACGTCGTAGTCGGGCAGGTTGTCACTGTCGAGCTGGCCCGGGCTCAGCTCGGCGCTCGGCGGCTTGCCGATCGAGTTCTCCGGGATCGGGGCGGTCTCGCCGCGCCGCGCCGCGTCCCTGTTGCGCCACTTCGCGAGTCGCCAGATCAGCGTCTTCCAGACGTCCTTGACCGGGTTGAAACCGCCCACCGAGTCGCCGTACAGGGTGGAGTAGCCGACCGCCAGCTCACTCTTGTTGCCGGTGGTCAGCACCAGGTGGCCCTCCTGGTTCGACAGCGCCATCAGGATCACGCCACGGACCCGGGCCTGCAGGTTCTCCACGGCCACGCCGGACAGCGACAGGTTGGCCAGGAAACCGTCGACCATCGGTTGGATCGGCTCGACGCGGTAGTCCAGACCGGTGCGCTTGGCCAGGTCGGCGGCGTCCTCCCGGGAGTGCTCGGAGGAGTGCTGGCTGGGCAGCGACACCCCGACCACCCGGTCCGGCCCGAGCGCGTCGACGGCGAGCGCGGCCACCACCGCCGAGTCGATGCCGCCGGAGAGGCCCAGCACCACCGACGGGAATCGGTTCTTGTTGACGTAGTCACGCAGCCCCAGCACCAGCGCCTGCCACACCTCCGCCTCGTCGGCGACCGGCTCGATGAGCCCGCCGGTGGCGGGCGGGCCGGACGGCGTGGGCGGAATCCCGTCCACCGTGCTGTACACGATCCGCATGTCGTCCGCCACCGTCTCGGTGGTCGGCGGGGTGCCGGCGGCCGGCAGTTCGACGTCGTGCACGAGCAGGTGCTCGACGAACTGCGGGGCCCGGGTCAGCAACTCACCGTCGGCGCTCACGATCATCGAGTCGCCCTCGAAGACCAGCTCGTCCTGGCCGCCGGTCATGTTGACGTACGCGATGGCGGCGCCCGCCTCGGCGGCCCGGCGGCGGACCAGCGGCAGCCGGATGTCGTCCTTGTTCAGCTCGTACGGCGAGCCGTTGATGTTGACGACCAGGCCGACGCCGGCCCGCCGGGCGGCGGCGAACGGACCGCCGGCCTGCCACAGGTCCTCGCAGATGGTCAGCGCGACGTCCACGCCGCCGATCCGCACCACGGTCAACGCGTCACCGGAGATGAAGTACCGGTCCTCGTCGAAAACCCCGTAGTTGGGCAGGTGGTGCTTGAAGTAACGGGCGACCACGACGCCCCGGTGCAGCAGCGCGGCGGCGTTGCGGGCACCCCGGCCCGGCTCGGCGTCCCCGCTGACCTGCGGCGGCCCGTCGGCGTCCAGGTAGCCGACCACGACCGGCAACTCGCCGAGACCGTCGGCGGCCAGGTCGGCGGCCAGCCGCTCCACGGCGGCCCGGGACGCGGCCACGAAGGAACGCCGGAAGACCAGGTCCTCGACCGGATAGCCGGTCAGCATCATCTCCGGGAAGAGCACCAGCTGGGCACCGGCATCGGCGGCCTGGCGAGTCCAGCTGCGAACCAGGTCGGCATTGCCGGCGAGGTCGCCGACGCTCGGGTTGACCTGGGACAGGGCGAGGCGCAGGGTGGGCATGTCTTCATCTTGCCCCAGCCACCGCGCGACAATCCGTACCCTCGGGCGAGATTGCCGCCACCTGCCGCGCCGGGCGCTCGGCAGGCCGCGGCGGCGGAAGCTCGGCCCGTCCTGGCGGCGGATCTGCCGGCGCGCGTGGCGGCACCGCTGGGGCGCGTGCTCGCCGGGCGGGACACGAGGGGACGGGCGGCGGCAGTTCGCGTAACGTCTGCGTAACCAGGCCCGGGAACACTGGGCGATCAGGTCGGGTGCAGCCCGACCAAGGCGGACAAAAAGAGTGTCGCGAGGGGTTGGGGAAGTGGACCGTCAGCAGGAGTTCGTCCTCCGCACGCTGGAAGAGCGGGACATCCGGTTCGTCCGGCTGTGGTTCACCGACGTTCTGGGCACGCTCAAGAGCGTTTCGGTGGCACCCGCCGAGCTCGAGGCGGCCTTCGAGGAGGGCATCGGGTTCGACGGCTCGGCGATCGAGGGCTTCGCCCGGGTCTTCGAATCGGACATGGTGGCCATGCCCGACCCGACCACCTTCCAGGTCTTCCCCTTCGAGGGTGGGGTCAGCGGCGAGAGCGCCCGGATGTTCTGCGACATCCTGCTGCCCGACGGCGGGCCGTCCTGGGCCGACCCCCGGCACGTGCTGCGCCGCGCGCTGTCCAAGGCAGCCGAGAAGGGCTTCACCTTCTACACCCACCCCGAGATCGAGTTCTTCCTGCTGGAGAACGGTCCGCAGGACGGCTCGGTGCCCATCCCGGTCGACACCGGCGGCTACTTCGAGCACACCACCCACGCCGTGGCCCGGGACTTCCGCCGCCAGGGCGTGCTGGCGCTGGAACGGATCGGCATCTCGGTGGAGTTCAGCCACCACGAGGTCGCGCCCGGCCAGCAGGAGATCGACCTGCGCTACGCCGACGCGCTGACCACCGCCGACAACATCATGACCTTCCGGCACGTGGTCAAGGAGGTCGCGCTCTCCACCGGTGTGCAGGCCAGCTTCATGCCGAAGCCGTTCACCGACCAGCCGGGCAGCGGGATGCACACCCACCTGTCGCTGTTCGAGGGGGAGCGCAACGCCTTCCACGACAGCGGCGACCCGATGAAGCTGTCCAAGGTGGCGAAGTCGTTCATCGCCGGCCTGCTGGTGCACGCCCGGGAGTACACGGCGGTCACCAACCAGTGGGTCAACTCGTACAAGCGGCTCTTCCCGCAGCACCTGCCGGACCGGATCACCGAGAGCCCGGCGTACGTCTGCTGGGGTCACCTCAACCGGTCCGCGCTGGTCCGGGTGCCCGCGTACGGCAAGCCCAACTCGGCCCGGGTCGAGGTCCGCTCACTGGACTCGGCGGCCAACCCGTACCTCGCCTTCGCGGTGCTGCTCGGCGCCGGCCTGAAGGGCATCGAGGAGGGGTACGAGCTGCCGCCGGGCGCCGAGGACGACGTCTGGTCGCTGACCAGCGCGGAGCGGCGTGCCATGGGCTACGAGGCGCTGCCGGAGAACCTCGCCGAGGCGATCGACGTGATGGCCGGCTCCGAACTGGTCGCCGAGGTGCTCGGCGAGCACGTCTTCGACTTCTTCCTGCGCAACAAGCGGGCCGAGTGGGAGCAGTACCGCCGCGAGGTCACCCCGTACGAGCGGCAGCGCTACCTGGCGCTGTAGCCGCAGGGGCTGACGCCATTGCGCGCTGCCGCTATCGTCTCGATCACCGCGCCGGTACCCCTCCGGGCGGAGAGTCGGGAGGCAAGTCGGTGCTGGAGGATCTGTTCAGCGGTGCCTGGCAGAGCGTCGTGTTCGGGCTCGTCGGCGTCGGCCTCATGGCCGCCGGCTTCGGGCTCGTCGACCTGCTCACCCCGGGCCGGCTGCGCGACCTGATCTGGGTCGAGCGCAACGCCAACGCGGGGTTGCTGCTCGCCGCCAACCAGCTCGGCATCGCCGGGATCGTCTTCACCGCGATCCTGACCAGCTACAGCGACTTCGGCAAGGGGCTCGCCTCCACCGTGGTCTTCGGGCTGGTCGGGTTGGCGATCATGGCGTTGGCCTTCGTGGTGCTGGACCTGCTCACCCCCGGCAAGCTCGGCGAGGTCATCTGCTCGCCCGAGCCGCACCCGGCCGCCCGGGTCAGCGCCGCCACCCACTTCGGGGCCGCGTTGATCGTCTGCGCCTGCATCGCCTGAGGCGATCGTCCGCGTCGCGGTGCGGGCGGTCGGCTGCGTCGCGGGGCGGTCGCCGGGGAGCGTCGTACCCCGGTCGTAGCGTGGCGGGTATGAACCGCACGGACCGCCTCTACGCCCTGGTCGAGGAGTTGCGGGCGGTGTCACCACGGCCGCGCAGCGCCCGCTGGCTGGCCGCGCGCTTCGAGGTGAGCAGCCGGACCATCGAACGGGACCTCGGCGCGTTGCAGGAGGCCGGGGTGCCGATCTGGGCCGAGCCCGGGCGCACCGGCGGCTACGTCCTGGACCGCGCCCGCACCCTGCCGCCGGTCAACCTGACCGCCGCCGAGGCGGTGGCGATGGCCGTGGCGCTGCACCGGCTCGCCGGCTCGCCGTTCGCCGGGCCGGCCACCACCGCGCTGCGCAAGCTGGTGGCGGTGCTGCCGGCCGCCGACGCCGCCGAGGCACACCGCCTCGCCGGCCGCGTGCACCTGATCGGCGACGGGCCGGCCACGCCCGTCCCGGCCACCGTCGCCGACGCGGTCGCCGCGCGGCGGGTGCTGCGCATCCGGTACGCCGACCGCTCCGGCACGGACTCGGTCCGTGACGTCGAACCGCTGGGCTACCTCGGCAACACCCGCCACTGGTACCTGGTGGCCTGGTGCCGTCTGCGCGACGAGCTGCGGTGTTTCCGCACCGACCGGATCCGGAGCGTCTGGGCGCTGCCCGACCTGGTGGCCCGGGAGCTACGTCTGACGGATCTCGACATCCCGCATGAACGGGTCCGCCCGCTGAGCCTGGTCTGAGACGCGCACGTCGGCGCGGCGGGCCCGGGTGGGCCTCGTGAGGAGAAACCCCGCCGGGTGATCCGGAAACACCGACAGGACGTTGTCGCGCACGGCCCCGAGACTGCTCCAGACGACGGCCGAACGGCCGGCACGAAAACTCTGGAGGCAGTACATGTCCAGGCCCACCACGCCTGTCACCTGGTTCGAGATCGGCACCGACCGACCCGATGACGCGGAGCGGTTCTACGGAGAGTTGTTCGGCTGGACCTTCGAGGAGCAGGCCCCGGCCAACGGCGGCTCCTACCGCGTGACCGGGGCCGGTGGCGACACCGGGATCGGCGGAGCGATCCGGGCGACCGACGGGACGTCGCCGAACTACGCGGTGTTCTACGCCGAGGTCACCGACGTCGCGGAGACCTGCCGACGGGCCGAAGCGGCCGGCGCCCAGGTGTTGGTGCCAGCGCGTACGACACCGGCCGGTCTCACGTTGGCCCACCTACTCGACCCGGCCGGCAACCACCTGGGCGTGTTCGCGCCCCCGCCCCAGCAGCCCTGACCCCCTTCCGGAGCAGGTGATCGACTCGGTTTCAGGATGTCGGGGTGTCCGAGCGCGCCGGACACCGCGACTTCAGGGAAACCGAGTGGATCAAGCCGGGACAGACCCGAGCCGGCCCCGGCCCTACAGGTCGGACCGGGGCCGGCGGGGCGGACCAAGGCTGGCCCTGACCCCGACAGGGCGGACAGGGTCGGCCGGGCGTACCAAGGTTGGCCCCGGTGCCTGTCGGGGCCGGGGCAGCCGGGTTACTTGCCGGGCGTACCTTCGCCGTGGTGGCCGCCCAGACCGCGGTGGCCGGCCGGGCCGGGGAAAACGCCGGCCTCGACGGCCTTGGTGATGGCGTCGGCCTGCTCCTGGGTGAGCTTGCCGTCCTTGACCGCCTGGTCCAGGCGCTGCTTGAGCGCGGCCTGCCGGTCCTCGGCGGACGGGCGCTGCGGGCGGTCGGTCGGGCGGTGCTGCTCGCGGATCTTCTCCAGTGCGGCGGTCACCTTGTCTGCGGGCACGCCCAGCTCCTTGGCGAGCGCCTCGGCGAACTCGCCCTGCCGGTCGGCCTTCGCGCCGGGAGCAGTGCCCGGAGCCGCGCCGGGCGCCGGGGCGGTGCTGGCGCTCGGTGTCGGAGTGTCGGCGGCGAACGCGATCGTCGGGGCCGCGATCCCGACGCCGAGGACTCCGGCGGTGGCCAGGCCGGCCAGCAGGTGCTTCCTACGGATGGTGCGGGACATGCTGTCCTCCAGAGGTTCGGTCATCCTGCGCTGTCGTCACCGACAGTGATCGAAGAGTCTGGGCGGAAGCCATGGCGACCCTGTCAGCGAGCTGATAATCGAGGCCGGCGGTCAGTGAAATCGGTTGTGTCGTCGCTGGCCGAGCGGTCAGGGTGGACGATCCACCGACGGAAGGACACCGCGGAATGACCGTCGAGATTCGGGAGATTCCACTCGCCGAGCCGGGCGCGGGGCCGTACGGCATTACGCCTGGCCCGGACGGCGCGCTGTGGCTGACGCTGGCCCATGCCGGCGGGATCGCCCGTCTGTCTCCCGACGGCGCGGTCCGGACCTACCCGCTGGACCCGGCGGGCGGTCGCCCTTTGATCATCACGGCCGGGCCGGACGGGGCGCTCTGGTTCACCCGCTCGGGAGACGACCGGATCGGTCGGATCACGGTCGACGGCGAGCAGCGCGCCATCGCCCTGCCGGCTGGCACCGGGCCGGGCGGCATCACGGCCGGGCCGGATGGAGCGCTCTGGTACGCCGGAATGACCTCCGACACGATCGGCCGGGTGGAGACCGACGGCACGCACACCGCGTTCCCGCTGCCGGTGACCGGCGGATTCGCCTCGATGATCACTGCTGGCGCGGACCAGGCTCTCTGGTTCACCCTCAACCAGGCGAACGCGATCGGCCGGATCGGCCTCGACGGCACGGTGACGCTGCACCCGTTGCCCACCGCGAAGGCAGGCCCGGTCGGCATCGCCCTCGGCGACGACGGCGCCATCTGGTTCGTGGGGATCGCAGCCGGTCAGCTCGGTCGGATCGACCCGGATGGCGAGATCGTCGAGTTTCCGCTGCCGGACCGAGCGGCCCGACCGCACGCCATCGTCGCCGACGCGGACGGCGGCGCGTGGTTCACCGAGTGGGGAGCCAACCGGATCGGCCACATCGATCCCACCGGACGGATCGACGGCTACGCCCTACCCACCCCCAACGCCGAACCGCACGGCATCACCCGCACCCCCACCGGCATCTGGGCCGCCCTGGAAATCGGCGCAATAGCCCACCTGCCCCCACCCACCTAACCGCCATCCCACCAAGCCCACCCAACCCCAACCCCACCCCACCTCCGGCCCCACCCCGACCCTGGTTGATCAAGAGATTTGCGTCAGGATCCGCCCCGAAGGTGACGCAAACATCTTGATCACCGGGCCGGGCGGGGAGGTCGGGGAGGGGGCCGGGAGGGGGCGCCGGGGTTACTGGACTGCGGGGGTTGCGGTGAGGGTGGCGGTGGTGGTGTCGAGGGTGGCGGTTGTGCCGACCGGGACTGTGAGCTGGTTGGGGCCGTGGCCGATGGGGAGGCCGCCGAGGACCGGTACGCCAAGGTCGCCGAGGCGTTCGGTGAGGACGTCGACGATTGTGGTGTCCCAGCCGTCGCCGCAGTCGGTGAACTGCCCGACCGCCACCCCGGCCAGTCCGTCCAGCGCGCCGGCCCGGCGCAGGTGCGTGAGCATCCGGTCGACCTTGTACGGGGGTTCCTGCACGTCCTCGATCAACAGCACCGCACCGGTCAGGTCGGGTAGGTCCGGGGTGCCGATCGACGCGGCGATCATGCACAGGTTGCCGCCGAGCAGGGTGCCGGTGGCGCGCCCGGGGACGCGTACGCCGAAGGTCTCCTCGGTGGGAACCGCGGTGACCGACACCGGTTCGGTCGTCATCAGCGCCGCGTGTAGGGACTCGGCGGAGCGCAGCGGCGTCCGTTCGTCGCGCCAGGCCGCCCCGGGGCCGTGCACCCCGGCCAGGCGGGCGCCCCGCCACAGTGCGAACTGCAACGCGGTGATGTCCGAGAACCCGGCCACCACCTTCGGATCGCGGCGGACGGCGGCCATGTCGATGGCGTCCACGATCCGCTGGGCGCCGTACCCGCCCCGAGTGCAGATCACCCCGCGCACGTCAGGGTCGGCGAAGGCCGCGTTCAGGTCGGCGGCGCGCCTGTCGTCGGTGCCGGCGAGGTAGCCGTGGCGGGCGTACGCGTTCGGTGCCGGCACCGGGCGCAGGCCCCAGCCGGTGAGCAGCTCCATGCCCCGGGCCACCCGCTCCGGCGAGGTCGGCCCGGACGGCGACACCAGCAGCACCGTGTCACCCGGGCGCAGCACGGGCGGGCGTACGGCGGCGGTGTCCTCGCTGATCACAACCGCAGAGCCTAACCACCCCGCCGTGGCCCGGACCCGCGCACGGGCGGCGGGAGGCCGCGCGCCCGTGCCGGGGCGTGGTGCCGTGTGGCGTACCGGCTAGCCTCGACGGGTGGCAACCGCGCTGGTGATCGAGAACGACCCGACGGACGACGCGCGCCGGCTGGGTGAGTGGCTGACCGAGGCTGGGCTGGAGTTGTGGGTGGTGCGCCCGCACGCCGGCGACGAGCTCCCCGCCGACCTGGAGGGGTACGCGGCGCTGGTGGTGCTCGGCGGCGACCAACAGGCGTACCCGTTGCCGGACGGCTCGCCCGGCGCACAGTGGTTCCCCGCCGTCGAGGGCCTGCTGCGCAAGGCGGTCCGGTACCGGGTGCCGACCCTGGCGGTCTGCCTGGGCGCGCAGCTGCTCGCCACCGCGCACGCCGGTTTGGTGGAGCGCAGCCCGTCCGGGCCGGAGATCGGCCCCGGTGTGGTCGGCCGGCGTGACGCCGCCGAGAACGACCCGTTGTTCCGGTACGTGCCGTTGATCCCGGACGTGCTCCAGTGGCACGCCGACGAGATTACCGAGCTGCCCCGGGGCGCGACACTGCTGGCCGCGTCCACCCGCTACCCGCATCAGGCGTTCCGCCTCGGTGACCGGGCGTGGGGGTTGCAGTTCCACATCGAGTGCGACGCCGCGATGATCGCCGACTGGGCCACCGACTCGACCCAACTCGCCGAGCTGGGCTACGACCCGGAGCTGGTGGTCGCGGCCTGCGCCTCGGTGCTGGCCGACGTCGAGGAGGTCTGGCAACCGTTCGCCGCCCGGTTCGCCGCGCTGGCCCTCGGGGAGCTGGACGACAGCACGACGCGGCGCGGCCTGCCGCTGCTCGGGCACTGATGAGCCGGCCGACCAGGGCACCGGGCCGGCTCGCCCGGTACGGCTTCGGCACCGCCGAAGGCGATGGCGGCGCACGCGCCGCGGACCTGCTCGGCCCGGAGGGGCTGCGGCTGTGGCGGCCGGTCGAGCAGGAGCCGGTCGACGAGGCCGCCGCGGAGCTGCTCGCCGCGCTGTCCCGGGCCGCCGACCCGGACCTGGCGCTGCGCCAGCTGCACCGCATCGTCGAGGCCGAAGGCCGCACCACCGAAGGCAGCGCCGGGAGCCGGACCGCGGAATCGCCGCTGCTCGCGGACCTGCACAAGGATCCCGGGCTGCGGCGGCGGCTGATCGCGGTGCTCGGCGCCTCGTCGGCGCTCGGCGACCATCTGGTGGCCCACCCCGAGCACTACCAGGCACTGCGGACCGCCCCGGACGGGCTCGCCCCGACTGCCGAGGGACGGCTGGAGCCGACCGACGGCGGCAACCCGGTGGCGGCGTTGCGGGCCGCGTACCGCCTGGCGTTGTTGCGGATCGCGGCGGCCGATCTGACCGGCGGTCGCGGCCTGGAGCAGACCATGGCCGCGCTCTCGGCGCTGGCCGACGCGACGCTCTCCGCCGCGTACGAGATCGCGGTCGCGGAGTTGGCGGAGGGCACCGAGCGGCCCCGGCTGGCTGTCGTGGCGATGGGCAAGTGCGGTGGCGGTGAACTGAACTACGTCTCCGACGTGGACGTCATCTTCGTGGCCGCCGAGGACGCCGACCTGTCCGCCGCGACCCAGGTGGCGACCCGACTGATCTCCATCTGCGGGTTGGTCGCCTGGCCGGTGGACGCCGCGCTGCGCCCCGAGGGCAGCCGGGGCCCGCTGGTGCGGACCCTCGCCAGTCACCTGGCCTACTACCGGCGGTGGGCGCGCACCTGGGAGTTCCAGGCGCTGCTCAAGGCCCGCCCGGCCGCCGGGGACCTGCCGCTGGCCCAGGAGTGGATCGACCAGCTCGCGCCGCTGGTCTGGCGGGCGGCCGAACGGCCCGAGGCGGTCGAGGACGTCCGCGCCATGCGCCGCCGGATCATCGACCACATCCCGCCCAAGGAGCTGGAACGCGAGATCAAGCGCGGCCCGGGCGGGCTGCGCGACATCGAGTTCGCCGTCCAGTTGCTGCAACTCGTGCACGGTCGCGGCGACGAGACGCTGCGCCCGCCCGGCACCATCCCGGCGTTGCGCGCGCTCGTCGCCGGCGGCTACGTCGGGCGGGCCGACGGCGAGGCCCTGTTGCGCGGCTACCGTTTCCTGCGCAGCGTCGAGCACCGGCTGCAACTCCAGGGCCTGCGTCGTACGCACACCGTGCCCGCCGAGCCGGGCGCGCTGCGCTGGCTCGCAGCCGCACTGGGTTTCACGGCCGCGCCGGGGCGCAGCGCCGTGGAGAGCTTCCGGGCCGAGTGGGTCACCCACGCCACCGAGGTACGCCGACTGCACGCCAAACTGCTCTACCGGCCGCTGCTGGAGTCGGTGGCCCGGGTGCCGGCCGACGGGCTGCGGCTCACCCCGGAGGCGGCCAGGAACCGCCTGGAGATCCTCGGGTTCGCCGACCCGGCCGGGGCGTTGCGCCACCTCCAGGCGCTCACCGGCGGGGTGAGCCGCACGGCGGCCATCCAGCGCACGTTGCTGCCGGTGCTGCTCAGCGAGTTCGCCGACGCGCCCGAGCCGGACCGGGGGCTGCTCAACTACCGCAAGGTCTCCGACAAGCTGGGCAGCACCCCCTGGTATCTGCGGTTGCTGCGCGACGGCGGCCCGGTCGCCCGGCGGCTGGCCCGGGTCCTCGCCCTGTCCCGGTACGTCGCCGACCTACTCGCCCGCGACCCGGAGGCGTTGCGGCTGCTGGCCGAGGAGAACGAGCTGGCGCCACGCGCGCCCGAGGTGCTGCGGGAGGGGTTCCTGGCGGCGGCGGCCCGGCACACCGACCCGGTCGAGGCCACCAGCGCGGTCCGCGCGCTGCGCCGTCGGGAGTTGGTCCGGGTGGCCTGCGCCGACGTGCTCTGCCGGGCGGGCGCGCTCGCACCCAGCCCCACCCGGGCGGACGGCGTGAACCGGCCCGCCCGTGGGCTGTCCGACATCACCGAGGTCGGTACGGCGCTCGCCGACGTCACCGACGCCACCCTGGCCGCCGCTCTGCGGGCCGCCCAGGCCAGCCAACCGGCACCGGAAGGGCTGCGGTTCGCCGTGATCGGCATGGGCCGGCTCGGCGGGTACGAGTCGAACTACCTCTCCGACGCCGACGTGCTCTTCGTCTACGACCCGCCGCCGGGCACCAGCGAGAGCGCCGCCAGCGCCGCCGCACACGCCGTCGCCGAGGAACTGCGCCGACTGCTCGGCGTACCCGCCCCCGACCCGCCGCTGGGCGTCGACGCCGACCTGCGACCCGAGGGCCGCCAGGGTCCGCTGGTACGCAGCCTCGCCGCGTACGCGCAGTACTACGCCCGCTGGTCCCGGGTGTGGGAGGCGCAGGCACTGCTGCGCGCCCGGTTCGTCTGCGGTGACGCCGCCCTGGGCGCCGAGTTCGAGGCGATGATCGAGCCGGTGCGCTACCCGGCCGACGGGCTGACCCGCGAGCAGGTCGTCGAGATCCGGCGGATCAAGGCCCGGGTGGAGACCGAACGGCTGCCCCGTGGCGCCGACCCGGCCACCCACACCAAGCTGGGTCGCGGTGGGCTCGCCGACGTGGAGTGGGCGGTGCAACTCGTCCAGCTCCGGCACGCCGGCGCGATCCCGGAGCTGCGCGGCACGCGTACCCTCGACGCCCTCGCGGCGGCCGAGCGGGCCGGCCTGATCGACCCGGCGGACGCCGCGGAGATGGCCGCCGGTTGGGCTCTGGCCGCGCAGGTCCGCAACGCGTTGATGCTGGTCCGGGGCCGGGCCGGCGACCAACTGCCCCGGCACGGGGTGGAGTTGGCCGGGGTGGCCCGGCTGCTCGGCCGCGACGACCCGGGGGAGTTCCTCGACGAGTACCTGCGCACCGGCCGCCGCTCCCGCGCCGCAGCCGAACGGGTCCTCGATGCCTGACGCGTCGCCGCGCCCGGTCGGGCCGCGCATCGCGAGCACCGGCTGGGCGGCGGCGACCGGGGCCGCCGTGGTGCTCGCCGCCGCGTTCCTCCTCGCGCCGCCGATGGGCACCGACCTCGCCGCCCAGGTGGCCCGTGCCGGCTTCACCGAGCGGTACGGGGCCAGGCCTGTCGACTTCGGCTGGTACGGCGGCGTCAACCAGTACGGCTACAGCCTCTTCACCGCCCGGTTGGGCGAGCTGATCGGGGTGCGTCCGCTGGGGGCGGTCGCCGCCGTGGTCGGCGCGGCCGCGCTGGGTTGGCTGTTCACCCGCAACCGGGCCCGCCGGCCGCTGCTGGCCGGTGTCCTCGGCGCGGTGGTGCTGGTCGGCAACCTGGCGAGCGGTCGGATCACCTTCGCGGTCGGGCTGGCGTTCGGGCTGCTGGCGCTCTGCGCGGTCAGCGCGGAACGCCCACCGCGCTCGCTCCGGTTGACGCTCGCCGCCGGCTGCGCCGCCCTGGCGACGGCGGCCAGCCCGGTCGCCGGCCTGTTCACCGGGCTGGCCGGCGCGGCGTTGCTGCTGGCCGCCCTGCGTACCGGTGACGGGCCGGGTCGACCGCTGCCCGGAGGCTTACGAGCCGAGCGACCACTGGCCGAGGGGTTCGTCCTGGCGGTGGCGCCCGCCGTCACGCTCGCCCCGATGGCGTTCGTCTTCGGCAACGGCGGCACCCAGCCGTACTCGGCCGAGTCGATGCGCATCAACGTCGCGCTGGCGGTGCTGGTGGCGGTCGTGCTGCCGCGCCGCCGCCGGGTGTTGCGCGTCGGCGCGGTGCTCACCGTGCTGCTGCTGGTCGGGGCGTACTACCTGCCCAGCCCGATCGGGTCCAACGCGCTACGACTGCCGATGCTGTTCGCCCTGCCCGTGCTGGCCGGGTACGCCGCGTTGCCGGGGCCGTGGCTGGCCGCGCTGCTCGCCGCGACCGTGTGGTGGCAGTCGCCGGTGATGGTGAGCGACGTGACCCGGGCCGGCGCCCCGGAGAGCGCCGAGAGCTTCTACCAACCGCTCGTCGCCGAACTCGACAGGCGGCAGCCGGCCGGGCGGGTCGAGGTGGTGCCGCTGCGGGACCACTGGGAGTCCGCGTACGTGCCGCCGACCGTGCCACTGGCCCGGGGCTGGGAACGCCAGGTCGACAGCGACCGCAACGCGCTGTTCTACGACGGCAGCCTGAGCGCGCAGACGTACGAGCAGTGGCTACGGCACGAGGCGGTGAGCTACGTGGTGCTCGCCCCGGACGCACCCGCCGACCGGTGGGGCCGCGACGAGGCCGCGCTGATCCGCGCCGGCCTGCCGTACCTGCGGGAGGTCTGGCGCGACCCGACCTGGCGGATGTACGCCGTGGTCGACCCGACCCCACTGGTCGGCACCCCGGGTCGACTCGTCACCGCCGACCGCGGTGCGGTCCGGCTGACCGCCACGCCCGGGGACGTGCCGGTCCGGGTGCGCTGGTCGCGCTGGCTCACGTTGAGCGGCGCGGACGGCTGCCTGCGGCCGGGCGCGGACGGGTGGACCGAGGTGCGGGTCCACGCCGCCGGCGACTACTCGATCTCGAGCGGGCTGGCACCGGCGCGCCACTGCTGACCCGTGCCTGCCGTCGGGACCCCGTCATGATGCTGGCAGCATGTCCGGCGTGCCTTCCCACCTCGCGCGCTGGACCGGCCTGGCCGGCTCGATGCTGCTCGCGCTCTCCGCGTTCCTCGGCGGCGCGTTCCCCAGCGGCCCCCTGCGCAGCACCCCGGTCAGCATCTGGCAGGGGCCCAACGGCCCGCTGATCCTCGCCGCCTGGCTGGTCGGCACCGGCCTGATGGCGTACGCCTGGTGGGCACTGCGCGACGGGGGACCGTCGACGCGGTGGGCCCTGCTCACCGTCGGGCTCTGGCTGCTGCCGTTGCTGGTCGCACCGCCCTTCGGCAGCCGGGACGTGTACGCGTACGCCTGCCAGGGCGCCAGCTTCGTCGGCGGCATCAGCCCGTACGAGCAGGGCGTCTCCGCGCTGCCCTGCCCCTGGCTGGACACGGTCTCGGTGATCTGGCGGGACACCCCGGCGCCGTACGGGCCGCTGTTCGTACTCATCGCGGGCGCCGTGGTGAAGGCCACCGGTTCGCTGACCGCCAGCATCGTGCTGTTCCGCGCGCTGTCGCTGGTCGGCGTGCTGCTCACCGCATGGGCCCTACCGGCGCTGGCCCGCCGGGCCGGTGTGCCGGCGAAGCGGGCGGTGTGGCTGGCGTTGGGTTCCCCGCTGGTCGCCGCGCACCTGGTCGGTGGTCCCCACAACGACGTCCTGATGCTCGCCGCGCTTGTCGGTGGGCTCGCCGTGGTGGCCGCGCACCCGGGCCGGCGCGGAATGCTGCTGGTCGGCGGGCTGCTCCTCGGAGTCGCGGTGGCGATCAAGGTGACCGCCGTGGTGGTGGTGCCGTTCGCCGCGCTGGCGGCCACCGCCGGGCCGTACCGGATCCGCACGCTGATCCGCGACGGCGGCTGGGTGGTCGGCGGCGCGGCAGCCACAGTGGTCGGCGTGACCATCGCCGGTGGGCTGGACTTCGGTTGGGTCGGCGGGCTGTCCCAGGGCGGCGCCGCCATCGCCTGGACCTCCCCGCCGACCGCCGTCGGGCAGACGATCGGGTACGTCGCGGCGCTGTTCGGCGCTCACATCGACGCGCTGCCGGTCACCCGCGGGATCGCCGTCGTACTCCTGGCCGTCCTGCTCGTCTGGCTCTGGTGGCGGGCGCGCACCCGCGACCCGCTGTACCACGCCGGCCTCGCGCTCGCCCTCACCGTCGCGCTCGCCCCCGTGGTGCACCCCTGGTACTGGACCTGGCCACTGTTCGTGCTGGCGGCCACCGCCCAACGGACCCGATGGTTCACCGTGGTCGCCCTGGTCGCGTCCTTCCTGGTGCTGCCCGACGGCACCGGGCTGCCCCGCTACACCAAGACGGTCGGGGCGCCGCTGATGACGCTGTTGGTGATCGTGCTGGTCATCCGGTTGGTACGGTCGGCTCGGGCGGCCCGTCAGCCGGTCGCCGCCGACTGAGGGAAGGTGCGCCGGTGACCGCTCCCGGCGCGCCTGTTCCGCCGCCGCCTGTGTCGTTGGCGGCATCGGGTGCCCGGTACGTGGGCCTGGCCGGTGCGGTCCTGCTCGCCGTGGCCGGATACCTCGGCGGGGCGCTGCCCGACGCCCCGCTGGGCGCGACACCCGCGTCGATCTGGCGAGCCCCGGACGGCCCGGCGACGCTGACCTGCTGGCTGATCGGCACCATCCTGCTGGTCGGGGCGTGGTGGTCGCTGCGCGGTGGCCCGCCGTCGACCCGTTGGGCGTACGTCACCGCCGGGCTGTGGGCACTACCGCTGCTGGTCGCGCCGCCGCTGGGCAGCCGGGACGTCTACTCGTACGCCTGCCAGGGCTGGACGTACGCGCACGGCGTCGACCCGTACACCGTGGGGGTGGCGGCGGCGGGCTGCCCCTGGCTGGACACGGTGGCCCCGATCTGGCGGGACACCCCGGCACCGTACGGGCCGGTGTTCGTCCTGCTCGCGGCGCTCGCGGTCGGCGTCGGTGGTGGGCTCACCGGCACCATCGTGGCGCTGCGCGTGATCGCCGTGGCCGGGCTGCTGGTGGCCGCACTCTGCCTGCCCGGTCTGGCTCGGGCGGCCGGAGTACCCACCCGGCGGGCCGCCTGGTTGGCGCTGGCCGGTCCACTGGTCGGCGTACACCTGGTGGCCGGGGCGCACAACGACGCAGTGATGCTGGGCCTGCTGCTGTGTGGGCTGCTGATCGCGGTCCGCCGGCCGGGTCGGCCGGCGGCGTTGCTGCTGGCCGGTGCGCTGCTCGGGCTGGCGGTCACGGTGAAGGCCAGCGCCGTGGTGGTGGTGCCGTTCGCCGTGCTGGCCGGGATGCCCGGCCGGTACACCGTCCGGGCGTTGCTGCGCCACGGTGGTTGGCTGGCCGGAGGGCTACTCGCCGCGCTGCTGGTCACCTCGGCGGCGTCCGGCCTCGGCTTCGGCTGGGTGGGCGGGCTGACCCACAGTGGCGACTCGGAGCAGTGGACGTCACCACCCACCGCCGTGGGCTTCGTGATCGACTACGCGGGCGCGCTGGTCGGCCAGGACCCACAGGCGGTGCCGGTCGTCCGGGCGGTCGCGCTGGTACTGCTCGTCGGGGTGCTGGCGGCGCTCTGGTGGCGCGCCTGGCGGACCCTGCGCAGCCTGAACGAGGTTGCGTCTCCCGAGGGAGCGTGTCCTGATGGAGTGGGTCCTTGGGTGGCGCGGTCCCGGGTGCCGCTGCACGGTGCGGCGTTAGCGCTGGTCGCCACCGTCGTCCTGTCCCCGGTCTTCCACCCCTGGTACGCGACCTGGCCGCTGGCGCTGCTCGCGCTCACCGCCGCCGGTACGACGTGGTTCGTGTTGCCCGCTGCGGCGGCGGCCTTCCTCGCCCTGCCCGACGGCACCAACCTGGCCCGTGTCACCAAGGCACCCGGCGCCCTGGCGATGACCGCCCTGCTCCTGACCGTCCTCGTACGCACCCTGCGCCGCCCGTCCCCCACCCCGGCCGCGCGCAGTGACCCCAGGAACGACCAACCCCGTTGATCATGGAGTTGGCGGGGATGAACCGGACATAACTCCTGGCTAACCTCATGATCACCGAGGTCGGTGCTCAAGATCGCGCTCGAACGTGGAACTAGTGGCCTGTCGGCGCGTTCGAGGCCCCTTGATCCAGGATTGAGCACGATCTTGGCCGAGGTCAGACCCAAGATCCGCGCAACTGCAGGGAAACTGCTGCCTCCCGGGCGTCGGAGGCAGCAACATCCCTGGAGTTGCGCCCCGCGTCCTCACACCCTGAGCCTTGCCACACCTCCCGCCCCATTGCCCCCGCCGCACTTCGCGCCAAGATCCGCGTCGCTGGAGAGGGTGTCGAAAGGGGGAAACGGGTCGGGCCGGCTCCGCGAACGCGAAGCCGGCCCGAGCCGGTGGTGCAGTGACTGCTCAGCAGTCGTAGTACATGGCGAACTCGTGCGGGGTCGGGCGCAGACGCACCGGGTCGACCTCGTTGGCGCGCTTCCAGTCGACCCAGGTGGAGATCAGGTCGGGGGTGAAGACGCCGCCGTCGAGCAGGTAGTCGTGGTCGGCCTCGAGCGAGTCGAGCACGGCCGGCAGCGAGCCCGGCACCTGCTTGACGTCGCCCCACTCCTCCGGCGGGAGGTCGTAGAGGTCCTTGTCGATCGGCGTCGGCGGCTCGATCTTGCTCTTGATGCCGTCGAGGCCGGCCATCATCATGGCCGAGAAGGCCAGGTAGACGTTGGCCGACGGGTCCGGGACGCGGAACTCGACGCGCTTGGCCTTCGGGTTCGCGCCGGTCACCGGGATGCGGGTGCAGGCGGAGCGGTTGCGCTGGGAGTAGACCAGGTTGACCGGCGCCTCGAAGCCCGGCACCAGGCGGCGGTACGAGTTGACCGTCGGGTTGGTGAAGGCCAGCAGCGACGGGGCGTGGTGCAGCAGACCGCCGATGTACCAGCGGGCCATGTCGGACAGGCCGGCGTAGCCGGTCTCGTCGTAGAACAGTGGCTCACCGTTGAGCCAGAGGCTCTGGTGGGTGTGCATGCCGGAGCCGTTGTCGCCGAAGAGCGGCTTGGGCATGAAGGTCGCGGTCTTGCCGTTGGCCCAGGCCTCGTTCTTCACGATGTACTTGAAGAGCTGGAGCTGGTCACCGGCGTGCAGCAGGGTGGAGAACCGGTAGTTGATCTCGGACTGGCCGGCGGTGCCCACCTCGTGGTGCGAGCGCTCCACGTTGAAGCCGGTGTCGACGAGGCGGCGCACGATCGAGTCGCGCAGGTCGGCGTAGTGGTCCACCGGCGGGACGGGGAAGTAGCCGCCCTTGTAGGCGGTCTTGTAGCCGCGGTTGCCGCCCGGCTCTTCGCGGCCGGTGTTCCAGGCGCCCTCGATCGAGTCGATGTAGTAGAACGACTGGTGCGCCGAGGTTTCGTGGCGGATCGAGTCGAAGATGTAGAACTCCGCCTCGGCGCCGAAGTAGGCGGTGTCGGCGATGCCGCTGGCCGCGAGGTAGGCCTCGGCCTTCTTCGCCACGTTGCGCGGGTCGCGGCTGTAGGCCTCGCGGGTGAACGGGTCGTGGATGAAGAAGTTGAGCGCGAGAGTCTTCTGCGCGCGGAACGGGTCGATGAACGCGGTGGCGACATCCGGGAGCAGGAGCATGTCCGACTCGTGGATCGCCTGGAAACCGCGGATCGACGAGCCGTCGAACGCGAGGCCGTCGGTGAAGAGGTCGTCGTTGACGGACTCGACCGGCAGGTTGAAGTGCTGCATCACGCCGGGCAGGTCACAGAAACGAACGTCGACGAACTTCACGTCCTCGTTCTTGAGGTATCGCAGCAGTTCCTCGGGATTGGCGAACACACATCCTCCTGGCACGTCCACGGGGTGGCTAGGCTTCTGGCGACGCTAGGGCCGGGGGGTTGCCCGGCCGTGTCTCCGTTGTTTCTGCCGTGTTACGTCCCTCGCGGAGCGTCAGCGACACCCCTGTCCACGCCTCCGGCCCGCCAGGAACGCCGTACCGACTGTGCCAGTGTAATGACATCTGATGCCTTTGGCCTGAATCGGCACGCAGCGGCGGTGGCACCCGGCCGGCCCTCATCCCGGCGCGGATACCCTTGACCGCTGTGACCAATCCGCACCTCCCGGCAGCGCCGGCCACCGACCCCACCTTCACCGCGCCGACCCTCGGTCGGCGGTTCGGTGCGCTGATCATCGACTGGGTGCTCTGCCTGCTGGTGTCCAACTTCTTCGCCGACCCGGTACGCGACGGCTGGGCGCCGGTGCTGGTGCTGGTGCTGGTCTACGGCATCTTCCTCGGCCTGTTCGCCCAGACGCCGGGCATGTACATAACCAAGATCCGCTGCGTGAACTGGCACGACGGCGGCCGGATCGGCGTGCTCCGAGGGCTGATCCGTGGCCTGCTGCTGGCCCTGATCGTCCCCGCGCTGATCATGGACGAGCACCGGCGCGGCCTGCACGACCGACTCGCCGACTCGGTCGTCGTCGACGCCCCCCGCGCCTGAGCCGACCCATCAAGGCCGACCCGGGGCCCCGCGACCGCGCGACCGCGCGACCCGCGACCGGCGACCGGCGACCGGCGACCGGCAAGATCGCACTCGATCCAGGATGTAGTGGCATCCACCGCGCACGAGGCAACTACATCCAGGATCGAGCACGATCATGGCCGCCAGCGCGGCGGCGAGGCGGTGAGTGGGACCTGGCGGGGCCGGGGACCACGGGCCGGGGCCTGCGGCCGGGGCGGGCGGCGCGTCGGGGGCAGGCGGCATGAGGGTGTACGCGAAAGAGCCGGACCCGTGCGGGTCCGGCTCTTTCACGCGTACACCTGGGGTCAGCGGCCCCGCGACTGGCGGAAGGCGCCTGGCGGCCGCATGTTCTTCGGGATCGCGCCCTTGGGCATCTGCGGCCGGGCGGTGAGCGCCTTGAGTCGCTTGTCCAGCGAGTTGACGTCCTTGCCGGAGAGGGCGCGGGGCAGGCGTAGCAGCGTCGTCCGGAGCTTGCGGATCGGCAGCTCGCCCTCCTCCTGCCCGATCACGTAGTCGTGCAGGGGAGCGGAGCCGATCACCTTGGACAGCCGCCGCTTCTCCTGGCCGAGCAGGCCGCGCACCCGCTGCGGGTTCCCCTCGGCCAGCAGGATCACGCCCGGGCGGCCGATCACCAGGTGAACCATGTCCATCTGGGTGGTCGAGCTGACCGCCGGGGTCACCCGCCAGTCGCCGCGCATGTTCTCCATGATCTGCGCCGCCGCGCCGGGTTGCCCCTCGGCGGCGTTCATCATCGCCTTGTTGGACCGCAGGTTGAGCACGATCAGCACCGCGAGCAGGATGAACAGGATGCCGATCGGCAGCCAGATCCAGCCCCAGAGGATGACCGCGACCACGGTGAGCGCGAGCGGGAGCAGCACCGCCGCGGCGACCAACGGCGCGAACCACCGGTCCTGCTTGGCGGTGAACTGGAACACCATCCCGATCTGCTTCAGCCGCTGGCCGAACGAGACCTTCTCCTGGGGCTTTGCCATGTCGCAGAGTCTAGTGGTCGCCGCCGGCCCGGTTGATCCGCGTCCGGGTGCCGGGGCAGCTGAGTACCTTACGTCGCCTTACCCGCCCGGACCGGCCGGGTAAGGAGGCTGCGGGCGGGGAAGATGAGGCGCCGTGCCCATGCCGGGGTGGGGCCTTCGCGCGAAGAGTCGTCAGCAGAAGACGACGACGCCACGAAGGAGCCCGACATGTTCGGCAACGACGCAGATTTCCTGCTCACCCTGCACCGTACCCACGCCGCCGAGCTGCGCGCCGACGCGGCCGCGGACCGGCTCGCCCGGTCGCTGTCGCGTCCCGTCAGCCGCGGGTGGTTGGGCCGGCGCAGGCAGGCCGCTCGCACCAGCGACGCCCGCCGGTGACCGCGCCCAGCGCGGCTGCCACGGTCGCGGCGCCGAGCGTGGCTGCCACGGTCGCGGCGTCGAGCGCGGCTGCCACGTCCACCGCGCCCAGCGTGGCTGCCACGTTCGCGGCGCCGGCCGGGGTGGCGGCTCGACCCGATTCGACCCCGTCGCCCGGCCGCCGGCCGGTCGGCGGGGTGGGCGGCGCGGGTCGCCATGGCATGCTCGAACACGTGACCGTACGCGCCGCCAGTTCCGTCCTCGTCGGGCGTCACCGCGAGACCGCGGCACTGCGCGAGGCGCTGGGCCGGGCGCGGGCCGGGGAGCCGACCACCGTGCTGGTCGGCGGTGAGGCGGGTGTGGGTAAGACCCGGCTGCTGGAGGAGTTCGCCGGTTGGGCCACCGAGGGCGCGGCGCGGGTGCTCGTCGGCCAGTGCCTGGAGCTGGGCGAGGCGGGTCTGCCGTTCGCCCCGTTCGCCGCCGCGTTGCGCGCGGTGCTCCGCGCCGACGGCCCCGAGGTCTTCGCCGGCTACGAGGCGGAGTTCGCTCCGCTCCTGCCGGAGCTGGGCCGCGCCTCCGCGACGCTGGCCGCGCCGCGTGTCGTCCCCCTCAGCGACGCCCCGCGCGGTTACCTGTTCGACCTGGTCGCCGAGCTGTTCCAGCGGCTGGCCGACGCTCGCCCGCTGGTCCTGATCATCGAGGACCTGCACTGGGCCGACCGCTCCACCCGCGACCTCATCGGCTTCCTGGTCCGGGCGGCGAGGCCGGGCCGGCTGCTGCTGGTCTGCACCTACCGTACGGACGAGTTGCAGCGCGGGCACCCACTGCGCCCGTTCCTCGCCGAGCTGGATCGGGCCCGTGGGGTGGAGCGGGTCGAGCTGGGCCGCCTGGACCGCGACGGCACCGCCGCGATCCTCGCCGACCTGCTCGGTGCCGAGCCGCTCGCCCGTGCCGTCGACGATGTCCACGACCGCACCCAGGGCAACCCCTTCTTCATCGAGGAGTTGACCGTCGCCGGTGACCCGATCGGCTGCGCGGCGCTCCCCGAGACGCTGCGTGACCTGCTGCTGGCGCGGGTGGACCGGCTCCCCGAGCCAACCCAGCGGGTGTTGCGGATTGCCGCCGCCGGCGGCACCCGTTTCGCCCATGACCTGCTCGCCGAGGTCGCCGGGCTGCCCGAGGCCGAGCTGGAGGACGCGTTGCGCGCCGCCGTCGCCGCCCAGTTGGTGGTGGCCGACCGGGACGGGGACTACGAGTTCCGACACGCGTTGGTGCGCGAGGCGGTGCACGACGAGCTGCTGCCCGGTGAGCACGCCCGGCTGCACGCCCGCTTCGCCGCCGCCATCGAGGCCCAGCCGCACCTGGTCGCCGCCGGCCGGGCGCCGGCCGAGATCGCCCACCACTGGTACGCGGCGCACGACCACCCGCGTGCCCTCGTCGCCGCGCGAGCCGCCGCGGGCGCGGCCGCCGACCGGTACGCGTACGCCGAGCAGCGCCGACTGCTGGAGCGGGCGCTGGAGTTGTGGGAGCTGGTGCCGGACGCCGCCGACCTGCTCGGCATGGACCACCTGGCGTTGCTGGAGCAGACCCTGGACGCCGCGGTCACCGCCGGCGACTTCAGTCGGGCCATCACGCTGACCCGGGCCGGGCTGGCCGAGGTGGACGCCGACGCCGCGCCGCTGCGCGCCGCCCGCCTGCTGGACCAGCGGGGTCGACTGATGGCCCTGCTCGGCAAGAGCGACGGCAGCCGCGAGTTGGATGAGGCGTACCGCCTGGCGGCCGGTGGCCCGCCCGGCGCGGAGCGGGTCCGGCTGCTCGCCGACATCGCCACCCACCTGGTCAAGATCGACCCGCAGAAGGCGGCCCGGGTGGCGGCCGAGGCCGCCACCGACGCCGAGGCGTTCGGGGTGAACGTGGCGCTGCTGTCGACGCGGATCGCGCTGCTCTGCCACGGCGAGCGGGACCTGACCGGGGGCCTGGCCGAGCTGGGCCAGGCGGCCGCCGCCGCCCGTGCGGCGGGGGACGCGCCGACCCTGGTGCTCGCCATGGTGTTCGAGTCGGACATGCTCTGCGAGTTGGGCCGCTACGCCGAGTCCGCACAGGCCGCCGAGGCCGGCGTGGCCGAGGCGCGACGGGTGGGGATCAGCCGCTCCACCGGGGCGTACCTGCTCTCCAACCGGGCCGAGGCGCTCATCGCGCTGGGTCGGTGGGACGAGGCCGAGGCGGTCTGCGCGGAGGCCGCCCGGATCGACCTGTCCGGTGTCACCGGGCTGCACTGGCTCCAGCTGGGTGCCGGGCTGCGGTTGGCCCGCGCCCATCCGGGCGCCGACGAGCTGGTCGACCGGGCGCTCACCTTCCTCGGTCGGCCGTACCTGTGGCCGAACCACCGCCTGCCCCTGCACGAGCTGGCGATCGAGGCGGCGCTGGCCGCGGACGACAAGATCGAGGCGGTACGGGCGGCGCGCGTCGCGGTGGCCGACGAGAGCCTGCCGCAGCTGCCCCGGGAGGGTTGGCCGGTGCTCAGCGCCGCCGCGCGTACCGCAGCCCGGGTTGGCGACCGGGAGCTGGCCGCCGCCGTGGCGGCGCTCGCCACCGACCTGCCGGCGCGGCACCCGGCGGCCCGTGCGCACGCCGCCCAGGTCACCGCGCTGCTCACGGTCGGTGACCAGGCGCTGCCGGCGTGGCGTGCGGCGGTCGACGCGTGGCGGGCCGACGGGCAGCCCTACCCGCTGGGCCGGGCGTTGCTGGCGCTGGCCGAGACGACCGCCGCGGCCGGTGAACGCGACGAGACGGCGGCGGCGGTCACCGAGGCCACCGAGATCGGCCGGCGGCTGGGCGCGGCGCCGCTGGTCGAGGCGGCTGCCACCCTGGCGCGGCGGGTCGGCCTGCGCGGTGCGGCCGGGGGTGGTGCCGGCGCGGCCCTGCTGACCGCCCGGGAGCGGGAGGTGCTGCGGTTGGTCGCGGAGGGGCACAGCAACAGCCGGATCGCCGAGCGGCTGTTCATCTCCCCGAAGACGGCAAGCGTGCACGTCTCCCGGATCATCGCGAAGCTGGGCGTGACCAACCGGGTGGAGGCCGCCGCCCTGGCCCACCGCCTCGGCCTGCTCACCGAGGCCGCCGGGCCGCGCTGACGCGCACCGAGACCGCCGCTCCGGCGCGCAACCGAGACCGCTGCTCCACGTTGACGCGGGCCGCGGCCGGCGCGCACCCGAGGCTGCGAGATCAGCGCGGCAGGTAGATGCGCCAGCCCTCGATCGTGACCAGGTCGAGGCTGCCCGGCGTCACCCGTTGCCGCTCGTCGAGGACCTCCGCCAGGGGCGAGCCGGCCGGTGCGACCCAGGCCGGTGCGGTCGCGCTGTCCACCTCCCGGCGGTACGCGGGGTAGCGGTCGAAGCCGGGGCGCAGGGTGTCGTCGACGACGGCGCAGACCACCCGCTCCGCACTGGCAAAGGTGAGCCGGTTGCAGGTCCAGTAGCCGGCGCGTACGTGCCGTACGCCGAGCTGGCGCAGGGTGCTCACCAACTCGGTGTGCCGGGCCTCGGCGGCCCGGGTCGCCGGGACGGTCTCCGCCGCCCGCCAGGTGGCGTGGGCGGCGGTGCCCAGCGTGGCGGCGAGCAACACCACCGCGACCGACCGGACTAGCGTCGCCCCGATGCCGGGCCGGCTGGTCGTCACCGAACCCAGCCCGTGCCGGGCCACCGTCCACACCGGCCAGAGCAGCACCGGCAGGGTGATGAGCAGGCAGGACAGGTAGCGGGAACTCTCCACCGGGGTGAGCCCGGCGGAACTGCTCACGGTGTACGCGCCGAGTGTGGCCACCGCGGCCAGCACGAGCGCCAACCGGACCGCCGCCGCCACCCGAGGTGACACCACGCCGGGGCCGCCAGCGGCAGGGGCGGGGTCGGGGGTGCGCAGGGCCCGCCAGGCGGCGGCGGCGGCGATGACCAGCAGCACCGGCAGGGCGAGCGCCCACCACAGTTGCCAGGTGGCGCACTGGCCGGGAGCGCAGAAGCCCAGGCCCAGCCCGGGGCCGAGCACCAGGCCGCCGTGCAGCCGGTCCGGCCAGCCCGCGCTGGCGTTCGCACCGCTGGCGGCGAGCACGGCGTGCAGCGGGTTCCGCCCGGTCAGCAGACTGTGCAGCAGCAGCGGGGCCGCACCCAGCACGGCCGCCGCCCCGAGCAGCGCCCCGGCGGCACCCCACAGCTCCCGGCGGCAGAACCCGACGAGGACCGCGCCGGTCGCCGCGACGTACGGCAACACGAGCGGATCGACCCAGAGCATCAGCCCGGCCAGCAACCCCCACGTCGCCCAGCGCGCCAGCCGCCAGCCGGGTCGTCCGGAGTCGGCCGTCAGCCCGGGTCGCCCAGCGTCGGCCGGTCGGCCGGTGGCCAGATCCACGGCGAGCAGGGCCAGCGCCGCCCCGGCCGCGTTCATCTCGGGATAGCCGCCGCCGGCGATCAGCTGGTTCTTGATGATCCGGTCGGAGCCGAGGGCCAGCAGCGCGACCATCAGCAGCCCGAACCACCGGTCCCCGGTCAGCCGCAGCGTCAACCGCCAGGTCAGCAGCAGGAACAGCGCGTAGAGCGCCAGCGTTGGCAACCGCAGGCCGAGCAGAGACGGCCCACCGGCGAGGGCGAACACCGGTGCGGCGAGGTACGCCTCCAGTGTGCCCATGTACTGCTGGCCGTAGAACCAGACCGGGAAGCCCTCA
The DNA here is from genome assembly GCF_042869175.1 of Micromonospora sp. NPDC007208. Classification (NCBI taxonomy): domain Bacteria; kingdom Bacillati; phylum Actinomycetota; class Actinomycetes; order Micromonosporales; family Micromonosporaceae; genus Micromonospora; species Micromonospora sp. NPDC007208. The sequence continues at coordinate 90,332 of NZ_JBIAFG010000022.1, read as the reverse complement.
CCCCGGGCGATGTGCAGCGCGGCCAGCCCCATGGTGGCCTCGTCGCTGTTCGTCGGCGGCGCGGCGTGGCCCAGCAGCCAGAGCCGGTAGCCCAGCCCGGCGAGCACGGCCAACCCGGTGAGCCAACCGACCAGGCCGGGACGTGCGCCGGGCCGCGGGCGGGGGGAGCCCGCGCCGCGCGGCTGCTCGCGTACGCCGACGGTCATCACAGGATCATGACACCCGGGCGCCGAACGGCCCGTGCGGCGCTGCGGCGGAGTCAGCTGGCGGTGGCGACCGAGGCGGCGGCGCGGGCGTCGATGGCCTGCTGGTAGAGCCGACCGGCCCGGTACGACGAACGCACCAGCGGCCCGCTCATCACCCCGGCGAAGCCGATCTCCTCGGCCTCCTCGCGCAGCTCCACGAACTCCTCCGGCTTGACCCAGCGGGTCACCGGGTGGTGCCGGGGCGAGGGGCGCAGGTACTGCGTGATGGTGATCAGCTCGCAGCCGGCCTCGTGCAGGTCGCGCAGCGCCTGCGAGACCTCGGACCGCTCCTCGCCCATGCCCAGGATGAGGTTGCTCTTGGTGACCAGGCCGTCGGCGCGGGCCTGCCGGATCACGTCCAGCGAGCGGTCGTAGCGGAACGCGGGCCGGATGCGCTTGAAGATGCGCGGCACGGTCTCCACGTTGTGGGCCAGCACCTCCGGGCGGGAGCTGAACACCTCGGCCAACTGCTCGGGGACGGCGTTGAAGTCCGGGATCAGCAGCTCGACGCCGCAGCCGGGCTGCAGGGCGTGGATCTGCCGGACGGTCTCGGCGTACAGCCAGGCGCCGCCGTCGGGCAGGTCGTCACGGGCGACACCGGTGATGGTGGCGTAGCGCAGCCCCATCGAGACCACCGACTCGGCGACGCGGCGCGGCTCGTCGGCGTCGAACTCGGCCGGCTTGCCGGTGTCGATCTGGCAGAAGTCGCAGCGCCGGGTGCACTGGTCACCGCCGATGAGGAAGGTGGCCTCCCGGTCCTCCCAACACTCGTAGATGTTGGGGCAGCCGGCCTCCTGGCAGACGGTGTGCAGCCCTTCGCGCGAGACGAGCCCGCGCAGCTGGGTGTACTCCGGGCCCATCTTGGCCTTGACCTTGATCCACGGCGGTTTGCGCTCGATCGGCGTCTCGGCGTTGCGCGCCTCGATCCGCAGCAGACGCCGCCCCTCGGGGGCCGCCGTTGCGGTGCGCGCTGCCTGGCCGGTCGTCGGCGCGGAGTGCTCGATCGTCACGAAAATGAGCCTACGCCGGACGGCAGGTGTCTATGTGCGTCAGGCGACCGGCGTCACGCCGCAAACGTTGTGACGCCGGACACCGGGGTGTCGAAAATGTGCGTCACACGAGCGGGATTCGGGTGCTACGGTCACCGCCAACAGCGACGACGGAGCCGAGTAGCCCCCGACCCGCCAGCGCAGAGAGCCGCCGGTGCTGAGAGGCGGTCTGGCGCCGGGGCGCGAAGACCCTCCCGAGCTGCGGGAAGAACGGCCGCGGGTCACCCGCGCCCAGTAGAGCCCGCCCGGCTGGCCCCGGTCATCAGGCGACGAACGAGGCCCCCGCTTCGGCCGGGGGCGAAGGTGTGGTGGCACCGCGAGGTTCCCGCTCGCCCACACCTCCCTGGGGCTGATGCGACGCTTCGCCACCCCAGGGCGGCGACGGCGTGGCGATCGACCGAGGAGCAGTACGCCATGCAACGAACCCTGTCCCAGCACCTGCCCGCCAGGATCGGCACGACAGTGCGGATCGCCGGCTGGGTGCACCGCCGCCGACTGCTGAAGTCGGTGGCCTTCCTGATCGTGCGGGACGCCACCGGCCTGGCCCAGGTGGTCGTCACCGACCCGGCCGTCCGCGCCGAGCTGGAGAAGCTCACCGAAGAGACGGTCGTCGAGGTCACCGCGACGGCCACCGCGAACGACACGGCGCCCGCCGGGGTCGAGCTGACCGACCCGACGGTACGTCCCCTCGGGCCGCCCGCCGTGCCACCGCCGTTCGACCTGTACCGGCCGGCGCTCACCGCGAGCCTGCCCACCCAGCTGGACAACGCGCCCACCGCGCTACGGCACCCCACCCGGTCGGCCGCGCTGCGGATCTCGGCGGCGGCGGTGGCCGGTTTCCGGGCCGCCCTCGACACCCACGACTTCGTGGAGATCCACACGCCGAAGGTGGTCAGCTCCAGCACCGAGAGCGGGGCGAACGTGTTCGCGCTGGACTGGTTCGGCCGGCCCGCGTACCTGGCCCAGTCACCGCAGTTCTACAAGCAGCTGATGGTCGCCGTCTTCGAACGGGTCTACGAGGTGGGGCCGGTCTTCCGGGCCGAGCCGCACGACACCGTCCGGCACCTCGCGCAGTACACGTCGCTCGACGCGGAGCTGGGCTTCGTCACCGACCACCGGGACGTGATGCGCGTGCTGCGCGACACAGTGGCCGGAATGCTGGACGCGGTGAGCGGGCGGGCCGGCGCCGCTCTGGCGACGCTCGGCGTCACGCCGCCGCAGGTGCCGGCGGAGATCCCGGCGGTGCACTTCACCGAGGCGCTGACGATCGCCGGCGCACCCGCCGACGAGCCGGACCTCGCGCCCGCCCACGAACGGGCGCTGGGCGAGTGGGCCCTACGCGAACACGGGTCGGACTTCCTCTTCGTCACCGGTTACCCGATGGCGAAGCGGCCCTTCTACACCCACCCGGACCCGGCGCGGCCCGCGTACTCGAACGGTTTCGACCTGCTCTTTCGGGGTCTGGAGCTGGTCACCGGTGGGCAGCGGCTGCACCGGCACGCCGACTACCTGGCGGCGTTGGCGGCGCGGGGTGAGCCGGTCGAGCCGTACGTCGGCTACCTGGACGCGTTCCGGCACGGCATGCCACCGCACGGCGGCTTCGCCATCGGGCTGGAACGGTTCGTGGCCCGGCTGGTCGGCGCGGCCAACATCCGGGAGGTCACGGCGTTCCCGCGCGACCTGCACCGCCTGACTCCGTAGGCGGGCGCCCTGCCGGCCCACTCGATCGAATGGAGGGGGCCGGCGGGGGCTCAGGCGGGGCCGAGCAGGTCCCACAGGTTGCCGGCGATGTCGCGGAAGACGGCGACCCGGCCGTACGGCTCGGTGCGCGGCGGCTTGACGAACTCGACGCGCGCCTCGACCATCCGGCGGTAGGTGGCGTCGAAGTCGTCGACCTGGAGGAAGAACCCGACGCGGCCGTGGGTCTGGTCGCCCACCGCGGCCTCCTGCCGCTCGCCGTCGGCGCGGGCCAGCAGCAGCCCGGTGCCGCCGCCCGGCGGGCGGACCACCACCCAGCGCTTCGGTCGCCCGTCGTTGGTCAGCGACGGGGAGTCCTCGGCCAGCTCGAAGCCGAGTACGCCGGTGAAGAAGGCGATGGCCGGGTCGTACTCGCTGACGACGATGGTGACGAGATCGATCTGCACCTGCCGAGGGTAGGCCGACCGTCGGTCACCCCGGCGCGCGGCCGGGTCTCAGACCGTGACGAGGGTGGAGAGTCGGCGCTCGACCACCGGCAGCACGTCGGCGACGCCGACCGGGCGGCCCAGCTCGGCGGTGAGCGAGGTGACGCCCGCGTCCCGGATGCCGCACGGCACGATCCGGTCGAAGTACGTCAGGTCGCAGTCGCAGTTGATCGAGAAGCCGTGCAGGGTGACGCCCCGGGCCACCCGGATGCCGATGGCAGCCACCTTGCGGGCCGGCCCCCGGTCGTCCTCGGGCACCCAGACCCCGCTGCGCCCCTCGACCCGACCGGCGGTCAGCCCGAACTCGGCGCACACGTCGATGAGCAGCTCTTCGGTCCGGCGCACGTAGGCGACCACGTCCACCGGGTCGGGCAGGCGCAGGATCGGGTAACCGACCAGCTGCCCCGGGCCATGCCAGGTGATCTTGCCGCCGCGGTCCACGTCGACGACCGGAGTGCCGTCCACGGGTCGGTCCCACGGCTCGGTGCGCTTGCCCGCGGTGTAGACGCTCGGGTGCTCCAACAGCAGCACGGTGTCGCCGCTCTCGCCAGCCACCACCGACTCGTGCAGGCGCCGCTGCTCGTCCCAGGCGGCCTGGTAGTCGAGCAGGCCGGCGCGGACGGCCGTCAGGCCGGGGGTCGTCGTCGTCACGGCGTCCAGCCTAGTCCCGCCAGGGGCGATCTTCCCTGGTGAGCCGCCTCACCGGCCTCGGTCAGGCCGGCGGGATGCGCCAGAGCCAGACGTCGTCGACCCGTTGCGGCTCGCCGAACAGGGCGGTGCCGGTACGCAGCAGCGCCTTCTCGTCGACCTCGAACTTCGCGCCGTGCACCTCGTCGGCAAGCACCACCGTCTCGATGCGCCAGTGCCGCAGGTCCGACTGGACCTCCCGGATCGTTCCGTCGGTGACGATGGGGACCAGCCCGGTACGGCCGGCCTGGTCCATCAACGCGCTCAGGGTGCGCGGCACCGGACCGATCCGGCCCCGCCCGCCCGGCCCGCCGGGGCCGAGAAAGAAGCCGCCCGGGATCTCGAACTCGCCCTGCCGGTGCGACAACGCGTACGCCTGCCACCGCTGGCCGTCCGGGTAGATGTCCACGGTCAACGGCACCGGGGTCAGCACCCCTTCGGGTGAGACGTAGTCCCGCCACGTGCCGGAGGTGATGAAGCGCGGGATCGGCTCCCGCTCGTCGGTCAGCAGCGGGGTGGGCAGCAGCGGCACCAGGGCCGCCGCGAAACCCAGCACCCAGGCCAGCTCCGTGGGGCGGTACCGGGGCGGCGCGGCGCGCAACTGGTCGACGGCGTACGCCAGCAGCAGCCCGATCACCGGCGCGACCACCAGCGCCAGCCGGGCCGGTAGCGCGGCGTTCACCACCGGCAGTTGTCCGACCAGGTCGAACGGCATGGGGAGGTCGGTGCGTCGGCCGTCGACCTTGGCGACCGGCCCGAAGGAGAGCACCGTGAAGACCAGCGCGAGGACGCCCAGCGCCCAGAGGGTGGCCCGGCGGTGCGCGTCGGCCCGCCGCCAGAGCGCGACGAAACAGACCACGGTGAGCACCAGCAGCGGGATGCCGAAGAACGAGTTCTCCTCGGTCGGGTTCGGTGCCAGCGAGGTACCCAACCCGGCCTCGCCGGCCAGCGAGCGGCGCGGGAAGGCGGCGAACGCCGCGATGTCCTCGGAGTGGATCAGCGGGTCGAAGCCGGTGCCGTGGAACCGTTGTGGCCCGGCGAAGTGCAACCACAACGGGTACGACAGCAGCACGCCGGCGACCACGGCGGTCACCCCGAGCCCGCGCAGGAAATTGGGCAGCGCGGCGCGTGCCTCCACGCGGTTGGCCGGGTGCAGCGCCCAGATGGCGACGAACACCCCCAGCGCCAGCGCGGTGAAGAACAGCCCTTCGGCGGCGATCGAGAAGGCCACCGCGACCAGCACGCCGAGGATCAGCCCGTCGCGCAGCCAGTGCCCCGGGCGGCGCAGTGCGAACAGTCGCCAGATCAGCAGCGGCACCAGCCAACCGGCGGTCCAGTTCAGGTGCGCGTTGGCGTGCGACACCATGCCGGGGGAGTAGGCGATGAACAGGGCGCCGATCCCGGCGGCCAGGCGGCTGCGCACCAGGTGCCGGGAGAGCAGCCAGTACCAGACCAGCGCGGTGGCGAGCAGGTTCAGGGTGAGGATCACCAGGAACGTCGCCGGTGGCCCGATCAGGTACGTCAGCGGGGCGAAGGCCACCGCGTACACCGTGATCGAGGTATTGACCGCGAGGTTCACGCCGTCCGGGACGTTGATCAGGTAGGTGAAGAGCGGGTTGTCGCCGTGGGTGACCGCGTGCCCGCCGAAGGCCAGCAGCCACTCGAACAGCGCCTGGTCGCTGGAGTTGACGGTGATGGTGCGGACGTTCGGGTCCCGCCACAGCCCACTGGTCACCCAGACGGCGAGCGCGAGCGCCACCAGCACGACGATCAGGTCGGCCCGGCGGTCCCGGACGGTGCGCGGCGGTGACGCGGGTGCGGGCCCGGTGGCCAGCGACGGGGAGGACGGCACGCAGCGGACGTTACCAACCGGACCTGGACGGGCCGGTCAGACCTGCAAGGAGGGGACCGTTGGGGACGGATTAGGCCCGCCACGTCGACGGTCTGGCGTACACAGCGTCCGTCGTGAATGTGTGAGTGTGCCCCATGTCATAGCGGCGACACATCGTCGTAACGTCTCGGCAACTCGACCGTGACCCAGTTCACAGTCCGCCCCTTCAGGAGGCCGCCGTGCGCCGCTCCTCGTCCACCCTCACCCGGCTGCTCGGTGCGGTCGCCGGGCTCGCCCTCGCCGTAGCGGGCGCCGTCGCCGTCGCCGCACCAGCCCAGGCCGCCACCCTCACCCAGGTCACCGGGTTCGGCTCCAACCCCGGCAACCTCGCCATGTACGCCTACCGGCCGGACGGTCTGCCGGCCAACTCCCCGGCGGTCGTGCTGCTGCACGGGTGTACGCAGAACGCCTCCGGCTACTTCTCCGGCTCCGGTTGGCAGAAGTACGCCGACCAGTGGAAGTTCGCCCTGATCGTCGCCCAGCAGCCCTCTGGCAACAACGCCAACTCCTGCTTCAACTTCTTCGAGGCGGGCGACACCACCCGGGGTCAGGGTGAGGCGCTGTCGATCAAGCAGATGGTCGACCACGCCAAGACGAACTTCGGGGTGAACGGCTCCCGGGTCTACGTCAGCGGGCTCTCCGCGGGCGGGGCGATGAGCGCGGTCATGCTCGCCACCTACCCGGACGTCTTCGCCGCCGGGTCGATCATCGCGGGGATCCCGTACCGCTGCGCCACGAGCATGGTCAACGCGTTCAGCTGCATGAACCCGGGTGCGGACAAGACTCCGGCCGCCTGGGGCGACCTGGTGCGTGGGGCGTACTCCGGCTACACCGGCCCGCGTCCCCGGGTGGCCATCTGGCACGGCACCTCGGACACCACTGTCACCCCGCTCAACGGCACCGAGTCCCGCGACCAGTGGACCAACGTGCGGGGCGTGTCGCAGACCCCGACCAGCACCTCGTCGCTGCCCGGCAACACCAGCCTGGAGGTGTACGGCAACGACGACGTGCGCCTCTACCGGATCTCCGGGATGGGCCACGGCACCCCGGTCGACCCGGGCTCGGCGGCCGAGCAGTGCGGCACCGCGGGCGCGTACTTCCTGGACACCATCTGCTCGACGTACCGCGACGCGCTCTTCTTCGGCCTGAACGGCGGCGGGACCAACCCGACCCCGACCCCGACGGTCACCGCCACCCCGACGCCGACCCCGACGGCCACTCCGACCACGCCGCCGACCTGCGTGACGGCCAGCAACTACGCGCACGTGGCGGCCGGTCGGGCGTACCAGTCCGGCGGCTACGCCTACGCCAACGGCTCCAACCAGCGCATGGGCCTCTACAACACCTTCTACTCCAGCGCCCTCAAGCAGACCGCCCCCAACTACTGGGTAATCGGCTGCTGACCCACCACCCCCCTGCACCTAACCCTTGTTGATCAAGAGGTTTGCGTCAGATTCCGGCCTCCGGATGACGCAAACCTCTTGATCAACTCGGTCGTCGGCGCGGGCGGGGGCGGGGGTGGGGGTGGGGCGGGGGTGGGGGTGGGGGTGGGGGCTCAGGTTAGGCGGGCCAGGACCGGCGCGAGTGGGTCCAGCGCGTCAGCGCGGACCACGAACCGGGTCACGCCCCAGCGCCGTTCGTGCTCGGCGACCGCCGTGAGGATCTCGTCCACCGTGCCGATCAGCACGAACGGGGTGGCCAGCAGCTCGGCGGGGGTCATGCCGTTGCGCCGGGCCTGCTCCGCGGCGGCAGCCTCCGCGTCGTCGGTGACCACCACCGTCTGGACCAGCGCCTCCAGCGCCGGCCTGTCGGTCCGGCCGGCCGCGCCGGCCGCCACACAGGCCAGCTGCGCCTCGATCTGGTCGGCCCGCCAGCGCGCCTCATGCTGGTGGCCGTTGGCGAGGGTACGCCCGAACCCGGTCAGCCCGACCACGTCGGCGTACGCGCCGGCCCAGCGCAGCAGCGTCGAGTTCGCCGTACCCACCGTCAATGGGATCCGGTCCTGCACCGGCCGGGGTTCGCGCAGCACCGCCTCGCGCATCGTCAGCTCGGCCGAGTCGACGGTGACCGAGGCGCCGTCGAGCAGTGCGCGGACCGCCTCGGCGACGGCCACGCAACGGCGGACCCGGCCTGCCACGTCAGGACGTTCCCGGCCCACCGCGTGCCACTCCGCCGGGGTGTGACCGGCGCCGACACCGAGCCGGGCCCGTCCACCGGAGATCAGGTCGAGGGTGGCCACGTCGGCCGCGAGCAGGATCGGTTCCCGTACGCCGAGGTTCGACACGTACGAACCGAGCCCGATCGTCGAGGTGACCGGGGCGGCGGCGGCCAGCGCCACGAACGGTGACGTCACCTCGCCGGGGTGGTCGGCGGCGAGCAGGGCGTCGAAGCCGGCGGTCTCGGCCCGACGGGCCAGCTCGGCCCAGCTCGCCGCGTCGGTCGGAGTGGCCTGGAGGGAGAAGGTCGCCATTCGTCCAGCATCGGCCCAAGCCAGCCCACCGGATACCTGCTGACCGCCGATTCTGCCGAGGGCCGAACCACCGGGGGTAGCCGCTGCTGACCTCCCACCCACCCCCACCCCTAACCCTGTTGATCATGAAGTTATTGCCACGACACGCCGAGGCGAGTGGCAATAACTTCATGATCAACGCGCTGGGGTTAGGGGGTTGTTAGGGCTGCTTGGAGGGCTTGGGGGAGGGTTTGGTGGTGGTAGGGGTAGGCGGCTCGGGTCAGGACTCCGGGGAGGACTCGGGTGCTGGTGAGGGCCTCGTGGGCGAAGCCGCCGAGGACCACCTTGAGCGCCAGCCCGGGAATCGGAATGACCGCCGGCCGGTGCAGTTGCCGGGCCAGCTCGCGGGTGAACTCGGCGTTGGTGACCGGGTTCGGCCCCACCACGTTGACCGGGCCGGCGATGTCGTCGCGGTCGAGCAGGAAGCGGGTCGCGTCCAGCCAGTCGGCCATCGAGATCCACGGCAGCCACTGCCGGCCGCTGCCCAGCCGGCCGGCGACGCCCAGCTTGAACGGCAGCAGCTGCGGCTTGAGCAGCCCGCCCTCGCGGTGCAGCGGCAGACCCGTACGCAGCCGGACCACGCGTACCCCGGCGTCCTCGGCCGGCCGGGTCGCGGCCTCCCACACCCGGCAGACGTCGGCCAGGAAGCCCTCGCCGGCCGGCGCGTCCTCCTCGACCGCCCGGTCGCCGGTGTTGCCGTACCAGCCGACGGCTGACGAGTTGAGCAGCACCCGGGGTCGGTCCGCGGCGGGGAGCCCGGCGACGGTGGTCGCCAGCGTGGTGGTGCTGTCCACCCGGGTGGTGCGGATCAACCGCCGGTAGTCGTCGTTCCAGCGCTTGTCGCCAACGCCCGCGCCGGCCAGGTTGACCACGGCGTCGGCCTCGGCGACCACGGCCGGGTCGAGCTGCCCGGCGGCCGGGTCCCACCGTCGCTCCTGTGGCCCGCCCGGTGCCCGACGGACCAACCGGGTGAGCTCGTGCCCGTCGCGGACGAGCGCGTCGGCCAGCCGGGTGCCAAGAAAGCCGGACGCGCCGGCCAGAAGGATCCGCATACCCCCATCTTCGTCCAGAACGCCACCGACGGATGCCCAGGGCGGCCGACGTCACCGGCACCGGGACGTGCCGGCGAAGAACCGGGACGTGCCGGCGAAGAAATCTGCGGGCGCCCCCGTGCGGCGCGGAAAACGCAGGTCAACGGGTCTCCCGGGGATCCGAAAAAGGCCACCGCGCGCTTTCGGTGGTCAGCGCGTTTCCGCAGGTCAGAGCGAACGTGAATGCGGTGTTCGCGATTGCTTCCCGCGGCGATGTGGCTGACCATGAGGCATCCGAGAGCGCCCCCGACTGGCGGGGTCGGTTCGCCGTGCCCACCGTCGGGCGATCCCTGAGGAGGAACCATGCCGATCCTGGTGACCGGAGCGACCGGAACCGTCGGAGGCAGCCTGGTCCGGCAACTGCTGGCCGCCGGCCACGACGTACGGGCGCTGACCCGCGATCCCGCCTCGCCGGCGGCCGCCGCGCTGCCCAGCGGCGTGGAGGTGCTGGCGGGCGACTTCGCCAGGCCCCGCACGCTGGCGCCGGCGCTGCGTGGCGTGACGCGCATGCACCTGGTCGCCATGGATGGGTACGGACCGCTGACCACCGGTGCGGAGATCTTGGAACTGGCCCGGAAGGCCGGCGTCCGTCGGGTCACCCACCTCGGTCACAACGATCCGAGCCGGGCCGACGACGACCCGCTCGAGGCCCCGCACCGGCCGCTGCACCGGGCGATCGAAAACTCGGGTCTGGAGTGGACGCACGTGTTTCCCGGCGAGTTCATGGCGAACACCCGGGACTGGGCGCACGCCATTCGGACCGAGGGGGTGGTCCGGGCACCGTTCGGTGACTGGAACAGCGCCCTGGTCCACGAGGCGGACATCGCCGCGGTCATCCTGGCGGCACTCACCCGCGACGGCCATGCCGGCCGGGTGTACCAGCCGACCGGGCCGGAGCCGGTCCGCCGCCGGGACGCGGTCCGGATGATCGGCGAGGCGATCGGCCGTCCGGTGCGGTTCGACGAGCTGACCCCGGAGCAGGCCCGGGAGTACTGGAAGGACACCTATCCCGCCGACGTGATCGAGTGGTTCCTGGAGATGGGCCAGTATCTCGACGGCAACGCCTGGGTCGCCCCGGACGTCGAGCAGGTGACCGGCCGCCCCGGGCGCCCGTTCCGACAGTGGGCCGTCGAGCACGCGGACAACTTCCGCTGACGACGCCCGGGGCGTGGACCGGCCCGGTGGTCAGGCCCGGTGGTCAGGCCGCCGGAGTCGGACGAAGGTCGGCCAGGAGGCGTTCCACCTCGGCGTAGGAATCGGGGCTCAGGGGGCCGAGTTCCAGGGTGGCCAGGTTCTCGTCGGCCTGTGCCACCGTGCGCAGGCCGGGGATCGGCACGGTACGGGGGCTGCGCGCCAGCAGCCAGCCGAGCGCGCCCTGGGCCAGGGTGCGACCGTCGGCGGTGAGCGCCGCGCGGACCTGGTCGACCCGGGCCGCCCAGCGGGGTGTCGGCCGGCCGTCGGTGAACCACTCCAGCCACTCCGGTGCCCGTCCCCGCACATCGTCCGCCCCGACCGCCCGGGTCGACCCGGTGAGCAGCCCCATCGCCAACGGCCCACGGTTGAGACTGGCCAGGTCGTGTTTGTCGCAGACCGCCAGCACCGCCGAGTTGTCGCGCAGCACCGACTCGTCGTGCTGGATCGCGGCGCAGTGCGGGCCGGCAGCCGAGAACGCCTCCGCGGAGGTCGGGTCGTCGGTGCTCCAGCCGTACGCCCGGATCTTGCCCTGGTCGACCAGGGCCTCCAGGGTGTCGACCAGATCGAGCGCGGCGGGCACCGGCAGTGCGTTGATGTGCAGTTGGTAGAGGTCGACGTAGTCGGTGCCGAGGCGGCGGAGCGAGTCTTCCAGGCTGCGCGCCGCGAAGGCCGGGCTGGCGTCGGTGCCGAGCGCCCGCCGGGTGGTCTCCTCGCTGACGTTGCCGAACTTGGTGGCGATCACCACGCTGTCCCGCCGCCCGGCCAGGGCCTGACCGAGGATCCGCTCGCTGTGCCCGGCGCCGTAGTTGCTGGCGGTGTCGAACAGGGTCACCCCCAGGTCGAGCGCCCGGTGGATGGTGCGGATCGACTCGTCGTCGTCCACCTCACCCCAGCCGAACGGCTGCCCGTCGTCACCCCAGAGCGGGCCGCCGATGGCCCAGCACCCCATTCCGATCGCGCTGACCGTGATGCCGCTGCGTCCCAGCGTTCGTGTCGTCGTCATGGTCATCAGCCTCCAACCTGGAGCGCGCTCCAGGTCAAGCACTACGATCTCGCGACATGAGCGGTTACGCCCCCTCGGAGGCCGCCCGCCGCAGCGGCTTCAGCCTGGACACCCTGCGGTACTACGAGAAGATCGGCCTCCTCGCGGACGTGGAGCGGACGGCGGGCGGGCAGCGGGTCTTCACCGACGACGACCTCGGCTGGCTGGTGCTGTTCCGCTGCCTGCGGGACACCGGGATGCCGATCGCGCAGATGCGCCGCTACGCGCAACTGGCCCGCGACGGCGAGCACACCGCCGACGAGCGCCATGAGCTGCTGCGTCACCACGCGGCGCGGGTCGAGGAGCAGATGCGCCTGCTCCAGCGCCAGTACGACCACCTCCGGGAGAAGATCCGCTTCTACGAGCGACTGCCCGCTACCGCATCGGGTCCGGAGTCCGGGCACGGCACCTAGAGGGGGCCGGGCGTGGTCAGGCCGAGCAGGTCCTCGGTCGTCCCGGGTCGACCGGTGAGCGCGTTCAGGGCGGTGACCAGCCGCTTCTCCTCGTAGCGGAAGTGCGACTCCAGGAGGGCGGCCAACCCGTCCAACTCGGCGCGTACCTGGGCGACCGGCACCGCCGCGTCGCCGCCCAGCAGTGCCTCGACCCGTTCCAGGATCCCCGCCACCACCTCGTGATCGGTGATCAGGTTCTCGATGACCGGGCGCAGTTCGGGGGCCTCCTCGGCCAGCAGCCGGAACGCGCCCGCGTCCTCACCCGTGTGGTGGCGGCCGAGCGCGGCGCAGAAGGTCAGGCAGTGTGCTCGCAGGTCCCGGGACGGGGTGTCGAGGCTTTCCCGCAGCCGGGCCAGTTCCGCGCTGAGCCAGAGGTGGATCTCGATCATCTGATTGCCGACGGCGGCGAGCCGGCCGGCCGGTGAACCGGTTGGGTGCACGTTCGTCCCATGCTGTCCCCGCGCCTCCATGCCCACGGCGGCCTTCGTGCCGGGTGCACCGCGACGCTGGGGCGGAGTCTAGCCCGACCGGCCCTGGGGACGCCGGAGTCACGGCGTGGTCGGCTCGTCGCTCTCCCGGACGTCGTGCCAACGCGCACGCCAGGCGGCCTCGTGCGCCTCGTGGCTGGTCCGCTCCTGAAAGACGGCGGCCCGCAGGGCGTGCCGGGACTGCGACATCACCATCACCTCCACGGCCACCAGCGCCACGCAGATCACTGTCGCGAGGGTGAGCGCGCCCAGCGCTGGCAGGTGCTGGCCGATCGGAAGGGCCGCCGTGAGCACCACGATGACGCCGACGCGGGTCCACGTGACGGTGTGCAGGGTGCGGAGCTGGAAGAGCAGGTTGACGCCGAAATAGCAGATCAACCCGCCGAAGAGCATCGGCACCGCCGGTCCCTCGACCTTCTCGGCGATCCCGCCGGCCGGGTCGGTGATCTTGTGCAGGACCTCCTCGTTGCCGATCGAGAAGAGGATCACCCCGGCGATCATCGGCAGGTAGAGATACGCGTACGCGTCGCGGGCCATCGCCACCCGGGGGCCGCCCTCCGCCGCGTGCAGGGCGATCCGAGCGGCCGGCCCGATGAAGTCGAAGTGCGCCCACCAGAGGGCGGCGGTGATCACGATGCTGAGCGCGGCGGCGGCCACCGCCGGCCAGGTGACCGGCTTGCCGAGCAGGTTGCCGCCCACGCCGGTGGAGATGATCGACTCGCCCAGCGCGATGATCAGGATGAGGTCGTAGCGCTCGGTCCAGTGCTCGGCGCTGGTCACCCCCCAGCCCCAGGTGCCGACGATGAAGCCGGTGGCGTACTGCACCACCACCACTGTGATCCACAGCCCGTCACGGACCAGGGCGGCCCGGTCGGGGTCGGTGATCTGCGGCGGGATGAGCGCGGCGGCGAGCAGCAGCACGATGCTCACCGCCAGCTCCGGCGCGAACCGCCGCAGTTGCCGCCGTTCCTGCGGGCTGTCCCGCACCACGTGCTGGTAGAGGAACATGTGTACGGCCCGGACCACGACGTAGCTGATGGCCACCAGCATCGGGCCGGCGGCACTTCCCTTCGGGTCGTTGAAGGCCTGCGGTAGCGCCAGCGCGAACGCGAACAGGGCGACCATCGCGATCACCATGAGCACCGGGACGTAGCCCTCGCCGAGCCGGACCCGGGTGGCGACCAGGCTGTGCACCACCCAGATCCACCAGAGCACGGCGAGCACCAGGCCGGCGTGCAGCAGTTGCCGGCCGGAGATGTTCGCGGCGGTGGCCCGGGTAATGATGAAGAACGAGAAGACGAAGACCAGATCGAAGAAGACCTCGAACTTGTCCACCCTGGCGCCGGGGGCGATCGGGACGGCCGGTCCCAGCTGTCCGCCCCGCCGGTAGCCGCCCACGATCCCACTCTGGCAGCGTCCGGGCCGGCCGGAGGCCCGAACGGCGATGGCGGCGGAGTCCGGCGTTACCTCCGGCCCGGGCCGGGGAAACACCGGGGCCCACGGCCTCCCGCAGCGGGCCGGTCGGTCCGCCCCACCCGGACAAGGATGGACAATGACGACGAACAACCCGATCACCACTTCGTTCGCCCCGCACTCGACGGCCATGGACGTGATCAGGGGCGTGGACCTCGTGGGGCGGCGGGCGATCGTCACCGGCGGGTCCTCCGGGATCGGCGTGGAGACCGCCCGCGCCCTGGCCAGCGCCGGCGCGGAGGTCACCCTGGCCGTCCGTAACCCGGACGCGGGCCAGCAGGCCGCCAACGACATCACCGGCACCACCGGCAACGACAGCGTCCTGGTCGCCCCGCTCGACCTCGCCGACCAGGGATCGGTCGCCGACTTCGTGGCCAACTGGGACGGCCCGCTGCACATCCTGGTCAACAACGCCGGCATCATGGCCGCACCCCTGTCCCGGACCCCGCAGGGCTGGGAGATGCAGTTCGCCACCAACCACCTGGGGCACTTCGCGCTCGCCACCGGGCTGCGCCCGGCACTCGCGGCCGCCGACGGGGCCAGGATTGTCTCGGTCAGCTCCGCCGCCCACCTGCGCTCACCTGTGGTCTTCGAGGACATCCAGTACGACCAGCGGGAGTACGAGCCGTGGCAGGCGTACGGGCAGTCCAAGACGGCCAACGTGCTGTTCGCTGTGGAGGCCACCCGGCGCTGGGCCGACGACGGCATCTTCACCAACTCGCTGATGCCCGGCGCGATCCGGACCAACCTCCAGCGCTACGTCAGCGAGGAGGAGCTGAACCGGCTGCGCGCCGGTAACGCGGCAACCTGGAAGACCGTCGAGCAGGGCGCCGCCACCTCCGTGCTGGTCGCCGCCTCACCACTGCTCGACGGGGTGGGCGGGCGCTACTTCGAGGACTGTCAGGAGGCTGCCCCCAACCAGCCCGGTGGGCGGACGGGAGTCGCGGCGTACGCGCTGGACCCGGAGGCCGCCGAGCGGCTCTGGCAGGTCTCGACCGCCCTGCTGAAGGAGTGAGGACCGCAGACGAGAGGGCGCCCCGGTCGACGACCGGGGCGCCCTCTCGGCGTTGCGGGTGGATCAGGCCAGGCCCAGCTCCGACTCGAAGTTGCCGGCCTCCAGCCGCTCCTTGACCGCGGTCAGGAAGCGGGCCGCGTCGGCGCCGTCGATCAGGCGGTGGTCGTAGGACATGGCCAGGTAGACCATCGACCGGATCGCGACGACCTCGCCCAGCTCCGGGTCGTTGACCACGACCGGCCGCTTGACCACGGCACCCGTGCCGAGCATCGCCGACTGCGGCGACGGCACGATCGGGGTGTCGAAGAGCGCGCCCCGGCTGCCCGTGTTGGTAAGCGTGAAGGTCGCCCCGGCCATCTCGTCCGGGGTGATCTTGTTGGCCCGGGTGCGCTCGGCCAGGTCGGCGATCCGCTTGGCGATGCCGCCCATGTTCAGCTCACCGGCGTTGTGGATGACCGGCACGAGCAGGCCGCGCTCGGTGTCCACGGCGATGCCCAGGTGCTCGGCGGCCGGGTAGGTGATCGTGCCACCGTCCAGGTCCATGCTGGCCTGGATGATCGGGTGGGTCTGGAGTGCCTCGATGGCGGCGAGCGCGAAGAACGGCAGGAAAGACAGCTTCACGCCGTGCTTGGCCTGGAACGACTCCTTCGCCCGCGTCCGCAACTTGGCGACCCGGGTGACGTCCACCTCGACCACGGTGGTGAGCTGGGCCGTCTCGTGCAGCGACTGCTGCATCCGCTTGGCGATGGTCGCCCGGATGCGCGGCAGCTTCTCGGTGGTGCCCCGCTTGCTGCTCGGCTGCGGCTTCTCGGCCGGCTTGGCCGCAGCCGCCGACGGTGCGGCTGCCGGCGCGGGCGCGGCGGCGGGAGCGGCCTTGGCGGCCTTCGCCTTCTCGGCGGCCTCCAGCACGTCCTGCTTGCGGATCCGACCACCCACGCCCGTGCCGTTGAGCGCGGCCAGGTCGACGCCGTGCTCACTGGCCAGCTTGCGCACCAGCGGAGTCACGTACCCGGCGGCCTCCTCGCCGGCACCCGGTGCCGGGGCGGACGGGCGCGGCGGCGTCGAGGCCGACGCGGCCGGCTGCGCGGCCTGCTCGGTCTTCGCCGGCTGGGCCGAGCTCTCGGTCTCCGCGGCCGGCTCGTTGTACGACATGCCGGGGGTCGGCTCCTCGACCTTCGCCTCGGGCTTCGGCTCGGCCTTCGGCGCCGGCTTGGCCTCCGCCTTGGGCTCGGGCTTCGGCTCGGGCTGCGCCGGGGCGGGGGCCGCGCCGGCAACGCCGATGATCGCCAGGTCGGCGCCGACCGCGGCGGTCTCGTCCTCGGCGACCTTGATCTCCAGCACCGTGCCGGCGACCGGCGACGGGATCTCGGTGTCCACCTTGTCGGTGGAGACCTCCAGCAGCGGCTCGTCGACCTCGATGGTCTCGCCGACCTGCTTCAGCCAGCGGGTGACCGTACCCTCGGTGACGCTCTCGCCCAGGGCGGGCATCTTCACCGCGGTGCCCTCGCCCGACGAGGCGGCGGCCGGAGCCGGCGCCTCGGCCGGGGCCTCGTCCTGGGCCACCTCGTCGGCGGTGCCCTCGGCGGCGGCCGTCGGCTCGGCGGCCGGCTCGACCGACTCGGCCGGGGCCTGCTCCTGCGGTGCGGCCTCGCCACCGCCGGTCGACTCGCCCTCACCGGCGATGACGGCCAGCTCGCTGCCGACCTCGGCGGTCTCGTCCTCGCCGACCACGATCCGGCTCAGCACGCCCGCAGCGGGCGACGGGATCTCGGTGTCGACCTTGTCGGTCGAGACCTCGAGCAGGGGCTCGTCAACCTCGACCGTGTCGCCCTCCTGCTTGAGCCAGCGAGTGACGGTGCCCTCGGTGACGCTCTCGCCGAGCCGGGGCATGGTGACCGATACCGGCATTTTCTGAGACTCCTTCATTCCCCTGGTGGGATCTTCGCCCGTCGCCGGACGCCGCGGTTTGGATGATCAGGCGTGCGCGTGCAGCGGCTTGCCGGCGAGGGCCAGGTGCGCCTCGCCCAGGGCCTCGTTCTGGGTCGGGTGGGCGTGCACGAGCTGGGCGACCTCCGCCGGGTACGCCTCCCAGTTGTAGATGAGCTGCGCCTCACCGATCAGCTCACCCACCCGGGCGCCGATCATGTGCACACCGACGACCGGGCCGTCCTCGACCCGGACCAGCTTCACGAAGCCGGTGGTCTTGAGGATCTGGCTCTTGCCGTTGCCACCCAGGTTGTAGTTGTACGTCTTGACCTTGTCGGCGCCGTACTGCTCCTTGGCCTTGGCCTCGGTGAGACCCACCGAGGCCAGCTCCGGGTCGCAGTAGGTGACGCGCGGGATGCCGACCTCGTCGATCACGGCCGGGGTCTGCCCGGCGATCTCCTCGGCCACGAAGATGCCCTGCTGGAAGCCCCGGTGCGCGAGCTGCAGGCCGGGCACGATGTCGCCGACCGCGTAGACGTTCGGCACGCTGGTGCGCAGCCGCTCGTCGGTCAGCACGTAGCCGCGGTCCATCTTGACGCCCTGCTCCTCGTACCCGAGGTTGGCGGTGTTCGGGCCGCGACCGACGGCGACCAGCAGCAGCTCCGCCTCGACGGTCTCGCCGCCCTGGATGGTCAGCTTGACGCCGCCCTCGGTCTTCTCGACCTTCTCGAACGGCTTGCCGACCTTGAAGTTGATCTTCCGCTTGCGGAACGCCCGCTCCAACGCCTTCGACGACTCCTCGTCCTCGGCGGCGACCAGCCGGGGCAGCGCCTCGACGATCGTCACGTCCACACCGAAGGACTTCCACACGCTGGCGAACTCGACGCCGATCACGCCGCCACCGAGCACGATCACCGACGACGGCACCCGGTCCATCGTGAGGGCGTGGTCGCTGGTGATGATCCGCTCGCCGTCGACGTCCAGGCCGGGCAGGCTCTTGGCGTACGAGCCGGAGGCCAGGACGATGTTGCGGCCGGTGTAACGCTTGCCGTCCACCTCGACCACGTTCTTGCCGACCAGCTTGCCGTGGCCCTCGACGATGGTGATCGCCTTGTTGCCCTTCAACATGCCCTGCAGGCCCTTGTACAGGCGGGAGATGACACCGTCCTTGTACGCGTTGACCCCGGCCATGTCGATGCCGATCAGCTCGGCCTTCACGCCGAACTGCTCCGACTCGCGGGCCTGGTCGGCGATCTCCGCCGCGTGCAGCAGCGCCTTCGTCGGGATGCAGCCGTTGTGCAGACAGGTGCCGCCGAGCTTGCCCTTCTCGACCAGCGCGACCTTCAGGCCCAGCTGGACGGCGCGCAGCGCGGTCGCGTAGCCGCCGCTGCCACCTCCGAGAATGACAATGTCGAAGGTCGCTTCGTTCGGCTCGCTCACGTCCAACTCCCAGGTCGCGTCGCTGCATCGGGGGTCACGGGGATGTAACACGGACACACCCCACCTCGGTCATCTTGTCACCACTGAGCACAGGGTGCGTACTGAGGTGCCCAACGACACGTCATCGACACGTACCCTTGGCACCGTTGTCGATGACGCACGGTGGGGGAGAGATCCGGTGGGCTTGTTCCGGCGCCGCAAACAGGCGGCTGTGCCGAGCCGTGACCGTGCCGCCGATCGTGGCGATCTGGACCATCTGGAGAACTTCATCCGGAGTCGGCGTGGCGTCGAGGCGTTCATCGAGCCCCGGACGACCGTGACGGAGACCACGGTCATCCTGATCGCCGACGACGGGGAGTGGACCCGCCGGCGCATCGACGGCCCGGACGGGGCCCGGCGCTTCGCGCACCGGATGGGCATCCCGGTGTACGACGTCCGGCTGATGGGCTACCCGCAGCGGATGCGTGACTTCAACGAGCGACGCAAACGTCGCCCCGAGCGGTACTGAGACACGCGAAAGGGGCCCCCTGAGCAGGGGCCCCTTTCGCGTTTCCGTCAGCCGTTCGCGGCGACATCCTCGACGAGCTGCACCAGCGTGCGGACCGGCACGCCGGTGCCGCCCTTGGTCCAGTAGCCGGTCGGCTCGCCCGAGTGGTAACCCGGCCCGGCGATGTCGATGTGCGCCCACGCCACGTCGTCGGTCACGAACTCGCGCAGGAACACGCCGCCCTGCAGCATGTGACCGGCCCGGTCCATCCCGGCGTTGACCTGCGAGATGTCCGCCACATCCGACTCCATGCCCTTACGGACGTCGTCGGGCAGCGGCATCGGCCAGGCCGGCTCGCCGACCGAGTCGCCGACCACCTGGACGCGGTTGCACAGCTCCGGGGTGCCCATCACGCCGGCCACCCGCTTGCCGAGGGCGATGACCTGGCCACCGGTCAGGGTGGAGGTCTCGAACAGGTAGTCGGTGCCGTCCGCGCAGGCGCGGGCGATGGCGTCGCCCAGGATCATCCGGCCCTCGGCGTCGGTGTTGAGCACCTCGACCCGCTTGCCGTTGAACATGGTGATCACGTCACCCGGCCGGTAGCTGGTGCCCGACGGCATGTTCTCCGCCATCGGCAGGTACGCGCTGACCGCCACCGACGGCTTCAGCGCGGCGATCGCCAGCATGGCCGCGCCCACCGCGGCGGCGCCCGCCATGTCGGACTTCATCTCCCACATGCCCTGCGCCGGCTTGATCGAGATGCCGCCGGTGTCGAAGGTGATGCCCTTGCCGACAAGCGCGACCCGCTTGCCGTTGCCGTCGCCCTGCGGGGTGTAGGTCAGCTTCACCAGCCGCGGCGGGGCCTCCGAGCCCTGCCCGACCGCGACGATGCCGCCGTATCCGCCGGCGGCCAGAGCCGCCTCGTCCAGCACCTCGACGCCGAGGCCCGCCTCGCGCGCCGCGCTCGCGACCGCGTCGGCGAACGACGGCGGACGCAGCTCGTTCGGCGCGGTGTTCACCCAGTCCCGGCTGAGCCGGACCGCGCCCGCCACCGCCTGCGCCCGGGCGATCTCCGCCTGGGCGCCCGCGTCGCCGGCGTCCGGCACCGCGATGAGCACCTCGGCCACCGGCTCGCGCCGGGTCGGCTGGGGCCGGGTCTTGTAGCCGGCGAACCGGTACCCACCCAGCAGCGCGCCCTCGGCGACCGCGCGCAGTTCGGCCGACGCGTCCGCGTCGTCCGGCAACGGCAGCGCCAGCGCCACCCGGGGTGCGCCCGCCAGGGCCCGGATCGCCGCACCGGCGGCCCGGCGCAGCGTCTCCGGGGCCGGGGCGGCACCCGACGGCTCCGGGCCGAGCCCGACCGCGGTGACCAGCGGGGCGGTGACGGTGCCCAGCGTGGCCAGCTTGATGACCTCACCCGGCCCACCGGTCGCGCCGAGCAGCGCGAGGGTCTCGGTCAGCTTGCCGTCGAACGCGGCCGCGATGCTCTCCGCGCCGCTGGCGAGCAGCAGGGTGCCGGCGAGGCCGCTGGTGGCGCCCTGCTCTCCGGTCTGGCTGTGCACGCCGATCACGATCGCGTCGACGGCGAGCTCGGCCGGGTCGGTGTCGACCAGGCTCAGGTTGGTGGTGCGGGGTGAAGTCACTGAAGCTACTCCGGGCGGGCCGGGCCGGTCGCGGCGTCGCGTACCAGCGGTGAAGGTCTCCGGCGGAACCTACCTGCCGGACGTCATGGCTGTCCCGCCGACAGCGCCAGCGGGCTCCCGCCGATGCTAACCAGCGACGTTGCCCCCGGTAAGTTGCCACCCATGACCGACGTGACCTCCGACGCCGCCGCGACCCGGCTGCGCCGTTCCCCGCTGCACGAGCGGCACACCGCCGCCGGAGCCAAGTTCGCCCCCTTCGGGGGCTGGGAGATGCCGCTGGAGTACGCCGGCGGCGGGGTGCTCAAGGAGCACACCGCAGTGCGTACGGCGGTCGGGGTCTTCGACGTGTCACACCTGGGCAAGGCCCGGGTGAGCGGCCCCGGCGCGGCCGACTTCGTCAACTCCTGCCTCAGCAACGACCTCGGCCGGATCGGCCCGGGCCGAGCGCAGTACACGCTCTGCTGCGACGACGCCACCGGCGGCGTGGTGGACGACATCATCGCCTACCTCTACGCCGACGACCACGTCTTCCTCATCCCGAACGCGGCGAACACCGCCGAGGTGGTGCGCCGGTTGCGCGCCGCCGCGCCCGCGCAGGTGACCGTCACCGACGAGCACGAGGCGTACGCGGTGCTGGCCGTGCAGGGCCCCCGCTCGGCCGAGTTGCTGGCCGCCCTGGGCCTGCCCACCGAGCACGGCTACATGAGCTTCTCCGCCGCCAGCCTGGCCGGGGTGGAGCTGACCGTCTGCCGTACCGGCTACACGGGCGAGCTGGGCTACGAGCTGGTGGTGCCGGCGGAGCACGCGGTAGCCGTCTGGGATGCGCTCTTCACCGCCGGCGCGGCGTTCGAGCTGCGCGCCTGCGGCCTGGCCGCCCGGGACACACTGCGCACCGAGATGGGCTACCCGCTGCACGGGCAGGACCTCTCCCTGGACATCAGCCCGGTGCAGGCCCGCTCCGGCTGGGCGGTCGGCTGGGACAAGCCGGCCTTCTGGGGCCGCGACGCGCTGCTCGCCGAGAAGGCCGCCGGCCCCCGGCGTACGCTGCGCGGCCTGGTGGCCGTCGACCGGGCCATTCCCCGCCCCGGCATGACCCTGCACGTAGGCGACACCCAGGTGGGCGAGGTGACCAGCGGCACCTTCTCCCCAACCCGCAAACAGGGCATCGCGCTGGCCCTGCTGAACACCGACGCCAACCTCACCGACGGCGACGAGGTCGAGATCGACATCCGAGGCCGCCGAGCACCCCTGAAGCTGACGAAGCCCCCCTTCGTAACCCCCTCAGTGAAGTAACCCCCCGGCCTTGCCCCGTTGATCAAGAGGTTTGCGTCAGATTCTCGTCCGCACGTGACGCAAACCTCTTGATCAACGCGGGTGGGTGGTCAGGGGGTGGGGGTTGGGGGTTCGCCGGAATCTAGGACTGCTTGGGTCCAGCCGCCTTCTATGACGCCTGTGGCGTCCAGGACGGCCCAGTCGACCACGTCGGACGTCTCCACGACCACGGGGGCGCCGATGCGGACGCTCTGGTCGGTGTTGGCGTCGCTGGCGCTCACGCCGACGATGCGCTCCGGGGTCTCCCACGAGGTGACGCCCGCCCAGACGTACTCCGGGCCGTCGTCACCGGGCAGGCCGTACTTCACCACCAGCTGCGACTCGGTGGGGAGCTGACCGGCGACGAACCGGGCCCGCGCGTCACCGAGCGCGGCCCGGGCGGTGGCGACCGCACGGCTCATCGCGTCACCGGAGCGGGCGTAGCGCACGTCCGGCTGGATCCCGGAGAACAGGGTCGCGCAGGCGGCGGCGTAGTAGCGCCCGTCCGGGCCGGGGTGCCCGGCCGGCGGGCGCAGGCTGAGGAACGAGTCCGCCTCCGGGTCGGTCGCCGGGTCCAGTTCGAGGCGGAGCAGCACCGGGGCGGTGGCGCCGTGCTGCTCCGGGTTGCCGTACGCCACCGCGATGTCGTGCCCGGTGACCGTGGCGAGCACCGGCAGTTGCACGAACGCCGGCACCTCCTCGCCGGTGAGCCCGTCGGTCCAGTCCCGCAGCAGTCGGCGGGCCGCCCCGGTCATCACCGCACCCCAGGCGCGGGTGAGGTGGTCGGGCACCCCCTGGGTCTGCAACTCCAGCAGACCGAAGCGGCGCAGCCCCTTGGTGGTGAACCACAGGCCCTCGGTGTCCGACGAGTACGGCACCAGCACCCAGTCGACAAGTCGGACGCGGCCCTGCTCGTCGGGGAGGGAGCGCAGCGCGGTCGCCGGGTCGAGGAACTGGAGGCCGAAGACGTCCACCACGTCGCTGTCGACGGACTCCGCCACGGCGGCCGCGACCGCCCGGGCGGCCCACTCGTGCGCGGGCGGCCAACCGGGCCGGTACTCGGCCTGTACGACCACCAGGTGCGTCGCCGCCGCCAGCCGGGCCAACTGCTCCTTGGTGGCGCCGAACGCGGTGAGCAGGTCCGGCGGCAGCTCGGGGAACTCGGAGATCGGCCGGGTGTCGACGCTCATCAGCGGGCTGTCGAGCATCTGCCGGGCCAGCCCGTGCACCGGCTCGGCCAGCCGGCCGGTCAGGGCCGCCACCGCGGTCTTCGCACTGACCTTCGGTAGCCCCGCCATCGGCACCAGGTAGGTCGCGCTGAGCGACTCCGGCACCGGTACGGGCAGGAAGTCGTCCGTGATGAGCATTGTGGGATCCCCCGGTGGCCGCGCCGGTGTTGTCGAGCCGAACGCTACCCGGCCCGCCGGGCCCGGTTCAGCCGGACAGCACCAGACCCAGGTAGACCAGCGTGGTGACCACCTCGACGGTGGCGCCGAGGACGTCGCCGGTGATCCCGCCGAGCCGGCGTACCACGTGGTTGAGCAGCGGTAGCGCGACGGCGATCGCGGCCACGACGGCCAGCGGCCCCTGCCACGGGCGGCCCGGCACCGCGGGCACCGCCAGCAGCACGACGACGACCGCGCCGGCGACCACTGCCACCGGGCCGACCGTGCCGGCCACCAGCGCGCCCAGTCCGTCCGGCCGGGCCGCCGGCACTCCCCGCCGGCAGGCCACCGCGACACCGAGCCGCCCGGCCGCGGTCGCCGCGACCACCGCCGCGAGCCCCGCCGGCCAGGACCGACCGGCGAGGTCGGCGAGCGCCGCCGCCTGCACCAGGAGTACGACCACCAGGGCGACCACTCCGAACGGGCCGACGTCCGGCTTCTTCATGATCTCCAGGGCGGACGCGCCCCGGCGGTACGAGCCGAGCGCGTCCACGGTGTCGGCCAGCCCGTCCAGGTGCAGCCCCCGGGTGAGCAGCGCGGCGACGCCGACGGTCACGCCGGCCGCCACCAGTGGGGGAGCGAGCGCGCCGGCCAGCAGCAGCACACCGGCCAACAGGGCGCCGAGCAGCGCGCCGACCACCGGGGCAAGGGCCATCGCCGTGCCGGCGACCGAGCGGTCGATGCGCCCGGCCCGCACCGGCAGCGTGGTGAACGTGGTGAGGGCCAGCCGGGCTCCCGCGAGGAGCCGTGGCTCAGCCGGCACGCCAGCCCGACGCCGGCTGCTCGTCCGCCCCGGTGCTGGCCGGGCCCGGCCCGGCCGGCTCCGGCTCGACGAAGTCGGGCTCGGTGTAGTCGGGCTCGGCGAGATCCGGGTCGGCGTAGCTCGGGTCGGTGGACTCCGGCTCGTCGGCGGCCGGGTCGGTGTCGTCCGTGCCGCCCAGCGACGGGTGCACCGGCAGCGCGGCGGACAGCGCCAGCACCGAGCGCAGCAGCGGCAGCGCGACAAGCGCGTTCGCGCCCTCGCCGAGATCCAGCCGCAGGTCGAGCAGCGGGGTGAGGCCCAGCACGTCGGCGGCGAGCCGCACGGCCGGGTGCCCACCGTGGTCGGCCAGCAGGCACCAGTGCCGGGCCTGCCCGGCCAGGTCACGGCTCACCATGCCGGCGGCCAACCCGACCGGTCCGTCGAGCAGCACCGGCACCCGGCGGGCGGTGGCGCCGAGCAGCACGCCGGTGGCCACGGCCACGTCGCCGCCGCCCAGCTCGGCCAGGATGTCCTTGGCGCCGCGCGACGAGCGCCGGGTGCGGTGCAGCGCGTCGCGGACCGCCGCGCAGCGGATCATCCACGCCGCGTCGTCGATCTCGCCGGATTCGGTGATCACCCGGCCCAGCACGGCGGGCGGCTCCGCGCCCGCGGTCGCCGCGAGCACCGCCGCGGCCGCCGCCTCGGTGCCGGCGCCGCACGCGCCGAGCACCAGCAGTTGTACGCCGGCGTCGGCGGCCTGCTCGGCCAACCGCCAGCCGTAGCGCAGCGCGGACTCCACCTGCTCCGGCGCGAGGGCCGGCTCGTCCTCGATCGGCCCGGAGGCCGGAGTGTCCACCACCTGGAGACTGGCGCCGCTCTCGGCGGCCAACCGCGCCAACGCGCCCCGGCCGGCGCGGGCCTGCGCGGCGCGGCGTGCCGACTCACCGGCGACGGTGCCGGCCGACGCCCCGCCGGCGTGGTCGCCGTGCAGCAGCAGCACCCGCACCGAGCCCCAGGCGGCGGGGATCGAGGTGCCCTGGGTGGCGGCGGCGAAGCCCACCACCCGGTCCAGTACGCCCAGCCCGGCGCCCGGTACGTCAAGCGTGGCCAGCCGGTCCACCGCCTGCGGGCCCGCGTACTCGTCGGGCATCGGCAGCTCCATGCCGGGCTGGATGACCAGCCCGGTGGCCACCATCGGCAGCGCCATGGTCGGCGCGGCCCACGCGTTGCCCGGCTCCGGGGTCGGGGCGGCCGGCGGCGTGTGGGTCAACACGTCGGGCAGCTGCACCTCGGGGATCGGCTCGGCGTCGGCCAGGCTCGCCACGACCGGCGCGGCAGCGGCCGTCGGCGAGCTAGCGGTAGCGGTGGCGGCAGCCGTCGGCGCGGTCGCGGTGGCGAGAGCGGCCGGCGTGGTCGCGGTGGCGCCCGGCTTGAGCCAGACCGGCTGACCGGCGACGACAAGCACGACCGCGTCGCAGGCGTCGGCGACCGCGCGGTTGGCCGCGCCCAGCGCGTCGGTGAACGCCCGGCCCAGCGGGGTGGTCGGCACCAGCGACAGCCCCACCTCGGGGCTCACCAGCACCACCCGGGCGGCACACCCGCGGATCGCCTCGGCCAGCTCGGCGATCGTCGCCACGTCGTCGGCGGGCTGGTGGTCCGGGTCGAGCAGCACGGTCACCCAGCCGCCCAGGTCGTCGACGAGCAACATCTCGTTGGGCTCGGCGGACTCCAGCACGTCGGCCAGCCGGCGCGGATCCTCGGTGGTCTCCTCGGTGGTCCAGCTGCCCGGCCGCCGGGCGCGGTGCGCCGCCAACCGGGTCGCCCACTCGGTGTCCTCCGGGTCGCCCTCGGGCGCGGTGGCGACGTAGCGGACCACCGGCGCGTCGGTGACCAGGGACTCGGCGAACTCGGACTTGCCGGACCGGATACCGCCGAGCACCAGGACCGTGTTCCACCCGTCTACGGACATGCCCGTACCTTAAGGCCGCCCGGGGTCGCGGTGCCTGCCGGCCCGGTGCTCCCGGTCGTTCAGTCGCAGTGTTCGAACCCGCTGCCGTAACTGACCCCGCCGGTGGAGCCGCCCCACTTGACGCACGTCCCGGCGGCGGTGGCCCGTACCGGCCCGGCGTAGTAGTCGAAGGACCCGCTGTCGGTGCTGCGGGCCCGCCCCTGCACCTCCAGGTACGCCGAGGCCGCCGACTTCGCGCCGACCGCGGTGTCCTTGAGGGTGACGACGCAGTTGGTGCCGGTACCCGCGTGGTACAGCAGGAAGACCCGGCCCTTGCGCTGCCCGTCCCCGCCGGTCAGCGTCGCCGAGTCGATCACCTGGTAGCCGCTGCCACACGCCTGGGCGGCCGTGTACGGGTTGGGTCGGCTGGACGGGGTGCGGCTGGGCGTCGGTCGGCTGCTGGTCGTACCGGTCGGTGTGCCGCCCGGCGTCGTGGTGCGCGGGTCCGGGGTGGCGGTCGGCGCGTCGGTCCCTCCGGCGGAGGCGGTCGGCGCGGCGGACGCGGTGCGGCTGGCGCCCGGGGTGCCGCTGGGTGTGGGTCCCGAGCTGCTCGCACCTGCGTCGTCGAGCGCGCCGCCGTCCGGGGCCGCCGCCGATTCGCCGGCCAGCGCGGGCGGGCGGTCCGCCCCACCCGGCTCACCGCTGGGCCGCAGGGCCGCCACGGCCACGGCGATCAGCGCCACGAGAGCGACTGCGCCGACCCCGATCAGCAGTGGCCGGCGCCGGCCGGACGAGCCCTGCCGGAACACGTCCTCCCGGGTCGAGCCCGGCCCGGTGCCCGGCGAGGCCGCGAAGCCTGCCGGCGAGGCGGCGAGGCCTGCCGGCGAGGGCGCAGCGCCGGCCCCGACCGGAGCGGGCTGCCCGGTCGGCGTCGGCCCGGCCGGGGGCGTCGGTGCGGCCGGCGGCGCGGAAGTCGGTGCCGGCGGCGCAGCGGCCGGGGTGACCGGAAGGGCCGAGGGCGTTCCGGGCGTGGGAGCGGCCAGCGCCCACGGTGGGCGGGCGGAGACCGGGATGCTCGCCAAGGTCGCGTCGCGGGCGTCGGCGGCGGCAGCGGCCAACTCAGCGGCGCTGCCGAACCGGTCCGTCGGACGCTTGGCCAGCGCGCGGGCCACCACGGCGGCGACCGCCGGTGGAGTGTCCGCCGGCAGCGCCGCCGGGTCCTCCTGGGCGTGCCGCAGCGCCACCGCGAGGGGGTTGTCACCGTGGAAGGGCGGCTGCCCGGCAAGGCAGAAGTACGCCACCGCGCCGAGCGCGTAGATGTCCGTGGCGGCCGAGACCGGCTGCCCGGTGGCCTGCTCGGGGGACATGTACGAGGCGGTGCCGAGCACCATGTTCGCGGCGGTGAGCCCGGCCATGTCGCGGGACCGGGCGATGCCGAAGTCGACGAGCACCACCCTGCCGTCGGCCTTGACCAGCAGGTTGCCCGGCTTCACGTCCCGGTGCACGATGCCGGCGAGGTGGGCGGTGTGCAGCGCGTCCGCGGCCTGGGCCAGCACCGACATGGTGGTGGCCGGATCCAGCCGCCCCACCGCGCGCACCCGGGCCGACAACGGCTCGCCCTCGACGTACTCCATCACCAGGTAGTCGACCTGGCTGCCGTCGTCGAGCACCGCCTGCCCCACATCGTGGACCGGGACGACGCCGGGGTGCCGCAGCGCGGCCAGCATCCGCGCCTCGGCCCGGAACCGGGCGGTGAACTCCGGATCGGCGACCAGCGACGGCAGCAGCACCTTCACGGCGACCTCGCGTTCCAGCAGCACGTCCGTGCCGCGCCAGACCGCGCCCATCCCACCCATAGCCACCCGCTCGCCCAGCCGGTACCGGTCGCCGAGCAGCACTCCCCGTGTCAGCACCGAGCCACCGTACCGGCCGGCGTCGATCCGATTGATCCACCCCGTGGGTCCGGCCGGGGCGAGCGAGCGGCCGTTGCGCGCCGGGCCGACTACGCTGGCGAGGGTTCGTCCCACGGGGACTTCAGCGGCGAGGGGAGACGCGGCATGGCGTGGAGCTGGCGGTACGAGGGCACGGACGGCCAGACGGTCGAGGGACCGGCGGAGTCGTTCGGCAGCCAGGCCGACGCCGAATCCTGGATCGGTCAGACCTGGCGGGAGCTCGCGGCGTCCGGCGTCACCTCGGTCGCGCTCGTGGAGGACGACCGGGTGGAGTACCGGATGAGCCTGCTGCCCACGGCCGAGTGATGGCCTACGACCGCCCCGGCGGTGACGGGCTGGTTCTCGGCGTGCCCAAGGCGGCGTTCCGGCCCAGCCCGGTCTTCCTCGCCCTGGTCGCCCTCTTCGCGGTCACCGGGGTGCTGACCTGGAACGGGTACGGCAACGTCCGGTTCAACGTGTTCCTCTTCGTGGTGTCCGGCTGGCTGGTGTCGCTCTGCCTGCACGAGTACGCCCACGCGGTGGTGGCCTACCGGGCCGGCGACCGGGACATCGCGCACCGCGGCTACCTGACGCTCAACCCGTTCAAGTACACCCACCCGCTGCTGTCGATCGTGCTACCGGTGGTGGTGGTGTTGCTGGGCGGCATCGGCCTGCCGGGTGGCGCGGTCTGGGTGGACCGGCACGCGATCCCGGGCCGACTGCGGCACACCCTGGTCAGCCTCGCCGGCCCGGCGACCAACGTGCTGTTCACGCTGGTGTTGGTGGTGGCGGTGCGGCTCGGCACCCAGTCGGGCGGTCCGGTGGAGTTCTGGGCCGGGGTGGCGCTGCTCGCCTTCCTCCAGCTCACCGCCAGCGTGCTGAATCTGCTGCCGGTGCCCGGCCTGGACGGCGGCAACATGATCCAGCCGTGGCTCAACCCGCAGTGGCGCAAGATGTACGACCTGTTCGCGCCGTACGGCTTCATCCTGCTCTTCGCGCTGCTGTGGAACCCACGCATCGGCGGCTGGTTCTTCGACGCGGTCTTCGCGGTCGGCGACCTGCTCGGTCTGCCGTCGTGGCTCTACGCCACCGGCCTGGAGCTGATCCGCTTCTGGCAGAGCTGACCGGCAGAGCTGACCGGCTGAGCTGACGGGCTGAGCTGAGCCGGCCCGGCCGGCGCGAGGGTTTCGCGCCGGCCGGGCCGGAACGGCGTCAGGGACGCTGCGCGGGGGACTCGGTCTTCGCCGGGTCCCGCTCGACGATCGGCTCGACGATGTCGTCGATCGCCTTGAGCAGGTCGGCGTCGAGCTTCACCCCGGCCGCCTTCACGTTGTCGTGCACCTGATCGGGGCGGGACGCGCCGATGATCGCCGACGAGACGTTCGGGTTCTGCAGCACCCACGCCACGGCGAGCTGGGCCATGCTGAGCCCGGCCTGCTCGGCGAGGGGCTTGAGCTGCTGGACCCGGGTCAGCACGTCGTCGTTCATGAACCGGGAGATGAAGCCCGCACCGGACTTCTCGTCGGTGGCGCGGGAACCGGCCGGCGGCGGCTGGCCCGGCAGGTACTTGCCGGAGAGCACGCCCTGCGCCATCGGCGACCAGACGATCTGCCCGATGCCCAGCTCCTCGCTGGCCGGCACGACCTCGGTCTCGATGACCCGCCAGAGCAGTGAGTACTGCGGCTGGTTGGAGACCAGCGGGATGTGCAGCTCCCGGGCGAGCGGGTGGGCGGCGCGAAGCTGGGCGGCGGTCCACTCGGAGACGCCGATGTAGTGCGCCTTGCCGGAGTGGACGACGTCGGCGAACGCCTCCATCGTCTCTTCCAGCGGGGTGCTGCTGTCGTAGCGGTGGGCCTGGTAGAGGTCCACGTAGTCGGTGCGCAGTCGGCGCAGCGAGCCGTTGATCGACTCCATGATGTGCTTGCGGGACAGGCCACGGTCGTTACGGCCGGGCCCGGTCGGCCAGTAGACCTTGGTGAAGATCTCCAGGCCCTCGCGGCGCTCGTTCTGCAACGCCCGGCCGAGCACGTCCTCGGCCCGGGTGCCGGCGTACACGTCGGCGGTGTCGAAGGTCGTGATCCCCGCATCGAGAGCGGCGCGGACGCAGGCGAAGGCGGCGTCCTCCTCGACCTGCGAACCGTGGGTGATCCAGTTGCCGTACGAGATCTCGCTGACCAGCAGGCCGGAACGGCCCAGGTGTCGGAATTCCATGTGCCGACCCTAGCTCCAGTGGATCACCGATGGCGACCGGCGACTCAGAGCACCGGATTGGCGTCGGTGAGTAGCCGGTCGATCTCCTCCAGCACGCCGGCGCGGTCGCGGTGCACCGGGTCGATGAGCGGCACACCGCGCCGGTCCAGCGCGCCCCACCGCCCGTTGCCGCTCTCGACCAGGAACGCCACCGGGTGGATGACAAGCATCGGGTGCGTCGGTGGCACCAGCACCGTGCCGGTGCGGTCCACCACGCCCCGTCGACCCGCCACGTCGACCACGGCGAGCCCCTCGTCGGTGAAGCCGTCGATCTGCTGGCCGTCGGCCAACTCGGTGACGAAGCCGTGGTAGCGGGTGGGCACGACTATCCGGCCGGTCCGGTCGACCGCCCCCCACCCCTCGCGTCGCACCGCGGCCAGCCCGCGCCGGAACGGTCGTACCTCGGCGAAGTTGGGCGCGACCTGCACCGCGCCGGTCGCGTCGATCGCCGTCCACCCGCCCTCGCCGACCACCCAGGCCAGGCCGTCGCTGAACGGACGCGCGGCCCGGAAGGACGGCGGGATCACCGTCGTACCGAGCAGGTTGATCAGCGACCAGCGGTCGGTGTCCGGCCGGCGGACCCAGGCCAACCCGTCGTGGAAGGGCTGCGCCTCGGCGTACCGGGCGGGGATGACCACGTCGCCGTCCTGGCTGGTGTAACCCCACAGCGGCCCGTCCCGGTCCGGCAACGGGGGCCGGTCCCGGTCGAGCACCTCGTCCCGACCCCGAGGGTACGGCCCGAAGCCATCCGCCTCGGCCCGGACGGTGACCGCGTCGAGGGCCACCCGGACCCGGTCCAGCAGTTCGGCGTCGCCCGCGCCGCGCAGGTCGAGCGCCTTCTCGAAGTGCTCGCAGGCCTCCATGAGCCGCCCCTGGTCGTAACAGGACCGCCCGGCGTGCTCGTGCAGCGCGGCCCGCAACCGGTCCGGCAACTCGATCGAGTTGGCCTGGGCGAAGAGTTGGTCCGCCTCGGCGAAGTCACCGCGCCAGCGCAGCACGTGCGCCAGCCGGGCCTGGGCCAGCGCGGTCCGGCGCAGCTCTCCGGTGGCCTCGGCGTAGGTGAGGGCGAGCCGACCGTCGGCCAGCGCGTCGTCCAGGTCGCCGAGGATCCGCGAGGCCACCGCCCGCAGACTGAGCAGCCGGGCCCGGGCACGGTTGTCGATCGCCGAGCCCAACTTCTCGGTCAGTCGTCGCCGGATGGCCCGCAGGTCGTCCGGCTCCGTCAGATCCTCGCGCAGGGTGACCGGGTCCAACCGCCAGCGGTACGCGGCCAGCACCTGCTCCGGGTCACCCGGGTCGGCCAGCGACGGGCGGGTCACCACTGGCGGTGCGTCGTCGGGTGGCGCGGACACCGGCACGTTCTCCCCGTCCGAACCGCTCCTCGGGCCGGGCACGGCCGAGGCGGGTGGCCCGGAGACCGGCACCGCCGATGTCGGCACGGCCGCCGCCGGCGGCGCGGAGATGGGCGCCGCCTCGGGCGCCGGCGGCGCGGAGACGGGCGCTGGCGGCGCGGAGACGGGCGCTGCGGCGGGCGGTGCTGTCGAGGCTGGCGGCGCGGAGGTGGGCGCTGCCGAGACGGGCGCTGGCGGTGCGGAGATTGGTGCCGCGGGCATCGGCGACGCCGACGCGGGTGGCGCGGAGACGGGTGGCGCGGAGACGGGTGACGCGGTGGGCGCGGGTGGCGCCGACGTGGGCGCAACGGAGTACGGCTGCGCCGACGGTGGCGCGGAGACCGGCGCCGCGGCCGGCGCTGGCGGTGCGGAGCTGGGCGCTGTGGAGAGGGGTGGCCCGGAGACGGGCGCTGCCTCGGGCGCTGGCGGCGCGGATGTGGAAGTCGCGGCTGACGCCGGCGGCGCGGAGACGGGCGATGCGGGCGGGGCCGACACCGGCGGCGCCGGCGGTGCCGAGACCGGCGGTGCCGAGACGGGCAGGTTCGCGTCGTCCGCAGACGTCACGGGCGGCGCAGCGTCGACCGACCACTCGTCGAATTGCGAGCCATCCGTCCGGCCTGTGCGCGGAGAGTCCGTGTCCGCCCACTCGTCGTGGGGCGCGACCTCGTCCGTCGGGTCGTGCTCGACCGGGTCGGTGTCCTCGGCGGGCCAGGCGGTGGAGGACTGCTGGTCCACCTCGACCTCGGCTCCGAACTCGGTTCCGGCTTCGGCCTGGTGGTGGGGCATCTCGACGGCAGGTGCGCCGGAGACGGGCCGGTCAGCTCCCACCGATCCGGTGTCGAACGCGGGCTGTGGGTCGTCGTCCAGTTCGTCCGCCCAGAGGCGGGGTGCACCGGAGACCGGGCGGGCGGGCGGCGCGGAAACGGGGTGGGCGGGCGGGGCGGAGACCGGGGCGAAGGCGTCGTCTGGCGTCGACGCGCTGGCGTGCTCGTCAACCACGTCGAGTGTGTCGGCCCTCGGTGTCGGCGTCTCCACGTTGGGTGTCGCGGAGAGGTCGGGGTCGCCGGCCGTCGACTCATCGTCGGCCGGGTCGAGCGACTGCTCATCCGTCGCCGGCTCGCCCTGCTCGGAATCGGCGGGCTGAGCGGGGCTGAACCACGCTTCCGGCCCGCGGGTGCCCGGGACGTCGTCCGGCTCGCCAACGGGCGCCACCGGCTCTTCCGAGGGCGGCGGGGGTACGTAGCGGCGTGGCGTACCGGGGGCCAGCGGGAGCACCGGCGCGACGTCCTCCGCCGACGGCTGCGAGGCCGCCGGAGCCGAGGCTGCCGGAGCCGGAGCCGGAGCCGCAGGGGTTGGGTCGGCCGGGGCTGGGACGGGACGGGTCGCCGGTGGCTGCGGCGCCTGCCAGGTGGGTGGTGGGGCGACCGACGGGCGTGCGTCCGCCGTCGGGGTCGGCCGCTCCGGCGCGTACGGGCGTTGCGGCGCGGCCGGGCGATCCGGCCGCTGCGGTGCGGCCTGTCGATCGGCGGAGTGCGGCCGCTCCGTGGCCGGCGAGCGGGGCGGGGAGACCGGGCGGCGGTCGGGCGGCGGGGTGCCGGCCAGCGGATCGGCGACCCGACGGCGGTCCGGCTCCTCGCCGCGCCGCTGGTCCGCCGGGCGGTCCCCGGTGCCCGGGCCGGGGTAACGCGGTGGCGGGGCGGGATGTGGCCCGGACGCCGGTGGCGGTTCGGCCAGCGGCCGGCGTCCCGACGCTGGCGGGGCGTCCGACCGCTCGTCGGCGCCGGGCGGGTCCACCGGCGCGGGCAGGTACTCCAGCCGCAGGCGTGCGGCGGGCGGCCCGGAGACGGGACGGTCGAAGGCGGGAGAGACCGGGGCAGCCGACACCGGTCTTTCCCAACCGGGCGCGGCAGGGGATACGGGCGCCGGCGACACCGGCCGTTCCGGGGCGGCAGAGACCGGTCGGTCCCACTCGCGTGCGGCGGGGGAGTCGGGTGCCGGCGACACCGGCCGTTCCGGGGGCGCGGGGACGGCTGACACCGGTCGGTCCCACTCGCGTGCGGCGGGGGAGTCGGGTGCCGGCGACACCGGCCGTGCCGGGGAGGCCGGGGAGACCGGGGCGGCCGACACCGGTCGGTCCCAACCGGGGGAGACGGGTGCCGACGACACCGGTCGCTCCGGGGAGACCGGTGGGACCGGCAGGGAACGGCCGGACGCGGGCGGCGCCGTCGCGGCCGGGCGTACCGGTCGATCGTCGTACCGCGCCGGAGTGGCCGGCGGGCGCTCGTCGGGCCGGGACGGCGTGGCAGCCGGACGGTCCGGCCGGGCGGCCGGCCGCGACGCGACGCCCGGCTCGGCACTGCGGTACGGGTCCGATGTGCGGTGCGGGTCGGGGCTGCGGTGCGGGTCGGCGCGGTGTGGATCTGCGGTGCGCTGTGGGTCGGTGCGGTGGCCGGGCTCCCGGGTGCGGTCCTGGCGCACCGGACCCGGCGGGGGCCAGGGCAGACTGCCGTCCGGCCGTTGACCCGGCTGCGGCCGGGCCTCGCGGTACGCGTCCTCACGAGGCGCGTCCTCGCGGTACCCGTTCTCGCGGTACGCGTCCGGGCGAGCCTGCTCGCGGGGTCGCCGGTCCGGGTACGCCTCGGCACGGGCCGCCGCCTCACGGGGCTGCTGCCGGTGCGGGTCGGTGTCGGGCCGACGCCGGTCGTCGTCGAGGCGGGGCTGGTCGGGCAGGTCCGGCTCGGGGCGCCGCCGTCGTCCACCGTTGGGTGCGGGCGCTGCCCCGATCCCCTCGTCCGCGCGGTAGCGCGGCTCTGGGCGGCGCGGGTCGTCGGCGGTCCGGTCCGGGTACCCGTCGGCGCGGTACCGCGTGCGGTCGTCCACCGGCGCCCACGGGTCGACCGCGTCGGCGATCCGGCCATCGTGGTCGCGGGTGGGTCGGACGCCGTACCCGTCGCCGGGGTGCCGTTCGTAGCCAGCCGCCGGTCGCTCCGGTGTGCCGCGTCGACGTGGCGCGTCGTCCGGCTCGGGCACCCAGCCGGGTTCGGCCCGGGGCGCGGGGGAGACCGGCGGCGTGCCCCGGTAACCCCGATCCCGCTCGGTTGGCTCCTGCCGGGGACGGCGGCTGTCGTACCGCTCGGTGGTGGGCTGGTCCCGATGCCAGGCGGCTTCCCGCGCGGGCCCCCGCTCGTCGGCGGGGCGTCGGTCGGACCAGGCGGTACGCCGGTCCGACTCGGGGGAGCGGCGTTCGTCGCGGCGGGGTGGCTCGGGCAGCGGACGACGGTACGGCTCGTGGTCGTAGTGGCGGGAGTCGGCGCTGTCGGGCCGGCCGTAGGCGGACGTGTCCGCGGAGCGCTCGTCGCCGCGGGGTCGGCCGTAGGTCGGTGTCTCGTCCGGCTCGTCGTCCACCCAGGACCGGCCCTGGGGTGCCTGTTCCGCCGGTGGTTCGTCGGACCACGACCGGCCGAGGTAGGTGCCGTCCGGGCGGGTGGGGGCGAGCGGCGGCACCTCGGCGCGGCCGGACACCGTCGCCCGGCCGCGCGGCGGCGGCTGGTGCGGCATGCCGATGTCGCCGGGGTAGCGCTGGCCGGGGAACTGGGGGTGCCACTCGGTGGTCGGTTCGACCACCCAGGACGGTTCGTTCGGGTCCGGCCACCGGTCGGTGTAGCGGCCGTTCATCCGTCGAGCCCGTCGCCACACCCGGCCGCCGGGCCGATCCTCGCCGGGGGTGAGCTGTCCGCAGCCGCCGTCGGGTGACCGCTGGGCGTCCGGTCGCCGCCTGCCACGCCCCGGTGGCCGGCTCGCGTCCGCTCGCTCACGCGTTGTCACCTCGTTGCAAATTGTCGCGCTGGGGCCGCACGTGCCGGTCAGGTCGCCGCTCCGGCAGGCCGTGGCTGCGGATGGAGGGTAACGGCGTGGGCTCGCTCACCGCCACTGTGGTGCCGCCCACCGGCGCAAACGTTATCCCATTGGTTTCGGACATTTGGGCCTATAACCGAATCTGGACTCCGACCCTACCGCACTCGAAGACCACCCGGCCCCGGCGGGATCGAGGGCTCGTTCAGGGATGCTCCATGATGAGGACGGCGAAGGTGCCGGGAGCGAGCGCCTCGTAACGGTGCGGGGCGTCGCCGGGGAACGTGGCGTAGTCGCCGGGGTCGAGTTCGACCGGCGCACTCTCGGGCCCTACCCGCAGTCGGCCGGCGGCGACCACCACGTGCTCGGTGCTGCGCGGGGTGTGTCCGTGGCCGGTCCGGACCGCACCCGGTTCCAGCCTGATCAGGTAGACGTCCCGGCGCAGGTGCGCCGCGCCGGCGCTGAGCAGCTTTCCGCTGAAGTCGGCCTGCTCGGAGCGGACGTCCGGCCCGTCCCCAGCCCGGATGACCCGTATTCCGTCGTCGACGGGCTCCACCAGCCGGCTGAACGGCACCCCGAGAGCGACGCCCAGCGCCCAGAGCGTCTCGACGCTCGGGTTGCCGGTGCCCGACTCCAGTTGGGAGAGGGTGGACTTGGCCACCCCGGCCCGGCGGGCCAGTTCGGTCAGCGAGATGCCGACCCGTTCCCGCTCCCGGCGCAGGGCGGCGGCGATGGTGGCCAGCGGGGCAGCCGGTTCCGAAGGCATGCCTTCGCTCCATTGGGTCGAACGTTCGGTCTGGCGAACAACGGCGACCCGTTCAGCATGATGAACGCACGACAGGATCCGCGCAGTTACGGCGAAACTGCTGCCTCCGAGGTGCCTGAGGCAGCAGTTTCGCTGATGGAGCAGGGATCTTGCGGGAGCCCGGGGCTCAGACCTTGTCGCCCAGCTTGACCTGGGGCGCCGGAGCGCGCATCCGCCGGAAGGTGATCGACCGCATGACCGCGTAGAGGAAGAGCGAGCCCATCCGCTGGTCGGTCTTCGGGAAGCGCTCCCGGACCAGCTTGCTGATCTTGCGGCAGATCAGCACCGAGTCGACGACCACGCCCAGCGCCAGCGCGCCCCAGAGCACGTTGGAGATCAACCGGACCAGCGGCGGCATGGCCGCGTTCGACCCGACCAGCACGATCAGCGCGCCGCCGAAGAACCAGGTGCCGACGGTACGCCGGGAGTCGACCACGTTGCGGGCCAACAGCCGCTCCGGGCCACGGTCACGGGGGCCGCCCTCACGGCGGAACTCCGACGCGGCCTCGGCGCGCAGTTGGCGGCGACGCTCCCGCTCCTCCTCCTTGGTGAGGGGGCGAGTGGGGCCGGCCGGGCGCCGGCCGGCGGTGGGCCGCTTGGGCGTCTCCCGACCCTTGGCCGGGGTGTAACCCCGGGAACGCTCAGCGGTCTCCTCGGGGGTCACCGAGGAGACGGCCTCGTCGACGAGGTCGGTGGACTTGCGGCGAAAGAGCGACGGCACGCGGCAAGGGTAGCCAACCGTCCGCGCCCGCTGCACATCGCGGTGCAACGGCCGACGGCTCCAGGTCGCAGCGCGACCTGGAGCCGTCGGAGGGAACGAAGGGTGACCGAGGTTACGGACGCTCGGCGTGCGCGCCCAGGTCGGCGAGCTTCGCCTCGAAGTCCTCGTAGCCCCGGTTGATCAGGTCCACGCCGTACACCCGCGAGGTGCCCTCGGCCGCGAGCGCCGCGATGAGGTGGCTGAACCCCGCCCGCAGGTCCGGGATGACCAGGTCGGCGGCGTGCAGCTTGCTCGGCCCGGCGATCACCGCGGAGTGCTTGAAGTTGCGCCGGCCGAAGCGGCACGGGGTGCCGCCGAGGCAGTCCCGGTAGACCTGGATGTTGGCGCCCATCGAGTTGAGGGCCTCGGTGTAGCCCAGCCGCTGCTCGTAGACCGTCTCGTGGACGATCGACAGGCCGCGGGCCTGGGTCAGCGCCACGACCAGCGGCTGCTGCCAGTCGGTCATGAAGCCCGGGTGTACGTCGGTCTCCAGCGCCACCGCGTTCAGCTCGCCACCCGGGTGCCAGAACCGGATGCCGCCCTCCTGGCCGGGGTCGCCCAGCTTCGGTGCGCGGGCGTCGGTGACCTCGTACTCGCCGCCGACCGAGCGGAAGATGTTCAGGAAGGTCATCATGTCGGCCTGCTGCGCGCCCAGCACCTCGACGTGACCACGGGTCGCCAGGGCGGCGGCCGCCCAGCTCGCCGCCTCGATCCGGTCCGGGATCGGCCGGTGGGTGTAGCCGTGCAGCTTGGGCACGCCCTGGATCTCGATCACCCGGTCGGTGTGGACCTTGATGATCGCGCCCATCTTCTGCAGGATGCAGATCAGGTCGATGATCTCCGGCTCCACCGCCGCGTTGCGCAGCTCGGTGACGCCCTCGGCCATCACGGCGGTCAGCAGCACCTGCTCGGTGGCGCCGACGCTCGGGTACGGCAGGGCGAACTTGGTGCCGTGCAGCCCGTTCGGCGCGGACAGGTGCAACCCCTCCGGCCGCTTCTCGACCGTGGCGCCGAACTCCCGCAGCGCCTGCAGGTGGAAGTCGATCGGGCGCGGGCCGATGTGGCAGCCGCCCAGGTCGGGGATGAACGCGTGCCCGAGGCGGTGCAGCAGCGGGCCGCAGAACAGGATCGGGATCCGGCTGGAACCGGCGTGCACGTTGATCTGGTCGGTGCTCGCGCTCTCCACGTTCGCCGGGTCGAAGACGAGCTCGCCGTCCTCGGTGCCGTCGGTCACCTTGACGCCGTGCAGGCCGAGCAGACCTCGCACCACCTCGACGTCGCGGATCTTGGGCACGTCGAACAGTCGGCTCGGGCTGTCGCCGAGCAGCGCGGCGACCATCGCCTTCGATACCAGGTTCTTCGCGCCGCGCACGCGGATCCGCCCTTCGAGCGGAGTGCCTCCGTGCACAACCAGGACGTCGTCGGTCAACGCAACCTCCAGCGCGTCGGTGCTGCCGTGTTGATGGTGGGGCGCCTGAACCTTCTCGCTACCCCGGATGCGGCCATGTCGAAACGGCCCGCGTGTGTCGTCGCTTGGGGAGCATAGCCCTCGGTGACGAAAAAGGACTCGGTCACATCGGCGTGTGTGGCATTAATCGGTGATCCGGCACTTTTGCGTACCAACAGCGCTACGGATCGTGATCAGGACACCGTCGGCGGCGGAGTGTCCGCGCCGGGCAGGGCGAGCATCTGGTCCAGTGCGACCCGGGCGTGGTGCGCGGTGTCGGCGTCCACCGTGATCTGGTTGACGACCCGCCCCGCGACCAGCTCCTCCAGGGCCCAGACGAGGTGCGGCAGATCGATCCGATTCATCGTCGAGCAGTAGCAGACGGCCTTGTCCAGGAACATGATCTGCTTGTCCGGGTGCGCCAGCGCGAGCCGGCGGACCAGGTTCAGCTCGGTGCCGAGCGCCCACGCCGAGCCGGCCGGAGCCGCCTCGATCGTCTTGATGATGTATTCGGTGGAGCCCACGTAGTCGGAGGCCGTCACCACCTCGTGCCGGCACTCCGGGTGAACCAGGACGTTCACCCCGGGCACCCGCTCCCGTACGTCGTTGACGCTGTCGAGCGTGAACCGGCCGTGCACCGAGCAGTGCCCCCGCCAGAGGATCATCTTGGCGTCGCGCAGCTGCTCCGGGGTGAGCCCGCCGCCGGGCTTGTGCGGGTCGTAGAGCACGCAGTCGTCCAGCGACAGGCCCATCTCCAGCACCGCCGTGTTGCGGCCCAGGTGCTGGTCCGGCAGGAAGAGCACCTTCGACCCCTGCTCGAAGGCCCAGTCCAGGGCGCGCTTGGCGTTGGACGAGGTGCAGACCACGCCGCCGTTGCGGCCCACGAAGCCCTTGATGTCGGCCGAGGAGTTCATGTACGTCACCGGCACGGTCTCGCCGGCGATGCCCAGCTCGGTAAGCGTGTCCCAGGCGGCCTCGACCTGACCCAGGACCGCCATGTCGGCCATCGAGCAACCCGCCGCGAGGTCGGGCAGGATCACCCGCTGGGTGTCGGTGGTGAGGATGTCGGCGCTCTCGGCCATGAAGTGCACGCCGCAGAAGACGATGTACTCCGCGTCCGGGCGGGCCGCGGCCTCCCGGGCCAGCTTGAACGAGTCGCCGGTCACGTCCGCGAACTGGATCACCTCGTCGCGCTGGTAGTGGTGCCCCAGCACGAAGACCTTGCTGCCCAGCTTCGCCTTTGCGGCGGTGGCACGGGCCACCAGATCCGGGTCGCTGGGCGCCGGCAGGTCGCCCGGACACTCGACGCCGCGCTCGGTGTCGGGGTCGCTGCCCCGGCCGAGCAGCAGCAGAGCCGTCGCCGTGTTGGAGGGTTCCACCCAGGTCGAAGTCACGTAGCCCATGGTCCCACAGCGCGAGCGCGACGCAGCTTCGCTCGGTGTGGGCTGCCACACTGCTCGGCATGCGCGTGCTGCTCTGCCCGGACAAGTTCGCCGGCACCCTGCCCGCACCGGAGGTGGCCGCCGCGGTCGCCGAAGGTTGGCGCACCGTCACCGACGGAGACGATCTGCTGATCCGGCCGCTCGCCGACGGCGGGCCGGGCTTCGTCGAGGTGCTCGCGGAAGCCCTCGGCGGCCGGCGGGTGCCGGTGTCGACGGTCGATCCGCTGGGCCGACCAGCGGCCGGTGAGATCCTGCTCACCGCCGACGGCACGACCGCCTATCTGGAGAGCGCGCAGGCGTGCGGCCTGCACCTGCTCTCCGCGGCCGAACGTGACCCGAAGGTCACCACCTCGTACGGGCTGGGTCTGTTGGTGGCCGCCGCGGTGGAGAGCGGCGCCCGCACGGTGGTGATCGGGCTGGGCGGCTCCGGCACCAACGACGCCGGCGCCGGAATGCTCGCCGCGCTGGGCGCGACCCCCCTCGACCAGGGCGGCGCCGCGCTTCCGTACGGCGGGGCGGCGCTCGCCGTCGTCGACGCGCTGGACGGCGCGCCCCGGCTGCGCGGCGTCCGGCTGGTCGCGGCCACCGACGTGGACAACCCCCTGCTCGGCCTGCACGGCGCGAGCAACGTGTTCGGCCCGCAGAAGGGTGCCGACCGCGCCGACGTGCTGCTGCTCGACGCGGCCCTGGAGCGTTTCGCGGCGGTGCTGGAACGGGACCTGGCCGGTTGTCCGGCAGGGCTCGGCGCGCTGCCCGGGGGCGGGGCCGCCGGTGGCATCGGCGCGGCGCTCCTCGCCCTGGGCGGCGACTGCGAGTCGGGGATCGGCCTGGTCACCCGGGCCACCAGACTCGACGCCGCACTGGACACCGCCGATCTGGTGATCACGGGCGAGGGGTCGTTCGACCACCAGTCGCTGCGCGGCAAGGTCGTCGCCGGGGTGGCCGGCGCAGCCCGCGACCGGGGAGTGCCGTGCGTGGTGGTGGCCGGGCAGGTGAGCACCGGCCGGCGGGAGGCCGCCTCGGCCGGGGTGACCGACGCGTACAGCCTGGTGGAGCACTTCGGTGGCGAGGAGGGCGGCGGGCTCGACGCCGCGCTGAGCCGGCCCGCGGAGGGGCTGCGCGAGCTGGGCGCCCGGCTGGCCCGGCAGTGGAGCCGCTGAGCGTCCCGGCCGCTGGGACTTGGGCCCGACCTGGGGCGGGGGTCACGCCACGCGGGTGAGCCGGGCCGAGGCGGCGTACGATCGGCTGAGGACCACAACCGGGAATCACTGGACGGCGTGCGACGTTGGCCAGTGCGTCCGGACCCAAACCGCGCAGGGAGACTTCCACGTGACCACGCCAGCGCAGACCGAGTCGACCGAGGCCCAGGCCCCTACTTCCGTCGTCCTCACCGACGTCGCGGCGCAGAAGGTCAAGGCCCTGATCGAGCAGGAGGGCCGCGACGACCTGCGGCTCCGCGTCGCCGTGCAGCCGGGCGGCTGCTCCGGCCTGCGGTACCAGCTCTTCTTCGACGAGCGTTCGCTCGACGGTGATGTCGTGACCGACTTCGGTGGTGTCGGTGTCGTCGTCGACCGCATGAGCGCCCCGTACCTTTCCGGCGCGACGATCGACTTCGCCGACCGGATCGACGCCCAGGGCTTCACCATCGACAACCCCAACGCGGGCAGCTCCTGCGCCTGCGGTGACTCGTTCAACTGAGTCACACCACACACCAGCGACGATGGGGCCGTCCTTCGGGACGGCCCCATCGCCGTACCGGTCGGGGGTCGCACACCGGCCGGGGAGCGGTCCCGCACGGGGCCGTGGCGAGCTGGTTGCCGGTGTCCGACCGAGCGGTGACCATCGGGTTGCCGTGCCGGTAGGCTGACCGCGCCCTGCTCCCGACCCCGAGGGTTGACATGAAGATCGCCGTCACCGGCTCGATCGCCACCGATCACCTGATGAGTTTCCCCGGTCGCTTCGCCGACCAGCTCATCGCCGATCAACTGCACAAGGTGTCCCTCTCCTTCCTGGTGGACGACCTGGTGCTCCGCCGCGGCGGCGTGGCGGCGAACATCTCCTTCGGGATGGGCCAGCTCGGCCTGCGCCCGGTGCTGCTCGGCGCGGTCGGGGCCGACTTCGCCGACTACCGCTCCTGGCTGGAGCGCCACGGCGTGGACTGCGACTCGGTGCACGTCAGCGAGGTGGCACACACCGCCCGCTTCGTCTGCACCACCGACACCGACATGTGCCAGATCGCGTCGTTCTACGCCGGTGCGATGAGTGAGGCCCGCAACATCGAGCTGGCCCCGGTCGCCGACCGGCTCGGCGGTCTGGACCTGGTGCTGGTCGGCGCCAACGACCCCGAGGCGATGCTGCGCCACTCGGCCGAGTGCCGCACCCGCGGGTACGCCTTCGCCGCCGACCCGTCCCAGCAGCTCGCCCGGATGGGCGGCGAGGACGTGGTGGCGCTGATCGAAGGCGCCGAGTACCTGATGACCAACGACTACGAGAAGTCGCTGCTGCAGAGCAAGGCGCAGCTGAGCGACGACCAACTGCTGGACCTGGTCAAGGTGCGGGTCACCACGCTGGGCAAGCACGGTGTGGAGATCGCCGGGCGCGGCATCGACCCGATCCACGTACCGATCGCGCGGGAGATCCGGGCGGTCGACCCGACCGGCGTCGGCGACGGTTTCCGGGCCGGCTTCTTCACCGCGCTCTCCTGGGGAGTTGGCCTGGAACGCGCCGCCCAGGTGGGCTCGCTGCTGGCCACGCTGGTCCTGGAGACCGTCGGCACCCAGGAGTACGACGTCCGCCGCGACCTGTTCGTCAAGCGGCTCGCCGAGTCCTACGGCGACACCGCGGCGGACGAAATCCGCCCCCACCTCCTCCCGGCGTAGCCCCCACCCCACCCCACCCCACCCCGGCGATCTTGCACTTTCTGTCGTCGTATCGCGGCTTCTGCACGCTTTTGTCCCCGCAGAAACTGCAAGATCGCGGGGACGGGGGTGGGTCAGTGGGTGCGGCGGACGTCGTAGGCGGGGCCGTCTGGGCCGTCGACGGACCCTAGGTACTCCTGGCCACGCATCCGGCACCAGGCCGGAATGTCGACCGCCGCCGCCGGGTCGTCGGCCAGCACCCGGACCACCGTGCCGACCGGCACCTCGGGCATCCGTCGCGCCGCCGCGATCACGGGCAGCGGACAGCGTTGCCCCCGGCAGTCGATCACCTCGTCCGGCATCGTCACAGCCCCACCACCCCGGCCTCGGCGCGCAGCCCGGCGACGATCCCGGGCAACTCGGTAAGGAACCGCTCCACGTCCGCCTCCGTCGTCTCCCGGTGCAGGCTGACCCGCACGTTGCCGTGCGAGAGCACCCCCATCGCCTCCAACACGTGCGACGGACGCAACGTCGACGAGGTGCAGGACGAGCCGGACGACACGGCGAAGCCCCGCCGGTCCAGGGCGTGCAGCAGCGCTTCCCCGTCGACGTACAGGCAGGAGAAGGTGACCAGGTGGGGGAGCCGGAGCACCGGGTCACCCACCACCTCCACGTCGGGCACCTCCGCCGCGACCCGCTCGCGGATCCGGTCCACCAGGGCGGCCAGCCGGGTCGCCTCGGTCGCCGCGTCGGCCGCCGCCGCCCGCAGGCTCGCCGCCGCCGCCACGACCGCGGGCAGGTTCACCACCCCGGGGGTACGTCCGCCCTCCCGCTCGTCGGCCGGCCAGGGTGACTCCCAGCGGGTGCCCTTGCGCACCGCCAACACCCCCACCCCGGGTGGTCCGCCCCACTTGTGGGCGCTCGCCGTGAGCACCGACCAGCCGGCCGGCAGGGGCACCCGGCCCACCGACTGCGCCGCGTCCACGTACAGCGGCACACCCGCGTCGGCGCACGCGGCCGCCGCCTCGGCGACCGGCTGCACCGTACCCACCTCGTGACTGGCGGTGATCAACGCGGCCAGCGCGACCCCCGGGGCCCGAACCGCGCTCGACCACGCGGTCAGGTCCAGCCGGCCCAACCGGTCGACCGGCACCGCGGTGGCGGACCCGCCCGCGCCAACGTGCCGCTCCGCCGCGTGCAACACCGCCGAGTGTTCGATCGCCGAGTGCACCAGCGTCGACCCGACCCGGCGCCGCCCCGCCAGACCTCCGAGCACCGCGCCGTGGGCTGCGGTCGTACCACTGGGGGTGAAGGAGACCTCGTCGGCGCGGACACCGAGCGTCAGCGCGGTGGCCTCGCGGGCGGCGTCGAGTAGTTGCCGGGCCCGGCGGGCCTGCGTGTACAGCTTGCCCGGGTCGGCCCAGCCGTCGTCGAGCGCGGCCAGCAGCGCCTGCCGCGCGACCGGATGCGTCGGCGCGGCGGTCGCCGCGTCCAGGTAGACCGGGGATGCGCTCACAGACGAAGACGGTATCGCGGCGGTATGCCTAGGATGCCCCCGATGGGGGTCGGACAGTGACCCCACCACGGCCGAGCCCGTCATGGTCGAGTAATCTGCGACCGTCGGTGA
The DNA here is from genome assembly GCF_042869175.1 of Micromonospora sp. NPDC007208. NCBI lineage: Bacteria > Bacillati > Actinomycetota > Actinomycetes > Micromonosporales > Micromonosporaceae > Micromonospora > Micromonospora sp. NPDC007208. Next base: position 45,708 of record NZ_JBIAFG010000022.1, on the reverse strand, counting down.
CGCCTTTGCCGCCGGTGCTGACGAAAGACGCACCGCGGCGCGCTAGGGAGGCAGGACCAGGTGGTCGCAAGGAGTTCGGAGGTACGGCCGTCGGCCGTACGGCACAGCGCTTCCCCAGGGGTTGGTGGACGCCGGGGGCGTGGTGCTGGTCGCCTGGCCGGGCTCGGTCTCGGTGGCGTGGCGTTGCTGGTTCTGCTCACGGGCTGTGACGTCGGTCAGACGTTCCACGGCTTCGGCTGGCCGCAGGGCGGCATCTCGGCGGAGTCCAAGCGGATGTACGACCTGTGGATCGCCTCCTGCATCGCCGCGCTCGCGGTCGGCGTCTTCGTGTGGGGCCTGATCTTCTGGTGCGTCGTGCGCTACCGCAAGCGTGGCAACTCGCTGCCGGTGCAGACCCGCTACAACATGCCGATGGAGTTCCTCTACACCATCGCGCCGATCCTGATCGTCTCCGTGCTCTTCTACTACACGGCGATCGTGCAGACCGACGTGGACAAGCTGTCGAAGAACCCGGACGTCACGGTCGAGGTCGTCGCGTTCAAGTGGAACTGGCAGTTCAACTACCGCGACGGCCAGGGAACGGAAGCACGCACCACCGCGTCGACGCTCGGCACCAGTGAGGTCATCCCGGTGCTGGTGCTGCCGACCAACCGGTCCATCCGGTTCGAGGAGACCAGCCGCGACGTCATCCACTCGTTCTGGGTGCCGGAGCTGCTCTTCAAGCGCGACGTCATGCCGGGCAAGATCCGCAACGTGTTCGAGGTCTCCAGCCTGGATGCCGAGGGTGCCTACGTCGGGCGCTGCGCCGAGCTGTGCGGCAGCTACCACGCGTTCATGAACTTCGAGCTGCGGGTGGTCTCGCCGGAGAAGTACGACCAGTTCCTGGCGGCCAAGCAGAGTGGCAAGTCCACGCAGGATGCGCTGTCCGCGATCGGTGAGCAGCCGTACGCGCAGACCACGCAGCCGTTCGACACGCGGCGGACGCAGGACAACTTCAACCCGGACGACGTTCCGGCCCGCACGGGAAGCTGAGGCAGCCGCATGAAGACCGAGTGGCGTATCTTCCTGATCATCGCCGGGTTCCTCTTCGGTGCCACCATCCTCTACGGCGCCTGGACGAACGGGGAGTCGGGCGGCGTCGAGTGGGTCGGCACCGTCGCCCTGCTGCTGTCGTTCCTGCTCTGCTCGATGTGCGGTGGCTTCTTCTGGTTCGTCTCCCGCCGCATCGACCTGCGCCCGGAGGACCGCCCGGACGCCGAGATCGCCGACGGCGCCGGTGAGGTCGGCTTCTTCAGCCCGGGCAGCTACTGGCCGTTCGGTCTGGCGCTGGCCGCCGCGATCGCCGCGCTCGGCATGGTGTTCTGGCAGTTCTGGCTGATCGGCGCCGGCCTGCTGGCCGTCGTCTTCGCCGCCTGTGGGCTGCTGTTCGAGTACTACAGCGGCACCCGGCGCACCGCCGAGCACTAACCCACCCGGTCGCCGTCGCGACCGACCCCGCACGACGAAGGCCCGTTCCCCGAGGGGAGCGGGCCTTCGGTCATGCGCGGCGCCCGGTGCGGTGGTGCGGCGGTCAGGCGGCGTGGCGGCGGGCGGGCTGACGGCGGCGGACGGCCAGCCGGGTGACCGGGAAGGCGAACGCGCTGACCACCACGGCGGCGCCGCAGTCGGTGCAGATCAGCTCTGGACAGTCGGTGCCGTGGCCGTCGACGCAGGGCGGCGCCTCGAACAGCGCCACGCCCTCGCAGACGTCGCAGTAGAGCTCGCGATGCGACACGGGCGTCTCCTCTCGATACCAGGCGGGCCACCCCCGGATGCGACAACGACGCACCGACGGCGGCAGAGAACCACTCAGCTGTAGTTTCCCAGACGGGTCCGACAAATCTCCGCGCCGATGGGTCCGGCGAGGGGCGGGGTCAGGCGGTGGCGGTCTCGATCCAGCGGTCCAGGGTCGCGGCGGCCGCGCCGGAGTCGATCGCCTCGGCAGCGCGGGCCAGGCCGGTGCGGAGCGCCTCGGTCAGGTCGCCGTCGAGTGGGCCCTGGGTGGCGAGCGCCGCCGCCGCGTTGACCAGCACCGCGTCCCGGACCGGGCCCGTCTCGCCGGCCAGCAGGCGATGGGCTACGCCCGCGTTGTACGCGGCGTCTCCGCCGCGCAGGTCCGCGAGGGTGGCCCGGGGTACCCCCAGGTCCGTCGCGTCCAGCACGGCCTCGCGTACGGTGCCGCCCTGGGCCGCCCAGACCCGGGTCGGCGCGGCGGTGGTGAACTCGTCCAGCCCGTCCTCGCCGCGCATCACGATCGCCGAGTCGCCACGGGCCGCGAACACGCTGGCCATCACCGGCGCCATCCGCAGGTCGAAGCAGCCGACCGCGCCGGCCCGGGGGCGGGCCGGGTTGGTCAGCGGGCCGAGGAAGTTGAAGAAGGTGGGCACGCCCACCTCGCGGCGAACCGGGCCGGCGTGCCGCATCCCGGGGTGGAACCGGGCCGCGAAGCAGAACCCGATGCCGGCCTCCTCGACACAGCGGGCGACCTGCTCCGGGCCGAGATCCAGCGGGATGCCGAGGAACTCCAGCAGGTCCGCGGTGCCGCACAGGGAGGAGGCGGCCCGGTTGCCGTGCTTCACGACGCGCACCCCCGCGCCGGCGACCACCAGCGCCGTCATCGTGGAGATGTTGACCGTGTGGGCGAGGTCACCGCCGGTGCCGACCACGTCGAGTGCGGTACGGCGCAGCTCCTCGGAGAGGGCCACCGGGACCGCGCGACCCAGCATCGCCTCCACAAGGCCGGCCAGCTCCGCGGGGGTTTCGCCCTTGGCCCGCAGCGCCACGGCGAAGGCGGCGATCTGCGCCGCGCTCGCCGAGCCGGTCATGATCTCGTCCATCGCCCAGGCGGTGTCGGCGGTGGAGAGTTCGTCACCGCGCAGCAGCGCGTTGAGCAGGTGCGGCCAGGTCCGATCGCCCATGGCGGGCCTCCCGAGCATGCGAAGTGCGGGTGGGCTGGAACCGGCGCCGAGGAGATCCGGCGCCGTGGGGGTGCCGGAGGAGCGTGGGACGTCAGGCGGGTGCGTGCGTCCGCAGCAGCTCGGCCACCGTGCCGCCGGTGGTCACCGGGTCGAGCGGGTGCACCAGCGTCGCGTCGACCTCGGCGTACGCGGCGAGCCATCGGTCGGCCGCGCGGGCGATCACCAGGCAGGTCGGGGGAGCGTCGTCCCGGTCGTCCTTGATCTGCCGGGCGATGCCGATGCCGCCGCCCGGGCTCGCCTCACCGTCGAGCAGCAGCAGGTCGATCTCGTAGTCGTCGACCAGCCGGATGGTCTCCGCGTAGGTCGACGCCTCGACGAACTCGATCTGCAGACCGGGCGCGGGCCGGGTGCCGACGGCCATCCGCATCCGATCACGGACCTGCGGGTCGTCGCTGTAGAGCAAAACGGTGCAAAGACGATCGCTCATGGCTGGCCTGACTCCCACCTCGTAGCTGCTCGCAGATCGTACCGGTCGGCGTGACGTAGCCGACATCCCGCCCGGCGTCGCGCGTCGGGGCGTACCGTCCGGGCAGCTCAGGCGGGCGCGGCGTCGGCGGCGCGGTCGCGGGCCTCCTGGCGGTCCAGCTCGCGGTCCACCCGGCGGGCCTCCCGCTCGGACTGCTTGACCCACTGCACCACCAGCACCGCGAGCATGGTCACACTGACGAACTCGCCACCGGCCCAGAGGATGCCGCCGGCGACCACCTGGTCCTGCCAGGGGTCGACCCAACCGAGGTTGAGCGACGGGTACCAGTCGCCGCCGAAGAGCGTGCTGCTCTGCATGATGGTGAGACCGAGCACGGTGTGGAACGGCACGGAGAGCAGCATCAGCAGCGCACGCGCCGGGTACGGCCAGCGGCCGGGCAGCGGGTCGAGGCCGAGCAGCGGCCAGAAGAACACGCAGCCGGTCATGATGAAGTGCGCGTGCACCAGCTCGTGCGCCCAGGCGTGTTCGAGGGTGAAGCGGTACAGATCACTGAAGTACAGCACGAACGGGTTGACCACGAAGATGGCGAACGCCACCAGCGGGAAGCTGTAGACCCGGGCGACGCGGCTGTGCACGATCGCGAGCAGGCGCTTACGCGGGCCGACCGGCAGGGTCCGCAGGGCCAGGGTCATCGGCGCGCCCAGCGCCAGGAAGATCGGCGCCACCATGGACAGCACCATGTGCTGGATCATGTGCACGGACAGCAGCGCGGTGTCGTACGCGTGCAGACCGCTGACCGTGACGAGCGCGATACCGCCCAGCCCGGGGCCGAGGAAGAACACCGTACGGACGACCGGCCAGCGGTCGCCCCGCAGCCGCAGCCGGTACACCCCGTAGAGGTACAGGCCGGCGGCGAGCACCAGGCCGAGGGCCAGCCAGCTGTCCAGCCGGGTCTCGCTCAGCACCGCGCCGACGGTGAACGGCGGCGGGGCCGAGGTGGCGGCGAAGATCGGATCGACGTGCAGCACGCTTTTCAGGCTAGGCCAGGCGAACCGGACCCTGACGCTCGGGCCACGGAAGGCGCAGGTTTGCCACCCCGCTGATCGCCGGCCATGGTCAGGGGCAATAATGACGGCGTGACTGCGGCCCCAGCCATTGACAAGAGCCGGATCCACTCTCTGACCCGACCAAACATGGTCAGCGTCGGGACGATCGTGTGGCTCTCCAGCGAACTCATGTTCTTCGCGGCGCTGTTCGCGATGTACTTCTCGATCCGCGCGGCTGCGCCGGAGCAGTGGGAGAAGCACACCGAGGCGCTGAACATCCCGTACGCGACCACCTTCACGGTGATCCTGGTGCTGTCCTCGGTGACGTGCCAGCTCGGCGTCTTCGCGGCGGAGAAGGGTGACGTGCACGCGCTGCGGCGCTGGTTCACCGTCACCTTCGTGATGGGCCTGATCTTCGTTCTCGGCCAGCTGAACGAGTACCGGCACCTGGTCGCCGACGGCATCAAGATCAACGGAGACGGGTACGGGTCGGTGTTCTACCTGACCACCGGCTTCCACGGCCTGCACGTGACCGGCGGTCTGATCGCCTTCATCATCTTCATGGTCCGCACGACCATGGGCCGGTTCACCCCGGCGCAGGCGACCTCGGCGATCGTCGTGTCGTACTACTGGCACTTCGTCGACGTCGTGTGGATCGGGCTGTACGCCATGATCTACTGGCTCCAGTGATCTTGCGCGTCACATTCCGCGCTGCTGCTCCGTCCCCTGAGACAGGTCCAACCGGTTAAGGACACCGCTCATGACTTCTGACAACGACCGCCGACGCGGTCTGCTCGCGCGGTTGCGTGAGCGGCCCGCCGCGCGCAGCAGGGGCCGCCGCCGGCTGGGCGCCGCGGTCCGGCTGATCGCCGCGCTGATGCTCGCCGGCGGCGCCTACACCGTCTTCGCCCCGGGCGCGCAGGCGCAGGACAACCCGCAGCTGACCGGCGCCGCCGCCGAGGGCAAGGCGCTGTTCGACGTGAGCTGCGTGACCTGCCACGGCCGTAACGCCCAGGGTGTCGAGGGCCGCGGGCCGAGCCTGATCGGCGTCGGCGCGGCATCGGTCGAGTTCCAGGTCAGCTCCGGGCGGATGCCGCTGGCCCGCCAGGAGGCCCAGGCGCACCGCAAGCCCCCGCTCTTCACCGACGAGCAGACCCGCCAGCTGGCCCAGTACATCCAGGAGCTCGGCGGCGGCCCGGTCGTGCCCGACGGCGACGACCTCCGCGAGGACGGCAACATCGCGGCCGGCGGTGAACTGTTCCGGATCAACTGCTCGCAGTGCCACGCCTTCGGTGGTGGCGGCGGCGCGCTCTCCTCGGGCAAGTTCGCCCCGAGCCTGCACCCCGCGACCGACCGCCAGATCTACGCGGCGATGCTGAGCGGCCCGCAGAACATGCCGGTGTTCGGCGACAACCAGCTTCGGCCGGAGCAGAAGGCCGACATCATCGCCTACATCCAGGAGACGCTGAAGCACGACCAGGACCCGGGTGGGTTCAACCTCGGGCGGTACGGCCCGTCCACCGAGGGCCTGGCGATCTTCCTGGTTGGCATCGTGGCGCTCGTCTTCGCTAGCCTGTGGATTGCGGGTAAGTCGTGACCGAGCAGGCCATCCGAATCAGTGCTGTGGTGCCGCTCGGCGCCACCCGTAGCGAGGTGACGGCATGAGCACCCACACCGAGCACCAGGCCCCGCAGGGCCAGGAGCCGCTCGACGTGAACGACCCCAAGCTGACCCGGTTCGACATCGTTCGTGAGGGCGCGCGCCGGGACGACATCGAGATCGTCCACTACGAGCCCCAGGTGCTGCCGGGCACCAAGGCCGAGCGTCGGCTGACCCGGGTGGTCGCCGGCTTCTTCCTGATCACCGGCCTGGCCGCGACCGCCTTCCTGGCCATCTACATCTGGTGGCCGTGGAAGTACGAGGCGGGCCGGGGCGGCGACAAGTTCTACACCCCGCTGCTCGGCTTCACCCTCGGCGTGGCGCTGCTCGCCGTCGGCTTCGGCATCCTGACCTGGGGCAAGAAGTTGCTGCCCAAGGAGGTCTCGATCCAGGACCGGCACGAGGGCCAGGTTGACGAGGAAGGCCGCACGATCACCGGCCAGACCATGCTCTACATGGCGGACGAGCTGGGCGTGAAGCGTCGCCCCCTGCTCGGCATCTCGCTGCTGGCCGGTCTCGCGCCGGTCGCCGCGGTCGCCGCCGCGCCGCTGGTCGGCGGTTTGATCTCGCAGCCGCACAAGAACAACCAGATGTTCACCACCGGGTTCGCGGCGGCCGAGGGCGGCCAGCGGATCCGCCTGGTCCGCGAGGACGGCCGGCCGATCCGCCCGGCGGACATCAGCACCGGTGGGCAGCTGACCGTTTTCCCCGGCATCGACCACGGCGTGAGCAACAGGCACGCCGACTCGCCGACGCTGTTGATCCACCTCCGCGACTCCGACGCGCAGGAGTCGCGCCGGGCCAACGAGCGGGTCGGCCACGGTGACTACATGTGGGGCAACTACGCGGCGTTCTCCAAGATCTGCACGCACGCGGGATGCCCGGCCAGCCTGTACGAGCAGCAGACCAACCGGCTGCTCTGCCCGTGCCACCAGTCCCAGTTCCTGATCACCGACAACGCCCGGCCAGTCTTCGGCCCCGCCAGCCGGCGGCTGCCGCAGCTGCCGATCGAGGTGGACGCCGAGGGCTTCTTCGTGGCGAAGTCCGACTACACCGAGACCGTCGGGCCTGATTTCTGGGAGCGGCCATGAAGCGTCGAAAGTTTGACCTTGCGGCGACGCCGGGCAAGGCCGCGGTGGGAGTGGACGACCGCTTCGCGGTGGCCACCCCGCTGCGCAAGCTACTGAACAAGGTCTTCCCGGACCACTGGTCCTTCCTGCTCGGCGAGATCGCGCTGTTCTCGTTCGTCGTGCTGCTGCTGACCGGTGTGTTCCTCACCTTCTTCTTCGAGCCGGCGATGACCGAGGTGGTCTACGACGGCAGCTACGCGCCGTTGCAGGGCACCCCGATGTCCGCCGCGTACGCCTCCAGCCTGGACATCTCGTTCGATGTCCGCGGCGGTCTGGTGATGCGGCAGATGCACCACTGGGCGGCGCTGCTGTTCATGGCCGCGATCGTCGTGCACATGCTGCGGGTGTTCTTCACCGGTGCCTTCCGCAAGCCGCGCGAGACCAACTGGATCATCGGTTCGTTGCTGTTCTGGGTCGGCTTCCTGGCCGGCTTCACCGGCTACTCACTGCCGGACGACGGCCTGTCCGGCACCGGCCTGCGGATCGCCTCGGCGATCATGCTGTCCATCCCGGTGATCGGCTCCTGGGTCACCTCGTCGATCTTCGGCGGCGAGTTCCCGGGCACGATCATCATCAGCCGCTTCTTCATCGCCCACGTGCTGCTCATCCCGGGTCTGCTGGTCGCGCTGATCAGCGTCCACCTGGGCCTGGTCTTCAAGCAGAAGCACACCCAGTGGCCCGGCCCCGGCCGGACCAACAACAACGTGGTCGGCGAGCGGATGTTCCCGCGGTACGCGTTGAAGCAGGGCGGCTTCTTCATGGTCGTCTTCGGCGTCATCGCGCTGATGGGCGGTCTGTTCCAGATCAACCCGATCTGGCTGTTCGGCCCGTACGAGGCGTGGGTGGTCTCGGCCGCCAGCCAGCCCGACTGGTACGTCATGTTCCTCGACGGGTCGACCCGACTCATGCCGGCCTGGGAGATCCCCATCCCGATCGGCGACGGGTACGTCATCCCGCCGCTGTTCTGGCCGACGGTCGTGCTGCCCGGCATCCTGGTGGGCCTGTCGACGATGTACCCGTTCCTGGAAGCCCGGCACCTCAAGGACCGCAAGAGCCACAACCTGCTCGAGCGTCCCCGGGATGCTCCGGCCCGGACCGCCGTCGGCGCCATGGCCGTCTCGTTCTACATCGTGCTGACGCTCTCCGGCGCCAACGACGTGATCGCGGACAAGTTCCAGATCAGCCTGAACGCGATGACCTGGGCGGGCCGGATCGGCCTGCTGGTGGTCCCGCCGCTGGCGTACTACGTCACCTACCGGCTCTGCCTGGGTCTGCAACAGCACGACCGGGAGGTGCTCGCGCACGGCGTGGAGACCGGCATCATCCGGCGCCTGCCGGACGGCCGGTTCGTCGAGGTGCACCAGCCGCTCAGCGCGTCCAACGGGCACGCGGACGGCCACGGCCAGCTGGACTACGTCGGCTGGGTCGTGCCGAAGAAGATGAACCGGCTGGGGGCCCTCGGCCCGGCCATCCGGGGCTTCTTCTACCCGATCGAGAAGCCGGTCGAGGCGCCGGTCTCGCCGGGGCACCCGCCGGTCGAGGCCCGACCCGAGCGCGAGGAGATCACCAGCGGCGAGAGCCGCCGCTGACCGCCCGATCGCACTGTTACGGGGCGCCCGCCGGATTCCGGTGGGCGCCCCGTCGTATCCGCACCCCCCGCCCATCCGACCAGGAGTCGGACGGCCACAGCGGGACCGGTCGACCCCGCGCGACGGGCGATCGCAGGAATAACCCCGGTGAGCCGGGTATCCGTGCGGTCCAACGTCTCAAGGGGGGGAAGCATGTTGGGTATCAAACGCCTCGGCCTGTTGGCCGCGCTGGTACTGGTCGGTGTCGCGCCGGCTGCGGCCGCGCAGGCCGCGGCACAGCCGTCGACGCAGGACACCCAGTACCTGCAGGCGGTACACCAGGTCAACCTGTTCGAGATCACCGCTGGTGACCTGGCTCAGCAGAAGGGCCAGGACCAGGGGGTCAAGGACCTGGGCGCGATGCTGAAGACCGACCACACCCAGCTGGACCAGACGGTGCAGCAGACCGCGTCGCAGCTCGGGGTGGAACTGCCGAACGAGCCCAGCGCCGATCAGCAGGCGGTCATCGACAAGCTGAACAACGCCAGCGGCGCGGAGTTCGACCGGCTCTGGGTGACCAGTGAGCTGGCCGGCCACGTCCAGGCCATCCAGGCCACCCAGACGGAGATCTCGCAGGGCTCCGAGCCGACGGTGGTCCAGTTGGCGCAGACGGCGCTTCCGACGCTGCAGACGCACTACGACGAGTTGGTGGCGCTCGCCAACAAGTTGGGCATCCCGGTTCCGCAGACCAGCGCCAGCGGTACGCCCAGCCCGGGCGGCACCGGCACTGAGTCGCCGGCTCCGGGCGGCACCGGCACCGAGTCGCCGGCTCCGGGTGGGACCACCGAGTCCCCGGCTCCGGGCGGCGGCAGCACCGAGGTACCGGCTCCCAGCGAGAGCTGACGTAGCCACAGCAGACGGCCGGTCCACCCCACGGGGTGGACCGGCCGCCCTGTGCGCCCTGGGGCCGGCACGGGCCCCGGAACGGCGGGCGGGTCAGTCGGCGCTGGCCAGGCCGATCGCGAACGCCTCCTCCAGGTCGTGCTGGGAGTACGCTCGGAAGGCGATGTGCGACTCGGTGTTGAGCACGCCCGGGACCTTGGAGATGCTGCCCGCGATGACCTGGGCGATCTGGTCGAACTCGCGGACCCGGACGATGGCGATGAGGTCGACGTGCCCGGCCACCGAGTAGACCTCGCTGACACCGGGAAGGTTGGCCAGGTTCTCCGCCACCTCGGGGATCGCATCGGTGGCGCAGTCGATCAGCACGATCGCGGTGATCACGGGGCATTTCTCCGTTCGTCGGCGTCGTCGCCCATGCTAGATGTTCCCGCCCGAGACCGGAGGCGGGAGCCGTCGGGGCTCAGCCCTGGGCGGGGCAGGGCACGGTCAGGTCGCTTCCGGCCCGGATCACGTTCCGCAGCCGCTCACCGGCGCGTACGGTCGCGCCCGGCCACACCACCGTGCGGAACACGTCGCCGTCCACCCGCGCGCCCGCGCCGACGACCGACTCCACGCAGCGGCCGGTCACCGTCGCGGACTCCTCGACGAGAGCGCCGCCGGCTGCCGCGTGCAGGTTGGCCGCCAGGTAGTCGGCCGGGGTGCCGGTGTCGATGAAGGTGCCCGGATAGGGCACCACCGTCAGGGCGCCCGCCGCCTCGGCCGGACGCCACACGGCGCGGACCAGGTCCGAGAAGACGACCGGCAGGTCGCGGACCAGCCGCCAGGGCAGCAGCGAGAAGCCGGTGAAGGAGTGCCCGGCGAAGGTGCCCGGCGCCGCCGGGTCCGCGGCGGGCTGGCCGAGCAGGCGTACGGTGTGCCCGTCCCAGTCGGCGAGCAGGGCGGCCACGTCCGGGCCCGGGGGAGCATCCGGGTCGGCGAGGTACGCGTCGGCGTTGCCGACCAGCACCGGCCGCCCGTCGATCCAGTCTCGCAGGTTGGCCACCCCGCCCGCGGTGCCCAGCGGGTCGCCCGGCTCCACCGACAGGTGCGCCCGGTCGCCGACGTGTGCCACCACCTGGTCGCCGAGGTAGCAGGCGTTCACCGCGACCCGGTCGGGACCGGTCAGGCCCAGGCCGGCCAGCCGCGCCAACGCCCGCTCCAGCAGGGGTACGTTGCCCACCGGGCAGAGCGCCTTGGGGACCCGTTCGGTGAGCGGACGCAGCCGCGTGCCCTCGCCGGCGGCCAGCACCACCGCGCACAGCTCCGCCGGCACACCGGCCGTGCCGGTCACGGGGTGTCGTCGGGCACCGGTGGCGGGAACTGCCCGGCCAGCGGCCCGATGTCGTAGTAGGCGAGCAGCCGGGCCGTCGGCCAGGTCAGCTTGGGCAGGTCGTCCAGGGGGTGCCAGGCGGCCTCGAAGACCTCCCCGCCGTCGACGGTCAGCTCGGTGCTGGACGCCGGCACCTCGGTCTCGAAGACCATGTCCACCCAGCCCTTGGCGTGCACGATCGCGTTCGGCAGCGCCGGACGCAGCCGGGACGGAGGGAGCCGGACGCCGGACTCCTCGAACAGCTCACGGGCCGCGCCCACCACCGGGGCCTCGCCCCGGTTGAGCAGGCCGGCGGGGAGTGACCAACCCTTGCCGGGCGGCTGGCGCAGCATGAGCAACCGACCCGCGCCCGTCGCCTCGGAGTCACGGACCAGGGTCACCGCGCCGACGATGTACTTCGGCACGGCAAGCCGGACCAGGCGCCGGCGCACCGGCAGCGGCAGCCGGTAGAAGGCCTGGTAGAAGAGGGCCCGACCGGTGGCGCGGGAGCGGGGGATCATGGCTCCAGGCTAGTGGTCACGAATGTCCTTCGGACGCGCTGGGGCCCGCCGGGTCACTGTCGATGGTCGACCAGGTCGATGAGCTGGCGGACCACGGTGTCCGGTTCGATCACCCGGTCGAAGACCGCGACCAGCAGGGTCTCCAGGTCGGGGTAGCCCAGCTCCTCGGAGAGGCGCAGCAGCGGCAGGTCACTGGCGAGGCCCCGGTTGTGCTGGCGCAGGGCGAGCCCGATGGTGGCCCGACCGAGGCGTACCTTGTCGCTGATCGTGATGCCCGGCTCGGTGTGCTCGGCGAACCACCTGTTGATCTGCATCTGCGCGTGCGGCGACTTGACGAAGCTCAGCCACTCCCGGCGGGGGCCGCGCGGCGCCACCCCGGCCTCGAAGCCGTTGTCGCCGTCGTTCTCGGTGAAGATCTCCACCACGTCGCCCTCGTCCAGCTCCGAACTGAGCGGGGCCAGTCGACCGTTGATGCGCGCGGCCAGGCAGTGGTCGCCCCGGTCGTTGCCCAGCTCGTACGCGAGGTCGACGGGCGTGGCGCCGGCCGGCAGCACGACCTGCCGCCCGTCGGAGAAGACCTGGATCTGCCCCTCGGCCAGGTCACAGCGCAGCGACTCGTAGAACTGTGCCGGGTCGGCGGCGTCCGGCTCCCAGTCGAGCACCCGGCGCAGCCAGTCCAACTGCTCCGCGCGGGCCGCGGCGCTGCTGCTGCCCGAGCGGGGAAACCGGAAGTCGGCGGCGATGCCGTACTCGGCCGAGCGGTGCATCTCCTCGGTGCGGATCAGCACCTCCACCGTGCGGTCCTGGGGGCCGCAGACGCTGGTGTGCAGCGAACGGTAGAGGTTGTTCTTCGGCGAGGCGATGAAGTCCTTGAAACGGCCGGGCACCGGTCGCCAGGTGCCGTGGATCGCGCCCAGCGCGGCGTAACAGTCGGTGGCCGGGCCGTCGACCACCACCACGATGCGGGGCAGGTCGTACGGGGCGGTGTGGCCGCCGGCGATGGTGTCCTTCCAGATCGAGTAGAGGTGCCGGGGACGCGGGCTCACCTCGGCGTCGACCCGGCTGCGACGCAGCGCCACCCGGGCCCGGGTCACCACCGAGTCGAGGTACGCGTCCCAGCCCGGCCGGTCGTGCACGTGCCGGGCCAGCCGGGCGTGCTCGTCGGGCTCAAGGTGCAGCAGCACCACGTCGTCCAGCTCGCGCTTGAGGGTCTGGATGCCCAGCCGGTCACAGAGCGGGACCAGCACCTCCTGGGTCTTGCGGGCGATCCGTTCCCGCGACGACGCGGAACGCACCCCGAGCGTGCGCATGTTGTGCAGGCGGTCGGCCAGCTTGATGATCAGCACCCGGACGTCCTTGGCGGCCGCGACGATCATCTTGCGGATCGTCTCCGCCTCGGCGGCCTTGCCGTAGAACGCCTTGTCGAACTTGGTCACCCCGTCGACCAGGTGAGCCACCTCGCCACCGAAATCCTCGGAGAGCGCCTGGAGGGTGTAGCGGGTGTCCTCCACGGTGTCGTGCAGCAGCGCCGCGACCAGGGTGATGGTGTCCATCCCCAGCTCGGCACAGATCTGCGCCACCGCGAGGGGGTGGGTGATGTACGGCTCCCCGCTCTTGCGGAACTGCCCGCGGTGCATGTTCTCCGCGATGGTGTACGCACGACGCAGCACCGCGGGGTCGGTGCCGGCGTGGATGCCCCGGTGGGTGCGGACCAGCTGCGTGACCGGGTCGGAGTCGGTGGTCGGCCAGCTGAGCAGCGACCGCAGCCGGCGGGCGAGCGGCAGCTCACCCGGCTGTGTCGGCAGGGCGCCCCCCAGGGCGGCGCCGTGTCCGGCGTCGACGTCCACGAGGGACACCTCCTCACCCCGGCTCCGCACCGCCGGATCCCGGCGGCGGGGAGCAGGCCCACGAATCGGGCAGGACTGCACTTCTCTAACAGCCTAAGCGAGTCGACGTAGTCCGATCGGTCAGTTGGTCATGAGCGTTCGGTCGAGAGTTGGTGGGACGCGCCGCTCTCGGCCTTCGTCAGCAGGTCACGGAACCGGCCCGCGCCACTCGCCGGAGAGGACCAACCGGAGGACATCTCGACGAGTCGGGTCTCCGGTCGCTCCAACCAGGACAGGATCCGCTCGGACTCCTCCGCGGTGGCGGCCGGCACCGGACCGTGCCCGCCGGACACCGTCTCGGCGGTGGCCCGGATCGTGGTCAACGTGGGTCGCGGGTGCACGCCCGGCGGCGACACCCCCGCGCCGGCCAGCCGGCCGTGCCGGACCAGCGCCAGCTCCCAGCCGCCCCGGGCGGCCGGCCGGGCCGCCGCCAACTCGACGATCCCGGTCAGCGCGGCCAGCCGCTGCATCCGCACGGTGGCCCGCAGCACGGCGGCCAGCCGGGACCGCACCACGGCGGCCTCCTCGTAGCGCTGGTCGCGGGAGAGCACGTCGATCCGGGCGAGCAGCGCGTCCACCACCGGCTGGGGGTCGCTGGCCGTCGCGGTGCGGAAGGGCGCGGCGGCGCTGTCGTCGTACTCCTCGGGGGTGATCTTGTGTTCGCAGGGTGCCGGGCAGCGACCCAGCTCGGCCAGCGCGCACGCCGGCGTGACGGTGCGCAGCGAGAGCCGGTGCGTGCACTGGCGCAGCGGCACCGCGTCGTGGAAACCGGCGGCGGCCAGCTCGGCGGCCCGCCGGGAGGTGAACGGCCCGAGGTACGCGGTGTCGGTGGGGGAGAGGTCGCGGACGATCGACAGCCGAGGGTACGGACCGTCGGTCAGCTTGAGCCAGACCATCCGTTCCGGGTACTTGGACCGGCGGTTGTACGGCGGGGCGTGCGCGGCGATCAACCGCAGCTCACGGACCTCCGCCTCCAACGAGTGGGAGCACTCCACCGCCTCGACCCGCTCGGCCGCACCCAGCATCTCGGAGATCCGGGCACGCTTCTCGCCGGCCGTGAAGTAGCTGCGCACCCGGGTGGCGATGTCGACGGAGGTGCCGACGTAGAGCGGTCGGTCGTCGGCGGCCCGGAAGATGTAGACCCCCGGGACCTTGGGCAGCCCCTCGGCCAGGTGCCGTTTGCGGCGCTGGGTCGGGGTGACCGCGCGGGCGAACTCGATGGCGTCGCCGACCGTGTCCACCCGGTGCCCACCGAGGCGACCGATCAGCCCGTGCAGCACGTCGACGGTGGCCTTCGCGTCGTCCAGCGCCCGGTGGGTGGGTTGGGTGGCGGTGCGGAAGTAGGCGGCCAGGGTGCCGAGCTTGCGGTTTGGCACCTCGTCGCGGGTCAGCACCCGGCGGGCCAGCGCCGCGGTGTCCAGGACCCGGGGGTTGGGCCAGCGGTAGCCGTGCTTCGCGCAGGCGGCCTTGAGGAAGCCCACGTCGTACGGGGCGTTGTGGGCCACCAGCACCGCGTCGTCGATGAACTCCAGGAAGCTCGGCAGCACCTGCTCGATCGGTGGCGCCGGCACCAGCATGGCCTGGGTGATGCCGGTCAGCACGGTGATGAAGGGCGGAATCGGCTGGCCCGGGTTGACCAGGGTCGCCAGCACCCCCAACTGCTCGCCACCGCGCACCTTGACCGCGCCGATCTCGGTGATGCCGCCGCCGTCCGGCGCGCCGCCGGTGGTCTCCAGGTCGACCACCACGAAGGTCGTCGCGTAGAGCGGCAGCGCCGGGTCCACCCCGCCCACCGCCGGGTCGAGACCGGCCAGTGACTCCTGGACGTACTCCGCCTGTGCCATCGGCGGCACGCTAGCGCCACGGTCCGACACTCCCGTCGCAGCCGTCCCATCCGTCACCATGGGGCTAGGATGAGAGATCGGCTCACTCACCGGGCGGTGGGCCCGGTCGCGGTGGGAGACTTGCCACATGCCCCTCACCGAGCCGTACGACGACCACCTCCCGCAGGAGGATCCGGTCGCGCTCGACGGGGCTGTCGGCAACCCGGACGACAACGTAGTCACCGACACATCGGGCGCATCTGACCCGACGACGGGCGACGGCCCCGCTGCCGAGCCCGAGCCGACCCTGCCCGAGCCGGTCCGGCAGCGGATCGTGACGCTTACCGCGGCGGTGCTACCCACCCTCCCCACCGACGAGGTCCCGGTGCCGTTGCGCCGGGTGGCCAAGTTCGCCCCCAACCGACGCGCCCGGCTCGGCGCGCCGGTCATCGCCGCCCAGCTCACCGCCGACCCGCTGTTCCGGCAGCGGGTCACGGCGCGGGTCCTGGCCGACGCCGGTGACCTCGGTGCGGCAGTGGTCGAGGGCACCGCGCCGGCCGCCGCCGACCCGGTCGAGGTGGCCGCGCTGGCCTACCTGGCCCGGCCCCGTGGCTGGCGGGAGCTGATCGACGCCAGCGGCGCGGCCGTGCGCGCCGAGGCGGACAGCGCCGTCGTCGCCGAGCTGGTCCGCGAGGCCGAGCAGCGGGCCACCCGGGCCGAGCACGACCGCGCGGTGGCCCGGGTCGAGGCCGAGAAGCTCCGCGACGAGTTGGCCCGCGTCCGCGAGGAGTTGGGTCAGCTCCGCGAGGAGTCCCGGCAGGTGGCCCGCACCCTGCGGGAGACCCAGGTCCGCGAGCGGAAGGCCACCGAGCTGCTGGCCACCGAGCGCGGCCGGGCCGCTCGCGCCAGCGCCGACGTGGACGCCGAGCTCCGCCGCGCCCGGGCCCGGCTGGCCGAGGCGGAGGCCGCCGCCGGGGTGGCGCGGGCCAGCGCCAAGGAGGCCCGCTCGGTCGACGACGCCCGGCTCTGGCTGCTGCTGGAGACCATCGGTCAGGCCGCCGTCGGGCTGCGCCGCGAGTTGGCGCTCGACCCGGTGGACAAACTCCCCGCCGACTTCGTCGCCGACGCGTTCGCCGAGCAGCCGGGCACCGCCCCGGCCGGCCCCGCCGCCCGCGCCCGCGACACCGACGACCCGGCCCGGCTCGACCAGTTGCTCGCCCTGCCCCGGGCGCACCTCGTGGTGGACGGCTACAACGTCACCAAGCGTGGCTTCGGCGAGATGTCCCTGGAGCAGCAGCGCAAACGCCTCATCACCGGGCTGGGCGGGATCGCCGCGCAGACCGGCGACGAGGTCACCGTGGTCTTCGACGGCGCCGAACGGATGCACGGGCTGCCGCCCGCCCCGCGCGGCGTACGGGTGCTCTTCTCCCGCAAGGGCGAGACCGCCGACGAGTTGATCCGGCGCCTGGTCCGCGCCGAGCCGGCGGGCCGGCCGGTGGTCGTTGTCTCCTCCGACCGCGAGGTCGCCGACGGGGTACGCCGGCACGGGGCGTACCCGCTGGGCGCGGACTCGCTGCTGCGGCGACTCGCCCGCTCCTGACCCGGCCGGCCACACGTCGCGCTGTGCCTGAACCTGTCCCACCCCGGCGCTAGCATCGCCGCGACCGCCGAGGGATGGGAGTCGCCATGGCACAGGACGACGACGTCAAGGTCTTCGTCGACCGGGACTTGCGGGGTGCGCGGTTCAACAGGTCGACATTGGCCGGCGCGGTGATGCGCGGCATCGACGTGGATGGCCTGGACATCGACGCCCCGTGGCTGGCCGACAGCACATTCGTGGTCAACGGCGTCGATGTCGTGCCGCTCGTCGAGGCCGAGCTCAACCGACGGTTCCCCGGGCGTGAGCTCAGGCAGGCCGACAACCCGGACGACCTCCGGGCGGGGTGGGCCGCGCTCGAACGGGCCTGGGCGTCGGCGGTTGACCGGGCCTTGGCCATGCCTGAGGGTGCGGTCGACGTCTCGATCGACGGGGAGTGGTCGTTCGCGCAGACGCTGCGCCATCTCGCGTTCGCCGCCGACGCGTGGTTGGGCAAGGCGGTCCTGCGCCTGCCGCAGCCGTTCCATCCGCTGGGTCAGTGGCACGTCGAGTACGAGACCGACGGCTTCGACATGTCGGTCTTCGCTACGGAGCAGCCGACCTTCGACGCGGTCCTCCAGGTGCGGGCCGAGCGGCAGGCGATGGTGCGCGAATTCCTGGCGGCCGTCACGCCGGAGCTGCTCACCGAGTCTCGGCCGAGCGCTTGGTGGCCCGAGCACATCGTGTCCGTCCTGCACTGCCTCCACGTGATCTTTCAGGAGGAGTGGCAACACCTCCGCTACGCACTGCGTGACCTCGACGCGCAGGGTTGAGACCTCGCCGCGCGCGATCAACCCGGGTTCCGTGATGTCGAGGGTTTCCGGCCGGGCGGGATACCCCGATTTCGCTGATCTGGAGTGGATCTAGCACTGAAACGGGCGGTCGGACGCGGTTCCTGTCGTACCCGGTGGTTAGTGTCGATGTCACCGACGGTGCTCGGACGGCGACGGCAGGGGTCGCCCGTGCACCGAGAGCCGATCAGGAGGCGTGATGCTCATCGACTGCGACGGGTGCGCGAAGCGGGCCGGAGGCTGTTCCGGCTGCCCGCTGACCGCCCTGTTCGACGAGACGTCCCCGGCGGCCGGGTTGGTCGCCGCCGAGGTCGAGGCCATCGAGGTGCTCGCTCGGGCCGGCTTCGACGTGGAGGTGCTGGCCGCGCCGGCGCGCCCCGGCGCGGCTCGCCGCCGTCCCACCCGTCGGGTCGCCTGAGCGCGACACCGCGCCCGGAAGCGCGCTTCTCCCGGGCCATAGGATGAGCGGTCACGGCGGGAGGAGCGGCGCGATGAGCGGGGAACGACGGCACGACGGCGGGCTAGTCGACGGCGCGCTCGGTGACGCCGGCAGGGCCCGCCGGGCGGTGACGCGGTGACCCCGCGCGGTTGGGCGCTGCTGGCCCTGGCCGGGCTGACCATCGCGCTTGTCGTGCTGGCCGCGCTGCTCATCCCGTGGCACCGCCCGCCGGCACCCCGGGCCGACCAGCTCGCCGCGCTGGGTGACCTGCCGGCCGAGCAGGTGGCCAAGGGGCGGGAGTTCCGCGCCGCGCTGCGCCCCGGCGGCTATGCCGCGCTCGCCGTCGGGCTGCTGATCGCCCTCGCGCTCGGGTTGACCCCGCTGGGCAGTCGCCTGGTCGAGCTGGTGGGCCGGCCGTTCGGCGGGCACTGGGCCGCGCAGGCGGTGCTCGGCGGGCTGGCGGTGGTGCTCGTCGCCGACCTGGTGACGCTCCCGTTCGCCGCCTGGCGGCAGAGCGTGCTCACCCGCTACGGGTTGAGCACCAACGGCTGGAGCGGCTGGGCGGTCGACCTGCTCAAGTCGTACGCGGTCAGCGCGGTGATCGGCGCGGTGGCGCTGTTCGGCTTCTACGCGGTCATCCGGCTCGCGCCGCGCTGGTGGTGGGCGTTCGGCGCGGCCGGCGCCGCGGTGCTGGTGGTGCTGCTGTCGTTCGTGCTGCCGGTGCTGGTGGAGCCCGTGTTCAACCGGTTCACCCCGATGGAGCAGGGCCCGCTGCGCACCGAGTTGATGAGCATGGCCGCCCGCGACGGGGTGCCTGTGCGTGACGTGCTGGTCGCCGACGCCTCCCGCCGCACCAGGGCGGTCAACGCGTACGTCTCCGGTCTCGGGCCGACCCGACGGGTGGTCGTCTACGACACGCTGCTGCGTGAGGCGACCCCGGCCGAGGTGACCGCCGTCGTGGCGCACGAGTTGGGGCACGCCAAGGATTCCGACGTGGCGGCCGGCACCCTGACCGGGGCGCTGGGTGCCGCGGCGGCCGTGGTGGCGCTCTACCTGCTCGGCTCGTGGGGGCCACTGCTGCGGCTGGCCGGTGTCGACTCGGTGGCCCAACCGAGCGCGTTTCCGCTGCTGGTCGCCCTGGTCACGGTGGCCGGTCTGGTCGCCGCTCCGGTCCAGGCGCTGATGTCCCGACGCGTGGAGGCGCGGGCCGACGCGCACGCGCTCGCGCTCACCAACGACCCGGAGTCCTTCGAGTCGATGCAGCGCCGGCTCGGCTCGGTCAACCTCGGCGACCCCGACCCGCCCCGCTGGGAATACCTCTATTCGGCCTCGCATCCGTCCACCGTGGAGCGGATGGCCGCCGCCCGCGCGTACGCCCGGGAGGCCGGCCGATGAGCCGCACGCTGCTGATCACCAACGACTTCCCGCCCCGCCCGGGTGGGATCCAGTCCTTCGTGCACAACCTCGCGGTCCGTCAACCGGCCGGCTCGGTGGTCGTCTACGCGTCGAGCTGGCGCGGGGCCGCGAAGTTCGATGCCGACCAGCCGTTCGAGGTGGTCCGGGAGCGCACCCGGGTGCTGTTGCCGACCCCGTTGATCGCCCGCAGGGCGGCCCGGTTGGCGCGCGCGTACGACTGCGACACGGTGTGGTTCGGCGCGGCGGCCCCGTTGGGGCTGCTCGCGGCCGGCCTGCGGAGGCGGGCCGGCATCCACCGGGTGGTGGCGCAGACCCACGGCCACGAGGTCGGTTGGGCCGCGGTGCCGGCCGCCCGGCCGGCGCTGCGGCGCATCGGTCGGGGTGTGGATGTGACCACCTATCTCGGCGAGTACACCCGTAGCCGGTTGGCGCGCGTGCTGGACGGGGTGACCGAGCTGCGCCGGCTCGCCCCCGGGGTCGACGTGGACACCTACCACCCGACCGTGGACGGTGAACACGTCCGGGCCCGGCTCGGGTTGACCGACCGGCCGGTGGTGGTCTGTGTGTCCCGGCTGGTGCCGCGCAAGGGGCAGGACACCCTGATCCGGGCCCTACCGGAGATCCGCCGTCGGGTGCCCGACGCGGCGCTGCTGATCGTCGGTGGCGGGCCGTACCGGGCGACCCTGGAGAAGCTGGCCCGCCAGACCGGCGTGGAACGGGATGTGGTGTTCACCGGCACGGTGCCGTCGGTCGAGTTGCCGCCGCACTACGCGGCCGGCGACGTCTACGCGATGCCGTGCCGCACCCGCAACCGTGGCCTCGACGTCGAGGGGCTGGGCATCGTCTACCTGGAGGCATCCGCGACCGGCCTGCCGGTGGTGGCCGGTGACTCCGGGGGTGCGCCGGACGCGGTCCGGGAGGGGGAGACCGGCTACGTCGTACGCGGCCGGGACGTTGCCCAGCTCGCCGACCGGGTCGCCCGGCTGCTCGCCGACCGAGACCTGGCCCGTCAACTGGGCGCGGCCGGCCGGGCGTGGGTGGAACGAGAGTGGCGCTGGGAGGCGCAGGCGGAACGCATGGCGGCACTGCTCGCCGGCTGACCGCCGCCCGTGTTCAGCTCTCCCGGGCGGGCGCGTAGCGCGGCACGTACTCCTGGCCGGTGAGCTTCTGGATCGCCGCCATCACCTCGTCGGTGACCGTCCGGATGTCGCGCGGCCCGTTGATCCGTTCGGCGACCGGGATCGGCGGGCCGAACCGCAGGGTGACCGGGTGTCGACGGGGCAGCCGCGCGTCGACCGGCAGCACCTCGGCGGTGCCGAGCACGCCGACCGGGATGATCGGCACCCCGGCGTCGCGGGCCAGCCGGGTCATCCCGACCCGGCCCCGGTAGAGCCGCCCGTCCGGCGAGCGGGTGCCCTCCGGGTAGACGGCGACCAGGCCGCCGGCGCGCAGCACCGGGATGGCGGCGTCGAGGGCGCGCAGGGCGGCCCGGCCGTCGGTGCGGTCGACCGGGATGGCGCCCATGCCGGCGACGATCCGCCGGTTGAGCCAGCCGCCCGGCCCCCGGCCGTTGAAGTACTCGACCTTCGCCCAGAAGGTGACGTGTCGGGGCGTCGAGGCGACGAGGAACAACTCGTCGGCGACGGACAGGTGGTTGCCGGCGAGGATCGCCCCGCCGTCCCGGGGCAGATGCTCAAGCCCTTCCACCCGCGGCCGCCAGCCGAATCGCAGCGCGGTGCCGACGGTCAGCTTGGTGACGTCGTACAGCAGGGGCACGTGTCCTCCGGGGTCGAGTCTCAGGCGGGCGCCGGGCCGAGGTGGGCCTCCAGCGCGGCGCGCAGCAGGGCGTCGTCGTCGCTGGCGCCGGTGGCCAGCGGCAGGCTGCCCCAGGCCCAGAGTTGGGCGATGCCGTGCAGGTTCGCCCAGAGCGCGCCGGCGAGCACCGCCGCGGGCGCGTCGGTGGGCCGGCGCGCCTGCGTCACCAGGTCGGCCAGGACGGCGAACAGCGGCAGGCTCGTCTCGCGCAGCCGCAGCCGGCCGCTGTCCAGCAGGTCGTGGCGAAACATCAGCTCGAACATGCCGCGGTGGGCCGCCGCGAAGTCCAGGTATGTCCGGGCCAGCGCGGTCAATCGGGTACGCGGGTCCGCGTCGACATCGCGCATCGTCTGCTCGACCCGGGCGGTGAGGTCGGCGAAGCCCTCCCGGGCGATGGCGGACAGCAGGTCGACGTGGGTGGGGAAGTAGCGGCGCGGCGCGCCGTGCGAGACCCCGGCACGGCGGGCGATCTCCCGCAGCGACACCGCCGACTGGCCCTCGCGCAGCACCAGGTCCACCCCGACGGCCACCAGCCGCGCCCGCAGCCCCGTCTCGTCGGCCTCCATAGACACTGTCTACCAGGCGCCCGTAGACACTGTCTACCTCCGGTGCGGATCCCCCGTCGACCACCGTGTCGCGGCATGCCGGGCGCGCCGCGATCAGCGTGATGCCTGTACGTCATCTTGATGACTCACAGGCATCACGCTCAACGGAGGGACCAGACCCGGACTCACCCCGCGCCGCCGGATGTCTTCGGTTAGCCCGCTCGACCCGCAACCCGGCCGAGCCGAGGTGGCGCCGGGGTAATCGGGGGAGGTGCCGTCCTCGCCTCGGCGAGGAGCCCGGTGCCGTGAAGCGGGCCCGGGAGGGTTCAGCGGATGCGGGCCAGGATGCGATCGGCGGGGGCCGGGCGGCCGAAGTGCCAGCCCTGGGCGGCGTCGCAGCCGATCGCGCGCAGCCGCTCGGCCTGCCCGGCGGTCTCCACCCCTTCGGCCGTGACGGTCAGGTCCAGCGCGTGCGCCAACGAGACCAGGGAGGCGAGGATCCGCTCGTCGGTGCGGCCGACGGAGGGCGACCGCAGGCCGGCCACGAACTCACCGGCCACCTTCAGTTCGGTCACCGGCAGATCCCGCAGGTACGCGAGGTTGCTGTAGCCGGTGCCGAAATCGTCGATGGCGATGCGTACCCCGAGGTCGGCAAGCACCCGCAGGGCGCGTACCGGCTCCTCGGCGGTGCTCATCATGGTGCTCTCGGTGATCTCCAGTTGCAGCCGCTCCGGTGGCAGGCCGGTCTGCCGCAGCAGCGCACGGACCTCCTGCACCAGGCCGGGCCGGTGCACCTGCCGTACCGCCAGGTTGACGCTGACGAATGGCGCGGTGGCACCCCCGGCCGACCACGCCTCGGCCTCGCGGCACGCCTCGGCCAGCACCCACCCGCCCAACTGGACGATCAGGCCGGTCTCCTCGGCCAACCCGATGAAGCTGTCCGGGCGCAGCACCCCCAACTCGGGGTGCCGCCAGCGGACCAGCGCCTCCACGCCGACCAGGCTGCCGTCGCGCAGTGAGGTCAGCGGCTGGTAGTCGAGGTAGAACTCGCCTCGCTCCAAGGCCGCCGGGATGGCCGCGGAGAGCGCGTAGCGGGCCAGTTCGCGTTGGTTGCGTTCGGCGTCGTAGAGGGCCCAGCGCGCACCACCGGCGGACTTCGCCCAGTGCAGGGTGCTGTCGGCGGCCCGCATCAGGTCCGTGGGGTTGGCCCCGGCCACCTGGCGCTCGACGATGCCGATGCTCGCCGCGATCTGCAGCTCGTGCCCATCCACCAGCGCCGGTGTGCGTACCGCGGCGAGGGCGGTCTCGGCCACCGCGACCATGTCGTCGGTGCCATTGGTGTGTTCCACCAGGATGACGAACTCGTCGCCGCCGAGCCGGGCCACCAGGTGCTCACCCATGGCCTTGCGCAACCGCTCGGCCACCGTGGCCAGCAGCAGGTCACCGATCTGGTGCCCCAGGGTGTCGTTGACCACCTTGAAACGGTCCAGGTCCAGGAAGCACACCCCGACCCGCTGCGCGCCCCGGCCCGGCTCGTTGAGCGCGGCGGTGAGCCGCTCGGTGAACAACGTCCGGTTGGGCAGGCCGGTGAGCGGGTCGTGGGTGGCCTGGTGCCGGAACCGGGCCTCGCTGGCCCGCAGCGCCCGCTCGGCCTGGGTGCGGGCCCGCATCGCGGCACGGCGGATCGACTCCTGCTCGTCGAGCGTCCGGTCGCGCAGCGCGCGGGCGTAGCCGGTCGCCACGGCCGCCAGCAGCCGGGCCATCCGGTCCTCGACGTCCTCGGCCACCAACCCCAGGTCGCGCACGAAGCGGAGCTGGATGACCTCGACGGTACGACCCAGCCCCTCGGCGGAAGCGATGTGCGCGGCGACCAACTCGGCGCCGACCCGGTGCCCGGCACGAAGGTCGAACGGCTCGGTGAGCAACGCGCCGGCCAGTTGCCCGGTGAGCCGGTCCAGCAGGGACTCCAACTGGGCCTGGGTCATCGGTAGGTAGCTGGTGCCGGAAACAGCCTTTGCCCAGGCCCGGGCGAACGTCCCCGAGTAGGGGGTCGCCCCGGGCGACTCAGCCACCGAGGCGCCCGACGCCGCCCATGAAGACCGCCCGCTCGGCGTCCTCCGCGCTCTCCGGAGTGTCCGGTCGCCACTGCGGCACCCAGACCACGCCGGGGTCGAGCAGCTCGAACCCGTCGAAGAGCGCGGTCAACTCGGCGCGGCTGCGCACCCACAGCGGGCTGTCGGTGCGCCGGTAGACCCGCTCCGCCTCGGCGCGTTCGTCCTCGCTGCGCCCGTCGTCGCTGGCCTGTGACAGCACCAGGTAGCTGCCGGGCGCCAACGCGTCGCGTAGCGTCCGCAGCAGCTCCGCCGGCCGGTCGTCGTCGGAGACGAAGTGCAGGACGGCCACGACCATCACGGCCACCGGTTGGCTCAGGTCGAGCAGCTTGCGGACGTCCGGATGGGCCAGGATCGCCTCCGGGTGGCGCAGGTCCTCCTGCACCACCGCGGCCTGCTCGTTGCCGGCGAGGATCTCGCGGCTGTGCGCCACGGCCACCGGGTCGACGTCCACATAGACCACTCGCGACTGCGGGTCGAGCTGCTGGGCGATCTCGTGCACGTTGCCGACCGTCGGGATGCCCGAGCCGATGTCCAGGAACTGCCGGATCCCGGCGTCGGCGAGGTGGTGCACGGCCCGGCGCAGGAACGCCCGGTTGGCCTGGGCCATCAACGGCGCCTCGGGCACCGCGGCGACCATCGCCTGCGCCGCGGCCCGGTCGGCGGCGAAGTTGTGCGAGCCACCGAGGTAGTAGTCGTACATCCGCGCGACGCTCGGGCGCTCGATGTCGATGGTGTCGGGTGCCCAGTCCGGCCGCTGCATGCGTTTTCACCCCTCGAGTCCGCGACACGAGCATCGCCGCCCGCGCGGGTATTGTGCACCCGCCACGCACGCCAGACCATAGCGCGCCTGAGGTTGCCCGCCGACGTCGGTCAATGCGCGACGGTCCGCGCCGGCCGAAGCTGGCGCGGACCGTCGGTCGCGACGTCCCGCTCGACGAGCGGGTGGCAGGTCAGAACTTCGGCGCGTCCGGTGCCTCGAGCAGGCCGAGCCGGAGCGCGGTCATCAGGGCCTGAGCCCGGTTGGCCGCGCCGAGCTTCTCGTAGAGCTTGGAGATGTGCGTCTTCGCCGTGGACTCGCTGACGAACAGCTGCTTGGCGATGCCCGCCACGCTCATCCCGTCGGCGAGCAGCCGCAGCACCTGCCCCTCCCGCGGCGACAACTGCGGGCCGGACGGGGCGAGCCGGCGCTTCATCGCCTCGGCCAGGTCGGCCGCGGTGAACGCGCTGGGGGAGGAGGCGGCGTGCCGCGCGGCGGCCACCACCTCGTCGGCGGGGGCGGTCTTCGGCACGAAGGCGCTCGCGCCGGCCTCCAGGGCGCCGAAGAGCTGATCGTCGCCGGCGTACATGGTCAGCACCACGATGCCCATCGACGCGCTGGACTTGCGCAGCGCGCGGGTGGCCTCCAGGCCGCTGCCGTCGGGCAGCCGCAGATCCATGATCACCACGTCCGGCTGCAGGGCGCCGGCCTGGCGTACCCCCTCCGCCGCCGTGGCCGCCTCACCGACGACCTCGAACTGGCGGTCGCGCTCGAAGGCGTGCCGCAAACCCTTGCGAATCAGGTCATGATCGTCGACAAGGAGGACCTTGGTACGGGTGGCCGGTATCGGACTTGTGGTCATCCTCGGGTTACTCCCCTTCTGGTGCTGCGCTGCCGCGCACGTTATCGCGCCGGGCCGAGGTGCCGAGAACCACGGCCACGGTCGTGCCGCTGGGTTGCCGCGGCCTGATCTCCAACCGGCCCCGGATACGTTCCGCCCTCTCGGCCATGATCGCAAGACCGTACCGCCCGTCCGGGCGCTGGTCAGCCATCCCCTGACCGTCATCCGACACTTCTATTTGCGCGTACGGGGGGTCGACCTCACACGTGACCCACAAATTCGACGCCCCGGCGTGCTTGCGCGCGTTGGTCACCGCCTCCTGCGCGATGCGCAGCAACTCGGCCTCGGTGGCGGCGGGCAGCCGGGCAGTGGACTCGTCCAGCGACAGGTGCACCCGCAGCCCACCGGACGCGCCCACGGTTCGCGCGTACTCCGCGATCGCCGCGGCCAGCCCGCCCTGCCGGTCCACCTCGCTACGCAGCTCGAAGAGGCTCAGCCGCAGCTCCTGGATCACCCGGGTCACCTCGGCGCGCAGCGTACGCAGGGCCTCGGCGGTCTCGTCGGCGTCGTCGAAGACGGTGGCCAGGGCATTGTCGATGCCGTAGCCGACCATCACCAGTTCCTGGGCCACCCCGTCGTGGATCTCGCGGGCCAACCGCTGCCGTTCCTCGTTGGTGGCCAGCGAGCGCACCTCGTCGAAGAGCAGTGCCGCCTCCAGCCGCAGCGCGGCCGGGCGGGTCAGCGCGGTCACCCGGGACACCACCGCCGGCGGGTACGCGTGCGCGGCGTCGGCCTCCAGCACCACCAGCCCCACCGTGCGCACCCCGGCGACCAGCGGAATGATCAGCGCGGACACGTCGCCGCCCCGGTGCGAGCGGGACTGCGACCGGGCGGCCGTGGTGGCCTGCTGGGTGGCCCAGGCGTCGGCGATCGCCGAGTCCGCGTCCAGCGTCGTCTCCCAGTCCACCCGGTCGACGCCGGCCTGGGCGAGCACCACGAGCCGACCTCCGCCGCTGGCCGACAGCACCGCGCCCCGGTCCGCCTGGGCCACCGTGCGCAGCTCCTCCAGCAGGTGCTCGGAGATGCCGCCCGGGTCCAGGGTCGCCCCGGGCAGCTGCCGGGCCACCGTACGCAGCTGGGTCAGCAGCCGGGTGGCCTCGGCGTACGGCTGGGGTTTGCCCTCACCGCGCACTGCCATCACCCGGTGCAGCGTGCCGGCGGCGTAGAGCCCCAGCGCGGCCAGGATCAGCCACTGCGCGCAGACCGCGAGGTAACCCGGCTGGCCGAGCTGGGACCCGCCGTCGACCCGGGTCAGCGCGCCGCTGACCAGCAGGGTGGCGGCGGTGACCACGAGCAGCGCGGCGCCCTCGGGGAAGCGGCGGCGCAGTGCGGTGACGGTCACCGGGACCGCCAGGTAGGGCAGCACCGCCGACGCGCCCAGGCCGTCGACCGTGCCGCCGATGGACGCCACCGCGGCGACGTGGCTCGCGGCCAGCCCCAGCACCACCACCTCGGCCACCCGGCTCAGCGGGCCGACCAGCCGGTGCTGTGGTGCCAGCAGCGACGGCAGCCCGGCCACCGCCAGCAGCGCGATCCACCACAGCTGGGTGACGTCGCGGGTGGCGAACAGGGTCAGGATGGCGACCAGCGCCAGCATCACCAGGCGGGCGGCCGCGGCGAGGGGATGCGGGTGCGGTGCGGTGGCTGTGGATGCGGGCACGTGACGGATGGTAGTCAGCCTCGGTAGATATCGGCGATCTCCGCCGCGTACGTCTTGTGGACAACCTGGCGCTTGACCTTGAGCGACGGGGTCAGCTCGCCGGTCGCCTCGGTGAAGTCGTGGGGCAGGACCCGGAACACCTTGATCGCTTCGGCCTTCGACACGGCCTGGTTCGCGGTGTCGATCGCGGTCTGGATCTCCTTGCGCAGGCCCTCGTGCTCGCGCAGTTGCTCGACGGAGGTGTCGGCGGGCATCCCGGCGCTCTCCAGCCAGGTCGGCAGCGCCTCCTCGTCGACGGTGACCAGCGCCGAGATGAACGGCTTCCGGTCACCGACCACGACGCACTGGCTGATCAGCGGGTGCGCCCGGACCAGGTCCTCCAGCACCGCCGGGGCGACGTTCTTGCCGCCGGCGGTGACGATCAACTCCTTCTTGCGGCCGGTGATGCTCAGGTAGCCGTCGGAGTCGAGCTGGCCCAGGTCGCCGGTGCGGAACCAGCCGTCGGCGCTGATCGTCTCGGCGGTCGCCGTCTCGTTGCGCCAGTAGCCCTGGAAGACCAGCTCGCCGGAGATCAGGATCTCGCCGTCGTCCTCGATCCGCACGGTCACGCCGGGCAGCGGACGGCCGACGCTGCCCATCCGGGTGCCGCTGGGCAGGTTCGCGGCGGCGGCGGGCGAGGTCTCGGTGAGGCCGTAGCCCTCCAGGATCGTCACGCCGACACCCCGGAAGAAGTGGCCGAGTCGGGCGCCGAGTGGCGCGCCGCCGGAGATCGCGTCCCGGCACCGTCCGCCGAGCGCGGCGCGTAGCTTGCGGTAGACCAGCCGGTCGAAGACGACGTGCTGGGCGCGCAGCGCCAGGCCCGGTCCGCCCGGGGTCTCCAGCGCCTCGCTGTAGGAGATGGCGACCTGCTCGGCGCGGGCGAAGATGCCGCCCTTGCCGTCCGCGTCGGCCTTCTGCTTGGCGGCGTTGTAGACCTTCTCGAAGACCCGGGGTACGGAGAGCACGAAGGTGGGCCGGAACGCCTGCAGTTCGGCGACCAGGTTCTTGGTGTCGGCGCAGTGCGCCATGGTGGCCCGCGCCTGCACGACGCCGATCTGGATGAGTCGGGCGAAGGCGTGTGCCAGCGGGAGGAAGAGCAGGGTGCTCGCGCCGGCGTTGAACAGGTTCGGCAGCACCGGCACCGCGTTGGCGATGTCGGCGTACATGTTGCGGTGGGTGAGCACGCAGCCCTTGGGTCGGCCGGTGGTGCCGCTGGTGTAGATGATCGTGGCCAGGTCGCCGGCGCGGACGGCCTTGCGCCGCCGCTCGACCTCGGCCAACTCGACCGTGGCGCCGGTGGTGACCAGCTCGTCGACTCCGCCGTGGTCGATCTGCCAGACCTGGCCCAACTCGGGCAGTCGGTGCCGGACACCGGCGATCAGGGCAGCGTGCGCCTCGGTCTCCACCATCACGGCGACCGCGTTGGAGTCCTCGAGGATCCACGCGGCCTGCTCGGCGCTGGACGTCTCGTAGATCGGCACGGTCACCGCGCCGACGGCCCAGATGGCGTAGTCCAGCAGCGTCCACTCGTAGCGGGTGCGGCTCATCAGCCCGACCCGGACACCGGGCTCGATGCCGGCGGCGATCAGCCCGCGGGCCACGGCGGCCACCTCGTCGCGGAACTGGAGGCAGGTCACCTCGGTCCACTCGGTGACGGTGCCGTCGGTGCGCGGGGTGGGGCGGGCGAACTGGACGGTGTCGGGCGCGACTTCGGCATTGTCCCAGACCGGATCGGTGAGGTTGGCCGCGTCGCCAACGGTGACGATCGGTGGGACGGAGAACTCGCGCACCTGCACTCCTTCGTGCTCGCACTGGTCGGACGGCCGCCGCCGTGGCGTCGGCATGTGTCGAAACCTACCCGGCGGGCGGTCGGGGTGGGACAACCAGGAGGCGGGTAGCCTCCCCCCATGGCGGACTCCTCCACCCAGTCGATCATCATCGGCGCCGCACCGGACCGGGTGACGGCGGTCATCTGCGACTTCGCGCGCTACCCGGAGTGGACCGACGCGGTGCGTCGCGTCGAGGTCGTCGAGGAGTACGAGGACGGCTACGCCAGTCAGGTGCACTTCACCATCGACGCCGGGGTGATGGCCGACGACTACGTGCTCGCCTACGAGTACGCCGAGGACCTGTCCCGGATCGAGTGGCACCTGGTCGCCCCCTCGAAGATGCAGAAGGCCCAGCGTGGTTCGTACGACCTGGTGGGTAACCCGGACGGCAGCACCACGGTGACCTACACGCTGGAGGTCGACCTGTCGGTCGGCATGCTCGGGATGTTTCGGCGCAAAGCCGAGAAAATGATCATGGACACCGCGTTGAAGCAGCTCAAGCGCCGGGTAGAAGCAACCGGTGCGGCGCAGTGACGTGTCCGGTGGCACGGTAGAGGAGCCGACGGTGGGCGGAACGGATCCGGGTTCGGCCCGGGAAGAGGCGGAGCGGCTGGTCGCCACCCTGCTGGCGGGGGCGCGACTGGCCTCGGCCGGCTCGGCGGGCGGCGCGCTCGGCTCGTTGGGCGGGATGTTGTCCGGTGTCCTCGGTCACAGCGCCGGCCCGGACGCCCGCTCCGGCACCGGTGGTGCTTTCGCCACCGGTTCGGCCGAATGTTGCGTCTGCCCGGTCTGTCGGGGCATCGCCGCGTTGCGGGACCCGAGTCCGGAATTCGCGGAACGTCTCGCGACCGGCGCCGGTGACCTCGCCGCCGGGGTCGCCAGCCTGCTCCGCGCGTTCTCCCCGGCGGAACCGTCCGCGACGAGCCCCGCCGAGCCGGCCGCCGAGGCGTACGCCCCGCCATCGCCGGCACCCACCGCCAGCACCGACGACGTGCTCCCCGAGCCACCCCCGAGCGCCCCGTCCACCGCCACCGGCGACGAGCACGTGTGGCGCGATGCCACCCGCACCGGGCATGATTCTCAGCCGGCGCCGGAGCGGGATGTCTGGTCGGTCGCCACCCGGACGGCGGACCCACTCGCCCCGGCCGCCGTACCACCCGTCGACGAGGCCGGGTCGGCGACCGTACCGGCACCGACCACCCGTCCCGTGGTGCCCGCCTCGCGGGTGCCCGATGACGCCGACGCGGAAGCATCGGGCGACGGCGCCTGAGCGCGGGACATTCCGACCCGGACCGGCACTGGGCCGGGCCCTGGGCCGGACAGCACAGCAGAGGGGGGCGGTAGCGGTGACGCTGACCATCGGAGTCGACGTCGGTGGCACGAAGGTGGCCGGCGGTGTCGTGGACGACACCGGCACGGTCCTCGTGCAGACCCGACGGGACACTCCCGCCGATGACGTGGCCAAGACCCGCGACGTCATCATCGAGTTGGTCGGCGAGCTGGCTGCCGGGCGGACCATCGAGGCCGTCGGCATCGGCGCGGCGGGTTGGATCGACGCCAGCCGTTCGACTGTGCTCTTCGCCCCGAACCTGGCCTGGCGTGACGAACCGCTGCGCGAGTACGTCAGCGAGGCCGTCGGTCTGCCGGTGATCGTGGAGAACGACGGGAACGTCGCCGCGTGGGCCGAGTTCCGCTACGGCGCGGCCCGCGACGCCGACGACTCGATGATCATGTTCACCATCGGCACCGGTGTGGGCGGCGGCATCGTCCTCGGCGGCGACCTGATGCGCGGCGCGAACGGCATCGCCGCCGAGCTGGGCCACATGCTGGCGGTGCCGGACGGGCACCAGTGCGGTTGCGGCCGGCTGGGCTGCATTGAGCAGTACGCCAGCGGCAGCGCCCTGGTCCGGTTCGCCCGGGCCGGTGCCCGGCAGGAGCCCAACCGGGCCACCGCCCTGCTGAAGCTGGCCGGCGGTGAGGCCGAGGCGATCACCGGTCCGATGGTGACGGCCGCCGCGCAGGGCGGCGACCCGGTCTCCGCCGAGGCGTTCGCCCAGATCGGCCGGTGGCTGGGCACCAGCCTCGCCGACATGGCGCAGATCCTCGACCCGCAGACCCTGGTGGTCGGCGGCGGTGTGATCGACGCCGGTGACCTGCTGCTCGGCCCCACCCGCCGCTCGTACCTCGACGCGCTCGCCCAGCGTGGTCGCCTGCCGGTGGCCGAGGTGCTCCCGGCGGAGTTGGGCAACAGCGCCGGGGTGATCGGCGCCGCTGACCTGGCCCGCCGGATCTGAGGCGGTCCGGGATGGGTGTGCCGCTGCGGGTGGTCTCGTACAACATCCACAGCCAGCGCGACGACACCGCCGCGCTGGCGGCGGTGGTCCGGGCCGCGACGCCAGACGTGGTGATCGTGCAGGAGGGGCCGCGCCGGTTCCGGTGGCGGCAGAAGTCCGCCACGTTGGCCGAGTCGTTCGGCCTGGTGGTGGCCGCCGGTGGGCTGCCCGCCCTGGGCAACCTGCTGCTGACCAGCCTGCGGGTCCAGGTGCGGGGCACCCGCTGCCAGCGCTTCCCGCTGACCCCCGGCCGGCACCTGCGCGGCGCCGCGTACGCCGACTGCCGGGTCGGTGACGCCCGGTTCACCCTCGCCGGCTCGCACCTGTCCACCGACCCGGCCGAACGGCCGTCCCAGGCCGCCGAGTTCAAGCGCGGCCTGGACGCGGCGACGAGCCCGGTGCTGGCCGGGGCGGACCTCAACGAGGGTCCGGACGGCCCCGCCTGGGCCACCGTGGCGCGCGGGTTGACCGACGCCGCGGTGGCGGCCGACCGGGCCGAGCGGCTCACCTACTCCTGCGCCGACCCGCGTCGGCGCATCGACGCGCTCTTCGTCGACCCGCGGATCACAGTGGTCGACTACGACGTGGTGGACACTCCGCAGACGCGTCGGGCCAGTGACCACTTCCCGGTCCTGGTCGACCTGCTGCTGCCCACCACCGACTGACCCCCCGACCCCGCCCCGACCGTCGACGCATCCGTCCCAGGACTGGACATCCGGCTCGGTTGTGGAGAGGATTTCGCGGCGACCGGCACGCCTGCCGTACCAAAAGGAGATGTCCCCGGTGTCCACCTCCACCGACCACGGCCGGCCCGACCCGGAGGCGACCTCGCCCGCGGCGAACGGCGACGGCCGACCGGTCTCCGACCGGGGCGACACGGTCTGCGTCATCGGGGCCGGGGCCAGCGGCCTGACGGCCATCAAGAACCTGCGCGAGCACGGGTTCGGCGTGGACTGCTACGAGCGGGAGACCGGCGTCGGCGGCGCCTGGAACTGGCGGCACGACCGCAGCCCGGTGTACGCCAGCACCCACCTCATCTCGTCGAAGCCGTTCACCCAGTTCCCCGACTTCCCGATGCCGGACTCCTGGCCGGACTACCCGCACCACGGTCAGGTGCTGTCGTACTTCGAGCGGTACGCCGACCACTTCGACTTGCGCTCGCACATCTGGTTCGGCACCGAGGTGATCCGGGTCGAGCCCGTCGAGGGGGACCGGTGGGACGTGACCACGCGCTCCACCGGCGGGTACGGCCCCGAGCGCACCGCCCGGTACGCCGCAGTGGTGATCGCCAACGGCCACAACTGGTCGCCGAAGCTGCCCCGCTACGAGGGCCTCGAACAGTTCCGTGGCGAGATCATGCACGCGTCGTCCTACAAGGACCCGGCGCAGCTGCGCGGCAAGCGGGTGCTGGTGGTCGGGGCCGGCAACACCGGCTGCGACATCGCCGTCGAGGCCGCCCAGCAGGCGTCGCGCTGCTGGCACTCCACCCGGCGCGGCTACTGGTACGCGCCGAAGTACGTGCTCGGTCGCCCCGCCGACCAGGTCAACGACACCCTGTTGGCGCTGCGGGTGCCGCTGCGGGTGCGGCAGTGGCTCTACCACTGGACGCTGCGACTGACCGTCGGTGACCTGACCCGCTTCGGCCTGCCCAAGCCCGACCACCGGGTGTACGAGACGCACCCGATCGCGAACAGCCAGCTCGTCTACTACGTGGGCCACGGCGGGATCGGCCCGGTGCCGGACGTCGCCCGGTTCCACCCGTATGCCGTGGAGTTGGCCGACGGCCGCGAGATCGACCCCGAGGTGGTCGTCTTCGCCACCGGCTACCTGCCGCGCTTCGAGTTCCTCGACGCGTCGGTGTTCGGTGACAGCGCGGGCGCGGGCCGGCCCACGCTGTGGCTCAACGCGTTCACCCCGGGGCACCCGACCCTGGCCGTCGCCGGCCTGCTGCAACCGGACTCCGGGCTGTTCACCCTGTCGCACTGGCAGACGGTGCTCTTCGCCCGACTGCTCCAGGCCCGTCGGGACCGGCCGGAACGGGCCACGGCGTTCGCGCAGCGGGTCCGGGACCGGGCCGGGGAGCGGTACTCCGGGCCGGTCAAGGAGAGCAGCCGACACTGGTTCGAGGTCGGGCACGCCGACTACCTGCGCGCCATCCAGCGCGCCCTGGTCGAGCTGGAGGGCAAGTGAGCGCGAGGAGTGAGCTTGCGAGCCCCGCAGTCGCGAACGAAAGGCTGGCACGGTGAGCGCGAGCGGTGAACTGCGGATCATGCGGGGTCGGGAGTGGTCCCGCCCGGTCCGGCCGGCCCGGCGGGAGGTGCTCAGCGCGATCCCCGAGCTGGAGGAGGGGCGTCCGCCGCTGCTCTTCGTTCCCGGGTTCGGGCACGGCGCGTGGGCGTTCGCCGAGCACTGGTTGGGTCACGCGGCGTCGCGAGGGTTCCCGGCGTACGCGGTGAGCCTGCGCGGGCACGGTGCCAGCGAGCCGGCGCCGGAGGCGACGCTGCGGGCGTACGCCCACGATGTGGTCCAGGTGGCCGCGAGCCTGCCGCGGCAGGCGGTGCTGGTGGGGCACGGCGCCGGCGCCCTGGTGGTGGCGCACGCGTTGGCCCGCTACCCGGCGCGGGGCGCGGTCCTGGTGGCACCGGTCTTCGGCGGCTGGGGAGTGCTGGGCGCGGCGTTGCGGCGCAACCCCGCCGGCACGCTGCCGGCGGTGTTCGGCGGGTCGTTGCGGCTCAACCGGGGGCAGTTGTTCAGCCGCGAGTTGCCCGACGAGGAGGCCCGCCGGTACGTCGGACGCCTCGGTCGGGCGGGCCGGCGGGCGCAGTGGGCCCTGCTGGGTGAGCCGGAGGCCGAGCCGGCCGTTGGTGCGCCCCCGGTGCTGGTGCTGGGCAGCCCGGACGACCGGGTGGTGCCGGCGTCGACGTTGACCCGGGTGGCCCGCCGGTACGGGTCGGCACCGCTGCTGTTTCCCGGGATGGGCCACGACCTGATGCTGGACGCGCGGTGGGCGGAGCCGATCGACGCGATCCTGGACTGGCTGGAGAAGGAGCCCGCAGCGCACTGAGCAGCCGGGCCGCCGGTCAGCCGCCGGCCTGGTGGACGGTCGGGCTGCCGCTCGGGGTGGCCGGCCGGGGCACCCGGGCGGTGCCGTCGGAGCCGGCGTCGGTGCTGGTCAGGCGACCGACCAGGGCACCTCCCTCGTCCAGGGCGTGCAGGTAGGAGCGGGCCCAGGCCCGGATGTCGTGCTGGTGCAGGTGGGCGCGCATGGCCCGCATCCGCTGGGTGGTGTCGGCCGGGTCGGCCCGCAGCGCCGCGCGCAGGCCCTGCTTGAGCCCTTCCAGGTCGTGCGGGTTGACCAGGTACGCCTGGGACAGCTCGGCGGCGGTGCCGGCGAACTCGCTGAGCAGCAGCGCGCCCGTGTCGTCGACCCGCGCGGCCACGTACTCCTTGGCGACCAGGTTCATTCCGTCGCGCAACGGGGTCACCGCCATCACGTCGGCGACCCGGTAGAGCGCGGCCAGCTCGGCCCGGTCGAAGGGCTGGGTGAGGTAGTGGATCGCCGGCTCACCGACCCGGCCGAACTCGCCGTTGATCCGGCCGACCTCGCGCTCGATGCGCTCGCGCAGGATCTGGTACTGGCCGACGCGTTCCCGGCTCGGCATGGCGACCTGCACCAGCACCGTGTCGCGGACCTTCACGTCGCCGCTGGCGAGCAGTTCGCTGTACGCCTTGAGGCGCTGCTCGATGCCCTTGGTGTAATCCATCCGGTCCACGCTGAGGACGACCTGTCGGGGGTCGCCGAGATCCTGGCGGAGTCGGTGGGCCCGAGCGGCCACGTCCGGGCGGTCGGCGAGCGCGGCCATCTCGGCGGTGTCGATGGAGACCGGGAACGCGCCGATGCGCACCACCCGGTCGTCGATGCCGATCCGTCGGTCGGTGGCCGGCAGCTCCAGCACCCGGGTCACCAGCTGGGCGAAGTTGTGCGCCGCCTGCACGCGCTGGAAGCCGACCAGGTCGGCGCCGAGCATGCCGCGCAGCAGTTCGGCCCGGCGGGGCAGTTGCATGAAAAGCTCCGGCGGCGGGAACGGCACGTGCAGGAAGAACCCGATGCGCAGGTCCGGGCGGAGGGCGCGCAGCAGACCGGGGACCAGTTGCAGGTGGTAATCCTGCACCCAGACCACCCCGCCCGGCTCGGCCACCTCCGCGGTCGCCTCGGCGAAGCGCTGGTTGACCCGCTGGTACGCCTCCCACCACCGGCGGTGGTGCTGCGGCTGCTCCACCGAGTCGTGGTAGAGCGGCCAGAGGGTGGCGTTGGCGAACCCCTCGTAGTGGTCGCGCAGGTCTTCCGGGCTGAGCGCGACGGTGTGCATCCGCACGCCGTCCACGTCCGGCAGTTCGGGGGCCGGCCCGGTGCCACCGGCCCAGCCGACCCAGGTCGCCGGGGTGTGCCGCAGGAGCGGGTGCAGCGCGCTGACCAACCCACCTGGGCTGCGCCGCCACTCGCAGGCCCCGTCGGGGGCCTGATTGTCGTCGATGGGGAGGCGGTTGGCCACCACCACGAGAGAACTCTGTCGCATCTCGGGCATTCCGATCAGCAGAGGACTGACCGCCGCGAGCAAGGAAAAACCGGTCAGTCAGCGGGGGAAGTGACGTACAGCGGTATTCCTACTGACAGTAAGTTACACCACTGTTACGCCCCCGGCGGGGCGCTGCCGTCCCGGGATGCGGGCCCGATTCAGACGACGGCGCCGTTGTCCGGGTCGTCCTCGTCCTCGTCGCCGGGGCGCAGCCGCCAGATCAGCGTGACGAAACCGGCCAGGATGCCGGTGAACCCGAACAGCGTGACCGCCGAGCGGTCGATCGGGAGCAGCCACGGGAAGAGGAACAGCACGAACCCGACGACCACCCCGAGCACGCCGACCACCGCGTACTTGCTGACCCGCGGCAGCGGCGGCGGTGGCGGTGGGTGGTAACCCTCGTCGTCCTCGTCGTCGGGCAGGTCGGCACCGAAGGTGTCCAGCCCGTCCAGCAGGGAGGGCTCGTCCGGTCGGGTGCCGCGCCCCACGGAGATCCCGGAGATGTCCGTGGCGGACGGTAGGCGGCGAACGTCGGTGGCGGTCGGACCGGGCTCGTCGGCGCCGGAACGGGTCAGCGGCCCGGAGGTTGGCTCGTCCCGCCCGTCCCGTTCGTCCACGTCCTCCGAGGCCGGCCACGGGTGGTCACCGGGCGTGGAGGTGGTGTGGAAGCCCGCCACGATCCGCGCCCACTCGGCGTCGATGTCCGGTTCGTCGCGAGCCGGCGGCTGCTCCGGAGCGGTCTCGTCGGCGAGCTGGGTCAGATAGTCCCGGGCGGTGGTCAGGTGCGAGCGGTCGACGTAGAGCCGGTCGACCGGCCGGGCCGGCACGGTGGTGGTGCGGGTGACCGGGTTGAGGTCGGCGGAGGGCTGGAGGTAGGCGGCGATCCCACCGGCGGCCAGCACGTCGAGCAGGTGCTCACCGACGCGCGGATCGACGTCGCCGACGACGGCGTACTCGTTCGCGTCGAGCCCGTTGTCCCGCCGTCCCCGGCGGGCCCCACCCGCTGACACCCGGACATCCCCCTTAACGCGCCTTCCGGCGCGGCCACCGCTGCCCCTCGACGCCCGTCCGCACGCCGTGCTCTGAATCGTGACACGTCAGGGCATGGTTCCGGGAGTGCGTTGTGTCGCGTCTTCCAAAGTCACGGCTGCTTCCGCAGGTCGCGGCGGGGCTCCTTTGTCCGTTCTTGCGCGACAAGTGCGATCTCGGTGATCGTTAGCGGCGGGTGGCGCGACCCGCCGAGCGCCGCCCCGCTGACCTGCCAGCGATCCGGGTTTCGTCCGTTGTGGTGAGAGCGCTCGCTTCGTAGGCTCGGCGGCGACGACGGCTGGCGCTGTCGCGGGCACACCACGGAAAGGACGCCGGTGCTCTACTGGCTGCTGAAGTACGTCATCCTCGGTCCGCTGCTCAAGCTGATCTTCCGCCCGCAGGTGGAGGGTCTGCGCAACGTGCCGGCGACCGGTCCGGTGATCCTGGCGAGCAACCACCTCTCCTTCTCCGACTCGATCTTCACGCCGTTGATCACCGCCCGGAAGGTCACCTTCGTCGCCAAGGCCGAATACTTCACCGGCAAGGGCGTCAAGGGCTGGCTGACCAAGATGTTCTTCGTCGGTACCGGGACGATTCCGGTGGACCGCTCCGGCGGCCGGGCCGCGCGCGCCGCCCTGGACACCCAGTTGCAGGTGCTGCGCGCCGGGGGAGTGGCCGGCATCTACCCCGAGGGCACCCGCTCCCCGGACGGGCGGCTCTACCGGGGCAAGACCGGGGTGGCCCGGCTCGCCCTGGAGAGCGGCGCGGTGGTGGTGCCGGTGGCGATGCTCAACGCCGACGAGATCCAGCCGCCGGGCAAGCTCATCCCCAAGATCGACCGGGTGAAGATCCGGTTCGGGGCGCCGCTGGACTTCTCCCGCTACGCCGGTCTGGCCGGCGACCGGTTCGTCGAGCGCGCGGTCACCGACGAGATCATGTACGAGTTGATGGAGCTCTCCGGTCGGGAGTACGTCGACATCTACGCCCAGAAGCTCAAGGAGCCCGTCCCGGCGCCGCTGGCCGCCTGACCACCGCCGTGCCGGCCCGCCCTGCCGCCCCGGTCGGCGGTCAGGGCAGGTGGAGCAGGGCCGGGGCGTGGTGACGGGTGGCGAAGTCGTGCAGGCGGGCGCGGGTCGCCGCGGCGGCGGGTGGGTCGGTCTCGGCCAGCGGGCCGATCGCCAGCGCCAGCGTGATGACCTCGTCGGTCACGTCGGCCATCCGGGCGTAGCTCGCCGCCGCCGAGCGCAGCAGGGTCGCTGCGGTCGAGGCGTCCCCGGCGTGCCGGGCCAGCGTGGCGTCGGCGACCTGACCGGCGGCCCGAGCCCACGGGGTCGTCCGCGGGGCCCGGTCGAGCAGCTGCCGGACCAGCCGGGCCGCGTCCGCGCCGAGCACCCCGGCGACGTGTCCGACGGCCGGCACCCACTCCGCGAACGGAATCATCCGGGTTCGTCGCCAGTCCTCGTCCAGCTCGGTGAGCAGCGCCATCGCCTCGTCCCGGTGGCCCTGCACCGCCCGGCAGAGCGCGGCGTGCGCCAGGGTGGAGCGCAGCACCCGGTGGAATCCGCTGCGCCGGGCCGCGACCAGCGCCTGCTCGACCAGATCCCCACTCGTTCCGTCCGGCCGCGCGGCTCCCTCGGGCCCGGCGGTTGCGACCAGCTCGGCGCCGGCCAGCCCGCGCATCCAACCCGAGACCGCCACGATGTGCAGGTCCCACTCGGCGGTCGGCCGTCGGGTCGACTCCGCCGCCATCGCCAGGGCCGCCGTCCAGTCGCCCGCGTAGTACGACCGCGCCCACTGGTCGGCGAAGCTGGTGGCCAGGCTGTGCTCGCCGCCCAGGTCGAGGGTGAGCTGCTCGTCGACCAACCGGGCCGAGCCGGCCAGGTCGCCCTCCTCCTGCAACGCCCAGGCCAGGTTCTGCACCGCCCGGCGTCGACTGGTCAGCCGTTCCACCCGGCAGTGCTCGGTCACCTCCGCCAGCTCCGGGAACGCGTCGGCGGAGCCGGCCAGGTAGCGCGCCACGGCCAGGGTGATCCGCGCGTTGGCCTGGACCTCGCGCAGTTGGAGCCGCTCGGCGAGGGACGCCGCCGCCCGCGCCGCGGTGCACGCCGGCTCGGTCTCCGCGTTCAGCATGTGCACCCGGGCCAGCTCCAGCAGGGCGCCCGCCTTCTCCTGGCTGTCCGGTAGGTCGCTGTAGAGGCCGATCGCCTGGTCCAGGCAGTGCAGGGTCGCCGAACGGTCGGCCCGACTCCACGCGGCGGTGGCGAGCAGTGTCCAGGCGCGCGCCGCCCCCGTCCGGTCGCCGCCCATGGTGAGCCGCTCGGCCAGCCGGGTGAGGGTGTCCGTGCCTCCCCCCACCAGGAAGGCGTCCCCGTCCCGATAGAACGCCAGCTCGGCGTCGAACAGCTCCAACGCCGGGTCCGGCCCGACGTCCAGGGCCAGCGCCCGGCCCACCAGCGCGGCGGCGGTGTCCAGCGCGTGCAGCTCGTACGCCCGGCGGGCCGCCCGGTGCAGCGCGGCCCGCGCCGACGGGGCGTAGGGGGCGGTGTCCAGACCGACGGTCCGGGCGATCTCGTGTGCCGCCCAGCGATGGTTGGCCAGCACCTCGGCCAGGTCGTACTGCCGGCCGTCGGTGAGCTGCGCCATCCAGTCGGCGGTGCGTTGGTGGCGCAGCACCCGCTCGGCCCGGGGCAGCCGCTGGTAGCAGACGTCGCGCACCAGGATGTGCCGGAACCGGTACTCGGACTGGCCGGGCATCGTCGACGTGCTCTGCTCGTACACCAGGTCGCGACGTTGCAGGCGGTCCAGCGCACGCTCCACCCACTCCACCGGCCGGCCCAGCGCCATCCCCACCGGCGCGGCCCAGAACACCACGCCGACCACGGCGGCGGCCTGGAGCACCGCCCGGTCGGCCGGGTCCAGCAGGTCGAGCCGGTTGGCGATGACCGCCTGCACCGTGCGCGGCATCTCCGCGCCACCGTCGAGGTCGGGGCGGGAGGCCGAACCGACCGCGTCGAGCAGGCCGCCGTCCAGCAGCATCCGGGCGTACTCCTGGGCGTAGAGCGGGTTGCCGTCGGCGAACTCGATCAGCGGGGTACGCGAGCTGGAGGGCAGCGTCGCCTGCCCGAGGAGCAGCGAGTAGAGCGCGTCGATGTCGGTGTCGTGCATCGGCGGCACCGAGATGGACATCGCGCCGCTGATCGTGCCGGTCCAGGCCGGGTTCCGTTCCCGCAGTTCCGGCCGGGCGGTCGCGACGACCAGCAGCGGTACGCCGCGCGCTGACGCGCCCAACTGCTCGACGAAGGCGAGCATGGCCTGGTCCGCCCAGTGCATGTCCTCGAAGACCAGCACGGTCGGGCCGGTGGTGGCCAGGGCCAGCAGGAACCGCCGCCAGGCGGCCTCGGTCTCGCCGGGGGTGAGTCGCTCGCCGGGTACGCCGATCAGCGGCCCGAGCGCCTCGGCCAGCCGGGTCGCGTGCGGGTCGGCGAGTTCGCCCAGACGGGCCCGCAGCCGCTCGCGCAGCGCGGCCGGGTCGTCGACCTCCGGCACCCCCACCCAGGTCTTCACGATGTCCGACAGCGCGGCCCAGGTGACGTTCTCGCCGAACGGCGGGCACTGCCCGACGAGCCAGGTGATCGGCGGGCCGGGCATGCTGCCGGCGTGCCGGGCCAGCTCGCGCAGCAGCCGGCTCTTGCCCACACCGGCCGGGCCGAACACCGTCACCAACTGGGAGGTCCGCTCGGTCACCATCCGGTGCAGCGCGTTGACCAGCAGACCGCGCTCGTGGTCCCGGTCCACCATCGGGGTCAGCTCGGCGCCGCGCGGGTCCCGGTGTGGTCGGACCTGGACGGCCAGCCAGATCCGGCTCACCGCGGACCGGCCGCGCAGGGTGACCGGCGGCTGGTCGGCGTACTCCATCTCGTGTCGGGTGGCCGACCAGGTGCTCTCGTCGACGACGACGCCGCCCGGTGGGGCGAACCCCTGCAGGCGGGAGGCCGTGTTGACCACGTCTCCGGTCACGAAGGCCTGCCCACCGTCGCGGGTGGCGGAAAGGTCGACCAGGGCCTCGCCGGTCGCGATGCCGACCCGGAAGCCCAGCGGCGGCTGCGGACCTGCGGGCTGGCGGGCCAGGTTCCGCTGCAGTTCCAGGCCGGCGCGGACGCACCGCAACGCGTCGTTGTCGGTGGCCACCGGCGCGCCGAACAGCGCCATCGCCGCGTCGCCGATGTACTTCTCGACCACCCCGCCGTACTGGTGCACGATCCGGCGCACCGTGGCGAAGTAGGTCTGTTGCAGACTGCGCGCCTGCTCCGGGTCGGCCCGCTCCGCGTAGCTTGTGAAGTCCACGATGTCGACGAAGAGCACGCTGACCTGACGCCTGTCCTCCTGCACCGCGACGACGTCGTCCCGCAACGGTTGGCCACAGCTCGTGCAGAAGTTGACCTCGGTGCTGTTGGCGTGCCCGCAGTGCGCACAGTTGACTCCGAGCGGCTGGCCACACCCGCCGCAGAAGCGGTCGTCCGGCCCGGCCGCGCGTGCGCAGTGTCCACACTTGAGGTCGATGTTCAGCTCCGTGGGCGAAAGAGGTCAGTATCGCGGCCGGTCAGCCCAGTCGGGTACCCGACGTGCGGACGGGCAACGTCATCGATCGGTCGGGGTTAGTGTTCCGTACCAGGAAGTTTCATGTCAGGGAGAGTGCCGTGCAGGTACGACTGTCCGCCTCGTGGACCGATCCGGGTGGCACGCAGTGGGCGCCGGGCGACACGATCGACGTCGATGCGGTCACTCTCGCCGAACTGGAGGAGCAGGGCATGGTGGAAGAGCCTGAGGGTCAGTCGGGCGGGTCGGGGGAGACCACGACCACCTCGTCGAGCACGTCCACGGCCGGTAAGCCGACCGATCCGAAGAAGATCGGTCCGGGGCCGGGTGCGCCGCCGGCCGACAGCAAAGAGAACTGATCGCCCGGGTGCGGTCGGTGGGCCGACGGCTCATCGGCCGCACCCGTTTGGCCTGCACATTCGCTGATGCCGGTTGCCAGTGGCAGCCGGCATCAGCCGTGGGCATGGGTGGGTGGGCCGGCCGGCGACCGGCGTCCACACGGGAGATTCGGGTCGGCGACGAAGGCGGGGCGGGCCGGTCGGTCAGCGGTCGGCCATGCCGGCGCGGCGGCGCAGCGCGGCCACGTCGGTCACCACGATCCGGCGGCCCTCGGTACGCAGCCAGCCGCGGCTCGCGAACGAGCCGATCGCCTGGTTGACGCTCTGCCGGGAACCACCGGCCATCTCGGCCAGCTGGCTCTGGTTGAGCTCGATCGTGATCATCGGCGCCTGGCTCTCGCCGGCCAACCGAACCAGCGTCTTCGCCACCCGACCGGGCAGGTCGAGGAAGACGTGGTCGGCGTTCTGCTCGGTGAGCCGGCGGATCAGCCCGCCCAGTGAGCGCATCACCGCGTCCAGGATGCGGGGGTTGGAGTGCACCAACTCCATGAACGCGCCCCGCGACAGCGCGAGCGCCGCGCAGTCCTCGATGGCCTCCGCCGAGGCGGACCGGGTGGACGCGTCGAGCAGGGAGACCTCACCGAGCACGTCCGGTGGACGGATAACCGACAGCACGGCTCGCTCGCCGGTGGGTGCGGTGCGGAACACGGCCACCGCGCCGCGGCGCAGCACGATCAGCGACTCGCCGGGGTCGTTCTCCACGAAGAGCAGTTGGCCCTTGCGGTAGGTGCGCGGAACGGCGGCAGCGATCACGCGCTGCCGCACCTCGGGCTCCAGCCCGGCGAACATCTCGACTCCCGTGAGCGCGTCACCCGGCTCTGGCAGGCGAACCTCCACGGCCCAACCCCTCCCCCGGTCATGGACCACAACTCGCTCACCGGGCGAACGTGATGGGCCCCGACAAGGTGAACTGACACCGATTCGGCGTCCGGTAGCGGTACACATCAGATCATGACGGTCCGGTCGCTTGCTGTACACCCCTCGAAGCACTTCCGTGACCGTCGCGAGCTGCGACGGACCGTTCACCGGGGTTCCGTCGCGGCGCGGCCGACCCTCCGGACGGGCCCCGCCGGGCACGGCCGTGCGGCGGTGGGCGAAGATGCCCGGAATGGTCTACCGCTACTTCTACGACTGCGAGTTCATCGAGGACGGCACGACCGTCGACCTCGTCTCGATCGGTGTCGTCGACGAGTACGGCCGCGAGTTCTACGCGGTCTCCACCGAGTTCGACGACTCCCGCGCCGTGCCCTGGGTGCGACGCAACGTGCTGGACAAGCTGCCCTCCCCTGCGGACCGGGCCTGGCGCTCGCGTGAACGCATCCGCGACGACCTGTACGACTTCCTGGTCGAGCCGATCCGGGACCGCCCGGGGGAGCAGTTGGAGCTGTGGGCCTGGTTCGCCGCGTACGACCACGTGGTGCTCGCCCAGCTCTGGGGTGCGATGCCGGCGTTACCCCGGGAGATTCCCCGCTACACCAAGGAACTGCGGCAGCTCTGGGACGACCGTGGCCGGCCGCCCCTGCCGGACGCGGACGCGGCCCGGCACGACGCTCTGGTCGACGCCCGGCACAACCTGGCCCGCTGGCGGGCGATGACCGCCCGTTGAGTGGTGGCCGCCCGCCGTAGGTTTGACCGGTTCTGTCCCGGGCAACGGTTCGACCAGCCGAGCCGAGGGAGATTGCCATGAGCGACCAGCCGACCAGCGCCGCGGAGGCACGCGCCCGGGTCACCGGCCTGGCCCGGGCCGCGCGGATCTGCATGCTCACCACTACCGCTCTGGACGGGCGGCAGATGAGTCGACCGATGACGCTCCAGGAGGCCGAGTTCGACGGCGAGCTGTGGTTCTTCGCCTACGCCGACTCGGCCAAGATCCGTCAGCTCCGGGTGAACCCGGAGGTCAACGTCGCCTTCTCCGACCAGAAGCACAACGCCTGGGTGTCGATCTCCGGCACCGCCACCGAGGGGCTCGACCGGGCCCGGGCCGAGCGGCTGTGGAGCCCGCTGCTCAAGCCGTGGTTCCCCGACGGGCTGGACACCCCCGGTTTCACGCTGATCAAGGTGCACGCCAGCTCCGCCGAGTACTGGGACTCGCCGAACAGCACGGTGGTGAACCTGCTCAGCTACGCGAAGGCCGCGGTCACCGGCCGGCCACCGGAGGCCGGCGAGAACCACGAGGTGACCTACTGACCGGGGGCGGGTGGCCGGGGCGCGCTGTCGTCGTACCGGCGGGCCGACTACAGTTCGCAGTGACGGCCCGCCCCGGGCCGGCAACGGCGCCGATGGTCTGACCTGACACATACCCTGGGGCATATCGGGCTTTACCTGATGCTCCAGGAGGATGAGCGGATCATGCGTATCGGCGTGCTCACCGGCGGCGGCGACTGCCCCGGTCTCAACGCGGTCATCCGGGCGGTGGTCCGCAAGGGCGTCGCCACTTACGGTCACGAGTTCGTGGGTTTCCGGGACGGCTGGAAGGGCCCGCTCGAGGGTCTGTCCCGGCCCCTGGACATCGCCGACGTCCGCGGCATCCTGCCCCGCGGCGGCACCATCCTCGGCTCGTCCCGGACCAACCCGTTCAAGATCGAGAACGG
The DNA here is from genome assembly GCF_042869175.1 of Micromonospora sp. NPDC007208. Lineage (NCBI taxonomy): Bacteria > Bacillati > Actinomycetota > Actinomycetes > Micromonosporales > Micromonosporaceae > Micromonospora > Micromonospora sp. NPDC007208. Next base: position 914 of record NZ_JBIAFG010000022.1, on the reverse strand, counting down.
CGTCGAGCGAATCAAGGACAACCTCGCCGCCCAGGGCGTGGACGCGCTGATCGCGATCGGCGGCGAGGACACCCTCGGCGTGGCCACCAAGCTCTACGAGCTGGGCGTGCACGTCGTCGGCGTGCCGAAGACGATCGACAACGACCTCGGCGCCACCGACTACACCTTCGGCTTCGACACCGCGGTCAACATCGCGATGGAGGCCATCGACCGGCTGCACACCACCGCGGAGAGCCACCACCGCACCCTTGTCGTCGAGGTGATGGGCCGGCACGCCGGCTGGATCGCCCTGCACGCCGGCCTGGCCGGCGGCGCCAACGTGATCCTGCTGCCCGAGCGTCAGTTCGACGTCGACCAGGTGGCCGGCTACGTCGAGAAGCGGTTCCAGCACCAGTACGCCCCGATCGTCGTGGTCGCCGAGGGCGCCCAGCCGCTCGACGGCCAGATGGTCCTCGCCAACCAGGAGCTCGACTCCTTCGGCCACGTCCGCCTCGGCGGCATCGGCCAGTGGCTCGCCGAGCAGCTGGAGGCCAAGACCGGCAAGGAGGCCCGCACCGTGGTGCTGGGCCACATCCAGCGCGGTGGCACCCCGACCGCCTTCGACCGGGTGCTCGCCACCCGCCTGGGCCTGCAGGCCATCGACGCCGTCAACGACGGCGACTGGGGCAAGATGGTCGCGATGCAGAGCACCGACATCGTCCGGGTGCCCCTCGCCGAGGCCACCCGCGAGCTGAAGACCGTTCCGCTGGAGCGGTACGCCGAGGCCGAGGTCTTCTTCGGCAGCTGATCGATCGTCGGCGGGGCGGGGGGGCGGCGGGGGCCCCCCCCCCCCCCCCCCACCGCGGGGGGGGGGGGGCCCCCGCGCGCCCGCCGGGCCCCCGGCCCCGGGGGAGGCGCCGGGCCCCAAGGGGGGC
>NZ_JBIAFG010000021.1:0-122266 GCF_042869175.1 Micromonospora sp. NPDC007208 | reverse complement strand
AACCGACCCCGCCGTATCCTCGCCTACAAGAAACCCAAAGAAGTCTTCGCCGAGCTGCTGACCAGCCAGATTGCTTCCACCAGCTGAGCACGGGGTGGCTTCCCGGCTCGTCGTTGCCACTACATCCAGGATCGAGCGTGACCTTGACGGCGGTGGCGCCCCGAAGGCCGTTCCTGGTCGGTCGGCACCGTGTTTGTCGTCAAGATCCGCGCAATGTCAGGGATGTTGCTGTCTCTCGCGCGTCGGAGGCAGCAACATCCGGGAAGTTGCGCAGATCTTGGCGCGGGCCACGGGGGTGTGGGGCCACGGGCCCACGGGGGTGCGGGGCGCGGGGTGCGGGGCGCGGGGCGACGGGGGTGCGGGGGTGCGGGGGCGCGCGGGGGTGCGGGGGCGCGCGGGGCGACGGGGGCGCGCGGGGCGACGGGGGCGCGCGGGGCGACGGGGGCGCGCGGGGCGACGGGGGCGCGGGGGTGCGGGGTGCGGGGGCGACGGGGTGCGGGGTGCGGGGGCGACGGGGTGCGGGCTGCGGGCGCGGGGCGACGGGGTCCGGGCCGCGGGGCGCGGGGAGTACGGGGCGCGGGGATGCGGAGGGCGGGGGTGCGGAAGGCGTGTCCCGTGGGGCTGGTGGGAAGGGCGCCGGTTAGGGTGTCGAACACACGTACTGCTGACGGCTGGGGGAGGGGGCGGCGTGCGCGTGCTCGGTGTCGACCCGGGTTTGACCCGGTGTGGGGTGGGCGTGGTCGAGGGTGTGCCCGGCCGGCCCTGCACCCTGGTCGCCTACTACGTGGTCTACACCGACCCGGCCGACGACCTTGCCTTGCGCCTGTTGCACCTGGACCGGTCGCTGGGCAAGCTGGTCGCCGAGCACCAGCCGGAGAGCGTCGCCGTCGAGCGGGTGTTCAGCCAGCACAACGTTCGTACCGTGATGGGCACCGCGCAGGCCAGTGGCATCGCCGTGCTGGCCGGGGCGCGGGCCGGGCTGCCGGTGCAGACGTACACGCCGAGTGAGGTGAAGGCGGCCGTGACCGGCTCCGGTCAGGCTGACAAGGCGCAGATGACCGCCATGGTGACCCGGCTGTTGCGGCTGGCCGAGCCGCCGAAGCCGGCGGACGCCGCGGACGCGCTGGCCCTGGCCATCTGCCACGTGTGGCGTGGTGGGACCCGCTCCAAGCTGGCCGCCGCGGCTGACCGGGCACGACGAGGAGGAGCACGATGATCGCCAGCGTGCGCGGCACGGTGACCGCGACGGGTCCGGACCAGGCCGTGATCGAGGTCGGTGGGGTCGGGCTCGCCGTGCACTGCGCCCCGGGGACCCTCGCGGAGCTGCGGGTGGGCCAGGTCGCCCGGCTCGCCACCAGCCTGATCGTGCGGGAAGACTCGCTGACCCTCTACGGATTCGCCGACGACGACGCCAAGTCGCTGTTCGAGCTGCTCCAGACCGCCAGTGGGGTCGGCCCGCGACTGGCCCAGGCGGTGCTGGCGGTGCACACGCCGGACGCGGTACGCAAGGCGATCGCCAACGCCGACACGGCCGCCCTGACCCGCGTACCCGGGATTGGCAAGAAGGGTGCGGAACGCCTGGTGCTGGAGCTGCGCGACCGGATCGGCCCGGTGCCGATCGGCGCGGACGGCGTCGCCGGGGTGACCCGCGGCAGCTGGCCCGAGCAGGTCCGGCAGGCACTGGTGGGGCTTGGCTGGACGGCCGGTCAGGCCGATCAGGCGGTGGCCGCGGTGGCGGAGTCGATCGAGGGGGAGACCCCGCCGGTGCCGGTGCTGCTCAAGCAGGCCATCCGACTGCTGGGCCGGACCCGATGACCGCGCGGGCCGCGCGATGAGCGCGAGGAGTGAGCCGGGTTTGCGAGCCCCGCAGTCGCGAGTGAAGGCGGCACGATGAGCGAGACCGAGGGGCTCGTCTCGGCGTACGTCAGTGACGCCGACCGGGACGCGGAGGCCACGGTACGGCCGAGGCGGCTGGCGGAGTTCATCGCCCAGGACCGGGTCCGCGACCAGCTTGACCTGTTGTTGCAGGGCGCCATGCGGCGGGGGTCGCCGCCGGACCACATCCTGCTCTCCGGCCCGCCCGGGTTGGGTAAGACGAGTCTGGCCAACATCGTCGCCGCCGAGTTGGGCGCGGGCATCCGGGTGACCAGCGGCCCGGCGATCGAGCGTTCCGGGGATCTGGCGGCGATCCTGACCAGCCTCGCCGAGGGTGATGTGCTCTTCATCGACGAGATCCACCGGATCGCGCGGCCGGCCGAGGAGTTGCTGTACAGCGCGATGGAGGACTTCCGGGTCGACGTGGTGGTGGGCAAGGGGCCGGGGGCGACGGCGATCCCGCTGGATGTCGAGCCGTTCACTCTGGTCGGCGCGACGACCCGCTCGGGTCTGTTGACCGGGCCGATGCGGGACCGGTTCGGCTTCGTGGCGCACCTCGACTTCTACGCCCCGGCGGATCTGGAGACGCTGCTGCACCGTTCGGCGCGGATTCTGGGGGTGCCGATCACTCCCGAGGGCGCGACCGAGATCGCCGGTCGGTCCCGGGGCACCCCGCGGATCGCCAACCGGCTGCTGCGCCGGGTCCGCGACTACGCCGAGGTCCGGGCGGACGGGGTGGTCGATCTCGACACCGCCCGCGCCGCCCTGATCGTGTACGACGTGGACGCGCTCGGCCTGGACCGGCTGGACCGTGCGGTGCTGACCGCGTTGGTCGACTCGTTCCGGGGCGGCCCGGTCGGGTTGTCCACCCTCGCCGTGGCGGTGGGGGAGCAGCCGGACACGGTGGAGGAGGTCTGCGAGCCGTTCCTGGTGCGAGCCGGGCTGTTGGCGCGTACGCCCCGGGGGCGGGTGGCGACCGAGGCCGCCTGGCGGCATCTGGGGCGCACGCCACCGAATGGTACATTTGGCACGGATAGTCCACCTGTGCCCGACTTGTTCTCCTTGGACGTCGATCAGCCGTGATGTGAACGTGATCTGTGCCGCATTCGGCGTTCTCAGGTGCAGGGTTTAGACTTCGCCGCGGTCTAACAGGACGTGAGAATCCGCCTCCGCTCCGGCACCCACGGTGCCGAGCAGGTGGCCAATGGGAAGGTCAGTAACCGTGCAATTGGCAGCAGCGGGTGGCGGGGCCGGCGGTTTCACGCCGATCCTGATGATCGTCCTGCTCTTCGGTGTTATGTACTTCATGATGATCCGGCCCCAGCAGAAGCGCCGCCGCGAGGCGGAGGCGATGCAGTCCAACCTCGGCCCCGGCGACGAGGTCGTGACCATTGGTGGGCTCTACGGCACGGTCACCGGCATCGAGGACGACACTGTCCTGATCGAGGTGGCACCGGGCGTGCAGACCCGCTACGCCCGCCCGGCCATCGCGCGGGTGGTCACCCGCGCGGAGCTGCCGAGCGAGCCGGTCACCGAGGACGCGGACACCGTCAAGGACTGACCCCTCCCCCCGGGGGCGGCGAGTCCGGCGTACGGCCGGTCGGCCGGCTTCCGGGTCGTCGCGCCCGAACGGGGCAGCGGACGAGACGTGAAAACTGGATAGTTGGGTCGACGCCGGGCGTCGGCACGTTCCCGTGACCGTCGGCGTTCCGCGCCGGGCGTGTCCGGTCCTCGTGCCGGCATTCTCGTCGGCTCAAGGCAGACCCGTCGGGCGGGACCCCCGGCCCGACACCGCCGCCGCTGCGACAGCGGCGCGACCGTACAGGGAGACAGGACAGCCGTGGCACCACCTCAGGGACAGATGCGCCCCGGGCGGCAGCTCGCCGTGCTCGGGTTCATCTTCGTGGTCCTCTATCTTTTGGTGTTCTTCGCCGGCGCCAGCGGCGGCTGGAAGGACCGGCTCGAGCCCAAGCTCGGCCTGGACCTCATCGGCGGCACCCGGCTGACGCTGGAGGCGACCAACTCCGTCGATGGCAAGCCCCCGACGGCGGAGAACCTCGAGGAGGCCCGGCAGATCATCGAGAACCGGGTCAACGGGCTCGGCGTGGCCGAGGCCGAGGTGGTCACCGAGGGTAACCGGAACATCGTCGTCTCCCTGCCCGGTGAGAACCGGGACATCGACGAGGTGGGCAGCGCGGCTGAGCTGCGCTTCCGCAAGGTGCTCAAGGCCGCCCCCGGCAGCGGCGTGGCCGAGGCACCGCCCGCCGCCACGCCGGCGCCGTCCGGCAGCGCCGCCCCGACCCCGTCCGGTGGCGCGACCCCGACCCCGACGGGCAGCGCCTCCCCGAAGGTGACCTCGTCGCCCAGCGGCGGCCAGGGCGGCATGGCCCCGGCCTCGCCGAGTGCCACGCCGACTCCCTCCGCGTCCGCCACGGCCTCGCCGAGCGCCGCCGCGCCCAGCGCCAGCGCCAGCGAAGAGCCGGTGCCGGCCAGCATCGAGGAGCAGCGCAAGGCCGTCGAGCAGAAGGTTGGCGCCGCCGCGTGGCAGGCCGCCAGCGGGCTGCAGGCTCCGGCCGACCTGACCGCCGACCCGTCGTTGGCCGACAAGCTCAAGCCGTTCGGCACGCTGTCGCCGCAGGAGGTCGCGGTGTTGCCGGCGCAGATGCAGTTCAACGTGCCGACGATCGGCTGCGCGCAGCTCGACAAGCGCCCACCCGCGTCGATCTCCGACCCGAAGCAGCAGGTGGTCGCCTGCGAGGACGGCGCATCGAAGTACCTGCTCGACCAGGCAAAGGTCGAGGGCACCGACGTGGACGACGCCGACGCGGTGCTCGACCAGACCAACGCGTGGGTGGTCAGCCTGGACTTCACCGGCGACGGCCAGGGCAAGTGGACCTCGCTGACCCGTGAGGCGTTCAACAACGAGGGCCAGGCCTGCGACGCCAGCGCGCTGGGTCAGGACGGCAAGTGCCGGGTGGCCGTCGTGCTGGACAACGAGATCGTCTCCTCCCCGGAGATCCAGGGCGTGCTGACCGGCAACTCCCAGATCACCGGCAACTTCAACCAGAAGGACGCCAGCGCACTCGCCGGCCAGCTGCGCTATGGTGCGCTGCCGGTGACCTTCAAGGCGCAGGAGTCGCAGAACGTCACCGCCACGCTGGGCGCCAGCCACCTGCGTGCCGGTCTGCTCGCGGCCGGCATCGGCATGCTGCTGGTCATCATCTACTCGTTCTTCTACTACCGGCTGCTCGGCTCGGTGATCTTCCTGAGCCTCATCCTGTCCGCGCTGCTCGTCTTCGGCGCGCTGGTGGTGCTCGGCCGGCAGATCGGCTTCACGCTCACCCTCGCCGGCATCGCCGGCATGATCGTCTCACTCGGTGTAGCGGCGGACTCGTTCGTCATCTACTTCGAACGACTGAAAGACGAGATCCGGGAGGGCCGCAGCCCGCGCAGCGCGGTGCCCCGCGCCTGGATCCGGGCCCGTCGGACGATCATCTCGGCCAACGCGATCACCCTGCTCTCCGCTGTGGTGCTCTACGTGGTCTCGGTCGGCACGGTCAAGGGCTTCGCGTTCGCCCTGGGTCTGGCCACCGTGCTGGACCTGGTCGTGGTGTTCCTCTTCCGGCACCCGATCATGACGATGTTCGCCCGGACCCGGGCGTTCCTGTCCCCGCGGGTCAGCGGTCTCGGCCGGGCACTTCCGGCCCGCAACCAGCCGACTCAGCCCCGCAACCCGCGCGCCAAGGAGGCCTGAGATGGCTGAAAACGGTCTGGCGAGCCGCCTCTACAACGGCGAGGCCGGTCTCAACATCGTCGGCCGGCGCAAGCTCTGGTTCGGCGTCGCCGGGGTCCTGGTCCTGATCGCGATCCTCAGCTTCTCGATTCGCGGCTTCAGCCTCGGCATCGAGTTCGCCGGCGGTAACTCGTTCCAGGTGCCGGCCAGCGTCGGCACCCTGGACGACGCCGAGCGCGAGGTCAACTCGGCGCTCGCCGCCGAGAACACCGGCATCGAGGTGGTTACCGCACAGAAGGTCGGCGGCCCCGGTGGCGACTCCTACGAGCTGCGCACCGGGCAGCTCAGCGCCGAGCAGGCCAACTCGGTCAAGGCCCAGATCGCCGAGGACCTCGGCATCAACGCGAATCAGATCAGCGGTAACCAGGTCAGTGAGGCGTGGGGCAGCCAGGTGACCCAGCGGGCCATCCTCGGTCTGGTCATCTTCATCGCGCTGGTGATGGTCTACCTGATCCTGCGCTTCGAGTGGCGGATGGCCGTGGCCGCGGTCGCCTCGCTGATCACGAACCTGCTCCTCACCGCCGGCATCTACTCGCTTGTCGGCTTCGAGGTCACCCCGTCGACGATCATCGGTCTCCTCACGATCCTGGGCTTCGCGCTCTACGACGTGGTGGTGGTCTTCGACAAGGTCCAGGAGAACACCCGGGGCATCACCGCCAACAACAACCAGACGTACGGCGAGGCGGCCAACCTGGCCGTCAACCAGAGCCTGATGCGGTCGTTGAACACCTCAGTGGTCGCCCTGCTGCCGGTCGGCGGTCTGCTCTTCATCGGTGCCGGCCTGCTCGGCGCCGGCACGCTGAAGGACCTCGGTCTGGTGCTGTTCGTCGGTATGGCGGTGGCGTTCCTGACCTCCATCCTGGTGGCCACCCCGCTGCTGGCGCTTCTCAAGAACTACGACCCGCGGATCCAGGCGCACAACAAGCGCGTCCTGACCCGGCGGGGCGCGATCAGCCGTGGCGAGGTCCCCGGTAGGGGTGCCGCGAGCCCGGCAGCCCAGGCCGACGCGACCGACGAGCCGGTCGACCCGGACGCCGCCGCACTGGCCGGTGCCGCCCCCAAGGTGGGCGCTCGGCCGGCGGGTAAGCGGCCGACCGGTGCCCGGGGCGGTCGCCCGGGTGGCGGCGGCAACCGGCCGGGTGGCGCCAAGCGGCGCTGACCCGACAGGAAACACCCGAACGGCGTCCGGCATGCTGTTGCCGGACGCCGTTCGTCGTTGAAGGGAAGCGAAACAGCCGTGACGGAGACCCACAGCACCGCAGCGCGCGGGGACAGTGGCCCGGAGGCCGCCCGACTGGTCGCCAGTCGGGTGCTGGACGTGCCCGACTTCCCGAAGCCCGGCGTCCTGTTCAAGGACCTGATGCCACTGTTCGCCGACGGCAAGGTCTTCCGTGAGGTGATCGACGGGATCGTCGCGTACCACGGGCGGGACACCTTCGACGTGGTGGTCGGCATCGAGGCGCGCGGGTTCGTCGTCGCGGCGGCCATCGCGTACGCGACCGGGGTGGGCGTGGTGCCGGTGCGCAAGGCCGGCAAGCTGCCCCGCCCGGCGCACTCGGTCTCCTACGCGCTGGAGTACGGCGAGGCCACCCTCGAAGTGCACGAGGACGCCTTCACCGCCGGGCACCGGGTGTTGGTGGTCGACGACGTGCTGGCCACCGGTGGCACCGCCGAGGCGACACTGGACCTGGTCGAGCGGGCCGGCGGGACCGTCACCGGCTTCACCGTGTTGCTGGAGCTCGGTTTCCTGGGTGGGCGTGAGCGTCTGGCGCCGCGTCCCGTCCACGCCCTGTTGACCGTTTGAACCGGTCGATACTCTGCTGACCGTTTGATCCCGTACCGGTCGGACGGGCCCGGCGCCGACCGTCCGGCGGAGCGGCAGGGGACCGTCCGTGCGGGTAGCATTGCCCTTTGCTGACGCCGGCGGTACGCCGTCCGGCGGGCGAGACCAGGTCGGCCGATGTTCGGCCGGCGTGTTTCCGGCGAGCGGTGAGGAGGCCGGTGTCCCACGATGTCGTCCCCCCGGCGGAGGGCACGGTGCACCCGACAGGCGACGCTGACGGCTCGGTGACCGACCGGGCAGGCGACGCGCCGGCCCGGGTGACGGGCAACGGCTCCGGCCCGGCTTCCGGCGAGAGCGCGGTGCGTCCGACCAGCGGCCCACCCAGCGCCGAGGCGTCGCCCGGTGCCGACGGTGTCGTGGTGCCGTTCCCGACCGACGCCGGTCTCGACCCGTCGCCCAGCGGCGGCTTCGGGCTCTCCAACGCGCCCACCGGCCGGCGGGTCCGGGCCCGGCTGGCCCGGTTCAACGCGCCCTGGCAGACCTCTCAGGTCAGCGAGGTGCTGGAGCCGCTCATCGCGAGCCACCGGGACAACCACCCCAAGGCGGACGCCCGGCTGCTCCAGCGCGCCTTCGACACGGCCGCGCGGTGGCACTCGGGGCAGTACCGCAAGTCCGGTGACCCCTACATCACCCACCCGCTCGCGGTGGCGACGATCCTCGGCAACCTGGGGATGGACACCACCACGCTGGTCGCCGCGCTGCTGCACGACACCATCGAGGACACCGAGTACACCCTCGACCAGATGCGGGCCGACTTCGGTGGCGAGGTCGCCCTGCTGGTCGACGGCGTCACCAAGCTCGACAAGGTCAAGCTGGGCGACGCGGCCAAGGCCGAGACGATCCGCAAGATGGTCGTGGCCATGGCCAAGGACCCGCGGGTGCTGGTGATCAAGCTGGCCGACCGGCTGCACAACATGCGTACCCTGACCTTCCTGCCCCGCCCCAAGCAGGAGCAGAAGGCCAAGGAGACGCTGGAGATCCTGGCACCTCTCGCCCACCGGCTCGGTATGAACACGATCAAGTGGGAGCTGGAGGATCTGTCCTTCGGCACGCTGTTCCCGAAGCGCTACGAGGAGATCAACCGGCTGATCGGGGAGCACCAGCCGCAGCGCGAGGCGCTGCTGCGGCAGGTGACGCAGAAGGTGCAGACCGACCTGAAGGCCGCCAAGATCAAGGCGGAGACCACCGGGCGGCCGAAGCACCTCTACTCGATCTACCAGAAGATGATCGTGCGGGGTCGCGACTTCAACGACATCTACGACCTGGTGGGCGTGCGGATCCTGGTCGACACGGTTCGCGACTGCTACGCGGCGCTGGGGGTCATCCACGCCAACTGGCAGCCGGTGCCGGGCCGGTTCAAGGACTACATCGCGATGCCCAAGTTCAACATGTACCAGTCCTTGCACACCACGGTCATCGGGCCCACCGGCAAGCCGGTGGAGATGCAGATCCGCACGTACGCGATGCACCGCACCGCGGAGTTCGGCATCGCCGCGCACTGGAAGTACAAGGAGCACAAGGGAACCCAGATCGTCGGCCCGCCCGCGCACATCGACGAGATGACCTGGCTGCGGCAGTTGCTGGACTGGCAGCGCGAGGCCGCCGACCCGAGCGAGTTCCTGGACGCGCTGCGCTTCGACCTGTCCAGCCAGGAGGTGTACGTCTTCACCCCCAAGGGTGACGTCATCCCGCTGCCGACCGGGTCGACGCCCGTGGACTTCGCGTACGCGGTGCACACCGAGGTGGGGCACAAGTGCATCGGGGCGCGGGTCAACGGCAAGCTGGTGCCGCTGGAGTCGACGCTGTCCAACGGCGACGTGATCGAGATCTTCACGTCGAAGTCCGAGACGGCCGGCCCGACGCAGGACTGGTTGGGCTTCGTCAAGAGTCCGCGCGCCCGGACGAAGATCCGGCAGTACTTCAACAAGGAGCGGCGCGAGGAGGCGATCGAGGCCGGCAAGGACGCGATCGTCAAGGCGATGCGCAAGCAGGGCATGCCGTTGCAGCGGATGCTCACCTCCGACGCGCTCATGTCGATCGCCCGCGACCTGCACCTGGCCGACGTGGCGTCGCTCTACGCGGCGGTCGGCGACAGCCAGGTCTCCGCGCAGTCGGTGGTGCAGAAGCTGATGGCCGCGTACGGCGGCGAGGAGGGCGCGGCGGAGGACATCGCCGAGACCGCCGTCGCCACCCGGCCGCCGCGCAGTCGGCAGAGCAGCAGCGACCCGGGCGTGGTGGTCCGCGGCGTCAGCGACGTCTGGATCAAGCTGGCCCGTTGCTGCACCCCGGTCCCACCGGACTCGGTGTTCGGCTTCGTCACCCGCTCCGGCGGGGTGAGCGTGCACCGCGACGACTGCGCCAACGCCGAGGACCTGCGCGCGCAGAGCGAGCGGGTCGTCGAGGTGAGCTGGAAACTCACCTCCGCCTCGACGTTCCTGGTCGCCATCCAGGTCGAGGCCCTGGACCGGCACAAGCTGCTGGCCGACGTCACTCGTGTGCTCTCCGACGAGCGGGTCAACATCCTCTCCGCCACCGTCACCACCACCCGCGACCGGGTGGCGGTGAGCCGGTTCAGCTTCGAGATGGCCGACCCGAAGCACCTGGGCCACCTGCTGGCCACCGTCCGCAAGGTCGACGGCGTCTTCGACGCCTACCGGGTCACCTCCGGGGCCTGACGCCACCTGGAGCGATCCGGGGCTCGGCGCGTACCCCGGAAAACACGACAGCGCCCGCCGGCTCAGCCGGCGGGCGCTGTGTCGTCTGCGCGGGTGTCAGCCCTGCGGCGCGCTCATCGTGAGGTCCTTGATGATGACCTCCTTCTTCGGGTGGCCACCGCCGGCCTGCTGGGCGAACGCCCCGTCGTCGCCGGCCTTGGCCACGTCCTTGACCAGGTCCAGGCCGCCGGTGATGGTGCCCAGCACGGTGTACGCCGGGTCCAGCGGCGAGTCGCCGTAGACGATGAAGAACTGGCTGCCGGTGCTGCCCGGCTGGCCGGAGTTGGCCATCGCGATGACACCCTCCGGGTACGGCGGGCGCTTGTCGGTGGGCAGGTTCTCCTCGGGCAGGCGGTAGCTTGGGCCGCCCTGGCCGTCGGTGTCCCGCCAGCCGTTGCCGGTGGCGCTGGGGTCACCGCACTGCAACACCTTGATGCCCTCGGTCACGAGCCGGTGGCACTTGGTGTTGTCGAAGAAGTTCTTCTCCGCGAGGTGGGTGAAGCTGCCCGCCGTGCACGGCACCAGCGACCGGTCGACCTTGGCGGTGATCGGGCCGAGGTTGGTGTCGATCGTCATGGTCTGCACGCCGGTGCCGGACTGCTGGTTGCTCGGCACCCCCACGTCCTTGATCTGCGGGGGCCGCTGCTCGGCTGGCAGCGCGTTGTACACGCACTCGGACGCGCCGGGCGCCGCGGTGGTGGTGCCGGGCTTGTCGTCGTCACCGCCGAGGCTCACCGCCAGCCAGACGGTGCCGGCGACCACGAGCACCAGCGCGGCACCCGCGCTGACGATCGCCGTCGTCTGCCGGCGCTTGCGGGCCTTGGCCGAGCGCTCGGCCATCTCCTTCTCGAGCCGGGCGCGTGCCGCCGCGCGCTGCCGCTCTCTGGTGGACGTCACGCCTGGATCCTCCTGGCTGTCTGCTGCTGAGTGCCGCTTTGGTGGGTGGTGGCGCCCGGTCAGCCGGCGGTCGGGCTGCTGGCCGGGGTGCCGGAGGCCGACGGCGCCGGTGCCGCACCGGTGACCGGCTCACCGACCGTGAGGCTCTGGATCGTCACATCGGTGCTGGGCTTGACCTTCGCCCCGGTCCCATTGTCCACGGTCGGGAGGGCACCGATCTTCTCCACCACGTCCAGCCCGCCGGTCACCCGGCCGATGACCGGGTACTTCGGGTCGGCGGTGGTGAAGTCCTTGAAGAAGATCAGGAACTGGCTGCCGTTGCTGCCCGGCGGGTTGGAGATCATCGCCACCGTGCCCTTCGGGTACGTCGGCGGCTGGTTGGGGGCCGGACTGGCCGACGGCGACGCCGACGGGACGGTCGGCAGCTCCTCGTCGTAGAACGAGTAGGTCGGCCCACCGAGACCCGTGCCGCTGGGGTCGCCGCAACGCAGCGCGCCCTCGGTGGTGATCTCGTGGCACTTGGTGTTGTCGTAGAACGACCGGCTCGCCAGGTGGGCGATGCTCGCCGCGGCGCACGGGGAGTTGGTCAGGTTCAGCTCCGCGGTGATCGGCGCGCCCTGGTTGGTGGTCACCGTCATCGCCCGGGTGCCGTCGGTGGGCAGATCCTTGGTGGCCGGCGTGCCGACGTCCTTGAGGTTGGTGTTGGCCGTCGCGTCCTGCGGCGTCCAGAGGCAGGTCTCCTCCGCGGCCGTGTTCTGCTTCGGGTCGGAGTCGAACGCACCGAGCGCCCAGGCTGAGCCGGCCACGACCAACACGAGGATCAGAGCGGCGCCAACCCCGGCCTGGATCTGCCGTCGGCGCCGCGTAGAGGCGGCCCGCCGAGCCAACTGCCGGTCGAGCTTGGCCCGCGCCAGTTTGCGCTGCCGGTCCCTGCTGGAAGCCACCCGTGCTCCCCTTTCCTCTACCTGGTCGTCGCCGGCGGCCGGTCGCCCCGGCCCGTCCGGGCGTCACGTGTGCCGCGCCACACGCCCGCCAGAGTGTACGGCTAGTGACTGGGAATGTGGTGTACGAGGTCCACCCCGTCCCGAGCAGCGCTTATCGGAGGTTGTCACTGTGCCCTACGGGGCGCCTGGGACGGACGCGGCAAACTCGCTCGGCCCGCCCGATAGGCTGCTCTGCAGGACGACAGCTGCTCGACGGAAAGGACAGCGCCCGTGCTCGTGGCCGGCTTTCCCGCGGACGCCTTCGGCACCAACTGCTACGTGGTTGCCACCGCGCCGGGGGAGCAGTGCGTGGTGGTCGACCCCGGCATCGGGGTGCTCGACCAACTCGACGCGCTGCTCGCCGAGCACCGCCTGCATCCGGCCGCCGTGCTGCTCACCCACGGCCACCTCGACCACACCTTCTCCGTCGCGCCGGTCTGCGGTGCGCGCGGCATCACCGCGTACGTGCACCCCGGTGACCGGGAGATGCTGGCCGACCCGTCCAAGGGCCTCTCGACCGACCTGACGTCGCTCTTCGGCGGCCGGCTGAGCTACACCGAGCCGGAGGACGTGGCGGAGCTGACCGACGGCGCCACCCTCACGCTCGCCGGCCTGGAGATCGCCGTCGACCACGCCCCGGGCCATACCGGCGGGTCGGTGCTGTTCCGGCTGCCGGGCGCCGGGTCGAGCTGGGAGGCTGACGAGCTGTGCCTCTCCGGTGACGTCCTCTTCGCCGGGTCGATCGGCCGCACCGACCTGCCGGGCGGGAGCATGCCGGCCATGCTCACCAGCCTGCGCGACAAGATCCTCCCGCTGGCCGACGACACCGTCGTGCTGCCCGGCCACGGCCCCAGCACCACCATCGGCCGCGAGCGCGCCAGCAACCCGTACCTCATCGAGGTGGCTGGCACGTCGCCGGCCGCGCCCACCCGGGGCCTCTAGATCTTCGTCCGCGCCGCGCGCGGACCCCACGACACCACCGCGCCGTGGGCGCGGAACCGCAAGGAGTACGCCGATGAGCAAGCCCACGCCCATCTCCGGCTTCCCGGAGTGGACGCCCGGTCAGCGGATGATCGAGCAGTTCGTGCTCGACAAGATCCGGGCCACCTTCGAGCTGTACGGCTTCGCGCCGCTGGAGACCCGCGCCGTTGAGCCGCTGGACCAGCTGCTGCGCAAGGGTGAGACCTCGAAGGAGGTCTACGTTATCCGGCGGTTGCACGCCGACGCCGAGGGTGCCGGTGCGGACGACCAGCTCGGCCTGCACTTCGACCTGACCGTGCCGTTCGCCCGGTACGTGCTGGAGAACGCCGGCAAGCTGGCTTTCCCGTTCCGCCGCTACCAGATCCAGAAGGTGTGGCGGGGTGAGCGGCCGCAGGAGGGCCGCTACCGGGAGTTCGTCCAGGCCGACATCGACATCGTCGACCGGGACACGCTGGCTCCGCACCACGAGGCGGAGATGCCCCTGGTCATCGGGGACGCGCTGCGCTCGTTGCCGATCCCGCCGGTGACGATCCAGGTCAACAACCGCAAGATCTGCGAGGGTTTCTACCGGGGCATCGGGCTGACCGACCCGGAGGCGGCGCTGCGCGCCGTGGACAAGCTCGACAAGATCGGCCCGGCGAAGGTGGCCGAGCTGCTGGCCCAGACCGCCGGGGCGAGCGAGGCGCAGGCCAAGGCGTGCCTGGCGCTGGCCGAGATCTCCGCCCCGGACGCGTCGTTCGCCGACGCCGTCCGGGCACTCGGGGTCAGCGACCCGCTGCTCGACGAGGGCATCGAGGAGCTGGTCCGAGTGGTGGAGACCGCCGCCGAGCACTCGCCCGGCCTCTGCGTGGCGGACCTGCGCATCGCCCGTGGCCTGGATTACTACACGGGCACCGTCTACGAGACCCAGCTGCGCGGCTACGAGCGCTTCGGCTCGATCTGCTCCGGCGGCCGGTACGACAACCTGGCCAGCGCCGGCGCTGTCTCGTACCCCGGGGTGGGGATCTCGATCGGGGTGACCCGGTTGCTCGGGCTGCTCTTCGGCGCGGGGGAGCTGTCGGTCTCGCGGGAGGTGCCGACCGCCGTGCTCGTCGCGGTGACCAGCGAGGAGCAGCGTACGGCCAGCAACCGGGTGGCCGAGGCGCTGCGGCGGCGCGGGGTGCCGACCGAGGTGTCGCCGAGCGCGGCGAAGTTCGGCAAGCAGATCCGCTACGCCGAGCGGCGCGGCATCCCGTACGTCTGGTTCCCCGGTACCGAGGGAACGCCGGACGAGGTGAAGGACATCCGCTCCGGTGAGCAGGTCACGGCCGGTGCCCACGAGTGGATGCCGCCCGTGGGAGACCTCAAGCCGACGGTCGGTTGAGTGTCTCCACTGGCGCTGACGGCCGCGGGGACCTACGGTAGCGTAAGTTACGCCACCGTAGGGAGTTTCTCGTGACCGTCAGCACCACACTGAGTCAGACCGCGCTGCTCGTCGAGTTGGAGCCGGTTGTCGCGCGCAACCTGGACCGCCACCTCTCGCTCGCCAAGGAGTGGTTCCCGCACGAGTACGTGCCGTGGAGCGAAGGCCGGACCTTCGACGGGCCGCTCGGCGGCGAGGCGTGGTCACCGACCGACTCCACCATCCCGGACGTGGCCCGCACCGCGCTGATCGTGAACCTGCTGACCGAGGACAACCTGCCCTCGTACCACCACGAGATCGCCACCCTGTTCGGCCGCGACGGCGCGTGGGGCACCTGGGTGCACCGGTGGACCGCCGAAGAGGGTCGGCACGGTGTCGCGATCCGCGACTACCTGACCGTCACCCGGGCGGTCGACCCGGTGGCGTTGGAGCGGGCCCGGATGACGCACATGTCCGAGGGCTACACCAACGCCCACGGCGACGAGGTGCTGCACTCACTGGCGTACGTCTCGTTCCAGGAGCTGGCCACCCGCATCTCGCACCGCAACACCGGCAAGGCCACCGGCGACCCCGCCTGCGAGGCACTGCTGGCCCGGGTGGCCGCCGACGAGAACCTGCACATGGTCTTCTACCGCAACCTGCTCGCGGCCGCGTTCGAGCTGGCGCCGAGCCAGGCCATGCGGGCCGTCGCCGACGTGGTGGCCGACTTCCAGATGCCGGGCAACGGCATCGAGGGCTTCGCCCGCAAGTCGGTGGCGATCGCACTGGCCGGCATCTACGACCTGCGCCAGCACCGCGACGACGTACTCCAGCCGGTCCTGCGCCAGTGGGACGTCTTCAACGTGACCGGCCTCAACGCCGACGGCGAAGCCGCCCGCGAGCAGTTGGCCGCCCAGCTCGAAGGCCTGGACCGCGCCGCGAGCCGCTTCGAGGAGAAGCGCGACGCCCGAGCCGCCCGCCTAGCCCTCCGCTAAACCCCACCCGCACCCCTCCAGCCCACCCCCACCCCCACCCATGCTCGCGTTGATCAAGAGGTTTCCGTCACCGGAGGCCGGTTTCCTGACGCAAACCTCTTGATCAACGCAGCGAGGGCTTGAGGGTGGGGGAGAGGCCGGGGGTTGGGGGGGTTAGGGGAGGGGGAGGAGGAGGCAGGTGCTGGTGGCGTGGGCTATCAGGCGGGCGGTGGCGTCGGTGATGCGGGCCTCGGCCAGGGCCGTGCGGCGGCCGCGTTGCAGCACCGTGCCCTCGCAGCGCAGGGTGCCACTGTCGACGGTGACCGGGCGGAGGAACTTCACGTTGAGGTCCAGCGAGGTGTAGCCGACGCCGGCGGGCAGAGTGGTGTGCACGGCGCACCCGGCGGCGGTGTCCAACAGGGTCGAGAGCACGCCACCGTGGACGCTGCCGAGCGGGTTGTAGTGGAACTCCTGCGGAGTCAGTTCGACGACGACCCGACCCTCGTCGGCTTCCATCCGGGTCATGTCGAGAAGGTGCATCACCGGCGGCGCGGCCAGTTCGCCGGCGATCATCGCCCGGAGCATGTCGAGGCCGCTGCGGCGACCGACCTGGGCGGCGTTGACCGACGGGTCCGCCCAGGTGAAGGTACGGCTGCGCGCTGGTTCCTGCGTCTGCGTCATGGACGCAGCCTGGCAGCAGGTTGCTGAGTCTGTCAACGAGACCTAGCCTGGTCGGATGCGACCCGCGGCTCTGGACTGGTCAGTGGAGAACTGCACCATCGCCCGGGCGATGGAGGTCCTCGGTGAGCGGTGGACGCTGGTGGTCCTCCGCGAGGTGTTCACCGGCGTACGCCGCTTCGACGACATGCGCGTGCGCACCGGGATTCCGCGCCAGGTGCTGACCAACCGGCTCGCCAGCCTGGTGGAGCAGGGCGTGCTGAGTCGCGAGCCGTACCGGGAGCCCGGCAGTCGGCTGCGCCACGAGTACCGGCTGACGGAGAAGGGTCTGGATCTCTGGCCGGTGCTCGTCGCTGTCCTCGGCTGGGGCGACCGGTACCTCGCCGGCGCGGAGGGCCCGCCGCTCAGCGTCACGCACCGCGACTGCGGCGCCGAGGTCCGCGCCGAACTGCGCTGCGCCGACGGGCACGACGTTTGTCGGCCCCGCGACGTGGTGCCCAGGCCGGGCCCCGGCGCCCGTCGCCGCACCCCCTGACCCGATCCCGCCGCACCCGACGCCCGGTGCGGAAACGCATCGATGATCGTGCGCGCCGAAATTGGGTCGGATGTCGGCGGGTGTGACGGTGGTTGTTCGCCAGCGTGTCGGGGGTGTTGCGCCCGTGTGGCCGATCATGGTCGGTGAATCCGGGCGAATTCAAGCCTTGTCAATGATCTTAAGTATGTGAATACTTCAGTCTCAGTCGGCCGGTTTCCCCAGATCGGCCGGGTTGCCCTCGGGTCAGCCGCCCCCGGCAGACCCGCTCCCCCGCCCAGGAGGTTTGTTACATGCGACCCACGAGGTCCTCATTCCGCGTTGCGGCCACAGTCGCCGTTTCCGGAACCCTGGTTGTCGGCTCGCTCATCGGCGCGCCCGCCCAGGCCGCTCCCGCCGCGTCGCCCGACGCCGCCGCTGCGATCTCTGCGGCACTCGGCGACCGCTCCGCCGGCTCGTACATCGACGCCAGCGGCAAGTCCGTCGTCACGGTGACCGACGCGGCCGCCGCCAGCAAGGCGAGCAAGGCCGGCGCCGTCGTCCGCTACGTCACCCGCGGTGCCGCCGAGCTCAACCGGGCCACGGCCGAGCTGGAGCGCTCCGCCAAGATCCCGGGCACCGCCTGGTGGAGCGACCCGGTCACCAACCAGGTCGTCGTCTCCGTCGACAGCACCGTCACTGGGGCCAAGCTGGAGCGGGTCAAGGCCGCCGCCGCGCGGGCCAACGGCGCGGTCCGGGTCGAGGCCGAGGCCGGCGTGCTGAGCACCCGGATCTCCGGCGGCCAGGCCATCTACGCCGGCGGGGGCGGGCGTTGCTCGCTCGGCTTCAACGTGCGCAGTGGCAGCACCTACTACTTCCTGACGGCCGGGCACTGCACCAACATCTCGGCCAGCTGGTACTCGAACTCCGCCCAGACCGCGCTGATCGGCACCCGTACCGGCACCAGCTTCCCGGGCAACGACTACGGCATCGTGCGGCACAGCAACTCCGCCAACGCCGCCGGCAACGTCTACCTCTACAACGGCAGCTACCAGGACATCACCGGCGCCGGTAACGCCTCCGTCGGCCAGTCGGTGCAGCGCTCCGGCAGCACCACCGGCCTGCGCGGCGGCTCGGTGAACGCGACCAACGCCACGGTGAACTACGCCGAGGGTTCGGTCTCCGGTCTGATCCGCACCAACGTCTGCGCCGAGCCGGGCGACAGCGGCGGCTCGCTCTTCGCCGGCAGCACCGCCCTGGGTATGACCTCCGGTGGTAGCGGCAACTGCCGCACCGGTGGCACGACCTACTTCCAGCCGGTCACCGAGGCGCTCAGCCGTTACGGCGTCAGCGTCTTCTAATCCACGCACCGCTCGCGGGCCGCCGGAACACTCCGGCGGCCCGCGTCGCGTTGCGAGCCACCGGAGCCCGCCGGCACCTGGCGAACGCGACGGCGGTCAGCCGGGCCCGGACGGTCTCGGCCACCGCCGGGAGACCAGCACGGCGGCCAGCGGTACGCCCGCCTCGGCGGCCGCCGCCAGTCGTTCCGTCAGCCCGATCCATGCCCCGTCGGTGAATAACTCGACGGCGAACCAACCGACCAGCCCGAGGAGGAGCGCCGCCACGGCGAGCGTCCCCGCGCGTGCGGGAGCTGTCAGGTGGCGATGCTCCCCGTTGGTGGATGGCCTCGCTCGACGGGGCACCGCCAGGGCCGGCCAGACGGCCAACGCCCCGAACGCCACACCGGCGGCCACGGCGTGCGTCGTCGAGTCACCGCCCGTGTTCTGCGGGAACGTGGCCAGGACCAGGGTCGCCAGCCCGCCCAGCGCGAGCAGCCCTCGCCCCGCCGGCGCGGCGCTGACCAGGCCGAGCGCGGTCGTCAGGTGACAGAGGCCCAGGCCGGCCAGGCCGATCGTCATGATCCAGCGGTGGTCCGCACCCGCGGCGGCGAGCGCGCTGATGGTCTGCCGCACCGGGTCGAACCCGTCGGACTGGGCGGCCTGCGCCAGGGTCCAGCCGCCGACGAGGAACAGCGGTGCGCCACCGGCCGACAGCAGGGCCCAACGGGGAACGGCGGACATCGGGCGATCCTAGCGGTGTGACCGGCGGGTGCCCGGGCCGCGCACTCGGGCCGCCGGCGCCGACGCCGGCGGGGGCGACGATGCAGATCAGGCGGGGCGACGGCTCACGGCAGCCGGTCGGGTCGCCCGGGGGCGGGCCCGCTCGGTGGTCCGAGGGGATCCGGGGGTACGACGCCCATGGTCGGCAGGTCCGGGCCGACGCGTACGGTGCCGCCGGCCGACCAGGCGAGGTGCGCCCGCCGGGCGGAGAGGACCGCCAGCAGCGGCCAGAGGGAGACCGCCACCGCCGTCACCCGCTCGGCCAGCCCGGTGCGGGACCCACCGGTCACCTCGAACGCGCACCAGCCGAAGAGCGCGAGCAGCACGAGCGTGGCGCTCAGCCCCACCGCCCGGCGGAACGCCCAGGGCGGCTCCGGTCGGGTGGGGTGCTCGGTGTCGTGGCCGCGCGGCAGCCGCAGTGCCGAGCCGGCCGGCCAGAGCACCAGGGCGAGGACGGCCACCGTCGCCGCGATGCCGTGGCTGAGCGACCCGCCGACCGGCGGCCGGGGAAAGGCGACCAGCGCGATGGTGGCCACGCCACCGATCGCCAGCAGGAAGCGGCTGGGCAGCCCGGCCGCGTGCAGGACGGCGGCGACCGACAGGTAACAGCAGCCGAGCAGCACCAGGGCCACCACCATGATCCACGCGTCGGTGGCGTCCTGCCCCGCCAGCTCGCTGATGGTGTCCCGGACCGGGTCGTACCCGATGGGTTGTCGGGCCTCCGCCACCGTCCACCCGGCTACCAGCAGCACCGGCGCCGCCGCCGCCGTGGCGACGGCCCAGTTCGGTACGGCGCGCATTTCGCCACGTTAACCGGCGCGGCTGGCGGGGGAGTCGGGTTCGCCGGTCCACCCCACCAGCGAATCGTGCCGGCCTACCGGGTGCCCGGAGGCGGAGCGGCCACCCCTGACAGAATGCGGGTGAGGACTGTTCCACGATGAGGAGTTGCCAGCCGTGATCCGTACCCACAATGCCGGAAGCCTGCGCGCCGCGGACGCCGGCTCGACGGTGACGCTCGCCGGCTGGGTGGCCCGCCGCCGCGACCACGGCGGGGTCATCTTCGTCGACCTGCGCGACGGTTCCGGTGTTGTCCAGGTGGTGTTCCGCGAGGAGGACGCGCACGCGCTGCGCAACGAGTTCTGCGTGAAGGTCGTCGGCGAGGTGACCCGCCGCCCGGCCGGCAACGAGAACCCGGAGCTGCCCACCGGCGAGGTCGAGGTGACCGCCGTCGAGCTGGAGGTGCTCTCCGAGGCGGCGCCGCTGCCGTTGCCGGTGGACGACCAGATCGAGGCCGGCGACGACATCCGACTCCGGTACCGCTACCTGGACCTGCGCCGCAGTGGCCCGGCGAACGCGCTGCGGCTGCGCTCGCGCGCCAGCCACCTCGCCCGGGGCGTGCTGCACGAACGGGACTTCCTGGAGATCGAGACCCCGACGCTGACCCGCTCGACGCCGGAGGGCGCCCGCGACTTCCTGGTGCCGGTGCGCCTGCAGCCCGGCAGCTGGTACGCGCTGCCGCAGTCGCCGCAGCTGTTCAAGCAGCTGCTGATGGTCGGCGGCATGGAGCGGTACTACCAGATCGCCCGCTGCTACCGCGACGAGGACTTCCGCGCCGACCGGCAGCCGGAGTTCACCCAGCTCGACATCGAGATGTCGTTCGTCACCGAGGACGACGTGATCGACCTCGGCGAGGCGATCGTCTCGGCGCTGTGGAAGGACCTGGCCGGGCACGAGATCACCCGACCGATCCCGCGGATCACCTGGCACGACGCGATGGCCCGGTACGGCTCGGACAAGCCGGACCTGCGCTACGGCGTCGAGCTGACCGAGCTGACCGACTACCTGCGCGGCACCGAGTTCCGGGTCTTCGCCGGGGCGATCGACGCGGGCGGCTACGTCGGCGCGGTGGTGATGCCCGGCGGCGCGGCGCAGAGCCGCAAGGAGCTGGACGGCTGGCAGGACTGGGCCAAGGCGCGCGGCGCACGCGGCCTGGCGTACGTGGTGCTGGACGCCGAGACCGGCGAGGCGCGCGGGCCGGTGGCGAAGAACCTCTCCGCCGAGCACCTGGGCGGGCTCGCCGACGCGGTCGGCGCCAAGCCGGGTGACGCGGTCTTCTTCGCCGCGAGCGCGACCACCCGGGAGGCGCAGGAGCTGCTCGGGGCGGCCCGCGTCGAGATCGCCAAGCGGTCCGGTCTGATCGACGAGAGCGCCTGGGCGTTCTGCTGGGTGGTCGACGCGCCGATGTTCGAGCGCACCGACGAGGGCGGTTGGACGGCCGTGCACCACCCGTTCACCTCGCCGAACGCGGAGTGGGTCGACCGGTTCGAGGAGGCTCCGGACCGCGCCCTGGCCTACGCGTACGACATCGTCTGCAACGGCAACGAGATCGGCGGCGGGTCGATCCGTATCCACCGGGGTGACGTGCAGAAGCGGGTCTTCGACCTGCTCGGCATCACTCCGGAGGAGGCGCAGGACAAGTTCGGCTTCCTGCTGGAGGCGTTCAAGTACGGCGCACCGCCGCACGGCGGCATCGCCTTCGGCTGGGACCGGGTCTGCATGCTGCTCGCCGGCGCGGACTCCATCCGTGAGGTCATCGCCTTCCCGAAGACCCGGGGTGGCTTCGACCCGCTGACCAGCGCCCCCACCCCGATCACCGCCCAGCAGCGCACCGAGGCCGGCATCGACGCCAAGCCCAAGCCCTCCGCAACGGCCCACACCGGAACGGCCGGCCCGGCAGCCCCGGTAGCAGACCCGGTCTGACCCCCACCACCTCCCGCCCGTTTGCTTGGTTGATCAAGAGGTTTGCGTCATCATCGCCCCGCGAGATGACGCAAACCTCTTGATCGTTAATGGGGGAGTGGGCTGGGATGCGGGCGCGGCCCTGGTGCGGAACTCCCTGATCGTGGGGTGTAGCGGGACGGCCTGGACCTGGCCGGGTTGAAGATCACCACCAGCGCGGCCAGTGGCCTGGTCCGTCCCCTGGACGTACGCCTCGACTCCGCGCGCGCCGCCAGCCTGCTGCGCACCCGGCTGCGCGGAGTACGCGAAGTTCTCGCCCACTAACCTTGCACACTTTCTATGCACAAGACTTGTGCATAGAAAGTGTGCAGAGATAGTGTGCACTCATGGCGGACGACAAGGACACCTCGCGGCCGGCGCCGGTCGAGGTACGCATCGACAAACGGCAGGTCCGGGTGCTGGCGCACCCGCTGCGAATGCGGCTCGTCGGGGCGTTGCGCGTGAAGGGACCCGCCACCGCCACCACCCTCGCCGAGATGCTCGGTACCAACACCGGCGCGACCAGCTACCACCTGCGCCAACTCGCCGAGGTCGGGTTGGTCGTCGAGGATCCCGACCGGGGCAGCGGGCGGCAGCGCTGGTGGCAGGCGGCGCACGACGTCACCAACTGGGAAGCGACCGACTTCGACGACGACCCCGACGCCCGGGCCGCGATCGAGTGGATCCAGGGCGACCAGGTGCGTCTCCTCGCCGAGACCGCCGACCGCTGGTTCGCCACCCAGCACGAGTGGTCGCCGGCCTGGCGGGACGGGTTCGGCATGAGCGACATCTTCATGACCATCCCGCCGGCCCGGCTGGAGGAACTCAAGGCGGAGGTGTGGCAGGTGCTGGAGCGCTACCACCGTGCGGCCGAGCCTGATGCCTCCGCCGACTCGGACGCCCGCCCGGTGCAGGTCTTCCTGGCCGCCTATCCGCTGCGAGAGGAATACCAGTGAGCGCGAGGAGTGAGCCGGTTTTGCGAGCCCCGCAGTCGCGAACAGAGGTGGCGTCGTGAGCGTGAGGAGTGAGCCGGTTTTGCGAGCCCCGCAGTCGCGAACAGAGGTGGCGTCGTGAGCGCGCTGACCGTACGCCAGGTTCGGCGTCGTTACCTCACGCTGTACGGCCTGCGTTGGCTGCCGACGGGTCTGATGATCCCGGTGATGATCCTGCTGATGCAGGAGCGCGGCCTGTCGTTGCCACAGATCGGTCTGGTCGGCACGGCGCAGGGGCTGCTGGTGCTGGCGCTGGAGTTGCCCACCGGCGGGCTCGCCGACGCCCTCGGTCGTCGGCCGGTGCTGCTCGCCGCCGGGGTGCTCAACCTCGCCTCGCTGGCGCTGTTCGCGGTGGCCGACTCGTTCGTGCTGTTCTTCGTGGTCTGGGCCTTGCAGGGCATCTACCGAGCGCTGGACAGCGGCCCGTTGGAGTCCTGGTACGTCGACGCCACCCTGGCCGCCGACCCGGAGGCCGAGTACGAGCGCGGCCTCGGGTACGCCGGCACCGTCGTCGGCGGCGCCATCGGCGGTGGCGCGCTGCTCAGCGGTGGTCTCATCGCGCTCGGCCCGATCGGACCGATCACCGCGCTCACGGTGCCCGTGTTGGCCGCCATCGTGGCGCAGGCGGCGGCGCTCGTCGCGTTGGTCGTGCTGCTGGTCGAGGAGCGGCCGGCCACCGGGTTCGCGGCGTTGCGGGCCTCGGTGGTCCAGGCGCCCCGGATGATCAGCCAGGCCGTCGGGCTGCTGCGTCGTTCCCGGGTGCTGCTGGCGTTGGTGGCCGTCGAGCTGTTCTGGGGCTTCGGCATGGTCACCTTCGAGTCGCTGCTGCCGGTTCGGCTCGCCGAGGTGATCGGCAATCCGGAACGTGCCGCGGCGCTGCTCGGGCCGGCGAACTCGGCCGCCTGGCTCGCCTCGGCCGCCGGGGCGGCACTCACCCCGCTGTTGCTGCGCTGGTTCGGCGCCGCGCCGGGTGCGGCCCTGCTGCGCATCCTGCAGGGCGTGACAGTGGTCGGGATGGGGTTGTTCGCCGGGCCGGTCGGCGTGCTGGTGGCGTACCTGGCCTGCTACGCCGTGCACGGCGCGTCCAACCCGCTGCACAGTGGGCTGCTGCACCGGCAGGTCGACGGCCCGTACCGGACCAGCGTGCTCTCGCTGAACTCGATGATGGCGCAGCCGGCCGGCGCGCTCGGCGGGGTGGTGCTGACCGCGCTCGCCGCCGCCACCAGCATCAGCACCGCGATGGTGGTCGGCGCGGTGGTGTTGGCCGTCGCCGCCCCGCTCTACCTGCCCGCCTGGCTGGCCGGCCGCCGGGCCGCCCCGGTTGTGGAGCCGACCGCGGTCCCGGTACCCGCCGCCGACCGCTGAGCAGGGGGCCCCTCGTCCGCGAGGGGCCCCCTGCTGCCCGTCAGGCGAGGCGGATCGAGCTGAGGGGGAGGGTGTTGGTGTAGCCGAGTCGACGGTAGAGCCGCGCCGCACCGACGTTGTGCGTGTAGACGCCGAGGCCAACGGTGTCGTGGCGCGCCAGCAGCGCCCGGGTCATCCCGGCGGTCAGGGCCGCGCCCAGCCCTCGACCCCGCTGGTCGGGGGCGACGGTCAGGCCGGCGAGAAAACCGATGTCACCCTGGCTGCGGTCCGCGCCGCACGCCACCAACCGGGCGCCGGCCCGGATGCCGTACCAGTCGACCACCCGTGGGTCGCCCGGGCGGGAGGTGCTGCTGGGGAACGACTCTTCGACCAGCGCCGCCAGCGCCGGCTGGTCGGCGTCGGTGAGGCGTACCACCGACCGCTCGTCCGGCTGCGCCGGCGGCGACGTGTCGGTCCAGTGGAAGTCCCAGTCGCTGTGCTCGGCCACCGCCAACCGGTCGACAAGCAGCCCGCGATCGTGTCGGGGCAGGTGCAGCCGCTGTCCAGGCTGGAGCAGCCCGTCGGCGGCGAGCGCGACACAGATCTCCAGCGCCGGTTCGGCCGGGCCGATCGCGCAGCCGGCCGGCCCGTGCTCGGGCGGCACCAGCCACAGCACGACGCCATCGCGCCGGTACGCGCGCGCCGGCACGGACCGTTTGAGCGCGTGCCGGGCGAACGGGTGGTGGCCGACGGCGGCCAGGATGGCGCTCCGGTCCTGGAGCACCCGGTCGTCGATGATCATGTGTTCCAGCCTAGGAGTCGGGGGTCGAACGCCCGCGCCGGGCCGTCACGGCGTGGCCACCTCCACCGTGGAGATTGACGAGTCGACCGATTGGGTACATCACGCGCCGACCTACTGGGAACCCCCACCGGAGGACCGACATGCTCGCCATCCTGGCCGCGATTGTCTTCGGCTTCGCCCTGCTCATCGATCTGCTCGACACCAACTTCGGCGCACCCGACCTGTTCAACTGGAACACCCTCGTGCTCATCGGGCTGCTCCTGCTCTCGCTCTACCTGGCCGGCGTGGGCAGCGGCCCGCGCGGCGGCGGCGCCGGTGGCGGTGGCCGTTGGTACCGGGGCCGTCGCCCCGGGCGTGGCTGACCGGAACCGATCACCGGTGGCGGGCCCGTGGCGCGATTCCGGCGTCGCGGGCCCGGCCCGGTACTGTCTTCGTGATGGAGTCCGACGCCCTCTTCTCCCTCGGTGAACCCGCCGGGTCGCGCAGCGCGCCCGACGGTCCCGCCGGTGTCGACGGCTTCACCGCGGTGGCCGACGATTCGCCCCTGCCCGTCCGGATGCGCCCGGTGACCCTCGACGAGCTGGTCGGGCAGGAGCACCTGCTCGCTCCCGGCGCGCCCCTGCGGCAACTGGTCTCCGGCGGTGCTCCGATGTCGGTGATCCTCTGGGGCCCGCCGGGCAGCGGCAAGACCACCATCGCGCACCTGGTGGCCGGGGCGACCGACCGCCGCTTCGTCGCCATGTCGGCGCTCTCCGCCGGCGTGAAGGACGTCCGGGCGGTGATCGAGGCGGCTCGCCGCCAGCGCCGTTCCGGCGGCCCGCAGACCGTGCTCTTCATCGACGAGGTGCACCGGTTCAGCAAGACCCAACAGGATTCCCTGCTCGCCGCCGTCGAGGACCGCACGGTCACCTTGCTGGCGGCGACCACCGAGAACCCGTACTTCTCGATCATCTCACCGCTGCTGTCGCGGTGCGTGCTGCTCACCCTGCAACCGTTGGACGACGAGGCGGTGCGGGGTCTGCTGCGCCGCGCGGTCGCCGACAAGCGTGGCCTGGACGGGGCGCTCGCCCTGACCACCGAGGCCGAGGACCACCTGGTCCGGCTGGCCGCCGGCGACGTCCGTAAGGCACTCACCGCCCTGGAGGCGGCGGCGGCCTCCGCCACGGCGCTCGGCGGCGGGCGGATCGACCTGGCCACCGCCGAGCAGGCGGTCGACGTGGCGGCGGTGCGCTACGACCGCGACGGCGACGCCCACTACGACGTGGTCAGCGCCTTCATCAAGAGCATGCGCGGCTCGGACGTGGACGCGGCGGTGCACTGGCTGGCCCGCATGCTGGTGGCCGGTGAGGACGCCCGGTTCATCGCCCGCCGTCTGGTCATCTTCGCCAGCGAGGACGTGGGCATGGCCGACCCCGGGGCGTTGAGCGTCGCGACCGCCGCCGCGCACGCGGTCGAGTACGTCGGGCTGCCCGAGGCGCAGCTCAACCTCGCCCAGGCGGTGATCCACCTGGCCACCGCGCCCAAGTCGAACTCGGCCACCACCGCCATCGGCGCCGCGATCGCCGACGTCCGGGCCGGTCGCGGCGGCCCGGTGCCGCGAGGGCTGCGCGACGCGCACTACGCCGGCGCCCGCGGCCTGGGCCACGGGACCGGCTACCGCTACCCGCACGACGACCAGCGCGGCGTGGTCACCCAGCAGTACGTCCCGGACGACCTGGTCGGCACGGACTACTACCAGCCCAGCCCGCACGGCGCGGAGCGGTCGGTGGCCAGCCGGCTGCCGCTGCTGCGCCGGATCGTGCGTGGTCTGCCGGCCCCGGCCACCCGCCCGGAGACGCCGACATCCGAGCCGTCCGTAACGGCGCAGACCGCGCCAGCGCTATCCCCGGGGGCCGCCCGTCCGACGACGGGCACGGGCGCCCCCGGCACGATGCAGGACAGCGGCACCGACGCCGCAGGAGAGGGTCAACAGTGAGATCGCGTGGTGGGGACCGCCCGGACGAGGGCCCGGACGAGCGGCGCGATCCCCGCGCCAAGACCCGCCGTTGGGGTCGCGGCCGGGCGGCTGAGCCCGAGCCGGAGGAGCCGGTCGCCGGCGAGGAGTTCGGCTGGATCGACGACCTGCGCTCGGCCAAGCAGCAACGCACCGAGCTCGGCCCGGACGGCGCACCCGCGGAGCCGAACCGGCCCCGCGGGGGCATGCCGCCGGCAGACCCGGCCGGACCGCCGGCACAGTCCACCCCGCGTACGCCGGCGGAGCCGGCCGGTGCCCGTGGCAGTGGGCCGGAGCCCTCGGCGCCGCCAACCCCGCGCCCGGGTGAGCCGGGCGGTGCCGCCACCCGTCGACCGGTCGACGGCCCCTGGCCGGGGGAGACGCCGCCAGCGGGCGCGCGCCGCCCCGATGACCGGCCACCCGCCGCACCCGGGCAGCCGCCGCGCCGCGGGGTGCAGCCGGTGCCCGGCGCTCGCGCTGCCGTACCACCGTCGCCACCCACCGCTCGTCCGGGCGGAGGTGACCCGGCCGGCCCGCAGGGACCTCGCCCGGCACCCGACGCGCCCGGCGGCCCGATCCGTGCTCGCGGTGCGGCGGCCCCTCCCAGCCCACCCGTGGGCCCACCGACCTCAGGCGCGCCGGCCGGTCGCCGCCCGGACGCCGCCGCTTCGCCGGGCCGTCGCCCGGACGCCGCCGTTCCGCCGGGCCGTCATCAGGACCCCGCCGCACCCGGCGGGCACCCGGACGCGATGCCGCCGCTGCGCCGTCCGGACGCGGGCTCGCCGGGCCGCCGGCCCGGTCCGGAACAGCCGGTCGAGCCTGGGCGTGCCCTGCCGGCCACCGACGGCCCGCCCGCCGGTCGACGCGCCGCCGGCCCGACCACCGACCCGGCGCGGGCCGCCGGAGCGCCCGCCGCCCCCGGTCCGGCCCGTTTCGACGGCGCGCCGGCTGGCGTCGTGCCGCCGACCGCGGAGGGACTGCGGCCCGACCCCGCCATCGATCATGACCCGCGCGCCGCCCGGCGTCGCCCAGGCCCGGCCGACCCGGGTGCGCCTGAGCCCACCGGGCGACGCGCGTCCGAGCGTCCCCGTCCGGCAGCCGGCGGGCGTCGCCGCGCCGCGGAACCGGACGAGCCGGTGGTGCCGCGTTCGGGCAACGCGCCATCGGTGCCCCGCTCGGGCAACGCGCCACCCGTGCCCCGCGCGGGCAACGCGACGTCGGTGCCCGAGGCGACCGGCGCGCACAGCGGCGCCATGCCCACCACCGGCCCCGCCGACGGCACCGGTCGTCGCCGGGTCGTCTCCGATGAGCCGGAACGCCGAACGCCGCCCGGCGGCGAGCCCCGCCCGGAACGCCCGGACCGCCCGGAGCGGCCCGCGGACTGGCTCCGTCAGGCCGGCCGCCTGCCGCACACCGACCCTGGCCTGCCGGTGGTCAACCGCCGAGACGGCAGCCCGCCGGCCGGGGGCCGTCGCCCGGCGCCGCCCGCCGGGCCGGGAGACCTCGTCGACCAGGGGTCCGGTCGGCTCGCCGTGCCGGACCCGGCCGCGGAGCGCACCGCCGCCCGCCGTCCCACCGGCCCGCCGGTCGACCCGGGCGCGGACGCGCCGACGGGTCGTCGCGCCGTCCGGCCCGACGCCTCGGGATCCACCGGCGAGCACGCGCAGCCCTATCCGTCGACCCCCGGTGAACGGCCCGCCCACGGGCGGGGCGCGGCGGCAGTACCCGCTGTCGACCCCACCGGCCGGCGCGGCCGCGCCGTGGCGGGGCCCGGCCCGGACGCACCGCCCACCCCGGACCCGACCGGCCGACGACGTCGTCCGTCAGCCGAGCCCGGCCCTGACGGTACGGCCGGTCCCGGTCGACCCGGGCCGGCGAGTGACCACGGCGACGACCCGTACGCCGGTGGGCGAGCCGCCCCCGGTGCCGGTCCCGCGGTTCGGGGCGCTGCCCGCGCCGCCGCACCCGGCCGGGCCCGGCCCATTCCCGGCGACGCGCCGGCACCCGGCACCGGGCGCCGTGGCGCTGACGGCCCACCGCGCACCGGCCCGGGTGCCGAGACGGCACCCCGGGACGCGACCCGGCCGGACGGTCCGGCTCGTGCGGCGGTTCCGCCGGGTGTGGATGGTCCGCCACGTTCGCGTCCGGACGGTCCGGCTCGTGCGGCGGTTCCGCCGGGTGTGGATGGTCCGCCACGTGCACGTCCGGACGGTCCGGCTCGCGCCGCCGTCCGCCCACCCGGCGGGCAGCCGCCCATCGACGACCGGACGACCGGTGAACCAGGGCCGGCCGGTCCGGCCCGCGGTGGAGCGCCGGTCGGCCGACCCGCTCCGGCCGACCGTGCCGCCGGACGCGCCCTGCCTCCGCACCGGGAGCCCGGTCGTGCCGAGCCGAGCGGTGTCGCGCCCGTGCCGCCGCCCGGCCGCGGCGGCGAGCCGGTCGGTGTGGCCCGCGCCGCCGTCGTGGTGCCCTCCGCGTCCGGCCCGGTGGAGCGGCCGGCACCGGAGCCCTCGGACGGACCGGCGCTGCGCTCGGCCGGTCAGGACGCGCCGGACGACGACGCCGCGGCCGGCGCCCGTTCCGAGGAGCGCCGGCAGACCCGTGAACGACGCCGCCTGCGTGCGGCGGTGTTGGTGCTGGTCAGCGTCGTGCTGCTCGGCGCGGTGCCGCTCTTCTTCGGCATCCGGACGCTGAGCCGCGACCCGGTCTTCGACAACCTGGACCAGCTCAGCGTGCCCGGCTGGGCGGCCGCGAAGACGGTCGACGATGTCAGCGGCAGCCGGTGGTGCCTGCTCGACTGCCGGCTGCGTGAGCGCACCGTGACCTCGGAGAAGGCGCCCAAGGAGACGGCGCAGGTCTACGAGGACGCGCTGCGCCAGGACGGGTGGCGGCCGTGGAAGGTGAGCCGCTGCCCGGAGCAGCAGACGAAGGGCAGCTACACCTGCTGGCGTCGCGACGAGCTGACCCTCGACCTGTGGGTACGCGAGCCGACCTGTGTGCCGCCGCCGGTCGACGGCGAGCCGGCAGTCGTGCCGTCCGGCGACCCGTCGGCCGCTGCGACCGAGTGCACCGGCTCGTTGGTGTCGGTGAAGGTGCGCAACGCGATCGACGACGAGCGGACCAGGCCGCAGCCGACCACCGACCCGTCACTGACCGGTGAGGATCCGTTCCCGACGGTCAGTGCGGATCCGTTGGGTGAGCTGACACCCTCACCGTCCTGAGCCGGTCTCCATCACGGACGGTAGGGTCTGGGGCTGGCGGGCACGCCCGCTACCGGTGACCGCCGACGGTTCGGCGGCCGGTACGGGTGCCATGGTTGTGCGTTCCGGGGACGTCGGGTCCTGCGGAACCCTGCTTGAGGAGGACAGGCGTGGGCGACATTGGAGCGATCGCGGCGCTGATCGCGGCAAGCGCGTTCGCGGTGCTGGTGCTCATCCTGACGCTGCCCATCCTGCGGCTGCGGCACACGGTTGACGCCACCACCCGCATGATCAACGACCTCAACGACCGGACCGCACCGCTGCTCGGTGACGTGAACACCACGGTGAAGAACGTCAACACCGCGCTGGAGCAGGTGCAGACCTCGCTCGACGGTGTGAACCTCCAACTGGCGAAGGTCGACACCATGACCAGCCACGCACAGAACGTCACCGCCAACGTCGCCAACCTGGCCACCGTCGTCTCCGCCGCGGCCGCCAACCCCCTGGTCAAGGTGGCCGCTTTCGGCTACGGCGTGCGTAAGGCCGCCGCCGGTCGTCGGCACGCCGAGACCGAGCGTGAGGTACGCGACACCATCAAGCAGCAGCGACGGGCCGCGCGACGCGGCAACAGCTGACCGGCCGGCGCACCAGGAGGTAGCGGGACATGAGGCGCTTGTTCTGGCTCGGCATCGGGGTGGCCGTCGGTGTGATCGTGGTCCGCAAGGCGACCCGGACCGCGCAGGCGTACACGCCGGCGGGCATCGCCAGCTCGCTGACGGAATCCGCTGGCGGGCTCGTCGAGTCGCTGCGTAGTTTCGTGGAGGACGTCCGGGTCGGGATGGCCGAACGCGAGCAGGAGATCCACCACGCGTTCGCCCAGGGCGAGGCGTTCGACGATAAGTTCGCCGACCTGCGGGAAGACCCGCGAATCGGCGATCGAGAAATCTTTCCGGAGGAACACCAGCGATGAAGACGGCGGAGATCAAGCGGCGGTACCTCGCGCACTTCGAGGCGAATGGCCACACCGTGGTGCCGTCCGCTCCGCTGCCCGCCATCAGCGACCCGAACCTGCTGTTCGTCAACGCCGGCATGGTGCAGTTCGTCCCGTACTTCCTGGGTCAGCAGACTCCCGCGTACCAGCGGGCGGTCAGCGTGCAGAAGTGCCTGCGCACCCCGGACATCGACGAGGTCGGCAAGACCAGCCGGCACGGCACGTTCTTCCAGATGAACGGCAACTTCTCCTTCGGTGACTACTTCAAGGCCGGTGCGATCCCGCTGGCCTGGGAGTTGTCCACGAAGCCGATCGCCGAGGGTGGGTACGGCCTGGATCCGGAGCGGATCTGGCCGACGATCTACCTCGACGACGACGAGGCGTTCGAGATCTGGCGGTCGGTCGGTGTGCCGGCCGAGCGGATCGTCCGCCGGGGCAAGGCGGACAACTTCTGGTCGATGGGCATTCCCGGGCCGTGCGGTCCGTCGTCGGAGCTGTTCTACGACCGGGGCCCGGAGTACGGCCGCGAGGGCGGTCCGGCGGTCGACGAGGACCGGTACATGGAGTACTGGAATCTCGTCTTCATGCAGTTCGAGCGGGGTCCGGGCACGACCAAGGAGGACTACCCGATCCTGGGTGACCTGCCGGCGAAGAACATCGACACCGGCATGGGCCTGGAACGGATGGCCTCGATCCTGCAGGGCGTCGACAACCTGTACGAGATCGACGAGGTCCGGCCGATCCTGGCCCGGGCGGCCGAGTTGACCGGTAAGCGGTACGGCGCGCACTCCGGGCACGTGGCCAGCGAGTCGCACCCGGACGACGTGCGGCTGCGGGTGATCGCGGATCACGTGCGCACGGCGCTGATGCTGATCGGCGACGGTGTGACCCCGTCGAACGAGGGTCGCGGGTACGTGTTGCGCCGGATCATGCGCCGGGCGATCCGGTCGATCCGGCTGCTGGGTTGGCAGGACCGGGCGCTGCCCGAACTGCTGCCGGTGGCCCGGGACTGCATGGCGCCGTCGTACCCGGAGCTGGCGACCGACTTCGACCGGATCGCGGACTACGCGTACGCGGAGGAGGAGGCGTTCCTGTCCACCCTGCGTGCCGGCACCACGATCCTGGACACCGCGATCGCGGAGACCCGCACGGCGGGCGGCTCCGCGCTGTCCGGGGCGAAGGCGTTCCAGTTGCACGACACGTACGGCTTCCCGATCGACCTGACCCTGGAGATCGCCGCGGAGCAGGGCCTCACGGTCGACGACGAGGGTTTCCGGCGGCTGATGGCCGACCAGCGGACCCGGGCGAAGGCGGACGCGCAGGCCCGCAAGACGGGGCACGTCGACCTGTCGGCGTACCGGTCGGTGCTGGACGCGGGTGGGCCGGTGACGTTCACCGGGTACAGCGAGGTGTCCCGCGAGTCGACGGTGCGGGCGCTGCTCGGCGCCGACGGCCCGCGTCAGGCGGCGACCGAGGGCGACACCATCGAGCTGGTGCTGGACACGACGCCGTTCTACGCCGAGGGCGGTGGTCAGCAGCCCGACCAGGGCATGATCACGGTTGGTGGCGGGCAGGTCGAGGTGCTCGACGTGCAGCAGCCGGTGCCCGGTCTGATCGTGCACCGGGCCCGGGTGATCCGGGGCGAGGTACGCGCCGGTGAGGCCGGCTTCGCCGAGATCGACACGACCCGGCGTCGGGCTATCTCCCGGTCGCACACCGCCACCCACCTGGTGCACCAGACCATGCGCAACTTCCTCGGCGAGTCGGCCACGCAGGCCGGGTCGCTGAACGCCCCCGGTCGGCTCCGGTTCGACTTCAACACCCCGACCGGGGTGTCGCCGAGCGTCCTGCGCGACGTGGAGCAGCAGGTCAACGAGGTGCTTTTGGCCGACCTGGAGGTGCACGCCTTCATCACCTCGTTGGAGGAGGCGCGGCGGATCGGCGCGATGGCGCTCTTCGGTGAGAAGTACGGCGAGGAGGTGCGGGTCGTCGAGGTGGGTGACTACGCCCGGGAGTTGTGCGGCGGCACGCACGTGGCCCGCTCCGCCCAGCTCGGCCTCGTGAAGATCCTCTCCGAGTCGTCGATCGGTTCCGGTGTCCGCCGGGTCGAGGCGCTGGTCGGCATGGACGCCTTCGGCTTCCTGGCCAAGGAGCACCTGTTGGTCTCCCGGCTGGCCGAGCTGTACCGGGTGCCCAACGATCAGGTCGCCGACCGGGTGGAGCAGACCGTCACCCAGCTTCGGGACGCCGAGAAGGAGCTGGAGAAGCTGCGCGCCCAGCTGGTGCTGGGTGGTGCGGCGGCGCTCGCGGCGCAGGCCAAGGACGTGCGCGGGGTCGCGTACGTGGGCACCGAGGCGCCGGAGGGCGCGGCCGGCAACGACGTGCGGACCCTGGCCCAGGAGATCCGCGGCAAGATCGACCCGGCGCGGCCGGCGGTCGTCGCGGTGGCGGCTCGGTCGAACGGCAAGGCGTCGCTGGTGGTGGCGGTCAACGCGGCGGCGCGCAGCCGGGGCCTGGCCGCGTCGGATCTGGTGAAGGCGGCGTTCTCCGGGCGCGGCG
This sequence comes from Micromonospora sp. NPDC007208, assembly GCF_042869175.1. Taxonomy (NCBI): domain Bacteria; kingdom Bacillati; phylum Actinomycetota; class Actinomycetes; order Micromonosporales; family Micromonosporaceae; genus Micromonospora; species Micromonospora sp. NPDC007208. Next base: position 88,857 of record NZ_JBIAFG010000021.1, on the reverse strand, counting down.
GTGGCAGCCCCGATCTGGCCCAGGGCGGCGGTCTGCCGGCGGCCGAGGCACCGAACCTGCTGCTCACCGTCGAGAAGGCGATCACTGAGGCGTGATAGATCATCACTGTGAGTCAGGGCGGGCCACTTGGTCCGCCCTGGTTCGTACCCGGTCGGTGGTGACATTCGGTGGCTGAGTTGACGCGAGGTGTGCGGATCGGCGTGGATGTCGGTCAGGTGCGGGTGGGCGTGTCCCGCTCGGATCCGGACGGGATCTTGGCAACGCCGCTGGTCACCCTGGCTCGCGATCTCACGGCTGCACCGGACGCGGTGCCGAGCGACCTCGCCGAGCTGGCCGCGTTGGTGGCCGAGCACGAGGCCGTCGGGGTGGTCGTCGGTCTTCCGGTCAATCTCGCTGGCAAGCATGGCCCTGCGGCCGTCCATGTGAAGGCGTACGCTGACCGACTGGTCGATGTGATAGCGCCCGTCCCGGTAACGCTCACTGACGAGAGGATGTCGACCGTGGTCGCTTCTCGTAGGCTTGCCGAACGTGGCGTCCGAGGTAAACGTCAACGTGCGGTTGTCGATCAGGCGGCCGCGGTGGAGATCCTGCAGAGCTGGCTGGACGCGCAGCGGAGGCGGCGGTAATGATCGACGATCTGGACCTTGGGTTCGACGAGCCGGAGCGGGGGGAGAAGGGTCGGCACCGGCGCGGCTTCCGCAAGGGCAAGGGCAAGGGCGGGTCCGGCGGCGGCCGGGGTAAGACATTCCTGGCTCTGCTGATGGCCCTGCTCCTGCTGGGCGGCATCGGCGGCGGCGCGTTCTACAGCTTCGACCGCATCCAGAACTACTTCGTCACCCCCGACTACGACGGCAGCGGGTCCGGTGAGATCACCGTCGAGATCAAGAACGGCGCGCTGATCGCCGACATGGCCGACGCCCTCGTGGCTGCCGACGTGGTGAAGAGCCAGAAGGCTTTCATCGAGGCGGCCGAGGCCAACTCGCGCAGCAAGAACATCCAGCCGGGCACGTACAAGCTGCGTAAGCAGATGAGCGGCGCGAGCGCCGTGACCGCGATGCTCGACCTGAAGAACAAGATCGTCAACGGGCTGACCATCCCCGAGGGCCGCACGAGCTTCAACATCTACAAGCTGCTTTCCGAGAAGACCAAGATTCCGGTCAAGGACTTCCAGGCCGCCGCGAAGGACCCGGAGGGGCTCGGCGTCCCGGACTGGTGGTTCAAGCGCGCCGACGGCAAGAAGTCCGTCAAGTCCGTGGAGGGCTTCCTCTTCCCGGACACGTACGAGATCCCGCCGAAGTCCACTGCCGAGAGCATCCTCAAGCTGATGGTGAACCGCTTCCTCTCGGTGAGCGGGGAGATGAAGTTCGCCGACCGGGTGCAGGAGGAGCGGGGCGGCGTCAGCCCGTACGAGGCGCTGATCGTGGCCTCACTGGCCCAGGCTGAGGCGGGCAACAAGGACGACCTGGGCAAGGTCGCCCGGGTGGCCTACAACCGGGCGTACGGCGAGTTTCCCTGTAGCTGCCTGGAGATGGACGTCACGGTCAACTACTACCTAGAGTCGATCGGCAAGCCGACCAAGTCGTCCAAGCAGATGACGGCGGCCGAGCTGGACGACGAGAAGAACCCGTACAACCGCAAGCTGCGCGGCATGATTCCCACCCCAATCAACAACCCGGGCAAGCAGGCCCTGGAAGGGGCGATGGACCCGCCGGCCGGCAAGTGGCTCTACTTCGTGGCGATCGACGACAAGGGCCACTCCGCGTTCGCCGAGACGTACGAGCAGCACAAGCGCAACGAGAACAAGGCCAAGGAGGCCGGCATCATCTGACCGGCCGGGTGACGCCATAAAGGCTCCCTTCTTTTGCGATCGCATTTATTGGTCGCTGTCGGGAAGGGAGCCTTTACGTGTCAGCCTAACGCGCGATCGTCCTCGGAACGCTTTCGCCGACGTCGATGAGGGGCGAGCGATAACCCGATTGCCCAGGCCGGCCGCAGCCCGATTTTCTGGTGCCCGGACGGGGTGCTCGGTAGGGTCGGACCCGACGTGCGGCAGAGAGCGGGGAAGTGATGTCGACCATGACCGGCGGTGATCGTGTCGACCCGTAGGGCCGCGGTGCTGGGCAAGCCGATCGCGCACTCCCTCTCGCCGGTGATCCACACCGCGGGTTACGTCGCCGCCGGGCTGACCGGGTGGTCGTACACCCGGATCGAGTGCGCGGCGGCGGAGCTGCCGGATCTGGTCGCCGGCCTGGGCCCGGAATGGGCCGGGTTGTCGGTGACCATGCCGGGCAAGGAGGTGGCGCTCGCCGTGGCCGACGCCGCGTCGCCGGTCGCCGCCGCCGTCGGCGCGGCCAACACGTTGGTACGCCGTCCGGACGGCTCCTGGTACGCGGACAACACGGACGTCGCCGGCATGGTGCGGGTGCTCACCGACGCCGGCGTGACCGCCGGTGCCGCCGTGACGGTGCTCGGTGCCGGCGGGACGGCCCGCGCCGCGCTCGCCGCCGCCGCGCAGTTGGCCTGCTCGTCGGTGACTGTGGTGGCCCGTCGACCCGAGGCGGTCGACGAGTTGCGCCCGGTGGCCGACGCGGTGGGTGTCGCGCTGACGCCCGCGCAGTGGGGCGACGCGCCCCGGCAGCTCTCCACCGCCGACGTGGTCGTCTCCACGGTGCCGAAGGGGGTCGCCGACCCGCTGGCCGGCGCGGTGGCCTGGCGGCCGGGCGCGGTGTTCTTCGACGCGCTCTACGACCCGTGGCCCACACCGTTGGCGACGGCCGCCGACGCGGCCGGTTGCCGGATCGTCTCCGGCCTGGACCTGCTGCTGGCCCAGGCGGTCGGGCAGTTCGAGCAGTTCACCGGGGTGCCCGCGCCGAGGGCGGCGATGGCCGCCGCGCTGGCCGCCGTTCGCGCCGGCTGAGACGCCCGGACCTTAGCTGACGGTTAAGACGCGCTTACGGGAAACTGTCCTACCTGCCACATGTCCTGGTCATCGATACGCTGCTCACCGTTACGGACGCAGACACAGGGAGTTTCCTTGACCAGGCACGGACTGCACCGCATCACCCGGTTCCGTTCTGGACCCCGGCGTAAGGCGATTGCCATCGGCGTGCTCGGCGGGTCGGTGGTGGCCGGCATCGTGGCGACCATGATGCCGCTGCTGGCCAGCGACGACCTGTCGATCCGGGCGGCGGCGGACACCACCGCGACCGCGGTGTCGCAGGACGGTGACAACGCGGCCAAGTCGACCCTGGCCACCTGCGCGACGCGCTGCGACGGCAACCCGCGCGGTGGCCGCGAGGCGGTCATCGAATTCGCGGTGACCACTGTGCCGGCCACCGCGGTCAACGTCCGGGCCACGCTGCGGGTGCACGCCTGGCAGCAGTTCGCCGCCACGGTGACGGCGCACGCCTCGCCGTTGAGCGCCCGCGAGTCGCGGCCTCCCCTGACGTCGGCCGGTGCCGCGCTGGACAGCGTGACAAGTGTGGCCAAGGGCTTCAACGAGTGGGACGTCTCCAAGCTGGTCACCGGTAACGGCACCTGGACGGTCTCGCTGGCCCAGAGCGGCCTGGAGAGCCGGATCTACTGGGCGTCGGTCGAGAACCGCAACCCGGACCTGCGGCCCAGCCTGCTGATCAGCTACGACCTCGGGGCCCGGCCGTCGGCGGTGCCGACCACCCGGCCGGCTCCGCCGCCGTCGCCGAGCGCGCCGCCGACCACCGCCGCGCCGAAGCCGTCGCCGACCATCGCCCCGACCCGGACGGCCACCCCGAGCGCCAGCGGCAGCCTTCCGTCCGGCAAGTGCGGGTCCGTCTCGGACAAGCTCGTCCCGTCCTGTGGCGCCTGGTGGGGCATGTACTCGCCCGCCGGGGCGGCCGGTGGCTGGGACCACGGCAAGGCCGTCACCGACGTGGAGACGCAGGTTGGGCGCAAGTTCGACATCGTGCACCGCTACCACGACTTCTCCAACTCCGGCAGTAACGGCGCCTTCCCCGACGTCTACGAGTCGCAGCAGATGCGCGAAGGCCGGTTGATGTTCTTCGCCTGGGAGTCCCGTGACTTCTCCGCCGGCACCACTCTGAAGTGGTCGGACGTCTACGGCGGCAAGCAGGACGACACCATCGACGCGGTCGCGGGCCGGATCCGGGCCGCCGGTGTGCCGGTGTTCATCGGCTTCGACCACGAGCCGGAGGACGAGCCGAACAAGGGCAGCGACGCCGACTTCGTCCGCGCCTGGCGGTACGTCCACGAACGCTTCGCCGACGCCGGCGCGACAAACGCGGTCTGGGTCTGGACGATGATGGGCTGGTCCGGGCACTACTCCCGGTACGCCGGCCTGTATCCCGGCGACCAGTACGTCGACTGGGTGGCCTACGACCCGTACAACTTCCACGTCTGCAACGGCAGCACGGTGTGGAAGAGCCCCAAAACCACCATTGGCGGTTTCTACAGCTGGTTGGACGACAACGGTATCGGCGCCGGCAAGCCGCGGATGCTCGCCGAGTTCGGCACCAACTTCAACTCCGCCGACCCGGGCGCCAAGCAGCGCTGGTTCCAGGACTTCCCGGCGGCGCTGAAGGCCCACCCGAAGATCAAGGCGGCGATCTACTTCAACTCGGCCGGGATGACCAGCCGCACGCCGACCTGCGACATGACGATGAACCACGACGCCTCGGCGGTGGCCGGCTTCGCGCAGGCCGGACAGGACCCCTACCTGCGGCAACCCACCGGAGGTAGCCGCTGACGTTCGAAACGGGCTGATCGAACGGCGGTTCGCCGGGGGTCGGAGATCCGATCCTCCGGCGTTCTGTCGGCTTGCGGATTCATGCACCGCCCAATCGGCGGATTTTGTTAACCAGGCTGGACGAGGCACGCTACCTCGGGTTCTCATCCAATCTGGAGGCGCAGCGTGCCCAAACTCTCGCACTCGTGGCGTTTTGCAGGACGACGTCGTACTCGGGCGGGGATGGTCGCGTTGGCGATCATCGCCGCAGCTCTGGGCGTGCCCACGACCGCGTCGGCCGCGGTGGTACCGGTCCCGACGACGGCGACCCTGGTCTCGGCGAACCCCGCCGACGCGACCCCGCACGCGCGAGACGGTGAGACCCGTGCCTTCGCGCAGGTGGGCAACACGGTCTTCGTCGGCGGCAGCTTCACCCAGCTCCGGCAGACCGCCAGCTCCGCGTGGATCACGCAGCGCTACCTCTTCGCGTACGACCGGACCACCGGCACCATGTCGACCACCTTCCTGCCGGTGCTCGACGGCGCGGTCAACACCCTCCTCGCCGGCCCCGGCGGCACGCTGATCGTCGGCGGCGCCTTCAAGACCGTCAACGGCGTCTCCCGGAAGAACCTGGTGGCGCTCAACCCGTCCACCGGCGCGATCGTCGACAGCTGGGTCGGGCGCTCCGACGGCGGTACGGTCCGTGACCTGGCGCTGCACGGCAACTGGCTGTACGTGGCCGGCGCGTTCAACTGGCTCAACGGCACCGCGCACGCCGGTCTCGGCCGGCTCAACGCGACCACCGGCGCGATCGACCCGAGCTTCAGCGTCGACGCCACCGTGGGGCGGCACGGCACCACGTCGTACGTCTGGACCATCGACGTCGCGCCGGACGGCGGCACCCTGGTCGTCGGCGGCAACTTCACGCTCGTCAACGACCTGCCGCGCAACCAGATGGCGTTGGTGGACGTCTCCGGGACCCCCACGGTGCTCGACTGGAGCACCGACAAGTTCGTTCCGCCGTGCGCCGCGCCGACGACCTTCGTGCACTACGTGCAGGACGTGAAGTTCGGTGGCGACGGCACCTGGTTCGTGGTCGGCACCAACGGCGGTGCCGGCTGGCCGGCCGCGTACTGCGACGCCCTGGTCCGCTTCGAGACCGCCGAGCGGGGCTCCGGCCTGCTCGCCACCTGGGTCGACTACACCGGCAACGACACCATCACCGCGGTCGAGGTGGCGGACAACGTCATCTACCTGGGCGGGCACTTCCGCTGGGTCAACAACCCGAACGCCAGCGACAACGCCGGCCCGGGCGCGGTCGACCGGCTCGGCATCGCCGCCGTCACGCCGGCGACCGGCATGCCGGTGAACTGGAACCCGCGCCGTAGCGGCAGCGCCTCGATGCCGTCGGGCACCAGCAACTGGGGTTCCTCGGTGCCGGTGCTCTGGCGTGGCTCGGACGGCCTCTACTTCGGGCACAACTCCGACGGCATGGGCGAGGAGTACCACGGCCGGCTCGGCATGTTCCCGCTCGCCGGCGGACGCACCTTCACCCCGAAGAACCCGCCGTCGGCCACCACCGGCAACCTCTACCTGGGCACCGCCTCCGGCACCGTGGCGAAGGTCCCGTTCAACGGCACCGCGCTGGGCACCGCGACAAGCGTCAGCCAGCCCGCGTACACGGCGGCCGGCGCGACCTGGCGGGTGGACGACCGGATCTACTGGTCGCACACGGTGGCCGGCACGCCCACCGGTAGTCGGATCGACGTCTCGCTGTTCAACGGGGGCGCGATCGGCTCGCCGTGGGAGGCGTCCGGCTACAACGACTGGTACAACCCGGCGGCGCTGACCGGCGCCTTCTTCCTCGACGGTCGGCTCTACTACACCCGCACCGGGGCCAACAGCCTCTACTACCGCTACTTCGAGATCGACGGCAACTACCTCGGTGCCACCGAGTTCGCCCTGCCGACCACGGGTGTGACCTGGTCCGCGGTGCGGGGCATGGCGTGGGTGGGCGGCCGGATCGTCTACGGCTCCACCGACGGCGCTCTGCGCAGCGTGCCGTTCGACCCGACGGCCGCGCCGAGCGCGGTGGTCAACGGCACCACGGCGACCGTCATCAGCAGCGCAACGCCCGAGTTGTCCTGGTCTACCCCATCGACATTCTTCTCCGTACAGTAAGGGTCAACCGTTCGTGACGGAGCATCGGTAGATTGTTCGCGTTGGGCCGGTGGCGGTACCACCGCCGCCGGCCCGCGACGGTGGGGGAGGGTCGTTGCTCGGCGCCGCTGGCATCCGAACGAGACGCGTGGTGCGTCTGGTCTTCGCGGTCAAACGCGGCTGGTATCAGCTCCGTTACCGACGGTTGACGCTCGGTAGGGACGTGGAGATCCGTGGCCGGATCCGGTTGCGGCGCGGCGTGCGGGTGACCATCGGAGACCGCACCCGGTTGAACAAACTCGTCCGCTTCGCCGGCCCCGGCGAGGTACGCGTCGGCGCGGACTCTCTGCTCAACGCCACCTGGATCGGCACCTGGACGTCGGTGACCGTGGGGGACCGGTGCCTCCTGTCCGACTGCGAGTTGCTCGACAACGACTTCCACAACCTGCCCCCCGAGCAGCGGCACGCACCGCCCAGCCCGCTCACCCGGGCCCCGATCGTCCTTGAGGACAACGTCTGGGTCGGTGCGCACGCCCTGGTCCTGAAGGGCGTGCGGATCGGCCGGGACAGCGTCGTCGGCGCGGCGACGGTGGTCCGCACCGACGTACCACCCGGCGTCGTGGTCGTCGGTAATCCTCAACAGACGGTGAAGAAGTTCCATGACTGATGCAGCGCCCGCACCCTGGCCCACGGACGGCCCGTCCTCCGGCACCTCGCGTGCCGTGACACTGACCGACCTGCTGCGGGTGCCGATGCACCGGTTGCGGTTGGTGGGGGCGGTCGCCATGGTCGGTCTGCTGGCCGCGCTCGGCTACGTGCTGCTGGTGCCGGCGGCGATGACCGCGAGCGCCGTGGTCGCGGTCCGGCCGGTGGTGACCGACGCCTTCACCCCCAGCGGCGCGGGCGCCGACCGCGCGGTCAACATGAACGTGGAGAGCGGCATCGCCACCGGCACCGAGGTGGTGCAGCGGCTGGCCGAATCGGCCGGCGGTGACCCGCGTGACATCCGTGACGCGCTCGAGGTCGAGGTGCCCACCGGCGGGCAGATCCTGCGCTTCACCTACCAGGCGCGCGAGGCGCACCGGGCCGTGCAGAGCGCCAACCTGGCCGCCGAGGCCTACCTGAGCGTGCGCCGGACCATGTACGAGCAGCAGCGCGCCGAGATGCTGCGCTCCTACGACGCCAGCATCACCAAGGTCGCCGCCCAGCAGACCGCGTTGCAGAAGCGGGCGAACACCGCCAAGGACACCGCCGCTGGTGACGCGCTGGTGGCCGAGTTGGCCGGGATCAACAACCAGCTCACCCAGCTCAACGCCGCCCGTACCGAGATCGCGGCGGTCGACGTCAACCCCGGCTGGGTCACCCAGACCGCCGAGAAGGCGCTGGTCACCTCCGCCGGGCACCGCCCGCTCTACCTGGTCGCCGGCCTGCTCGGTGGCGCGCTGGTCGGCATTGTGCTGGCGTACCTGTGGGAGTCGACCGACCGGCGGGTCCGCTCGGTGGCCGACGGCCGGGAGGCCTCCGGCCTTCCGCTGCTCGGCACGGTGCGCCGACCGGGGTTCCGGGGTAGCCCCCGGGCTGTCGACGCCGACGTCCGGTACGTGGCGATGGCGGTCGCCGAACGGGTCCGGCAGCCGGCCCGGGTGGCGCTGGTCACCGCCCGGGAGGACGCCACCGCGCTCACCGCCGGGCTCGCGGTGGCGCTCGCCGTGGACGGCCGGGAGGTCTTCGTCGCCGACGACAGCGGACGGATCGAGCGGCTACGGACCAGCGTGCTCGCCGACCGGGGACGGCTGCCCATCGACCCGTCCCGGCCGCTGGTGCCCAAGCCCCGACCGGCCGGCAGCACACCGGCCGCCGGTGCCGCCACGGACGGCACGCCCGCCCGCCGACCCTCCCCGCACCCGCCCGGCGCCCGCCCGTCCACCGATCCGGACGCCACGCTGACGCTGCCGCGGGTGTCGTCGGCCCGCCCGGACAACGGTCGCGTCGTCGCCCCGGACGAGGTCGCCGTGGGGGTGGGCAGTGTCCGGTTCGGCACCTGGCGGCAGGGCGCGGATCACGGCCTGGTCCTGTTCAACGCCCCTCCGGCGGAGTCCGACGAGCGTGGCGTGGCCGTGGCCCGGCAGGGCAGCGCGGTGGTGGTCGTCGAGCGCGACCGCACCCGGCAGAGCGACCTGCGTCGCCTGGTGGAGCGGCTGCGCGCCGCCGGGGTCACCCCGCTGGGCTTCGTCCTCACCCGGAACGGCCGGGCCTGAGTGTGTCGGTGACCCGCGCCCCGGCGACCGAACCACCGCCCGGAGGCGCCCCGGAGGAGGCCGCGCCGGTGCCGCCGCCCGCGCCGCCGCAACTGCCGCTCTGGCCGCTGTCGATGATGTTCGGCCTGGTGCCGCTCTGGTGGCTGCTCGGTGCGTTCTACCTCGGTTGGCCGCTGCTGGGTGCGCTGCTGTTGGCGTTGCTGCTCACCCGGGGGCGCGTGCCGCTGCCGCCGGCGGTCGGGATCTGGTTGCTGTTCCTGGCCGTCGTGGTGGTCAGCGCCACCCAACTGTCGTCGCCCGCCTCGCTGCTCACCTTCGCCCTGCGCCTGGCCTTCTACCTGACCGCGCTGGTGGTCGGCGTCTACGTCTACGCCGCCGCCCGGGAACGCGCCAGCCTGGTGGCGGTGCTCACCCCGCTCTGCGCGTTCTGGTTCGGGCTGGTGGCGCTGGGCTGGCTCGGGGTGCTGGTGCCCCGGCTGGCCATGACGACACCGGTGGAGGTGCTGCTGCCCAGCGGAGTGGCCGGCACCCCGTTCATCCAGGACATGGTGCACCTCACCACCGCTGAGTACAGCGCCCGTTCGCTCAACCCGATCTACCGGCCGGCCGCGCCGTTCGCGTACACCAACAACTACGGCAGCGCGTACGCCATGACCCTGCCCTGCGTGGTGGCCTTCGCGATGCTGCGCCGGCGGGGGCTGCTGCGCTGGGCGCTGCTGGCGTCGCTGCCGCTGTCGCTGGCGCCGGCGTTCCTCACCCTCAACCGGGCGATGTTCCTCAGCCTCGGTGCCGGGCTGGCGGTGCTCGGGGTGCGGGCCAGCCTGCGCGGCAACGTCCGGGTGGCCGCGTCCATCGTCGGCGTGGTGGTGATCGGCGCGTTGGCCACGCTGTTCATTCCGATCACCGAGCTGATCAGCCGACGGGTCGACTCCAGCGACACCAACACCGACCGGCTCTCGCTCTACACCGAGGTGATCCGCCGGGTGCAGGAGTCGCCGTGGTTGGGCTACGGCGCGCCGGTGAACGTCGACACGGTGTCGGCGGCCGCGCCGATCGGCACCCAGGGGCAGTTGTGGATGGTGCTGTTCAGCCACGGCGTACCCGCGCTCATCTGTTTCCTGGCCTGGTTCGTCGCCGCCGCGGTGATCTGCGCCCGGGCGACCTCGGCGGCCGGGCAGTGGCTGGCGGTGGTGCCGGTGGTCTGCCTCGTGCAGATCCCGTTCTACGGCATGGCGAACCAGAACCTGGCGGTCGCGTTCTTCGCGGTCGCCTTCGCGATGGCGTTGACCGAACGCGAACGGCTGGCCCGGTTGGCCGGGTCGTCGCCGACGGCGGCGCGCAACGCGCCGGTGCCCGCGTGACCGCCGCGACCCGGCCACCGGCCGGCGCCGACGGGGGCCGGCCGACACCCACCGCGGTCGAGGGCCAGGCCACGGCGTCGCCCGCTGGGGACGTCGGCTCGGCCGAGACCCGCCGCAGCGCGCGTAGCGGCGTGGCCGGGCTGCTCGGCGCGGCCACCAGCGGGTTGTTCGGGTTCGTGCTGGCCGTCGTGATCACCCGCGGCTACGGCACGGCCGGGGCGGGCGCGTTCTTCGCCGCGATCGGGGTCGTCACCGTGGCCACCGCAATCTGCACGCTCGGCGCGGAGACAGGCCTCATGTGGGCTCTGCCCCGTCGCACTGCCGGTGTGCGCGGTGACGCGGCCCGGGTGCTCCCGGTGGCGCTGATCCCGCCGCTGCTGACCGGGCTCCTGGTCGCCGGCGGGGGCGTGCTGGCCGCCGACGCGCTCGCGCCCCGGCTGCTGCGCGGCTCCGGCGCGAGCGGCGACGCGCTGCTCACCGTCACGTTCGCCGCGGTGCCGGTGGTGGTCGCCATGACCCTGCTGCTGGCCGCCCTGCGCTGCGTACGGCCCATCCGGGCGTACGTCGGGGTGCAGTTCCTGCTGCTGCCGGTCGCCCGCCCGGTGCTGGTCGGGGCCGCCGCGCTGGCGGGTGGTGGTCTGCTCGCCGGCATGACCGGCTGGTTGGTGCCGGCGGCGTTGGCGCTGCTGGCCTGCCTCGTTCTCGTCGCCGGGCCGCTCGGGCTGGGCCGGGGCGCGACGCTGCGTCCGCACCGCGCCGACTGGTCGACGTTCTGGCGCTTCGCGCTGCCCCGGGCCGCCTCGGCGGCCATCGACGCCGGCAGCATGTGGGTGGGGGTGTTGCTCACCTCGGTGCTGGCCGGGCCGGCGGACGCCGGTGTGTTCGGTGCCGTCGGCCGGTACGTGCTGGCCGGTCAGTTGGCCATGCAGGGGCTGCGGGTGGCGGTGTCTCCGCAGTTGTCCCGGCTGCTCGGGCGGGGAGAGCGGGCCGCGGCGGCGGCCGTGCACCGGCAGTTGACCACCTGGGGGCTGGTGCTGTCCTGGCCGGTGTACCTGTTGCTGGCGGTCTTCGCGTTGGCCTTCCTCCAGTTGTTCGGGCCGGAGTTCACCGCCGGTGTGCCGGCGATGACGGTGCTCGCGCTGGCGATGTTGGTCAACACCGGCGTGGGCAACGTGCAGAGCCTGCTCCTGATGGGCGGGCGCAGCGGGCTGCACCTGGTCGCCACCGTGGCCGGGTTGACGGTGACCGTCTCGCTGGGTCTCTGGCTAATCCCCCGCTACGGCGCGACGGGCGCGGCGGTGGCCTGGGCGGCCGGCATCGTCACCGAGAACCTCACCGCCGCCGGGTTCGCCCGGTCGGTGGTTCGGCAGCCGCTGGTCGACGCCGCGATGGCGCGTGCCGCGGTGGCCACGGTCGCCGGGGTGGGCCTGGCCGCCGGCGCCGGTGTGCTGGTGGGCGGTCGCGGCCTGCCCGGTCTCGCGGTGGCGCTGGTGGTGCTGCTGGCCGGCTGCGTCGGCATGTTGACGTTGCCCCGGGTGCGCGCCGGCATCCGGGGGACCATGAGGCAGATCCGTGGAGGGGACGACGCGGCCGCGGCCGCCGGGCCCACCTCGGCATCGACGAGAGGCAGGTGAGGTTCGTCGTGGTGTCCATCCGTGACCGGGTCAAGCAGTTGGTTCCGACCCAGGTGACCACCCGAGTGAAGGAGTCGCTCGTCGACTACGGCGTTCGCACCAGTGATCGCCGGCCGCTGCCGGACTTCCTGATCATCGGGGCCAAACGGGGTGGCACGACCTCCCTGTGGAACTACCTCATCCAGCACCCGTTGGTGCCCCGGCTCTTTCCCGCCTGGAACACCAAGTCGGCGCACTACTTCGAGGAGCACTGGGGCCGCGGCGAATCCTGGTACCGCTCGCACTTCCCGACCGAGCGGCAGCGCGAGGCACTGGCCAAGCGGCACGGCGGGCCGGTCCGGGTCGGTGAGGCCGCCCCGCTGTACATGTTCCACCCGCTCGCCGCGCAGCGGGTCGCCGCGCTGATGCCGACGGTCAAGCTCATCGTGCTGCTGCGGGACCCGGTGGAGCGGGCGTACTCGCACTGGAAGGAACGCCGCACCCACGGCATCGAACCACTGGACTTCGCCGCCGCGCTGGCGGCCGAGCCGGAGCGCACGGCGGGGGAGCGGGAACGGCTGATCGCCGAGCCGGAGTCGTTCAGCGAGCCGTACGACTGGTACACGTACCGGGCCCGGGGGCGTTACCTGGAGCACCTGGAGCCGTGGCTGGAGCGTTTCGACAGGCAGCAGATCCTCTTCCTGCCCAGTGAGGACCTGTACCGCGACTCGCGGGCGACCTACCGGCGCACCCTGGACTTCCTCGGTCTGCCGGCGTACGACCTGCCCAACTTCAAGGTCTACAACGATCGGCGTTCGGCACCGCTGGAGCCGACGGTGCGCGCTGAGCTGACCGACTACTACCGGCCGTACAACGATGCGTTGCGCCAGCGGCTCGGGCTGGACCTCGACTGGGCGGACCGGGCGGCGTGACGACCCGGGTGGGCCCGGCCACCGACCCGCGTTCCCGGGTGGACGGCCTGGGTTGGGTGAGCCGCGCGGTCTTCCCGGACGACCGGGTCGGCCTGACCGTGGCGGGCGCCCTGCCGCCCGGTCACCAGGCGGTGGCCCGGTACGCGGTGGTGCCGTCGGTCGCCCGGGCCCGGTTCCTGGTGCCGTTGGGCGCGCCCCGGGCCGGGGCGGCGTCCCTGTTGGCGTACAACGCCCTGCGGCCACCGAAGGTGCGCGCGCTGCGGGCGGTGCTCGGCGGGCTGGCCCGGTTCGGCCGGGTGGGGCTCGCGCCCTTCCCGACGTTGACCGTCTCGGTGCCGGCCGGGGTGCCGGCCGCGGAGCTGCTGCTGAGCGAGCGGCTCTCCGCCGACCTGGGTGACACGCCGCTGCTGGCCGCGTTCGGGGTTCGCCCCCCTGACCCGAACGGCAAGCCCACCCTGCAACTCTTCAGCGCCGACGGGCGTCCGCGCGGCTACGCGAAGATCGGCTGGAACGACGCGACCCGCGCGCTGGTCAGCGCGGAGGCGGCGGCGCTGCGGGCGTTGCGCGCGGTGGTCGGCGTCGCCGACCACCCGACGCCGCCGAGGCTGCTCACCGAAACGTCGTGGGCCGGCCAGGTGGTCGCGGTGATCGAACCGTTGCCCCCGGCGGTACGCGGTGTGCCGGTGGACGATCCACCACGGATCGCGGCGCTGCTCGCGGTCGCCCGGCGTGGCGGCCCGGCGGGCACACCTCGACCGCTCGGCGACTCGGCCTTCCTGCGCCGGCTGGCCGATCAGGCCGGCCGGGCGGCCGCGACCGAGCCGGCCGGCGCACGGGCGGTCGCCGCGGTATCCGCGCTGGCCCGCCGGCATGGCGACACCAGCGTCGAGTTCGGTCACTGGCATGGTGACTGGGTGCCGTGGAACCTGGGCCGGCACGCCGGCCGGTTGGTCGCCTGGGACTGGGAGCACAGCGGGCCGGACGTGCCGGTCGGCTTCGACCTGGCGCACGACGCGTTCCAGCGGGCCCTCGTGCTGCGGGGGGAGCCGGCCGACGCCGCCGCGTCGGCCGTCGACGGGTATCTGAGCCGGCACGGTGAGCGGCTCGGCCTCGACGCGGCTCGTCGCCGGCTCGTCGCCGACGCGTACCTGGTGGAGATGTGGTTGCGCACCTGGCGGCTGGCCGACGCGGGCGCGGGCTGGAACGCCGCACTGCATCCCGCTCTCTTGGACGTCATCGAGAAAAGACATAGCGGCTGATCTGGAGGAATCGCGGCGGCGACGGCCCGCCGTAGAGTGACGACATAATCGCAGGTGGTGATGACGATCGATGGACCTCGGACGTTCGGCGCGCCGAACCGCCCGCCGTGGAGATCGTCATCTCGGCCGGTCGCGCTATTCAACGACCGGGGATCGTGTGATCTGCTTCTGCGTGGCGTGAACTGAAATTCCAAGCGAACTTGTGGGGAGTCGCGTGGACACGAACAACGACGACAGTGGGGCGCCGGTGCTGCTGCTGGTCGGCTCCAGCGGCGGCCATCTGGCCCAACTACTGGCCCTGCGGCCCTGGTACGAACAGTGGCGGCGCTGCTGGGTCACCTTCGACACCCCGGAGGCGCTGTCGCTGCTGGCCGGCGAGGACCTGGTTCCGGCGCACCACCCGACCACCCGCAACGTGCCGAACCTGCTGCGCAACGCGCTGCTGGCCTGGCGGGTGCTGCGGGCACGGCGGGTCGCCGCCGTGGTCACCACCGGCGCCGGGGTGGCGGTGCCGTTCGTGGTGCTGGCCCGGCTGCGGCGCATCCCTACCGTCTACATCGAGGTGTACGACCGGATCGACACCCCGACGTTGACCGCTCGGCTCTGCCGGCCGTTCCTCTCCGCGATGCTCGTGCAGTGGGACGAGCAGCGCCGGCAGTACCCCGAGGCGACAGTCGTCGGGACGCTGCTGTGACCCGGGAGACGGGCACCGCCTGGCGTCCGCAACCCCGGCCGACCACCGAGGCGGCCCGCCTGCCGCGCCAGCGCGACAGCTCGCCGGTCGCCCAGCTGCGACTGCTGGTCGCGGTGGGCACCGACAAGCACCCCTTCGACCGGCTCGTCGACTGGGTGGCCCAGTGGCACACGCAGGCCGCCGGCCCGATCGGGCTGACCGTGCAGCACGGGCACACCAGCGCGCCCCAGCTCCCCGGCGCGGTGCCGTTCCTCGGTCACGACGCTTTGCAACAGGCGATGGCCGATGCCGACCTGGTGGTCTGCCACGGTGGTCCGGCGACCATCCTGGAGGCCCGCCGGCACGGCCACCTGCCCATCGTGGTGCCCCGCGACCCGGCTCGCGGCGAGCACGTCGACAACCACCAGCTTCTCTTCGCCCGCCGGCTCGGCGCCGCCGGGCTGGTGGCGCTCTGCGAGACCCGGGAGGCGCTGCACGACGCGTTGGCCGCCGGGGTGGCCGACCCATCCCGGTACGCGGTGGCCGCCGACCCGGAGGCACACGAGGCACAACGGGCGGCGGTGGCCCGGGTCGGGCAGATCATCGACGACCTGGTGGCCCGCTCGACCCCGCGCCCACTCCGGTGGCGGGTCTGGTCCCGGCCGCGTCCGGGTACGAAGGAGACTCGATGACCCAGCAGCCGAGCGTCAGCGTCGTGGTGCCCACCCGGGACCGCCCCGAGCTGCTGCGGGCCGCGGTGGGCGCGATCCTGGCACAGGACTACCCGGGCCTGATCGAGGTCGTCGTGGTGTTCGACCAGTCCGCGCCGGACGAGTCGCTGGCCGAGCTGGGCGGCGGCCCGGCCCGCGCGGTACGGGTGATCCGCAACGCCCGTACCCCCGGGTTGGCCGGTGCGCGCAACAGCGGCACCCTCGCGGCCGAGGGTGAGCTGGTCGCGTTCTGCGACGACGACGACGAGTGGCTGCCCGGCAAGCTGGCCGCCCAGGTCGACGCGCTGGCCGGCGATCCGGCCGCCGAGTTCGTCTGCTGCGGCATCCGCGTCAACTACGACGGGCGCACCGTCGACCGGGTGCTCGACAAGGACCGGATCACCCTGGACGACCTGCTCCGCGACCGGATGACGGAGCTGCACCCGTCGACCTTCCTGATCCGCGCCACCGCGCTGCGTAACGGGTTCGGGTTGGTCGACGAGGAGATCCCGGGCAGCTACGCGGAGGACTACGAGTTCCTGCTCCGGGCCGCGCGCAGCGCCCCGCTGATCAACCTGCGCACGCCGTCGGTGCTGGTCCGCTGGCACAAGCGCTCGTACTTCGCGCAACGCTGGGACACCATCTCCGAGGCGTTGCAGTGGTTGCTGAAGCGCTACCCGGAGTTCGCCAGTCAACCTGCCGGCGAGGCCCGGGTGGCCGGGCAGATCGCGTTCGCCCAGGCCGCCTCCGGCGACCGCCGGGGCGCGCTGCGCTGGGCCCGGCGCACCCTGCGGAGCAACCCCCGCGAGCCGCGCGCCTACCTGGCCCTCGCCGTCGCCGGTCGGGTGGTCCGGGCCGACGCGGTGCTGCGCACCCTGCACAAGCGCGGTCGAGGGATCTGAGCCGCCGCCCGCGCGAGCGGGCGGCGAGGTCCGCTGGGCGGGACGCCCCGGGGAGCGCGCCGGGTCGGTGGCCCGCCGTGACAGACTGACCGCTGTGTTGCGCTGGCTGACTGCAGGTGAATCGCACGGTCCCGCCCTCGTCGCGATGTTGGAGGGGGTGCCGGCCGGCATCGAGGTGACCACCACCGAGATCGCCGACGAGCTGGCCCGTCGGCGGCTGGGCTATGGCCGGGGCGCCCGGATGTCGTTCGAGCGGGACGAGGTCGAGCTGCTCGGCGGCCTGCGGCACGGCGTGACCCTGGGCAGCCCGGTGGCGATCCGGGTCGGCAACTCCGAGTGGCCGAAGTGGCAGACGGTGATGGCCGCCGACCCGGTCGACCCCGACGAGCTGGCCCGGCAGGCCCGTAACGCCCCGCTGACCCGTCCCCGGCCGGGCCACGCGGACCTGGCCGGCATGCAGAAGTACGGCCACACCGACGCCCGGCCGATCCTGGAGCGCGCCAGCGCCCGGGAGACCGCCGCCCGGGTGGCCGTCGGCACGGTCGCCAAGGCGCTGATCCGTCAGGCGCTCGGCATCGAGATCGTCTCGCACGTCGTCGAGTTGGGCCCGGTGGCCGCGAAGCCCGGGCTGCGCCCGACGCCGTCCGACGCCGCCCGGATCGACGCCGACCCGCTGCGCTGCCTCGACCCGGAGGCCAGCGCCCTGATGGTCGCCGAGGTCGATGCCGCGAAGAAGGCCGCCGACACCCTCGGCGGCGTGGTCGAGGTGCTGGCGTACGGGGTGCCACCGGGGCTGGGCAGCCACGTGCAGTGGGACCGCAAGCTCGACGCCCGGCTGGCCACCGCCCTGATGTCCATTCAGGCGATCAAGGGCGTGGAGATCGGCGACGGTTGGCAGCAGGCCCGGTCCCGCGGCTCGGAGGCGCACGACGAGATCATCCCCTCGGCCACCGGCGTCCGCCGGGTCACCGACCGGGCCGGCGGGCTGGAGGGTGGCATCACCACCGGTGAGCCGCTGCGGGTCCGCGCCGCGATGAAGCCGATCTCCTCGCTGAACCGGGCGCTGGCCACCGTGGACATCACCACCGGCGAGCCGGCCACCGCGATCAACCAGCGCTCCGACGTCTGCGCGGTGCCCGCCGCGGCGGTGGTCGCCGAGGCGATGGTGGCGCTGGTGCTCGCCGAGGCGGCCACCGAGAAGTTCGGCGGCGACTCGATCGCCGAGATCCGTCGCAACCTGGCCGGTTACCTCGACGCGCTGGTCATCCGCTGATGGCGCCGGTCGTCGTGCTGGTCGGCGCGCCCGGCTGCGGCAAGACCACCGTCGGGCGGGCGCTCGCCGCCACCCTGGGCGTGGAGTTCCGCGACACCGACGCCGACATCGAGCAGATGGCCGGAAAGCCGATCCCGGAGATCTTCATCGACGAGGGCGAGGCGCACTTCCGTACCCTGGAACGGGCCGCCGTGGCCGCGGCGCTGGCCGCCGGCACGGGCGTGCTCGCCCTCGGCGGCGGCGCGGTGCTGGCCGAGGAGACGCGGGCCTCCCTGATCGGGCACCGGGTGGTGCACCTCTCGGTCGAGCTGCCCGACGCGGTGCGGCGGGTCGGGCTCGGCGCGGGCCGGCCGCTGTTGGCGATCAACCCCCGGGCGACCCTCAAGCACCTGCTGGACCAGCGCCGGCCGCTCTACGCCGAGGTGGCCACCGAGACGGTGGTCACCGACGGCCGGGCCCCGGCGCAGGTAGTCGCCGAGATCGCCGCGTTGCTCCCGCGCTGACGCCCCACCCTGCCGCGCCGATCTTGCACTTGCTGTCCCGGCGTAAGGGGTATTCGCCGCATCTCGGCAACCGGAACTGCAAGATCGGCGCAGTGGGGTGGGTGGTCCTCAGCCGCGGGCGATCTGGTCCAGGACGTCGGTCAGGGCCTTCGGCTCGCTGAGCATCGGCCAGTGCCCGGTGGGCACCTCGTGCAGTTGGCCGTCGGCCAGGCCGGTGAAGAACGGGTGCTCATCCTGGATCATCTGCCGCACCACGCTGAGCGGGAAGGTGCTGGCGACCAGCGCGGTCGGCACCGGACGCCCACCGGTGCGTCGGACCGGGTCGGTGGCGGCCCGCAGCGGCTGCGGGGTGGCCCGGGTGCGCAGCAGCGCGAGCGTCGGCTCGTCCAGGCCGGCCAGGTTGGTCGGGTCGGCGGCCGGGTCCCAGGCCGGCGGCGGCAGCAGGTGCCCGGTGCCGATCGCGGCGCGCAGTCGCTGCTGCTCCTCCGGCGGCACCGTGTCGAACTGCGCCGTGCCGTCCGGCAACGGCCCACTCTCCACGTAGACGACCCGGGCGATCCGGTCCGGAACGCGGTCCGCCGCCTGGGCGGCCGGCATCCCGCCGCCGGAGTGCCCGACCAGCAGGACGTCCCGCAGGTCCTCGACCTCGATCAGCCGGACGATGTCGGTGGTGTGCGTGTCCAGGCTGACCTCCGGCCCGGCGAGGTGGTCGCGTTCGGCCACCCCGGTCAACGTCATCGGGTAGACCTCGTGCCCCTGCGACCGCAGCGCGACCGTCACGTCCCGCCACGCCCAGGCACCCAGCCAGAATCCCGGCACCAGCACGAATGTCGCCATCTGTGGCTCCTTCTCTCGGTTACCGACAGACCGTACGATCGAATCCGGACAGGATCCGCCCGGTTTGAAGGAGTGGCCCGTGTCACATCCCGCAGGACGGGTGTTGGCCCTGCTCGAACTGCTGCAGACCCGGCACCGGGCGACGGCCGCCGACCTCGCCGGTCAGCTCGGGGTGGACGAGCGGACCGTGCGGCGGTATGCGACCACGCTTGTCGAGCTGGGCATCCCCGTGACCGCCGACCGGGGCCGCTACGGCGGCTACCGCCTGCACTCCGGATACAAGCTGCCGCCACTGATGCTCACCGACGACGAGGCGGTGGCCGTGCTGCTCGGCCTCGTCGTCGCCGAACGGGTCGGGCTCGCCACCGAGCAGCCCGCCACCGCCACCGCGCTGGCGAAGATCCGCCGGGTGCTGCCGGCGGCGCTCGCCGACCGACTCGCCGCCGTCCAGGAGCACCTGGGCTTCACCCTGCGTCGCCCGGAGCCGGAGCGCGGCCCGGCGTCGGGCACTTTGCTCGCGCTGGCCTCGGCCACCCGGCACCGGCAGCGGGTCGCGTTGGACTACCGCTCCTGGCGGGGCGAGCAGTCGCACCGCGAGCTCGACCCGTACGGGCTGGTCTTCCATTCCGGCCGCTGGTACGTCACCGGCCA
This sequence comes from Micromonospora sp. NPDC007208, assembly GCF_042869175.1. Taxonomy (NCBI): domain Bacteria; kingdom Bacillati; phylum Actinomycetota; class Actinomycetes; order Micromonosporales; family Micromonosporaceae; genus Micromonospora; species Micromonospora sp. NPDC007208. Next base: position 69,005 of record NZ_JBIAFG010000021.1, on the reverse strand, counting down.
CGACCACCGGCGCGGGGAGGTCCGCACGTTCCGACTGGACCGGATCGGCGCGGTGACGCCCGGCGTGGCGACGTTCACCGTGCCGGACGGGTTCGAGGCGGTGGCCTGGGTGACCCGGTCGCTGGCCGGGGTGCCGTACGCGCACGAGGTGGAGGTCGTGCTGGAGACCGACCTGGTCGCCGCCCGTCGTCGCATCCCGCCCAGCGTGGCCGAGTTGACAGTCACCACCGACGGGGTGCTGCTGCGGGCCCGGGCGGAGAGCCTGCCCGGGATGGCGGCGCTGCTCGCCGGGCTGGGCTGTCCGTTCACCGTGCGGCATCCGGACGCGCTACGCGCCGCGGTGGCCGAGCACGCCCGCCGGCTGGCGGAGTGGGCCGCCCGGCCAGCAGGTGGACAGCCGCCCTCGCCGCGCCGCCCGCTGGACTAGGCTGCCGGCGATGGACGAGGTGACCCGGATTCCGGTCGGCGGCGAGCGGCCGTACGACGTCTTGGTGGGACGTGACCTGTTGGGCGCGCTGCCCGGCCTGCTGCCCGGCGCGACGCGGGCGGCGGTGCTGCACGCGCCTCCGCTCAAGGCTCTCGCGGACGCGCTCGGTGAACGCCTGCGCGCCGCCGGCGTCGAGCCACTGCCGATCGAGGTGCCCGACGCCGAGTCGGGCAAGCACATCGACGTGGCCTCCGCCTGCTGGGACCGACTCGGCGCGGCGGGCTTCACCCGTACCGACGCGGTGGTCGGCGTGGGCGGCGGCGCGGTGACCGACCTGGCCGGCTTCGTCGCGGCCTGCTGGTTGCGGGGGGTGCGCTGGGTGCCGGTGGCGACCTCGCTGCTGGGCATGGTCGACGCCGCGGTGGGCGGCAAGACGGGCATCAACACGGCCGCCGGCAAGAACCTGGTGGGCGCGTTCCACCCGCCGGTCGGGGTGTTGGCCGACCTGGCCACCCTGGACAGCCTGCCCGCGGTCGACCTGGCGACCGGGCTGGCCGAGGTCGTCAAGTGCGGCTTCATCGCCGACCCGACGATCCTGGATCTCATCGAGAGTGACCCGGAGGCCGCCACCGACCCCCGTGGGCCGGTGAGCCGGGAGCTGATCGAGCGGGCGATCCGGGTCAAGGCCGACGTGGTCGGCGGCGACCTGCGCGAGTCGGGCGTGCGGGAGGTGCTCAACTACGGTCACACCCTGGCCCACGCCATCGAGCAGAACGAGGGCTACCGCTGGCGGCACGGCCACGCCGTCGCCGTCGGCCTGGTGTACGCGGCCACGCTGGCCCGCCTCGCCGGGCGGCTGGACGCGCCGACCGCCGACCGGCACCGGGTCACCTTGCGCGCGCTGGGCCTGCCGGTGAGCTACCCGGCCGACGCCTGGCCGCAGCTGTTGGCCGCGATGCGGGTGGACAAGAAGGCCCGGGGCAGTCGGCTGCGCTTCGTGGTGCTCGACGGGCTGGCCCGCCCGGCGATGTTGGAGGGCCCGGACGACGCACTGCTGGAGGCCGCCTACGGCGAGGTCGCAGACCAGTGAGGGTCCACGTCTTGAACGGGCCGAACCTGGGTCGGCTGGGCACCCGCGAGCCCGACGTGTACGGCGCGACCACCTACGCCGACCTGGTGGCGCTCTGTGAGACCACCGGTCGGGAGCTGGGGCTGGAGGTGACCGTCCGGCAGACCGACGCGGAGCACGAGTTGCTCGGCTGGCTGCACACGGCGGCCGACGAGGGCGCCGCTGTGGTGCTCAACCCGGCCGCCTGGTCGCACTACTCGTACGCGGTCCGGGACGCCTGCGCCATGCTGCGGGGGCCGCTGGTCGAGGTGCACATCTCCAACATCCACACCCGCGAGGAGTTCCGGCACCACTCGGTGGTGTCGGCGGTGGCGACCGGGGTGATCTGCGGCTTGGGCATCGACGGGTATCGTCTCGCTCTGCACCATCTCGCCACCCGTTGAGAGGCCGCCCCGAGCGGGGACCGGCCGATTCGACGCAGCTAGTAGACTCGTAGGGTCTGTCCGCCAATTGATGATCAAGGCAGGAAATGGCCTCCACCAACGACCTCAAAAACGGCCTGGTACTCAACCTGGACGGCGAGCTCTGGGCCGTCGTCGAGTTCCAGCACGTCAAGCCCGGTAAGGGTGGTGCCTTCGTGCGCACCACGCTGAAGAACGTGCTGTCCGGGAAGGTGGTCGACAAGACCTTCAACGCGGGCACCAAGGTCGAAACCGCGACCGTTGACAAGCGCACGATGCAGTACCTGTACGCCGACGGCGAGGACTTCGTCTTCATGGATCTGGAGACCTTCGACCAGATCACCGTGCCCGGTGGCACCGTCGGTGAGGCAGCCAACTACCTGCTGCCCGAGGCGGAGGCGACCGTCGCCCAGCACGAGGGTGTGCCGCTCTACATCGAGCTGCCCACCAGCGTCGTGCTGGAGGTCACCTACACCGAGCCGGGCCTGCAGGGCGACCGTTCGACCGGCGGCACCAAGCCGGCGACCGTGGAGACCGGCGCCACCGTGCCGGTCCCGCTGTTCATCACCACCGGCGAGAAGATCAAGGTCGACACCCGCGACGGCCGTTACCTCGGCCGCGCCTGATGGCTGAGGGTTCCAAGCAGCAGATGCCGGCGCGCCGCAAGGCGCGCAAGCGGGCGCTGGATGTCCTCTACGAGGCCGACCTACGGGACAAGCCTCCGGTGGAGGTGCTCGCCGGCTACGTGCAGCGGATCGAGCAGCCCCGACCGGAGCATCTGGGTTACGCGGTGGGCCTGGTCGAGGGTGTCGCCGAGCACCTCGACCGCATCGACGAGCTGATCGCCAGCTACGCCGAGGGTTGGACGCTGGAGCGGATGCCGGTCGTCGACCGTAATCTGGCCCGGATCGCCGTCTACGAGTTGCTCTACGTCGACGAGATCGACGACGCGGTGGCGATCAGCGAGGCCGTGGAGCTGGCCCGGCAGATGTCGACAGACGATTCGCCGCGCTTCCTCAACGGGGTGCTCGGCCGGATCGCCGAGTACGCCACCCGCTGAGCGTCCCCACCGAACGCCGTAGTGCGAAAGGGCCCGTGCCAGTCGGCACGGGCCCTTTCGGTGAGGCGGCAGATCAGGTGGAGCGGCAGATCAGGAGGCGAAGAACGCCCGGGGGTCGGCCACCAGCACGCCGTGCTCGGTGAGCCGCTCGATCAGCCCCGACGGTGAGGCGTCGTAGACGATCGCGAGCGCCCGCAGGTCGTCGGCGCGGATGGAGAGCACCCGGCCGTTGTAGTCGCCGCGCTGCTGCTGGATGGCGCGGGCGTAGCGGGCGACGTAGGCCAGGTCCTCGGAGGCCTCGTCGTAGAGCCGCTCCAGGTCCAGGACAATCTTGCTGGTGGGCTCGTGACGGACACCACTGCCGTCCGGCAGCAGTTCCGAGACGGGTACGCGGTAGAACTCGGCCAACTCGGCCAGACGGGACACCGTCACGGCCCGGTCGCCACGCTCGTACGAGCCGACCACCACGGCCTTCCACCGCCCATTCGACTTCTCCTCCACACCCTGCAGGGAAAGACCCTGCTGCTGGCGGATGGAGCGCAGGCGGGCGCCCAGAGACTTGGCGTATTCAGAGGGCATTCGGACACTCCCAGTGCTGCTCGGGGTTCTCCCGTCGATCGCTACGGAGCGTGACGGTACGGGGAATGCGACACGTGGTCAAGTGGTCGTGCCCCTACCGTTGCGGAGCGTCCGGGGAGTTTTCCCCTTTTCCGGAGCCTGACCCGGTGGTCAGCGGCCGCCGTCCATCACCCCGGTGACCACTGGTAACGTGGCGGAAGCCCCGGCCCAGGTCCGCTGCGCGGTCCGGCCGGAGGTGCCCGACATCCTTTAACGACCCGTCCCGTGAGGCGGGGAAGGAGGTCCGCCGTGGCATACCCACCGGCTGCCCGCTCGTCACCACCGCGACAACCCTCGGTGAAGGTGATCCTCGCCAGCGCCGACGTGCAACGCGTGGTCGACCGCATCGCCCACCAGATCCTGGAGAAGACCCAGGGCGCCGCGAACACGGTGCTGCTGGGGATTCCCACCCGGGGCACCCCCCTGGCCCGGCGGCTCGCCGACCGGATCAGCACCTTCGAGGACGTCGCCGTTCCGGTCGGTGTGCTCGACATCACCCTGTACCGCGACGACCTCCGTCGGCACGCCACCCGCGCGGTCGGCCCGACCGAGCTGCCGTCCGGCGGGATCGACGGCAAACGGGTCATCCTGGTTGACGACGTGCTCTTCTCCGGCCGCACCGTCCGGGCCGCGCTCGACGCGCTCAACGACGTGGGCCGCCCGGCGTCGGTGCAACTCGCCGTCCTGGTCGACCGGGGCCACCGCGAGCTGCCGATCCGCGCCGACTACGTCGGCAAGAACATCCCGACCTCGCTCGCCGAGAGCGTCAAGGTGACGCTCGCCGAGATCGACGGGACGGACGAGGTCAAGCTGTACGGGGGCCAATCATGATCAAGCATCTGCTCTCCGGCGGGGACTTGGACGCCGACACCGCCACCGAGATCCTGGACACCGCCGCCGAGATGGCCACCGTCGCCGGCCGGGAGATCAAGAAGCTTCCCGCGCTGCGGGGACGGACCGTGGTGAACCTCTTCTACGAGGACTCCACGCGTACCCGGATCTCCTTCGAGGCGGCGGCGAAGCGGCTCAGCGCCGATGTGATCAACTTTTCCGCGAAGGGGTCCAGCGTCACCAAGGGTGAGAGCCTGAAGGACACCGCGTTGACCCTGCAGGCCATGGGCGCGGACGCCGTGGTCGTCCGACACCCCGCCTCCGGTGCGCCGCACCGCCTGGCCAACTGGGTGGACGGGTCGGTGGTCAACGCCGGTGACGGCACCCACGAGCACCCCACCCAGGCGCTGCTGGACGCGTACACCATGCGGGCCCGGCTGGGCCGGCTCGCCGGCCTGTCGGTCGCGGTGGTCGGGGACGTGCTGCACTCCCGGGTGGCCCGTTCCAACGTGCTGCTGCTCTCCACCCTCGGCGCCAAGGTCACCCTGGTCGGCCCGCCGACCCTGATCCCGGTCGACATCGCGGGCGCCCTCGCCCCCGGCACCGACGTCTCCTACGACCTCGACTCCGTCCTGCCCAACGTGGACGTGGTGATGATGCTGCGGGTGCAGCGGGAGCGGATGAACGACTCCTACTTCCCCTCCGCGCGCGAGTACGCCCGCCGCTACGGGCTCGACGGGCCGCGGATGCGCCGGCTGCCCGAACACGCGATCGTCATGCACCCCGGCCCGATGAACCGGGGGATGGAGATCACCCCCGAGGTCGCCGACTCACCCCGCTCCACCATCGTCGAACAGGTCACCAACGGGGTCTCCGTGCGGATGGCTGTCCTTTACCTGCTGCTCGGAGGGAACAACCGGTGACCGCGTACCTGATCACCAGCGTGAGTGTCGTCGGCGCCGCGCCGACCGACCTGCTGATCCGCGACGGCGTGATCGCCGAGGTCGGTCCCGGCCTGACCGCGCCGGACGCCACAGTCGTCGACGGCACCGGCCTGGTCGCCCTGCCCGGCCTCGTCGATCTGCACACCCACCTGCGCGAGCCCGGTCGGGAGGACGCCGAGACCGTCGAGTCCGGTTCCCGGGCGGCGGCGCTCGGCGGCTACACCGCGGTCTGCGCGATGGCCAACACCTCCCCGGTGGCGGACACCGCCGGCGTGGTCGAGCAGGTCTGGCGGCTCGGCCGGGAGGCCAGCCTGGTCGACGTGCAGCCGATCGGCGCGGTCACCGTCGGGCTGGCCGGCGAGCAACTGGCCGAGCTGGGCGCGATGGCCGACTCGGCGGCCCGGGTGCGGATCTTCTCCGACGACGGGCACTGCGTCGCCGACCCGAAGTTGATGCGCCGAGCCCTGGAGTACGTCAAGGCGTTCGACGGGATCATCGCCCAGCACGCCGAGGAGCCCCGGCTCACCGAGGGCGCCCAGATGCACGAGGGTGAGGTCTCCACCCGGCTCGGCCTGATCGGCTGGCCGGCGGTCGCCGAGGAGGCGATCATCGCCCGGGACGTGCTGCTCGCCGAGCACGTGGGCAGCCGACTGCACGTCTGCCACGTCTCCACCGCCGGCAGCGTCGAGGTGCTGCGCCAGGCGAAGGCCCGTGGGGTACGCGTGACCGCCGAGGTGACCCCGCACCACCTGCTGCTCACCGACGAACTCGTCAGCGGGCGCAGTGAGCTGGCCAGCCCGGAACTCGCCGCCGACTGGAGCCCGGCCGGAGCCTACGACCCGGTCTTCAAGGTGAACCCGCCGCTGCGTACCGCGGTGGACATCGCCGCGCTGCGCGCCGCCCTCGCCGACGGGGTGATCGACGTGATCGCCACCGACCACGCCCCGCACGCCGTGGAGGACAAGGAGTGCGAGTGGGCGTACGCCCGGCCGGGGATGCTCGGTCTGGAGACGGCCCTCTCCATCGCGCTGGACGTGCTCGGCCCCGAGTGGGACCTGATCGCCGAGCGGATGTCGCGCACCCCGGCACGGATCGCCGGCCTCACCGGGCACGGCGTCGACCCCGCGCCGGGTGTGCCGGCCAACCTGACCCTGATCGACCCGGCCGCCCGCCGCACCATCGAGCCGGCGGAGCTGGCCAGTCGCAGTCGCAACACCCCGTACGCCCGCATGACGCTGCCAGGTCGCATCGTGGCGACCTTCCTGCGCGGCGAGCCGACGGTCCTGGACGGAAAGGCTGTCAAGTGAGCAAGCGCAGACCCGCAATCCTGGTGCTGGAGGACGGGCGTACGTTCCCCGGTGAGGCGTACGGCAGCGTCGGGGAGACCTTCGGCGAGGCGGTCTTCAACACCGGCATGACCGGTTACCAGGAGACCCTGACCGACCCCTCCTACCACCGTCAGGTGGTGGTGCAGACCGCCCCGCACATCGGCAACACCGGCGTCAACGGCGAGGACGACGAGTCCGGCCGGATCTGGGTGGCCGGCTACGTCGTCCGTGACCCGGCCCGGATCGGCTCGAACTGGCGGGCCACCGGTGGTCTCGAGGACCGCCTCGCCACCGAGGGTGTGGTGGGCATCAGCGGGGTGGACACCCGGGCGTTGACCCGGCACCTGCGCGAGCGGGGCGCCATGCGGGTGGGCATCTCCAGCGTCGACAACGACCCCCAGAGCCTGCTGACCCGGGTCCGCCAGGCGCCGCAGATGGTCGGCGCGGACCTGTCCGCCGAGGTGAGCACCGCCGAGCCGTACGTCGTCGAGGCCCTGGGCGAGCACCGGTTCACCGTCGCCGCCCTGGACCTGGGCATCAAGCGCAACGTGCCGCGCCGGCTGGCCACCCGCGGGGTGACCACGCACGTGCTGCCGGCGTCGTCGAGCATCGACCAGATGCTCGCCACCGGCGCCGACGCGATCTTCCTGTCGCCCGGCCCGGGCGACCCGGCCACCGCCGACGCCCCGGTGGCGCTGGCCCGGGAGGCGCTGCGGCGGGAGGTGCCGCTGTTCGGCATCTGCTTCGGCAGTCAGATCCTCGGTCGGGCGCTCGGCTTCGGCACCTACAAGCTGGGCTACGGCCACCGGGGGATCAACCAGCCGGTGCTCGACCGGGTCACCGGCAAGGTCGAGGTGACCAGCCACAACCATGGCTTCGCCGTCCAGGTGCCGGGTGCGGGTGCCGGCGCGGTCGTCCCCGACCAGGTGATCGACACCGACTTCGGTGGCGTACGGGTGTCGCACGTCTGCCTCAATGACAACGTGGTCGAGGGGCTGCGGGCCGTGGACCTGCCCGCGTTCACCGTCCAGTACCACCCGGAGGCGGCGGCCGGCCCGCACGACGCGGACTACCTCTTCGACCGATTCGCCGACTTGATCGAGGGTCGGAACCACAGCAGGGGGCGCAGCAATGCCTAAGCGGACCGATCTCAAGCACATCCTCGTGATCGGCTCCGGGCCGATCGTCATCGGGCAGGCCTGCGAGTTCGACTACTCCGGCACCCAGGCCTGCCGGGTCCTGCGCAGCGAGGGGATCCGGGTCAGCCTGGTCAACTCCAACCCGGCGACGATCATGACGGACCCGGAGTTCGCCGACGCGACCTACGTCGAGCCGATCACCCCGGAGTTCGTGGAGCTGGTCATCGCCAAGGAGCGCCCGGACGCGATCCTCGCCACCCTCGGCGGGCAGACGGCGCTGAACACGGCAGTCGCCCTGCACGAGGCCGGCGTCCTGGAGAAGTACGGCGTGGAGTTGATCGGCGCGAACATCGACGCCATCAACCGCGGCGAGGACCGGCAGTTGTTCAAGGAGATCGTGGCGAAGGCCGGCGTACGCCTGGGCGTCGACGACCCGACCGGGCTGGTGCCCCGCTCGCGGGTCTGCCACTCGATGGACGAGGTCGAGGCGACAGTCGCCGAGCTGGGCCTGCCGGTGGTGATCCGGCCGTCGTTCACCATGGGCGGCCTGGGCTCCGGCATGGCGCACACCCCGGAGGACCTGGCCCGCATCGCCGGTGACGGCCTGTCCGCCAGCCCGGTGCACGAGGTGCTCATCGAGGAGAGCGTGCTCGGCTGGAAGGAGTACGAGCTGGAGCTGATGCGCGACCGGCACGACAACGTGGTGGTGGTCTGCTCGATCGAGAACATCGACCCGATGGGCGTGCACACCGGCGACAGCGTCACCGTGGCCCCGGCCATGACGCTCACCGACCGGGAGTACCAGCGCCTACGGGACCTGGGCATCGCCGTGCTGCGCGAGGTCGGGGTGGACACCGGCGGCTGCAACATCCAGTTCGCGGTCAACCCGGTCGACGGCCGGATCGTCGTGATCGAGATGAACCCCCGGGTGTCGCGCTCCTCGGCGCTGGCCTCCAAGGCGACCGGCTTCCCGATCGCAAAGATCGCCGCGAAGCTGGCCATCGGCTACACCCTCGACGAGATCCCCAACGACATCACCCTGAAGACCCCGGCGGCGTTCGAGCCGACCCTCGACTACGTGGTGGTGAAGATCCCCCGGTTCGCGTTCGAGAAGTTCCCAGGCGCCGACCCGGAGCTGACCACCACGATGAAGTCGGTGGGCGAGGCGATGAGCCTCGGGCGCAACTTCACCGAGGCGCTGAACAAGGCGATGCGCTCGATGGAGACCAAGTCGGCCGGTTTCTGGAGTGTGCCGGACCCGGCGGGCGTCACCCTGGCGGACACCCTCGCCGCGCTGCGGATCCCGCACGACGGCCGGCTGTACACGGTGGAGCGGGCGCTGCGCCTCGGCGCGTCGATCGCCGAGGTGGCCGAGGCGTCCGGCGGGATCGACCCGTGGTTCCTGGACCAGATCGCCGCGCTGATCGAGCTGCGCGCCGAGATCGTCGACGCGCCGGTACTCGACGCCGACCTGCTGCGCCGCGCCAAGCGGGCCGGTCTGTCCGACCGGCAGCTCGCCGCGCTGCGCCCGGAGCTGGCCGCCGAGGACGGCGTACGGACCCTGCGGCACCGCCTCGACGTGCGCCCGGTCTACAAGACCGTGGACACCTGCGCGGCCGAGTTCGAGGCGACCACGCCGTACCACTACTCGACGTACGACCTGGAGACCGAGGTCGTGCCGTCGGATCGGCCGAAGGTGCTGATCCTGGGCTCCGGCCCGAACCGGATCGGGCAGGGCATCGAGTTCGACTACTCCTGCGTGCACGCGGTCCAGGCGTTGCGGTCGGCCGGTTACGAAACCGTCATGGTCAACTGCAACCCGGAGACGGTCTCCACCGACTACGACACCGCCGACCGGCTCTACTTCGAGCCACTGACCTTCGAGGACGTGTTGGAGGTCTGGCACGCCGAGGACTCGTCCGGCCGGGCGGCCGGCGGGCCGGGCGTGGTCGGGGTGGTCGTGCAGCTCGGCGGGCAGACCCCGCTGGGCCTGGCGCAGCGGCTCAAGAACGCCGGTGTGCCAATCGTCGGCACCTCCCCGGAGTCGATCCACCTGGCCGAGGAGCGGGGCGCGTTCGGCGCGGTGCTGGCCCGCGCCGGGCTGCGCGCGCCGGCGCACGGCATGGCCACCTCGTACGACGAGGCCAAGACGATCGCCGACGAGATCGGCTACCCGGTGCTGGTCCGGCCGTCGTACGTGCTGGGCGGGCGGGGCATGGAGATCGTCTACGACGACCCGACGCTGCGCGACTACATCGGCCGGGCCACCGACATCTCCCCGGACCACCCGGTGCTGGTGGACCGGTTCCTCGACGACGCCATCGAGATCGACGTGGACGCCCTCTGCGACGCTGACGGCGAGGTCTACATCGGCGGCGTGATGGAGCACATCGAGGAGGCCGGCATCCACTCCGGCGACTCGTCCTGCGCGCTCCCGCCGATCACCCTCGCCGGCTCGCACCTGGTCGAGGTCCGCCGCTACACCGAGGCCATCGCGCGTGGCGTCGGCGTCCGCGGCCTGCTCAACGTGCAGTACGCCCTCAAGGACGACGTGCTCTACGTGCTGGAGGCCAACCCGCGGGCGTCGCGGACCGTCCCGTTCGTCTCCAAGGCCACGGCGGTGCCGCTGGCCAAGGCGGCGGCCCGGATCGCGCTCGGGGCGAGCATCGCCGAGTTGCGCGCCGAGGGCCTGTTGCCGGCGACGGGGGACGGGGGCACGATGCCCGCCGACGCGCCGGTCGCGGTCAAGGAGGCGGTGCTGCCGTTCAAGCGTTTCCGGACCCGCGCGGGCAAGGGGATCGACTCGCTGCTCGGGCCGGAGATGAAGTCGACCGGCGAGGTGATGGGCATCGACACCAACTTCGGGCACGCCTTCGCCAAGAGCCAGTCGGCCGCGTACGGGTCGCTGCCGACCGCCGGGAAGATCTTCGTGTCGGTGGCCAACCGGGACAAGCGCGGCATGATCTTCCCGATCAAGCGGCTGGCCGACCTGGGCTTCGAGATCGTCGCCACCGCCGGCACGGCCGAGGTGCTGCGCCGGCACGGCATCGCCTGCGAGCAGATCCGTAAGCACTACCAGGCCGGTGCGGGCGACGACGCGGTGTCGCTGATCGGCGGTGGCCACGTGGCGCTGGTGATCAACACGCCGCAGGGTTCGGGTGCCAGCGCCCGCTCCGACGGCTACGAGATCCGCAGCGCGGCCGTCACCGCGGACATCCCCTGCATCACCACGGTCCCCGGCGCCGCCGCGGCCGTGATGGGCATCGAGGCCCGGATCCGTGGCGACATGCAGGTCCGTCCCCTGCAGGACCTGCACGCCACCCTGCGGGCGGCCCAGTGACCCTGTTCGAGCAGGCGGTACGGCCGTGGTTGTTCCGGCTCGGGGGCGGGGACGCCGAGGCGGCGCACGAGTGGACACTGCGGCGGTTGACGGCACTGTCACGGCGGCCGGCCGCGCTCGCCGCGCTGCGGGCCCGGTACGCGGTCGACGCGCCGCGCACGGTGTTCGGGGTGCGCTTCCCCAATCCGGTCGGGTTGGCCGCCGGCATGGACAAGGACGGGGCGGCGCTGCCGGCCTGGCCGGCGCTCGGCTTCGGTTTCGTGGAGGTCGGCACGGTCACCGCGCACGCCCAGCCGGGCAACCCCCGGCCGCGGCTGTTCCGGCTGCCGGCCAGCGAGGCGGTGGTCAACCGGATGGGCTTCAACAACGCCGGGGCCGCCGCGCTGGCCGCCCGGTTGGCGGCGTTGCCGCGCCCGCTCGGGGTGCCGTTGGGCATCTCGCTGGGCAAGTCCAAGGTGACCCCGCTGGACGAGGCGGTCGAGGACTACCTCGCCTCGTACCGGGCGTTGCGCGGGCACGGCGACTACTTCGCGGTGAACGTGTCCTCACCGAACACCCCGGGCCTGCGGTCGTTGCAGGACCGCGCCCACCTGGACGCGCTGCTCGGCGCGCTGGTGGGGGAGAAGCCGGTGCTGGTCAAGATCGCGCCAGACCTGACCGAGGCGGCGATCGCCGAGCTGCTGGAGGTCTGCCTGGCCCGGGGCGCGGCCGGGGTGATCGCCACCAACACCACGCTGTCCCGGGACGGGCTCGCCGGCGTCGACGTCGAGCGTGGCGCGCAGGCCGGTGGCCTCTCCGGTCGGCCGCTCACCGGGCGGGCCCGGGAGGTGGTCGCCTTCGTGCACCGGGAGACCGCCGGCCGGCTGCCGATCATCGGCGTCGGCGGTGTGCTGGACCCGGACGACGCGGCGCGGATGTTCGATGCCGGCGCGGCCCTGGTGCAGCTCTACACCGGCTTCATCTACCGGGGACCGGCCCTGGTCCGCGCCGCCGCCCGCACGACTGCCACGTCGGCGGCACCGGACCCCGTCGCGGGCCGGTGACCGCCCCCGGCCCGGCGCTGGCCCGGCGCAACCGGGTGCCGGGCCGGCTCCGCGCCGGGGAGCCCACGCCCACTGTTCCCCCTTTGCTCTGCACCCCTGAACGCACCACCCCGAGCGCGACACTCGCCCACCGGGTGTCGCGTCCGCGGGTGCAGAGCAAAGGCAGCGGACAGGGGAGCGGCAACCACACCCAGGGGCACGCGGCGTTCACCGCCGACTGTCACGGCGACGGGCAAGGCGGCGGCGGCGAGTTTTGAACCGGCCGCAGGACGTCCGCCGTCCGGACCGCTTGAGGCACAGAACAGAGGAGTGCGCGTGACACCCGAGGAGATCCTGGCCGTCGACCGGGCGCACGTCTGGCACCCGTACGCCGCGCTGCCGCCGGCCAACGCGCCGTACGTGGTGCGCGGCGCCGAGGGGGTACGACTGACCCTGGACGACGGCCCGGAGTTGGTGGACGGGATGTCGTCCTGGTGGGCGGCGATCCACGGCTACCGGCACCCGGTGCTGGACGCGGCGGTGACCGACCAGCTCGGTCGGATGAGCCACGTGATGTTCGGCGGGCTCACCCACGAGCCGGCCGTGCGGCTGGCCAAGACGCTTGTCGAGCTGACGCCGGATGGCCTGGAGCACGTGTTCCTGGCCGACTCCGGCTCGGTCAGCGTCGAGGTGGCGGTGAAGATGTGCCTGCAGTACCAGCGGGCCGTCGGGCGCCCCCAGCGGCGCCGGCTGGCGACCTGGCGGGGTGGCTACCACGGCGACACGTTCCACCCGATGAGCGTCTGCGACCCCGAGGGCGGGATGCACCACCTCTGGGGCGACGTGCTGCCCCGGCAGGTGTTCGCCCCGGTGCCGCCGGGCGGCTTCACCGACCCACCCGACGACGCGTACGTGGCGGCGCTGGTGGAGACGGTCGAGCGGCACGCCGACGAACTGGCCGCCGTGATCGTCGAGCCTGTCGTCCAGGGCGCCGGCGGGATGCGCTTCCACCACCCGGGTTACCTGCGGGTGCTGCGCGAGGTGACCCGGGCGCACGGGATTCTGCTGATCTTCGACGAGATCGCCACCGGGTTCGGCCGTACCGGCGAGATGTTCGCGGCCGAGCACGCCGGGGTGACGCCGGACGTGCTCTGTCTGGGCAAGGCGCTGACCGGCGGGTACCTGACCCTCGCGGCGACCCTCTGCACCCCGGAGATCGCCCGGGGCATCTCGGCGACCGGCGTGCTGGCGCACGGGCCCACGTTCATGGGCAACCCGCTGGCCTGCGCGGTGGCGAACGCCTCCATCGGGCTGCTGCGAGCCGGAGACTGGGCCGGCCAGGTCGCCAGGGTCGGTGCCGGCCTGCGCGCCGGCCTGGAGCCGCTACGCGGCGCGCCGGGCGTGATCGACGTACGGGTGCTCGGCGCGATCGGCGTGGTCCAGCTCGATCACGAGGTCGACCTCGGCGCGGCGACCTCGGCAGCGGTCGACCAGGGGGTGTGGTTGCGCCCGTTCCGCGACCTGATCTACACGATGCCGCCGTACGTCACCGACGACGCCGACCTGGCCCGGATCGCGAGCGGGGTGGCGGCGGCGGTGGCGGCCGGCTGAGTCGGCCCGGTCACCGGGTCGACGGGTTACCCGGGCGGGGCCGCCGCCCGGACGAGAAGAGGGGAACCTTCCGATGGAGAGCTTCGGTACCCGGCTGCACCGGGCGATCACCGAGCGGGGCCCACTCTGTGTGGGCATCGACCCGCATCCCGGTCTGCTGGCCCAGTGGGGCCTCCCGGACGACGTTCACGGGCTCGACCGGTTCAGCCGGACCGTCGTGGAAGCGCTCGGTGACCGGGTTGCGGTAGTCAAGCCTCAGTCGGCCTTTTTCGAGCGGTTCGGGTCCCGAGGTGTGGCGATTCTTGAGTCAACTATCCGACAGTTACGGGATGCCGGCTCGCTCGTTCTGCTCGACGTCAAGCGTGGCGACATCGGCTCGACGGTGAGCGCGTACGCCTCCGCGTACCTTGATCCATCCAGCCCCGTGTATGTCGACGCGGTCACCGCGAGCCCCTACCTCGGGGTCGGTTCACTGGCGCCGATGTTCGAACTGGCCGCCGAGCACGGTGGCGGGGTGTTCGTGCTGGCCCTCACCTCCAACCCCGAGGGCGCGGCCGTGCAGCGGGCCGTCACGGCCGACGGCCGCACCGTGGCGCAGACCGTGATCGACGAGATTTCCCAGCTCAACAGGGGTGCGACCCCGCTGGGGAGCTTCGGTCTGGTGGTCGGGGCGACCATCGGTGACACCGGTCACGACCTCTCCGGTGTGGGGGGCCCACTGCTCGCTCCGGGGCTCGGCGCACAGGGTGCCGGCGCGGCCGATCTGCGTACCGTCTTCGGTTCGAGCCTCGCCTCGGTGCTCCCGTCGTACTCCCGGGAAGTGCTCTCGGCCGGCCCCGATGTGGCCGCGTTGCGGGCCGCTGCGGACCGCGTGTTGGTCGACTGCCGGGCCGTCCTGCCTGCCCGGTGACTGACTGACGGGTCGGTCACTCTACGGTGATCATGCGGCCCCCACGTTGCCGAAAGCTCCGTTGGCCGCTAGTTTTCCCCGCGCTGGGAACCATGGACCCCTTGGTTCACAGCGACACCACGTTTCACAGATGCGGCGGTGCGCCCCGCCCGCCGCGATAGGGACCTGAGGAGAACTGGTGCCGCTCCCGTCACTGACCCCCGAACAACGCGCTGCCGCGCTCGAGAAGGCCGCGGAGATCCGCAAGGCCCGTGCTCAGCTGAAGGAGCAGCTCAAGCAGGGCAAGACCACCCTCGGTGCCGTCCTCGAGCGGGCCGAGAGCGACGACGTCGTTGGCAAGCTCAAGGTGTCGGCCGTCCTGCAGGCCATGCCGGGCATCGGCAAGATCCGGGCTACCCAGATCATGGAGAAGCTCAAGATCGCCGACAGCCGTCGCCTGCGTGGCCTCGGCGAGCAGCAGCGCAAGGCACTGCTTGGAGAGTTCGCCGCCAACTGAACCTGGCAGCGTGTAGAAACAAGCAGTGAGCACGGATGACGAGGCGCGCCCGGCGGCTCGGCTCACTGTCCTGGCTGGACCTTCGGGTTCCGGCAGGGAGAGTGTCGTCGAGCTCGTCCGGGCGCGTTCTCCGTCCGTGTGGATCCCGGTTGCGGCAACCACCAGGCCGCGCCGGGAGTCGGAGGTCGACGGGGTGGACCGCGTCTTCCTCGCCCCCGCCGAGTTCGATCGCTGGATCGTCGACGGCGAGCTGCTGGAGTGGTCCCGGATCGGTTCACACCGCCGGGGCACCCCGTACCCGCCGCTGCGCGCCCGGCTCGACGCCGGGCAGCCGGTACTGCTCCCGCTCGACCTGCGCGGCGTCCCACTGGTCCGCGCGCGCCTGCCCGATGCCCGGCTGGTGCTGCTGAGCCCACCCGGGTACGCCCCGGCCGCCACGGTGGCCGCCACCGTCGAGCACGCGCTGACCCACGACCACACCGAACGGGTGGTCGACGAGCTGGTAGGCTTACTCGGTTCTTCTTATCCGGATCCGGCCTGGTCGCGCGTGCGTGGCTGACGGTCGGCCGCCGTTGAGACTCAGCACCGCGTCCGCGCGGCTCGAAAGACGCAGAGGTTAATTCGTGGGATCCATTGCCAACCCCGAAGGCATCACCAACCCGCCGATCGACGAGCTCCTCGAGAAGACGACGTCGAAGTACGCGCTGGTCATCTTCGCCGCCAAGCGCGCGCGCCAGGTGAACGCCTACTACAGCCAGCTCGGTGAGGGTCTGCTGGAGTACGTCGGCCCGCTCGTCGAGACCACCCCGCAGGAGAAGCCCCTCTCGATCGCCATGCGCGAGATCAACTCGGGCCTGCTCACCGCCGAGCCGACCGACCAGCCGTAAGCCTCCGCTGGCCGATGTCCGCCTCGATCGTCCTCGGGGTCGGTGGCGGCATCGCCGCCTACAAGGCGTGCGAGCTGCTGCGACTCTTCACCGAATCGGGTCACCGGGTTCGGGTCGTGCCGACCGCGTCGGCGCTCCGCTTCGTGGGAGCGCCGACCTGGGCCGCGCTCTCCGGTCAACCGGTCGCCGACGACGTCTGGACCGACGTCCACGAGGTGCCGCACGTCCGGCTCGGTAAGCAGGCGGACCTGGTGGTGGTCGCGCCGACCACCACGGACCTGCTCGCCAAGGCCGCGCACGGCCTCGCCGACGACCTGCTGACCAACACCCTGCTGACCGCCCGCTGCCCGGTCCTGCTGGCCCCGGCCATGCACACCGAGATGTGGGAGCACCCCGCCACCGTGGCCAACGTCGCCACGCTGCGTTCCCGGGGTGTGCGGGTCATCGAGCCCGCCGTCGGCCGGCTCACCGGCGCCGACACCGGCAAGGGCCGGTTGCCCGACCCGGCGGAGATCTTCGCCGTCGCCGGTCGGCTCCTGGCCCGCGGTGACTCCGCGCCCGCCGACCTGGCCGGCCGCCGGGTGGTCGTCACCGCCGGTGGCACCCGCGAGCCGCTGGACCCGGTCCGCTTCCTGGGCAACCGTTCGTCGGGCAAGCAGGGGTACGCGTTCGCCCGCGCGGCGGTCGCCCGGGGTGCCCGGGTCACCCTGATCGCGGCAAACGTCGGCCTCGCCGACCCGGCCGGCGTCGACCTGGTCCGGGTGGGCACCACCGCCGAGCTGCGCGAGGCGACCGTCAAGGCCGCCGTCGAGGCCGATGCCGTGGTGATGGCGGCGGCTCCGGCCGATTTCCGGCCCGCGACGTACGCGCCTGGCAAAATCAAGAAGTCGGACGACGGTGTCGCGCCCACCATCGAGCTCGTCACGAATCCGGACATCGCGGCGGAGCTCGGCCAGCGCAAACGACCGGAGCAGGTGCTGGTGGTGTTCGCCGCCGAGACCGGCGATGCCGAGGCCAACGGCCGGGCGAAACTCGCCCGGAAGCGGGCCGACCTGATCGTGGTCAACGAGGTCGGCCCGGACCTGGTCTTCGGCGCCGACACCAACACGGTGACGGTCATCGGCGCGGACGGTTCGGTCAGCCGGTTGCCCGAGCAGGCCAAGGAAGCTGTGGCCGACGCCGTCTGGGATCTCGTCGTGGCGCGGCTTCCCGGCCGCTCCTGACGGGTGGAACAGGGCGCGACCGATCCCGACACCGGCCGCAGTGGTGATTAGACTGCCGCGGAACGACCTCACACGCTTAGGAGTGCCGTGACACGCCGTCTCTTCACGTCCGAATCGGTCACGGAAGGCCACCCGGACAAGATCGCTGACCAGATCAGCGATGGCATCCTCGACGCGCTGCTGGCCGAGGACCCCCACAGCCGCGTGGCGGTGGAGACCATGATCACCACCGGTCAGGTGCACATCGCCGGTGAGGTGACCACCAAGGCGTACGCCGACATCCCGACGATCGTCCGCCGGACCATCCTCGACATCGGCTACGACTCGTCGAAGAAGGGCTTCGACGGGGCCTCCTGCGGGGTCAGCGTCTCCATCGGCGCGCAGTCGGAGGACATCGCGCAGGGTGTGGACAACGCCTTCGAGCTGCGCACCGGGGCATCGGAGAGCGCGCTGGACGCGCAGGGCGCCGGCGACCAGGGCATGATGTTCGGCTTCGCCTGCTCGGAGACGCCCGAGCTGATGCCGCTGCCGATCGCGCTCGCCCACCGGCTGGCCCGCCGCCTCTCGGCGGTGCGCAAGGACGGCACGATCCCGTACCTGCGGCCGGACGGCAAGACCCAGGTCACCATCGAGTACGAGGGGCTGCGCCCGGTCCGGCTGAACACCGTTGTCGTGTCCAGCCAGCACGCCGCCGACATCTCGCTGGACTCGCTGCTCACCCCGGACGTGCGCGACCACGTGATCGCCCCGGAGCTGGAGAGCCTCGGTCTGGACACCGAGGGCTACCGGCTGCTGGTCAACCCGACCGGCCGGTTCGAGATCGGTGGCCCGATGGGCGACGCCGGGCTGACCGGCCGCAAGATCATCGTCGACACCTACGGCGGGTACGCCCGCCACGGTGGCGGCGCGTTCTCCGGCAAGGACCCGTCCAAGGTGGACCGCTCGGCCGCGTACGCGATGCGCTGGGTGGCCAAGAACGTGGTCGCCGCCGGTCTCGCCGAGCGGTGCGAGGCGCAGGTCGCCTACGCCATCGGCAAGGCGCACCCGGTGAGCCTGTTCATCGAGACGTTCGGCACCGAGACGGTGCCCGTCTCCTCGATCGAGAAGGCCGTCACCGAGGTCTTCGACCTGCGTCCGGCCGCGATCATCCGGGACCTCAACCTGCTCCGCCCGATCTACCAGCAGACCGCCGCGTACGGCCACTTCGGCCGGGAGCTGCCGGACCTGACCTGGGAGAGCACCGACCGGGCCGCCGACCTCAAGTCGGCCGCGGGAGCCTGACCGCCACCAAGCGCAGCGACCGGCGACCCGCGGACGGGTCGCCGGTCGCGCGCGTCTGCGTGGATGTCCCGTTGGCACACCTGGACCGGCCGTTCGACTACCTGGTGCCGGCCGAGCTGGACGAGGTGGCGGTGCCCGGCACCCGGGTGAAGGTGCGCTTCGCCGGGCAGCTGGTCGACGGGTGGTTGCTGTCGCGCGCCGACGACTCCGGGCACACCGGCCGCCTCGCGTACCTGGAGAAGGTGGTCTCGCCGGAGCCGGTGCTGGCCCCCGAGATCGCCCGGCTGGCCCGGGCGGTCGCCGACCGGTACGCGGGCAGCCTCGCCGACGTGCTCCGGCTCGCCGTGCCACCACGGCACGCGAAGGTGGAGAAGGAACCCCGCGACGACCAGCCCGCCCCGGCGACCCGCACCGAGGCGGTCGACCCGCGCGGCTGGCGCGACTATCCGACCGGCCCGGCCCTGCTGCGGGCGCTCACCGACGGCCGGGCGCCCCGCGCGGTCTGGTCGGCGCTGCCCGGTGAGGACTGGGCGGCCCGCTACGCCGACGCGGTGGCGGCCACCGTCGCCGGTGGGCGCGGCGCGGTGGTCGTGGTGCCCGACGCGCGTGACCTCGACCGCCTCGACGCCGCGCTCACCGACGTGCTCGGGCCGGGGCGACACGTCAGCCTCTCCGCCGCGCTCGGTCCGGCCCGGCGGTACCGGGCCTTCCTCGCCGCCCGTCGTGGACAGGTGCCGGTGGTGATCGGCACCCGGGCGGCGATGTTCGCCCCGGTGCCTCGGCTCGGCCTCGTGGCCGTCTGGGACGACGGTGACGACCTGCACTCCGAGCCCCGGGCGCCCTACCCGCACGCCCGCGACGTGCTGCTCACCCGCGCCCACCTCGCCGAGGCCGGCGCGCTGGTCGGCGGGTACGCCCGCACGGCCGAGGCGCAGCTGCTGGTGGAGACCGGCTGGGCCCCGGAGGTGGTCGCCGACCGGGCCACCGTGCGGGCGCGGATCCCGGCCATCACGCCGACCGGAGACGACCCCCAACTGGCCCGTGATCCCGGGGCCGCCACCGCCCGGCTGCCCAGCCTGGCCTGGACGGCAGCTCGCGACGCGCTCCGGCAGGACCTGCCGGTGCTGGTGCAGGTGCCCCGCCGCGGCTACCTGCCGTCG
Organism: Micromonospora sp. NPDC007208; assembly: GCF_042869175.1. NCBI lineage: Bacteria > Bacillati > Actinomycetota > Actinomycetes > Micromonosporales > Micromonosporaceae > Micromonospora > Micromonospora sp. NPDC007208. The sequence goes on along the minus strand of NZ_JBIAFG010000021.1, from coordinate 49,198 downwards.
ATCTCCTGCGCCGAGTGCCGCACCCCGGCCCGCTGCGCGCACTGCGCCGGCCCGCTCGCGCTGCCCTCGGCCGGGGGCATACCGGCCTGCCGGTGGTGCGCCCGGGTGGCGGCCGCGTACGCCTGCCCGGAGTGCGGTGGACGGCGGCTGCGGGCGGCGGTCACCGGTGCCCGGCGGACCGCCGAGGAGCTGGGCCGGGCGTTCCCCGGTGTCTCGGTGCGCACCTCGGGGCGCGAGGAGGTGCTGACCGACGTGCCCGGCGGCGCGGCCCTGGTGGTGGCCACCCCGGGCGCCGAGCCGGTCGCCGAGGGCGGCTACGGCGCGGTGCTGCTGCTCGACTCCTGGGCCCTGCTGACCCGGGCCGACCTGCGCGCCGGCGAGGAGGCGCTGCGTCGCTGGCTGGCGGCGGCGGCCCTGGCCCGCCCGGCGCCGGCCGGTCGGGTGGTGGTGGTCGCCGACGGCGCGCTCGCCCCCGTGCAGGCGCTGCTGCGCTGGGACGCCGGCTGGTTCGCCGGACGGGAGCTGGCCGAGCGCCGCGAGCTGGGTTTCCCACCGGCCGTGCGAATGGCGAGCGTCACCGGAGCGGCCGAGGCGGTGGCCGACCTGCTGGCCGCGGCCCGCCTGCCGGACGACGCCGAGGTGCTCGGGCCGGTGCCGGCCGAGGAGGGTCGGGAGCGGATGTTGGTCCGGGTGCCCCGGGCCCGGGCTGCCGCGCTCGCCGAGGCGTTGCACTCGGCCGCCGGCGTTCGGGCCGCCCGCAAGGCCGCCGATCCGGTTCGTCTCCAGGTCGATCCGCTGAGCCTGTTCTGAGGCGTTTCGGCCGGTGCCGGCGGTCGTGGACCCTGCCCGCTGCCGGGGGCCCTCGCACACCGCGTCCGGCAAAGCGGTGGCGGCCGAGTGGTAGCATCGCCCGTCATGCCGAGGCGTACGACGGGCTCCAGGTCGCGAGGGGGCGTCAGCCGCGCCGAGCTGGAGCCGTCGCGGGATGGCGCGACGATGGCGGGAACGCGTCGGTCGGGCGCGAGGTCGATGATGTCAATGAGCCGGTGATCAGGGGTGGACCAGTCGTGACCGTTGGACAATCGATCGTCTTCAACGGCGACCTCGGCAGCGGCAAGAGCACCGTGTCGGTCGAGATCGCCAAGCGGCTCGGCATGCGCCGGGTCAGCGTGGGGGACCTCTACCGGGAGATGGCGCAGCAGCGGCAGATGACCGCGCTGCAGCTCAACCTGCACGCCGAGCTCGACCAGGCCGTCGACGGCTACGTCGACCAGCTCCAGCGGGACATCGCCGCCTCCGGTGAGCGTCTCGTCATGGACTCCCGGCTGGCCTGGCACTTCTTCACCGACGCGCTCAAGGTGCACATGATCACCGAGCCGGGCGAGGCGGCCCGTCGGGTGCTCGCCCGCCCCTCCGGGCCGGCGGAGAGCTACGCCTCCCTGGACGAGGCCAAGGCCAAGCTCCGCGAGCGCAGCGCGAGCGAGCGCAGCCGGTTCATCATCCGTTACGGGGTGGACAAGGCCCGGCTGCGCAACTACGACCTGATCTGCGACACCACCCGGGCGTCCGCCGCCGAGGTGATCGAGCACATCGTGGCCGCGTACGAGGGCACGCTCGGCGCCGAGGTGCTGCGCGACGCGCCGCCGCTGCTGCTGCTGGACCCGGCCCGGGTCTACCCGACCGAGGACATCGCGACCCTGCGGGGGCTGTGGGACACCGACTTCGTCGGTGGGGTGGCCGAGGCCGGCGACGAGGCCCTCGAACCGCTGAAGATCGGGTTCACCGGCGAGTACTTCTTCGTCGTCGACGGTCACCGCCGTCTCAGCGCCGCCCTGCAGAACGGGTTCTCCCTGGTCCCCGCCCAGCTGGTCGCCGAGGTCGACGAGCCGGTGGTGGGTGGGATGACCGCCATCGACTACTTCGCCGCCCAGGTGCGCCCCGGCCTGATCTACGACTGGGAGGCGGCTCACAAGATCCAACTGCCGCTGCCCGAGCCGGCGCTGCTCCGTGGCGACGCGGTGCTCGCCGGGGACCCGGCCGCCAGCGCCTGAGCCCGGCACCGAGGGCTGCCGGATGGCGGCCGTGCCGGGATGATGGAGCCTCCGACGCATCGACGGGGGAGGCCTGCCATGGAGGCTGCCGAAGCGCTGACACTGCTCATGTCACCGCAGGGGCGCGTCGACCCGTACCCGACGTACGAGCGGCTGCGCGCCCACGGGCCGGTGGTGCAGGCGTTGCCGGGCCTGTACGTGGTGACCGGCTACCCGGAGGCCGACGAGCTGCTGCGCGACCCCCGGCTCGGGGTGCTCGACGACGCGTTGCGTGACCAGGTCTGGCCGAACTGGCGGCAGAGCCCCGCGGTGTCGTCGATCGCCCGGTCCATGCTGCGGACCAACCCGCCCGACCACAGTCGGATGCGGCGGCTGGCCGCCGGGGCGTTCAGTCCGCGTCGGATCGCCGGAATGCGCGACGTGGTGCGGGCGCAGGCCGAGGAACTGCTCGACGCGGTGGTCTCCCGTGCCGAGGACGGCGCTCCGGTCGACGTACTGGCCGACTTCGCGTACCCGCTGCCGGTCGGGGTGATCTGCGCGCTGCTCGGCGTACCCGCGGCCGACCGGCCGCAGTTTCGTCGCTGGGCCGGTGACCTGACCGGGGTGCTGGAGCCGGAGATAACCCCCGAGGAGTTGACGGTCGCCGACGCGGGCGCCGCCGAGCTGCGCGACTACTTCGTCGAGCTGATCGTCGCCCGGCGGCGGGCGCCGGCCGACGACCTGACCACCGCGCTGGTCCAGGTGCACGACGCCGACGGCGACCGGCTCACCGGTGCCGAACTGCTGGCGAATCTGGTGGTGCTGCTGGTGGCCGGCTTCGAGACCACCACCAACCTGCTCGGCAACGGTCTCGTCGTGCTGCTGCGCCACCCGGCCGCCGCCGCCGAGCTGCGCGCCGATCCCACGCTCGCCCCGGCGTACGTCGAGGAGCTGCTGCGCTACGACTCGCCGGTGCAGCTGACCACCCGGACCAGCACGGCGCCGGTGCGCTGCGGCGGGCTCGACCTGCCGGCGGGCAGCACGGCGCTGCTGCTGCTCGGCGCGGCGAACCGGGACCCGCGCCGGTTCCCCGACCCGCAGCGTTTCGACCCGACCCGTGGCCCGGCGCACCCGCTGTCCTTCGGCGCCGGCCCGCACTACTGCCTCGGCGCCGGCCTGGCCCGGCTGGAGGCGCAGCTGGCCTTCCCGATGCTGCTGCGCCGCCTGCCCGAGCTGGCTCTGGCCGAGCCGCCCCGGCACCGGACCCGGCTGACCCTGCGGGGCTACGAGAGCCTGCCGGTGACGCTGGGCACACCGGCGGTGGTCGACCGAGGTACGCCGCCCGGCGTCCGGCCGGGCACTCCGTAGACTGGTACGGCACCGCTCGTCCACCCGAAGAAGGAGCCGTCCCGCGTGACCGTCCAGCCCATCCGTCTGTTTGGGGATCCGGTGCTGCGCACGCCGGCCGATCCGGTGGTCGACTTCGACGCCGAGCTACGTCGGCTCGTGGCCGACCTCACCGACACGATGCGTGAGCAGAACGGCGCCGGCCTGGCCGCGCCGCAGCTCGGTGTGAGCCTGCGGGTGTTCACCTTCGACGTCGACGACGTCCTCGGGCACCTGATCAACCCGGTGCTGGAGTTCCCCGACGAGGAGGAGCAGGACGGCCCGGAGGGCTGCCTGTCGATCCCCGGGCTCTACTTCGACACCAAGCGTCGGCAGAACGTCGTCGCCAAGGGCTTCAGCTCGTTCGGCGACCCGATGCAGATCGTCGGCACCGGTCTGATGGCGCGCTGCGTGCAGCACGAGACCGACCACCTCGACGGCGTGCTCTTCCTGGACCGACTGGACCCGGAGGGGCGCAAGGAAGCCATGAAGGCGATCCGCCAGGCCGAGTGGTACGACGCGGCGGCCCCGCCCACCGTCAAGCTCAGCCCGCACCTCAGCGACCCCTTCGGTCTGGGGCGCTGACCCGGATGCGCGTGATCTTCGCCGGTACGCCGGCCGTCGCCGTGCCCGCCCTGGCCGCCGTCGCCGCCTCCCGTCACGAGCTGGTGGCCGTGGTCACCCGGCCCGACGCGCCCGCCGGGCGTGGGCGGGGCCTGTCCCGTTCCCCGGTCGGCGCGTGGGCCGACGAGCACGGCGTCGAGGTGCTCACACCGGCCCGCCCCCGCGACCCGGAGTTCCTCGACCGGCTGCGCGAGCTGGAGCCGGCCTGCGTGCCGGTGGTCGCCTACGGCGCGCTGGTGCCGCCGGCGGCCCTGGAGATCCCCCGGCACGGCTGGATCAACCTGCACTTCTCCCTGCTGCCGGCGTGGCGTGGCGCCGCGCCCGTGCAGCACGCCGTGCTGCACGGTGACGAGCTGACCGGGGCCAGCGTCTTCCAGTTGGAGGAGGGCCTGGACACCGGCCCGGTCTACGGCACGCTGACCGACGAGATCCGCGCCGTCGACACCTCCGGTGACCTGCTGGAGCGGCTCGCCGATTCCGGCGCCGGGTTGCTGGTGGCGGTGCTCGACGCGATCGACGACGGCACCGCCCGCGCCGAGCCGCAGCCGGCCGACGGGGTGTCACTGGCGCCGAAGCTGTCCGTGGACGACGCGCGGGTGCGGTGGAGCGACCCGGCCTTCGCCGTGGACCGGCGGATCCGGGCCTGCACGCCCGCGCCGGGCGGCTGGACCACGTTCCGCGACGAGCGGGTGAAGCTCGGGCCGGTCGTCCCGGTGCCCGACGGCCCCGAGCTGAAGCCGGGGGAGTTGTTGGTGGAGAAGTCCCGGGTGCTGGTTGGCACGGCGACCGTGCCGGTGCGGCTCGGCGAGGTCCGGGCCGCGGGCAAGCGGGCCATGGGCGCGACCGACTGGGCGCGCGGCGTCCGGGTCGGCACTGGAGAGGAATTCGCGTGACGGCACCGGAGGGAACCCGCCCGACGCGCTCCGGCTCGTGGGCCGATCGTGGCGGAGATCGTCGTCCGGCCCGGCCACCGCTGGACCGACCGCGCCGCGCCGCGTACGAGGCGGTGGCGGCGGTGCACCGTGACGACGCGTTCGCCAACCTGGTGCTGCCCATCATCCTGCGGGAGGAGGGGCTGTTCGGTCGGGACGCGGCCTTCGCCACCGAGCTGACCTACGGCACCCTGCGCCACCTGGGCACGTTGGACGCGATCCTGACCGACGCGGCCGGCCGGGACGTGGCCCGGATCGACCCGCCGGTGCGCGACGCGCTGCGGCTCGGGGCGTACCAACTCCTGCACACCCGGGTGCCGGCGCACGCCGCGGTCTCGTCGACGGTGGACCTGGTCCGTTCGGTCGCACCGGGCGCCACCGGCTTCGCCAACGCGGTGCTGCGCGAGGTGTCCACCCGTGACGCCGACGCCTGGGTGGAGAAGCTCGCCCCACCGACGGAGACCGACCCGGTCGGGCACCTCGCGTTGGCGTACAGCCATCCGCAGTGGATCGTGCGGGCCTTCTCCGAGGCGCTCGGCGGCGATCTGGGTGAGACGGAGCGTCTCCTGATCGAGGACAATGAGCGTCCGCCGGTGCACCTGTGTGCCCGGCCCGGGCTGATTGACCCGATCGAGCTGGCCGACCAGGTCGGCGGTGCGCCCGGCGCCTTCTCGCCGTACGCCGTCTATCTGCCCGGCGGGTCGCCGGGTGACATCCCGGCGGTGGTCGACGGCCGTGCCCACGTCCAGGACGAGGGCTCCCAACTGGTGGCCACCGCGCTCGCCGACGCGCCGTTGGACGGCCCGGACGGGCGTTGGCTGGACCTGTGCGCCGGCCCGGGCGGCAAGGCCGGGCTGCTCGGCGCGCTTGCCGCGCAGCGGGGTGCCCGGGTGACCGCGGTGGAGGTGGCCGAGCACCGCGCCCGGCTGGTCTCCCTGGCGACCCGGGACCTGCCGGTGTCCGTGCTGGCCATGGACGGCCGTGAGGTCGGCGGCGACCCGAAGCTGCCGGAGCAGCACTTCGACCGGGTGTTGGTGGACGCGCCGTGCACGGGGCTGGGCTCCCTGCGTCGTCGGCCGGAGTCGCGCTGGCGTCGCCAGCCGTCGGACCTGCCGCCGCTGACCCGGCTGCAACGGGAGTTGCTCGGCGCGGCGCTGCGGGCGGTCCGCCCGGGTGGCCTGGTCGCCTATGTCACCTGCTCGCCGCACACCGTCGAGACGCACGTGACGGTGACCGAGGCGGCCCGCCGCAGCGGGGTTGCTGTGGACTTCGTGGACGCCCGCCCACTGCTGCCGGCCGGTATGCCCGGTCTCGGCGACGGGCCGACCGTGCAGCTCTGGCCGCACCGCCACGGCACCGACGCGATGTTCCTCGCCGTCCTGCGCCGAGGCTGACCCGTTCCACGTGTCCGGCCGGTCACCCGACCGGCCGGACACGGTGGCGCTCAGGTGATCGGGAGGCCCTTGGTGCCGGCGTTCTTCATCGAGCGGGTCAGGTCCCGGTCGGAGATCCAGAGGAAGCACTGCACGCCCCGGTTGCCGTTGCGCCACTCCTCCTCGTACGGCTGGTAGTAGATCGTCCCGGCCCGGAAGTCGAGCTGGGAGTTGTCCGGGACCTTGGCGAACTTCGCGATCACCGTCTGGCAGGCCCGGTGGGTCCGCTTGACGCCGCGGGTGAACTCGGCGTAGCTGGTGTCCGGGGCCTGCCAGACCCCGACGAACTCGGCGTGGTGCTTGGCGGTGCAGGAGACCGGCACCATCTCGTCGATGTCGTCCTTGACCATCTTCGGGTTGAAGCAGCGGTACGCCAACGGGGCCGCGCCGGACAGCGCGCCCCGCAGGCTGCCGGTGCGTAGGTCGACCGCGGTGTCGTCGATGCTGGCGATCTCGGTGACGTCGCAGCGGTACCAGCGGGCCCCGCCCGACCAGGCCTGCGGCGACGGCAGCACGACGGTCAGGCCGAGCCGCCCGGACCGCCAGTCGGCGCCCACCGCCTTGTTGACCGCCGTGTCGCACCCGGCCTGCGCGGCCCGCATGCCGGCCGAGCCGGGCTGTGGGGGCGTGCCGCCCTCGGCGGCCCGGTCGGTGAGGGTGCCGACGTGCATGGTCTCCACCCGGTGCGCCTCGGTGCACGCCGTCGGGTTGTAGCCGGTCAGGAAGCCGACCTGCTGGGAACTCTGGTGGCAGACGTCGGCGGCGGGGACGAACTGCTGCGCCGCGACGGGCGCCGGCCAGTCGTCGACGAGGTCACGGTCGACTCCGGCGGGTGCGCCGCACCCGGCCAGTGCCAGGGCCAGTGCCCCACCCCCGGCGAACGCCGCCAACCACCGTCGCATCCCGACCTCCCGCCGCTGGTGGCCCCCGACCGGACCCAGCCGGTCGGTAGCGCCACGGCGCAGCAGCATACGGCACCGATGTTCAGATCGCGGGCAGTCCCTCGGGGCCGGCGCCGCGCATCGAGCGGGTGAGTTTGCGGTCGTCGCTCCACAGGAAACAGCGCACGCCACGGTCGCCCTCCTCCCACTCTCGCTGTGACGGCGGGTAGTAGATGGACCCGGCCCGGTACGGCAGTTCGCTGTTGTTGGGCACCGCCGCGTACTCGGCGATCAGCGCCATGCAGCGCTGGTGCGCCTGCTCGGCGGACTTGGCGAACTCCGCCCAGCTCATGTCCCGCTCCTCGTAGACGCCCACGAACTCGGCGCGGTGCGGCTCGGTGCAGAGCACCGGCGCCATGTAGTTGAGGTTGTCGCCGATGAGCTTGGGGTCGAAGCAGCGGTGCGTCAGGGGCGTGTCGCCGATCAACGCGCCGCGCAGGCTGCCGGTGCGGTTCACCGGGCGGGTGTTGTCGATGCTGCCGGTCTCGCTGAGGTCGCAGCGGAACCAGCGGGCGCCGCCGGTCCAGGCGGGCGCGGACGGCAGCGCGAGGGACAGCGCGAGTCGGGCCGTGTGCCAGTCGCCGCCGAGCACCTGTCGGGCCCGCTGGTCGCACTCGGCGCGAGCCGTGCGCAGCGCCGACGATCCGGGTTCCGGTCGGGCCTCGGTCAGCGCGTCGGGCCCGACGAACGTGCCGACGTGGATGGTCTCGGCCAGGTGGTTACGCGCGCAGTCCACCGTCTCGTACGTGCTGGCCTGCACGACGGTGGTGACGCGCGGCAGACAGGTGTCGGTGGCGGGGGTGAACGGCTTCGGCACCCGCAGCGTCGGCCAGTCGTCGGTGAGATCACCGTCCGCGCCCCGCGCCGGCGCGCAGCCGGCCAGCAGCAGCATCGTCATGACGCCGGCCAGCGCCAGCGCTGGAAGCCACCGTCGCATCGTCCGCCCTCCCGGGAGCTGGCGGCCGGTCACCGCGCCCCGCGGCGAGACCCCGGCGGGCGTGCAGCCTATGGCACCGTCCCGCTTGGAGTGTCGTCGCGTTTCCGTCGATCGGCCAGCCGCTGATGTCTGTTCGTCCGGATTCGGGGGTCCGGAGCGTCCAATTCTGCACCACTGGTCACTGCCGGGTCACAGCGAGTCCCCGAAGGTGGCGCGATGCGGTTGGCGGGTGGCCACGTTCGTACACTGGCCCCGTGACCGTACCGCCGCCGATCGTCGCGCCGAGCATTCTGGCCGCCGATTTCGCCCGCCTCGCCGAAGAGGTCCGTGCCGTCGAGGACGCCGCGGACTGGTTGCACGTCGATGTGATGGACAACCACTTCGTCCCGAACCTGACCATTGGTCTGCCCGTGGTGCAGAGCCTGCGGGCTGTCACGGCGATGCCCTTCGACGTACACCTGATGATCGAGGACCCGCGCCGGTGGGCCCCCGGGTACGCCGACGCCGGGGCGTACAACGTCACCTTCCACGCGGAGGCGTCCGACGACCCGGTGGCGCTGGCCAAGGACCTGCGCTCGGCCGGCGCGAAGGCGGGCCTGGCCATCGACCGGGACACCCCGATCGAGCCCTACCTGGACCTGCTGCCCAGCTTCGACACCCTGCTGATCATGACGATCAAGGCGGGCTTCGGTGGGCAGCGGTTCATTCCGCAGTTGCTGGAGAAGGTGCGGACGGCCCGGCGGCACGTGTCGGCCGGGCACCTGGAGCTGCGCATCGAGGTGGACGGCGGGATCGCCGCCGACACCATCGAGCAGGCCGCTGCCGCGGGCGCCGACGCGTTCGTGGCCGGCACCGCCGTGTACGGGGCCGCCGACCCGGCGGAGGCGGTACGGCACCTGCGGGCACTGGCGGAACGCGCGGCTCCCGGCGCCTGAGGTGGAGCCCGAGGCCGACCGCAAGGACATCATCCTCGTCGTCGACGACGACGAGGACATCGCTCGTTTCGTCGAGTTCAACCTGCGGCTGCACGGCTTCGAGGTGATCCACGCCAGCGACGGCCAGGAGGCCCTGGAGGTCATCGAGCGCCAGCGGCCGGACCTGGCGGTGGTCGACCTCATGATGCCCCGGATCGACGGGCTGGAGCTGACCCGGCGGCTGCGCGCCGACCCGATGACCTCCGCCCTCCCGGTGATCATGCTGACGGCCAAGGGGATGACCGTCGACAAGGTGCACGGGCTCAGCGCCGGCGCGGACGACTACCTGGTCAAGCCGTTCGACACCGCCGAGCTGGTGGCCCGGGTCTCGTCCACGTTGCGCCGCAACAAGGAGTTCCGGGAGGTCTCCCCGCTGACCGGGCTGCCCGGCAACAGCCGGATCCGTCGGGAGATCAGCGACCGGGTCCGAAACGGCGTGGACTATGCCGTCGGCTACATCGACATCGACCGGTTCAAGAGCGTCAACGACCGGTACGGCTTCGTGCGCGGCGACGACTTCATCTCCGCGCTGGCCCGCAGCCTGCACCGGGCGGTGGTGGAGGTGGGCCTGCCACCGGCCTTCCTCGGCCACGTCGGCGGCGACGACTTCGTCATCGTCTGCGCCCCGGACCAGGTACGCCCGCTGACGTCCCGGGCGGTCGTCGACTTCGAGAAGGCCGCCGACACGCTCTACGACGCGACCGACCGGGAGCGCGGCTTCGTCGAGCTGAAGGACCGACGGGGCAACATCCGACGCGCGGCCCTGGTCACGCTCTCCATCGGGGTGTCCCTCTCCGACGCCGGCAAGCGGTTCACCGACCCCCTCGAGGCGATCGCGGTGGCCTCGGAGATGAAGACGGTCGCCAAGAGCCAACCGGGTTCGTACGTGGCGGTGGACCGGCGGCGCGGCGTCACCTGAGCGTGATACCGCTGTGAAGTAGCTCGCCTAGGTGGCGGCAGAACCGGATCGGCGTGTAAGACTTTCTCTACCCACCACGCGCTGGCGGGACTCGGTGAAATTCCGAACCGGCGGTGATCCACGGTCCAACCGTGGTCAGCCCGCGACCCGGACGGCTCTGCCGTCCGGTGGACCTGGTGAAAATCCGGGGCCGACGGTTGGGGGCGGTTCGTCCGCGCCCAGACAGTCCGGATGGGAGACAGCGCGCGGGACGGACGGGTCCGACCCGGCCGCTGGCTTCAGCGTGCCGTGCCGACCCCCCGGGGCGGCTGTGCCGTTCCCGGAATCCGCCACCGCCTGCCCGTGGCCCCATGGCCACCGCCTCCCTGACCGCCCGCGCGCGGACCGGCGAGTGAGAGGGCAGGGGCAGGGCGATGGCCAGCGTCTCCGTTGATGAGGCGATGCGGCGTGCGATCGAGTTGGCGGCGCGCGGGCTCGGCACCACCAGCCCCAATCCCGTGGTCGGGTGCGTGTTGCTCGACGAGGACGGCGAGGTCGTGGGCGAGGGCTTCCACGCCTACGCCGGGGGCCCGCACGCCGAGATCGTCGCCCTGGCGCAGGCCGGGCGGCGGGCCAAGGGCGGCACCGCGGTCGTCACTCTGGAACCCTGCGACCACACCGGCCGCACCGGCCCCTGCAGTTCCGCGCTCGTCCAGGCGGGGGTGGCCCGGGTGGTCATCGCCGTACCGGACCCGAACCCGGTCGCTTCCGGGGGCGCCGCCACCCTGCGCGCCGCCGGGGTCCGGGTCGATCTGGGGGTACGCGGCGAGGAGGCCGAGGCCGGCAACGTCGCGTGGCTGACCTCGATGCGCCGGGGCTGGCCGTACGTGATCTGGAAGTACGCCGCCACGCTCGACGGGCGCTCCGCCGCGGCCGACGGCACCAGCATGTGGATCACCTCGGAGGCGGCCCGGATCGACGTGCACGCGTTGCGCGGCACCGTCGACGCGGTCATCGCCGGGGTGGGCACCGTGCTCGCCGACGACCCCCGGTTGACCGCCCGCAACCTCCGCGACGGCAGCCTGGCCATCCGCCAGCCGCTGCGGGTGGTGGTGGACAGCTCGGGGCGTACCCCGGCCGACGCCAAGGTCCGCGACGGCGCCGCGCGGACGTGGATCGCGACCGCCGAGGAGGTCGGCGCCGACCCGGACGGCCGGGTCGACCTGCCGGCGCTGCTCGCGGCGCTGCACCAGCGCGGGGTCCGCGCGGTGCTGCTGGAGGGCGGCCCCCGGCTGGCCGGCGCGTTCCTGAGGGCCGGCCTGGTGGACAAGATCGTCGGGTACGTCGCGCCGCGGCTGCTCGGCGCCGGGCCGACCGCTCTGGTCGACGCGGGAGTGACCACCATCGCCGAGGCCATCGATCTGGAGTTCGTCGACGTTACGCAGATCGGTCCGGATCTCCGGATCACCGCTTTGCCCCGTAAACGGGAGGGCTGACATGTTCACTGGCATTATCGAGGAATTGGGCGAGATTGTCCGGGTAGAGCCGACGGCGGGCGATTCGGCGCTGCTCGGCGTCCGCGGCCCGCTGGTCACGTCCGACGCCCGGCACGGCGACTCGATCGCCGTCAACGGTGTCTGCCTGACCGTCGTGGAGGTGGCCGACGGGGTCTTCACCGCCGACGTGATGGGGGAGACGCTGCGCCGCTCCGCGCTGGGCGCGCTGCGGCCCGGCGACCCGGTCAACCTGGAGCGCGCCGCCGCGCTCGGTAGCCGGCTCGGCGGGCACCTGGTGCAGGGCCACGTCGACGGCGTCGGTGAACTGATCTCCCGGGAGCCGGCCGAGCAGTGGGAGACCGTCCGGTTCCGACTGCCCACCGCCCTGTCCCGGTACGTGGTGGAGAAGGGCTCGATCACCATCGACGGTGTCTCGTTGACAGTGGCCGCCGTCGGCGCGGACGAGTTCGCCGTCGGGCTGATCCCGACCACGCTCAAGCTGACCACGCTCGGCGCGAAGGGCGTCGGCGACCCGGTCAACCTGGAGGTGGACGTGTTGGCCAAGTACGTCGAGCGGCTGCTCGGCGACCGGCTCACCGACACCGACGCTCGCGGGGCGAGCGCGAACCCGGGCGGGGTGGCCTGATGGGCCCGCTCAGCTGGCTACTGGACGCCCAGGTGCAGGTCGCCGGCTCGCCGGTGCTGGCCCGGGAGATCGTCGGCAACGCGTTCGGGCTGGTCTCGGCGCTGCTCGGGCTGCGCCGGCTGGTCTGGGCGTGGCCGGTCGGCATGATCGGCAACGCGCTGCTGCTCACCGTCTTCCTCGGCGGGGTGTTCGCCACCCCGCAGGAGCACGACCTGTACGGGCAGGCCGGCCGACAGGTGTTCTTCTTCGCGGTCAGCGTCTACGGCTGGTGGCGCTGGCAGCGCAACCGTCGCGCCGACGCCGGGCAGGCGGCGGTCGTCCCACGCTGGGCCACCGGACGGGAGCGACTGATGCTGCTGGTGGCCGCCGTGGTCGGCACCGCCGCGGCGTACCCGCTGCTCAAGGCGCTGGGCTCGTGGGGCCCGCTGCCCGACGCCTGGATCCTGACCGGCAGCCTGCTGGCCACGTACGGCATGGCCCGCGGCTGGGTGGAGTTCTGGCTGCTCTGGATCGCGGTGGACGCGGTCGGTGTGCCGCTGCTGCTGCGCGGCGGGTTCTATCCGTCGGCCGTCATGTACCTGATCTACGGCGCCCTCTGCGTCTGGGGCTTCGCCGCCTGGTGGCGCACCTCGCGCGCCACCCGACCGGCCGCCGCCCGCACGCCCATCTACACGGAGGCAGTCGCGTGACCAGTTTTGGGGATATCGAGCAGGCGATCGCGGACATCGCGGCCGGGCGGCCGGTCGTCGTGGTCGACGACGCGGACCGGGAGAACGAGGGCGACCTGATCTTCGCGGCCGAGTTGGCCACCCAGGAGCTCATGGCGTTCATGGTCCGCTACACCTCCGGCTACGTCTGCGTGGCGCTGACCGAGAGCGAAGCCGACCGGCTCGACCTGCCGCCGATGCACCACACCAACCAGGACCGGCGCGGTACCGCGTACACGGTGACCGTGGACGCCCGCGAGGGCGTCAGCACCGGCATCTCGGCGGCCGACCGCGCGCACACCAGCCGGCTGCTCGCCGCCGCGGCGACCGACCCGACCGACCTGGCCCGCCCCGGGCACGTGGTGCCGCTGCGCGCCCGCGAGGGCGGGGTGCTGCGCCGGCCGGGGCACACCGAGGCGGGGATCGACCTGACCCGGCTGGCCGGGCTGCGTCCCGCCGGCGTGCTCTGCGAGCTGGTCAACGACGACGGCACCATGATGCGCCTACCGGACCTGGAGAAGTTCTCCGCCGAGCACGGCCTCACGCTGGTCACCATCGCCGACCTGATCGCCTACCGGCGGCGTACCGAGAAGCAGGTGGAGCTGGTCGCCGACGCCCGGATGCCGACGCGGCACGGGGTGTTCCGGGCGCTCGGCTACCGCGCCGAACACGACCCGGCCGAGCACATCGCGATGGTGCTGGGTGACCTCGGTGACGGCCAGGACGTGCTGGTCCGGGTGCACTCCGAGTGCCTGACCGGGGACGTGTTCGGCTCGCTGCGCTGCGACTGTGGGCCGCAGTTGGACGCCGCGCTGGCCCGGGTCGGGCAGGAAGGCCGGGGCGTGGTGCTCTACGTCCGTGGGCACGAGGGGCGCGGCATCGGGCTGCTGCACAAGCTGCAGGCGTACCAGTTGCAGGACCTGGGCCGCGACACGGTCGACGCCAACCTCGACCTGGGTCTGCCGGCCGACGCCCGCGACTACGGCACCGGCGCGCAGATCCTCTACGACCTGGGCGTGCGGTCGATGCGGCTGCTGACCAACAACCCGGCCAAGCGGGCCGGGCTGGAGGGGTACGGGTTGACCATCACCGGCCGCGAGGGGCTGCCGGTCGGCGCACACCCGGAGAACATGCGCTACCTGCGCACCAAGCGGGACCGGATGGGTCACCTGCTGGACGAGTTGGACGAGGTGTCCGAGGCGCCGCTGGGGCGTCCGGTCGCCAACGACGAGATCGGAGCATGACGATGGCGGGTTTCGGTGAGCCGGGAGTCGAGGCGGTCGATGCCGCGGGGCTGACCGTCGGGGTCGTTGCCGCCCGCTGGCACGGCGAGCTGACCGACCACATGCTGGAGCGTGCGGTGGCCGCCGCCGAGGCGTGCGGCGCTCGGTCCGTGGTCGCCCGGGTCGCCGGCTCGGTCGAGCTGCCGGTGGTCGCGCAGGCCCTCGCCCGCCGCTGCGACGTGGTGGTCGCCCTCGGCGTGGTGGTCCGCGGGGCCACCGCCCACTTCGACTACGTCTGCCGCTCGGTCACCGACGGGCTGACCCGGGTGGCGCTGGACGAGGGCAAGCCGGTGGCGCACGGCGTGTTGACAGTGGAGACCATCGAGCAGGCCCGCGACCGCGCCGGTCTGCCCGGCTCGGCGGAGGACAAGGGCTGGGCCGCGACCGTCGCGGCCCTCGACGCGGCGCTGGCCGTGCGGACCGTGGCGGCGGGCAACGCCCAGCGGGTCGGCTTCGGCGGCTGACGCCTCTGCCGCCTCTGCCGCGGCTCGGCCGGCTCTGCCACTCGGCCGGCTCTGAAGGCCCGCCTTCAGAGCCGGCCGGCCTCGATGATCCGGCGCAGGAACTGCCGGGTACGGGGCTGCGTCGGCTCGCCGAGCACCTGCTCGGGCGGGCCGCTCTCGACGACCCGCCCGGCGTCGAGGAAGCACACCTCGTCGGCGACCTCCCGGGCGAAGCCCATCTCGTGGGTGGCCAGCACCATGGTCATGCCGTCGGCCTTCAGGTCGCGGATCATCGCCAGCACCTCACCGACCAGCTCCGGGTCCAGCGCGGAGGTGACCTCGTCGAGCAGCATCAGCCGAGGTGAGTTGGCCAGCGCCCGGACGATCGCCACCCGCTGCTGCTGCCCGCCGGAGAGCCGGTCCGGGTAGGCGTCCGCCTTGGCGCCGAGCCCCACCCGGTCGAGCAACTCCCGGGCCTGCGCCTCGGCCTCCGCCCGGCCCCGCCGGTGTACCCGGCGCGGCGCGAGGGTGATGTTGTCCAGCACGCTCAGGTGCGGAAAGAGGTTGTACGCCTGGAACACCATGCCGATCCGCCGCCGGACCTGGTCCGGGTCCACCCGGGGATCGGAGATGTCCACCCCGTCCAACTCGATGGTGCCGTCGTCGAGTTCGTCGAGCAGGTTGACGCAGCGCAGCAGGGTCGACTTGCCGGACCCGGACGCGCCGATCAGGGCCACCACCTGGTGCTCGGCGACGGTCAGGTCGAGCTGGTCGAGCACGACGTGCCCGCCGAACTCCTTGCGCAGCCCTCGACAGCGCAACAACGCCATGGCTCAGCCCCCTGACTGTCGGCGGGCCGCGCGCAGCGTCGCCCAGTCGGTGACCGCGATCAGCGGGATCGCGAGCAGCACGAAGAGCACCCCCGCCACGACGTACGGCGTGTAGTTGAAGGTCTGGGCGGTGGCGATCTGCGCGGCGCGGACCGCGTCGATCGGCCCGGCCAGCGACACCAGCCCGACGTCCTTCTGCAACGCCACCACGTCGTTGAGCAGGGGTGGCGCCACCCGGCGGACGGCCTGCGGCAGGACCACGTGCCGCATCGTCTGCCGGTAGGTCAGGCCCAACGAGCGGGCCGCGGCGAGTTGGCTGGAGTGCACCGACTCGATGCCGGCCCGGAACACCTCGGCGAGGTAGCCGCCGTAGGTGAGGACCAACGCGATCCCACCCAGCACCAGCACCGGTGGCATGCCCTGCAACCGCAGCCCCGGCACGCCGAGGGTGAGCAGGTACAACACGATGATCAGCGGTAGGCCGCGGAAGGTGTAGGTGTAGCCGGCGGCCAGCGCGCGGACCGGGAAGAAGACCGGCCCGCGTAGCGTCCGCAGCACGGCGATCACCAGCCCGAGCAGCAGCGCGCCGACCGCGCAGCAGACCAGCAGCCGTACGTTGAGCCAGAGCCCGCTCAGCACCGTCGGCAGCGCGTCGCGGGCGATCTCCGGATCCAGGAACGACCGCCGGACCCGGTCCCAGCCCGGCGCCCCGGTCACCGCGATCACCAGCAGCGTGCCGAGCGCCGCCGTCGAGAATGCCGCGACCAGCACGCTGTAGACGGTCTGCCGACGCCGGTACGCCGACCGCCGCAGCTGCGCCTCGGACGGAACATGATCCAGAAGCGTCACCGCAGCTCGGCCGCGCCCGCCACCTGGGCGAGCCACTTCTGCTCCAGCTCCTTCAGCGTGCCCGCCGTGGTGAGCTGACCGACCGCGGCGGTCACGCAGGAGGTCAGTGGGGAGTTCTTGTCCAGCAGCAACCCGAACGCCTCGGGCGTGCCGACCTGCGGCACCTGGCCGACGATCGTCGCGTCGGTGATCTCCGCGCCGGTGATGTAGAAGGCGGTCGGAAGATCCACCACCAGACCGTCCAACTGCCCGTTCTGCAGTGCCTTCTTGGCATCGTCGTTGCTGTTGTAGACCTGCGGCTTGGCGGTTGGCTTGATCACGTCGGTGATCGCCTGGTAGCTGGTGGTGCCCACCTGTGCGCCGAGCCGGGCGTCGCGCAGCTCGGCCAACGACTTCTTACCGGCGATCTTCGACGACTTCAACGCGATGACGGTCTGCCGCACCAGGTAGTACGGCGCGGAGAAGTCCACCGCCCGCTTGCGCTCCTCGGTGATGGAGAACTGGTTGATGTCGAAGTCGAAGTCCTTCGGCCCCGGCGCGATCGCGGTGTCGAACTTGACCCGGGTCCAGGTGACGTCGGCGCGGGCGTAGCCGAGCTTCTCGGCCACCGCGTACGCGACGGCGGATTCGAAGCCCTCGCCGCTGTCCGGCTTGTCGTCGGAGAACCACGGCTCGTACGCGGGCTGGTCGGTGGCGATGGTCAGCTTGCCCGGCGTACGCGTGGGCAGGCTGTCCTTGGCGCAGGACGGCGCCGCGGTGACAGTGGGGGTGGGTTTCTCGTCCTGTGGCGCGCACCCGGCGGTGGCTACGACGGCGGCACCGGCGAGGGTGAGCGCGAGGAGACGTGAGCTGCTGGCCATGGCGGACAGCGTAGAGCTCCACGAGCATCGATCGACAATTGCCCTACCATGGTGGTAGGAAATTGTCCGCTTGCTGGATTCCGGCGGACCCGGACGCGGGGCGCCGCCCGGGTGACTGGAAGAATCGTTCCCCGTGAAGACGTTCGAGGAGTTGTTCGCCGAGCTGCAGGCCAAGGCCGCCGCCGGCACCCCGGGCTCGGGCACCGTCGCCGCGCTGGACAAGGGCGTGCACTTCATCGGCAAGAAGGTCGTCGAGGAGGCGGCCGAGTCGTGGATGGCCGCCGAGCACGAGGGTCCGGAGCGCACCGCCGAGGAGATCTCCCAGCTGCTCTACCAGGTCCAGGTGCTGATGCTCGCCAGTGGTCTCGAACTCAAGGACGTCTACCGACATCTGTGAGTGCCCCCACCCCCGTTGATCGCCATCCGGATCGAAGGAGCGCTCCGTCATGCTGCGTGTCGCCATTCCCAACAAGGGCACCCTGGCCGAACCGGCCGCCCAGATGCTGCGCGAGGCGGGCTACCGCCAGCGCACCGACCCCAAGGACCTCGTCTGCCGGGACGAGGCCAACGACGTCGAATTCTTCTACCTGCGCCCCAAGGACATCGCCACCTACGTCGGCTCCGGTGACCTCGACCTCGGCATCACCGGCCGGGACCTGCTGATCGACTCGGCCGCGCCGGCCGAGGAGGTCGTCGACCTCGCCTTCGGCCGGGCCACCTTCCGCTTCGCCGCGCGCCCCGACGACATCGCCTCCGTCCAGGAGTTGGGCGGTCACCGGATCGCCACCGCGTACCCGGGGCTGGTCGAGCGGCACCTCGGCGAGGTGGGCGTCAAGGCCGACGTGATCCGCCTCGACGGCGCCGTGGAGAACGCCGTACGCCTCGGCGTCGCCGACGTGATCGCGGACGTGGTGGAGACCGGCGCGACCCTGCGCCAGGCGGGCCTGGTGGTCTTCGGTGAGCCGCTGCTGCGCTCGTCGGCGGTGCTGGTCCGGCGCGCCGGCGCGCCCGCTCAACCCCAGGCCGAGCAGTTGCTGCGCCGCCTGCACGGTGTGCTGGTGGCCCGCCGCTACGTGATGCTCGCCTACGACGTGCCGGCCGGCCTGCTGGACCGGGCCAGCGGGCTCACCCCGGGCATCGAGTCGCCCACCGTGTCGCCGCTGCACCGCGAGGGCTGGGTGGCCGTGCAGGCGATGGTGCTCCGCGACGACGTGCACCGCATCATGGACGAGCTGTACGAGCTGGGCGCCCGCGCCATCCTCGTCACCAACATCCACGCCTGCCGCCTCTGACCGTCCCCGTCCCCGTCCCCGTCCCCGTCCCCGTTCGCGCCCGCGTCTGCGGCGCGGCCGGCGCTTGATCAACTCGGGTTCCTTGAAACGGGGGTGTCCGCACGCCCGGGACACCCCCGCTTCCTTGATGTCGAGTGGATCTCGTGTGGGATTGAGGCGCGGCGCGCGGGGCGGCCACACCCAGACCGGCAAGATCGCGCTCGATCATTGAAGTAGTGGCCTCGCGTTCGACGGAGGCCACTAGATCCTGGATCGAGCACGATCTTGAGGTCTCGGGCGTGGACCCCTGCGAACCGGACCCGCGTGTTCGGGGTGGGCTGGGGGTGGTGGCTCGGCGGGTGGTGCGTTTGATGGGCGAGTGCGGGTGGCAGACTGGTGGGGTGAGTGAAACCGAACTGGTCCGCCTGAAGCCCCGCCGCATCCGCGTGGTCTGCTGGTCGGCGGCGGCTGCCCTGGTGGTGGTGTTCGGTCTGGTCGCCACCTCGCTGAGTGGCCCGACCGGCGACGGTTACGGCAGCTTCCAGCGCGGCGACCAGATCGCCATGATCGGCCTGGGCATCTTCGGTGCGCTGGGCTTCCTGCTGTTCACCCGTCCCCGGGTGGAGGCGGACGCACGGAGCATCCGGGTCCGTAACGTCATCAGCTCCTACGAGCTGCCCTGGGAGGTTGTCCGGGGCGTCCGCTTCGACCGGGGCGCGCCGTGGGCCAGCCTGGAGCTGCACGACGACGACCTGCTGCCGATGGTCGCGTTGCAGGCCGCCGACAAGGAGTTGGCCGTCGACGGGGTCCGCGCGCTGCGCCGGCTGCACGAGGCGCACCAGGCCCACCTCGCCGAACGCGCCGTCGGCCGCTGACCCGGCCGCACCGCCCGATCGCGCCAATCGCGGGCTCGCGGGGCGCCGCCCATCGCCGCCTCGCGGCTAAGTGTGCCCCCGGGCGGCACTGCCCCCCGACGGTCTACGGCCGTCAAGTCGCCCACCGGCCGTCCCGCAGCGGCACTGCCCCCGGTGCCCCGCGTCGTCGCCCACCCGGCCGCGCCGACTCGTCAAGATCCGGACAACTTCCCTGAAGTTGCTGCCTCCCACCAGCCTGAGGCAGCAACTTCAGGGAAAGTGCGCGGATCTTGGCGACACAACGCGGCGGCCGGCGCACCGGCGCACCGGCGGCCGGCGCACCGGCGCCGAGGCCGGCGCTTCGGCCCGGTGCCGCAGCGGCGTCTCGGCTGGTGCCAGGCCGCAGGTCGTGCCCGGTTTGGGGGTGGCCGGGGCGCCGGTGTAGTGTTATCGAGTCGACCAGGCTGTCTCCGCGTGCGAGCAGACAGCCTTGAAAGCGGAGCGCCTGCTCCCACCCGAGTCGCCGCTACGGTGGCCGGGTCCGGTCACCGGTTCCGGGCATGTCCCGGAGCCGGGTGCGCGATCCTTGTGATCGTGCTGACCGGTCGAGCGGGCCCTGGCATGCGCCGGGGCCTTCTGCTTTTCGGGTCGGTTCCCTCCTGGGAGCCGCAGGGGTCGGCGACAGAGCAGAAACGACTCGAGGAGGCCCCATCAGCGTCGAACCACGCGTGAACGAGCAGATCCGGGCACGTGAGGTCCGACTGGTCGGCCCAGAGGGTGAGCAGGTGGGCATCGTCCCGCTGGAGCGCGCTCTTCAGCTGGCCGCGGACGTCGATCTGGACCTGGTCGAGGTTGCGCCGATGGCGCGCCCGCCGGTGTGCAAGCTCATGGACTTCGGCAAGTTCAAGTACGAGAGCGCACTCAAGGCGCGCGAAGCGCGGCGTAACCAGCAGCAGACCGTCATCAAGGAAATGAAGCTTCGGCCGAAGATCGACCCGCACGACTACGAGACCAAGAAGGGTCACGTGGTGCGGTTCCTCAAGGCGGGCGACAAGGTCAAGGTGACGATCATGTTCCGCGGTCGCGAGCAGAGCCGCCCGGAGCTGGGTTACCGGCTCCTGCGCCGGCTCGAGTCCGAGATCACGGAACTGGGATACGTCGAGGCCGCTCCGAAGCAGGACGGCCGGAACATGATCATGGTTCTCGCCCCGCATCGGGCCGTCAAGGCCTCCGCGGTCGCCGCTACGGCGTCTCGCGGCGGACCTCGGGACCGGGCAGCGGACGAGTCCGCCGCTCCGGAAGCCGATGAGACCGCGGCGGTCAGCGAGACCGCAGCAGCCGGTGACACCGGCCTCGCCGCCGACACCAGCAGCGAGTAACAGGGGAGAAGACGTTCCACATGCCGAAGATGAAGAGCCACACGGGTATGGGTAAGCGGGTCAAGGTGACCGGCAAGGGCAAGATCGTTGCCCAGCAGGCCGGCCTCCGCCACAACCTGGAGAAGAAGCCCTCCACCCAGACCCGCCGGCTGACCGGCACGGTCGTGCTGGCCAAGGCCGACGTCAAGCGCATCAAGAAGCTGCTCGGCCGCTGACGCGCGCCACCTTTACGTAATAAGGAGTTGAGATGGCACGCGTCAAGCGGGCTGTAAACGCCCAGAAGAAGCGTCGTACCCTGCTGGAGACCGCGAGCGGTTACCGTGGTCAGCGCTCCCGCCTGTACCGCAAGGCCAAGGAGCAGGTGCTGCACTCGATGCAGTACGCCTACCGGGACCGTCGCGACCGCAAGGGCGACTTCCGGCAGCTGTGGATTCAGCGGATCAACGCGGGCGCCCGGGCCAACGGGATGACCTACAACCGTCTGATCCAGGGCCTGCGTCTGGCCGGCATCGAGGTCGACCGCAAGATCCTGGCCGACATGGCTGTCAACGACGCCGCCTCTTTCGCGGCGATCGTCGAGCTGGCCCGGGCCGCGGTCGCGGCCGAGGGCACCGGCGGCGCGGCGGCTCAGGCCGCCTGATCCCCACGCACCAGAGCGAGGCGTCTCCCGTGTCGGCACCGCCGTCCGGGGGGCGCCTCAATCGTGTCGGAGGAACGCACACCATGGCCTTCACCCCGCGTACCCCCAGGGTTGTCGCCGCCCGTCGCCTGCAACGCCGCCGGGACCGCGACGCCACAGGCCGTTTCCTGGCCGAGGGCCCACAGGCGGTCCGCGAGGCCCTCGCGCGGCCGGGGGTGGTCACCGAACTCTTCGGTACGACCACCGCGCTCGACAGGTATCCGGAGCTGGCCGCCACGGCGGCCCGCGCCGACGTGCCGGTCTCCGAGGTGACCGACGACGCCCTCGCGGCGCTGGCCGAGACCGTCGCCCCGCAGGGGCTGGTGGCCGTCTGCCGGCACCTGGACGTGTCGCTGGAGCAGGCGCTCGCGGGTGCGCCCCGGCTGGTGGCGGTGCTCGCCGAGATCCGCGACCCGGGCAACGCCGGCACGGTGTTGCGCACCGCCGACGCGGCCGGTGCGGGTGCGGTGGTCTTCGCCGGGGACGCCGTCGACCCGTACAACGGCAAGTGTGTGCGGGCCTCGGCCGGCAGCCTCTTCCACGTCGACGTGGTGCGCGCCACCGACCCGGTCGCGGTGGTCGACGCGCTGCGCGCCGCCGGGCTGTCGATCTTCGCCACCACGGGGTACGGCGACAGCGACCTGGACGACCTGACCGACTACGGGCGGCTCGTCGGGCCCACCGCCTGGTTGTTCGGCTCCGAGGCGCACGGCCTGCCCGAGGAGTTGACCGCCGCCGCCGACGCCCGGGTGCGGGTGCCGCTGTACGGGCGCGCGGAGAGCCTCAACCTGGCTGCCGCCGCCGCGGTCTGCCTGTACGCTTCAGCGAGAGCACAGCGCTGAGGTGATTGCCTCCGGCGCGACCGACAGCAGGGGAGAGCGTCCGTCCATGAACGCGACACGGCGTTCGTTTAGCCAGCCCGCCGGTGTCGGCGGGCGGCGGGCCTGACCTGCTCCCTGCACAACTCCTACCGGCGGGCTGCGGCACAGCCGCGCGTCCGTAGACTCGCTTAGCCGCCCCGGTGAGGGCTGGCGCCGCCGTGAGGGAGTGCCCGTACGCCATGAGCTACCGCAACGATCCGTACGACCCGAAGCAGGTCGCCCTGCTCGACCCCGCCGCCCTGGACGAGGCCGTCGCGGACGCCACGAAGGCGTTCACGGCGGCCGCCGACCCGGACGCGCTGACCGCGCTGCGCTCGGTGCACCTGGGTGACCGGTCACCGGTCTCCCTCGCGCGCCGGGAGATCGGCGCACTGCCGCCGGCCGCGAAGTCCGACGCCGGCAAGCGGGTCAACGAGGCCCGCCGCGCGATCGAGACCGCGTACACCGACCGCGCCGAAGTGCTGGAGCGTGAGCAGGCCCAGCGGGTGCTGGTCGAGGAGCGGGTGGACGTCACCCTGCCCTACGACCGGCGTCCCCGGGGCGCCCGGCACCCGTTGAGCACCCTGATGGAGTCGATCAGCGACCTCTTCGTGGGGATGGGCTACGAGGTGGCCGAGGGGCCCGAGGTCGACCTGGAGTGGGTCAACTTCGACGCGTTGAACATCCCCGCCGACCACCCGGCGCGCGGGTTGATGGACACCTTCCACATCGCACCGGAGGGCTCCGGCCTCGTTCTCCGCACGCACACGTCCACGGTGCAGACCCGTACGATGCTCAGCCGCAAGCCGCCGATCTACGTGATCGTGCCGGGCCGCGTCTACCGCACCGACGAGATCGACGCCACCCACAGTCCGGTGTTCCACCAGGCCGAGGGCCTGGTGGTCGACAAGGGCATCACGATGGCGCACCTGCGGGGCACGCTGGACCACTTCGCCCGGGCGATGTTCGGCCCGGAGGCGAAGACCCGGTGGCGGCCGCACTACTTCCCGTTCACCGAGCCGTCGGCGGAGTTCGACGTGTGGTTCCCGGAGCACCGCGACGGCCCGCAGTGGGTCGAGTGGGGTGGCTGCGGCATGGTCAACCCGCGGGTGCTGCGCGCCTGCGGCGTCGACCCGGAGGTCTACTCCGGATTCGCCTTCGGCATGGGCATCGACCGGACCCTGATGGTCCGGCACGGGGTCAGCGACATCCGCCATCTCTTCGAGGGCGACGTGCGGTTCAGCCGCGCGCTCGGGACCGGGGCGTAGGCGATGCGGGTACGAGACACGGGAACGGTGGTCTGAAGTCATGCGAGTTTCTGTCAGTTGGCTGCGGGAGTACGTCGACCTCCCCGCCGACCTGCCCACCAGTGACCTGGAGCAGGCCCTGGTCGACCTCGGCATCGAGGTCGATTCCGTGGTGGACCTGGCCGAGACGGTCACCGGCCAGTTGGTCGTGGGTGAGGTCCGCGAGATCGAGGAGCTCACCGGCTTCAAGAAGCCGATCCGGTTCTGCCGGGTCGACGTGGGTGCCGCCAACGGCACCGGCGAACCGCAGGAGATCGTGTGCGGGGCCCGCAACTTCGCCCCGGGCGACCGGGTGGTGGTGATCCTGCCCGGCGGCGTGCTGCCCGGCGGCTTCGCCATCGGCGCCCGCAAGACGTACGGGCACAACTCGGCGGGCATGATCTGCTCGGCCAAGGAGCTGGGCCTGGGCGACGACCACTCCGGCATCATCGTGCTGGGGCCGGACGTGACGGCCAAGCCCGGCGACGACGCGCGCCCGGTGGTCGGCCTCGACGACGTCGTGCTCGACCTGGAGATCACCCCCGACCGGGGGTACGCGCTGAGCCTGCGCGGCCTGGCCCGGGAGCTGTCGCACGCGTTCGACGTGCCGCTGCGTGACCCGGCCCTGGCGCCGGCTCCGGGCGGCACCGAGACGCCGGCGTACCCGGTGGAGGTCCGCGACACGGTCGGCTGCGACCGGTTCACGGCCCGCCTGGTGCGCGGGGTCGACCCGACCGCGCCCACGCCGTCCTGGATGCAGCAGCGGCTCGTCACCGCCGGCATCCGCAGCATCTCGCTGCCCGTCGACATCACCAACTACGTGATGTTGGAGCTGGGCCAGCCGATGCACGCCTTCGACGCCGACCGGATCGTCGGGCCGCTGGTGGTTCGCCGCGCCGAGGCGGGGGAGAAGCTGACCACCCTGGACGGCGTCAACCGGGTGCTCACCGCCGACGACATGGTGATCTGCGATGACACCGGGCCGATCTCCCTCGCCGCGGTGATGGGCGGCGAGACCAGCGAGGTCGTCGCCGAAACCACCACAGTGCTCTTCGAGGCGGCGCACTGGGACCCGGCGATGGTCGGGCGCACGGCCCGCCGGCACAAGCTGTTCAGCGAGGCCGCGAAGCGCTGGGAGCGGGGCGTCGACCCGGCCGTGGCGCTGGTCGCGTTGGAGCGTGCCGTGCGGCTGCTCACCGAGCACGGCGGGGGCACGCCGAGCGCGGAGATCCTGGACATCGACCACGTTCGCCCGCGTACCCCGATCAGCCTTCCGGCGGACCTGCCGACCCGGCGGGTCGGCGTCGAGTACCCGCCGGCGCGGGTGGTCGCCCTGCTGGAGCGGGTCGGCTGCACTGTCGCGCAGGGCGCGGACCGGTTGTCCGAGGACCCGGGCGCGGTCGGCGTGGCCAGCGGCGTCGGGACGGTGCTGAGCGTCACCCCACCGACCTGGCGGCCCGACCTGACCGATCCGGCCGACCTGGTCGAGGAGGTGGTCCGCCTCGACGGGTACGACCGGGTGCCGTCGGTGCTGCCCACCGCGCCTCCGGGCCGCGGTCTGACCCCGCGGCAGCGCCGCCGCCGGGCCGTCGCCGGGTCGCTGGCC
This sequence comes from Micromonospora sp. NPDC007208, assembly GCF_042869175.1. Taxonomy (NCBI): domain Bacteria; kingdom Bacillati; phylum Actinomycetota; class Actinomycetes; order Micromonosporales; family Micromonosporaceae; genus Micromonospora; species Micromonospora sp. NPDC007208. The sequence continues at coordinate 23,994 of NZ_JBIAFG010000021.1, read as the reverse complement.
GAGCGGGGGTACGTGGAGGTGCTCGCGCACCCGTTCGTGTCGCCGGAACTCGCCGACCAGCTCGGCCTGCCGGCCGACGACACGCGTCGACCCGCGGTGCGGCTGGCCAACCCACTGTCCGAGGAGGAGCCGCTGCTGCGCACCACGCTGCTCGGTCCGCTGCTCGGCATCCTCAAGCGCAACCTCGGCCGGGGTCACCGCGACCTCGCCCTCTACGAGATCGGTGCGGTCTTCCACCCGCGCATCGGTGCCGGCAGCCCGCCGGCGATGGGCGTGGACCGGCGCCCCACCGACGAGGAGTTCGCCGCCGCCGACGCGGTGGTGCCGGCGCAGCCGGTGCACGTCGCGGTGGTGCTCACCGGCGACCTGGACCCCGCCGGCTGGTGGGGGCCGGGTCGACCGGCCGGGTGGGCGGACGCGATCGAGGCGGCCCGTGACGTGCTGGCCGCCGCCGGGATCCCCGGCGAGCGGGTCGAGGTGCGCGCCGCCGAGTACGCCCCGTGGCACCCGGGTCGCTGCGCCGAGCTGCGGGTCGACGGCTCGGTCGTCGGACACGCCGGTGAGCTGCACCCGGTGGTGGTCGCGACGTTGGAGTTGCCCCGCCGCACCAGCGCGATGGAGCTGAACCTCGACGCGCTGCCGGCGACCCCGGTGACGCCCGCGCCGACGGTCTCCGGCTTCCCGCCGGCGCTGATCGACGTGGCGCTGGTCGTGGACGAGTCGGTGCCGGCCGAGCAGGTGCGCCGGGCCCTGGAGGCGGGCGCCGGTGAGCTGCTGGAGGACGTGCGACTGTTCGACGTGTACTCCGGCGCTCAGCTCGGCGCCGGCCGCCGGTCGCTGGCGTACAAGCTCACCTTCCGGGCACCGGACCGGACGCTGACCGTCGAGGAGGCGGTCGCGGCACGGGACGCGGCGGTCGCCGTCGCGGCCGAGCGCCTCGGCGCCACCCTGCGCGGCGCCTGACGGGGGTCGGCGCGGCCCGGTCCGCGATCTCTCTGATCCGCGGGTTCGGGGGTCGGAGTCGCTGGCGGCGCACCTGCAATCAGGGCTCTGGCCAGGTGATTCGTCACCTGGCCAGAGTCTTTTCGGTGGATTGAATACGACACCCCCGGAGGGAGGTCCTTGTGGGTAGCTATTCAATGGATGAACGTGAAGCGTTCCAGTTTCGTGGCACCGTCAGATGGTGCCGTGACTGAGTAGCTTTGACTAGGGCGAGCCAGGTGTCCTGCCGTCTTCAGGCGCGCAGTATAGGAATACTGTCGAGCTGATCCTGACGAAGATTTGATCTGATAATGCCGGACGGCCGTCCCCGGTCGGGTCTGCAAGCCACTACCTCGTTCGGCGTGATCGCGAAGTCGACGCTGAAGTCATGCTCCGCGTCGGGCAGATCATCCTCGAGTAGTTGGGTCTGGTGGATCGTGGTGGCGATAACGGTCTCGGTGGTGACGAGGCCGGCATCGGTGAGGAGGGCGATCTCCAGGTCGGAGTAGCCGGCGCCCTTGCCGACCCGCACGCCGCTGCGGCGGCTGACAGCGACGCTGCCACAGACAATGAGGTCCACCGGATGCATCTCGTCGGGTCCGACGGTGGGAGCGACCTGCGGCGCACCGCTGCTCGTCACTGCGGTCTCGATCGGTGCGGTGAGGCTGACGGGGTCGAGCAGATAGAAGGGCTTGGGTGTAGCGAGTCTCGGGACCGCCATGTAGAGCAGCTTGCCTTCCTGCAGGGCTCGCACGCGGACGGGAAGCTGCGCTCGGTCCGGGTTGCACTTGATAACTCGTGCGTTCTTCCACTCTTCCAACTCCGCGAGACGGGCCGCGGCTTCTTCCTTGCCGACGAAGTCAGGGATGTGACCGTGCACGCCCAGTGGGGCAGCGCCGTCACGTTCGAGGAGGTCCCATACCTCTTGCCGAACGGCGTGTTTGGCGCGGTCGATGTCGGTCACGATGGTGCTCCTACGGGCTCATGAGGGTGAGGAGTCGGTCGTTCACGTCCTGGACCGAGGGCTCGTCGCGCCAGGGGCGTAGCTGTCGGGCGGCGGCAAAGGCGAGGTTCAGTCCACCCCCGGCGCGGGTCCGCTCGATGACGTCGATGGCCTGCAGCAGGTAGGACGTTGCGGCGTCGACGTCGCGTTGAAGGATGCTGGCGAGGGCGAGATTGCCGAGTATGACGGCGGTGGATTTGCGGCGTGCGGCGATCAGTTGCCGGGCGTTCTCGAGCGCTGAGACGGCTTTGTCCGGCTTGTTGAGGGAGAGCCAGCAGGAGCCCGCCAGTCTCGCGTAATGGCTGGGGCAGAAGATGTCGGTGGCTGGATCTCGGGCATCGACGGCGGCGAAGTGAGTTTCAGCGGTACCGAGAGCGTCGGAGCAATCCCCGGCCTGACCGAGCATCGCGTGTGCCTCAGCCCGATGTAGTTGGGCGAGACCGGCAATGACGTGACTGTCGCTGTGGCTGACCGCGGCGGCGCGGGTGGTCAGAGTAAGACCGGTGTTGGGTTGCCTGCTGCCGTAGAGGGCGAGGTAGCTCTTGCGGAGCAACGCGTTGGCCTCGGTGACCGAGTCGCACGTTTCCTGGGCTGCGCCGATCGCTTGGTCGAAGTAGGCGGCGCTGGCGACATGGTCGCGCCGCTGCGAGGCGTCCCAGACGAGTTGACCCATCAACGTCGCGGACTCGGCGACCGCTGCCGCCAACTCGCGTTGAACCGGCCCGTTGCTGGCGTGCTGGCGAAGGAAGATTGCCTGACCGTGGAGTTGCCCGGCCTCGGCGAGCAGGAGCGTCGAGGGCGTCTGGTCGTAGCGCTCGTCGAGGCGTCGTACGCGCTCCCTCAGGTACGCCACGGCGATCAGGTCGACGCGGGCGGGGTGGCGCAGCACGTAGCCGAGACGCTCGTCGGGCGGTGACGGTGCCTGGCCGACGTCGGCCAGGAGGTCAGCCAGTTCCTCGATCGACAGCTTGAGGGCCGCAGCGAGACGCGGTCGGTGCCAGGGCTGCGGGTCAGTCTCCGCCCGTTCCCACCGCACGATGGTGGAGCGGTCGACGCCGAGGGCTTCGGCGAGGCGTTCCTGGCTCAGGCCGATCGTCTTGCGGCGCTGGGCAAGTCGGTGCCGACGCCGGTCCGCCACCTACCGACTCCCTTCGTCGCTATCCGTCACGGTCCATTCATCCAGCTCACACCGCGTGACGCAATGGGGATGCATCAGTTCTGCGCCGTTGCCGCGCTGGGCACCAGCGACCGTCGGGGCTTGTGTAGACGCACGGCCGAACGGGTGAGAGCAGAAGCCGCTGTGCAAGGCGTGGCGACTACGTGGGCTCTCGCCCGTTCCGCTGACATTCCAAGCCCGACCAACTGAGTGGGGAAAAAGTGAGCGCCCAGGAGCGAGACCGGCCCAGAGAGCACACCCCGCTGCGCCCGATCTGGCTCTGCCGTGCCTGCGGCCAACCCTGGCCCTGTGGGCGGGCGAAGCTCGCTCTCGTCACCGAGTACGACGGCAACCCGGTCAGCCTGTTCCTCTACCTGGCCAGCCTGCTCCATGACGCCATCGACGACCTGCACAAGCTCAACCCCACCACCACCGGGTGCGCCAGTGACATGTTCGACCGGTTCCTTGGCTGGCCCGCGCGCCACACCCGCTCCTACCGGAGGACTGAGATCGGCTCTCCGCAGCCCGAGGAGCCGGAAGCATGAAAGGCTCTCGCTCGCCCGGGCTTGGGAGTACATCATCATGCAGGGCAGTGTATTAACTTGCAGTCCTGTGTCGTCCTTGTTAATCTTCGCTGCATAGTCATGCGGAGGTGAGTATGGGGATCCGAGTCGCGGTCGCCGGAGCGAGCGGGTACGCCGGGGGTGAGCTGCTGCGCCTGGTCGCCGGGCACCCGGAGTTCGACCTGGTCGCCGCCACCGCGCACAGCCAGGCCGGGCACCGCGTGGACGTGGTGCACCCGCAGCTCACCGGGCTCGACCTGGTGCTCGGCGAGACCGACCCGACGGCCCTGGCCGACGCGGACCTGGTCTTCCTGGCCCTGCCGCATGGCCAGTCGGCCGCCCTCGCGGCCCACCTTCCGGCCGAGGTGCGGATCGTCGACCTGGGTGCGGACCACCGGCTGGCCGACCCGTACGCCTGGGCGCAGTACTACGGCGGCACGCACGCCGGGCAGTGGACCTACGGCCTGCCCGAGCTGCCCGGCCAGCGGGAGTTGATCGCCGGTTCCACCCGGGTGGCGAACACCGGCTGCTACGCCGCCGCGATCACCCTGGCGCTCGCGCCGCTGATCGCCGACGGCGCGGCCAGCCCCGCCGACGTGGTGGTGGTCGCCGCCTCCGGCACCTCCGGCGCCGGCCGGGCGGCGAAGCCGCACCTGTTGGCCAGCGAGGTGATGGGCGACCTGTCGCCGTACCGGGTGGGCACCCACCAGCACGTCCCGGAGATCAAGCAGGCCACCGGCGCGACAGGCCTGTCGTTCACCCCGGTCCTGGCGCCGATGCCGCGCGGCATCCTGGCCACGGTCACCGCGGTGCCGGCGCGCGGCGTCGACCCGCAGGACGTGCTGGCGCGGGCGTACGCGGACGCGCCGTTCGTGCACGTCCTGCCGGAGGGCCGCTGGCCGCACACCGCGGCCACCCTGGGCTCCAACTCGTGTCACCTGCAGGCCACCGTCGACGTCGACTCGGGTCGTCTGATCGTGCTCAGCGCGTTGGACAACCTGGGCAAGGGCGCGGCTGGTCAGGCCGTACAGAACGCCAATTTGATGCTCGGCCTGCCGGAGACGACGGGCCTGTCGATCTGGGGGACCGCGCCATGAGTGTCACCACCCCTCGGGGGTTCCGGGCGGCCGGCGTGGCCGCCGGGCTCAAGGCCAGCGGCGGCCCGGACGTCGCCCTCGTGGTCAACGACGGCCCGGACGCCGGTGTCGCCGGTGTCTTCACCACCAATCGGGTCAAGGCCGCGCCGGTGCGCTGGAGCCAGCAGGTCGTGCAGGGCGGTGTGGTCCGCGCCGTGGTGCTCAACTCCGGCGGCGCCAACGCCTGCACCGGCCCGGGTGGCTTCCAGGACACGCACGCCACGGCCGAGCACACCGCCGCCGCGCTGACCGCGGTCAGCCCACGGCTGATCCTCGGTGCCGGTGACGTCGCGGTCTGCTCGACCGGCCTGATCGGTGAGCGGCTGCCGATGCCGAAGCTGCTGCCGGGGGTCCGCTCGGCGATCCGCGGGCTGTCCCGTGATGGCGGCCTCGTCGCCGCCGAGGCGATCATGACCACGGACACCCGGCCGAAGACCACCGTGACCCGAGGCAGCGGCTGGACCGTCGGCGGCATGGCCAAGGGCTCCGGAATGCTCGCGCCGGGGATGGCCACCATGCTCTGCGTGCTGACCACCGACGCGGTGGCCGGTCCGGCGACGCTGGACGAGGCGTTGCGGGCGGCCACCCGGGTCACCTTCGACCGGGTCGACTCCGACGGCTGCATGTCCACGAACGACACGGTGTTGCTGCTGTCCAGCGGCGCGAGCGGCATCGAGCCGACGCCCACCGAGCTGGCCGCCGCCGTCACCGCGGCCTGCCACGACCTGGCCCAGCAGTTGGTGGCCGACGCCGAGGGCGCCACCAAGCAGGTCGCCATCGACGTGGTCGGCGCGGCGGACGAGGACGAGGCGGTCGAGGTGGGCCGTACGGTGGCCCGCAACAACCTGGTCAAGACGGCGCTGTTCGGCAACGACCCCAACTGGGGTCGGATCCTCGCGGCCGTCGGCACGACCGCCGCCGCGTTCGAGCCGGACGAGGTGGACGTGGCGGTCAACGGGGTGTGGGTGTGCCGGGGCGGCGCCGCCGCCGAGGACCGCTCGAAGGTCGACCTGACCGGGCGGGACGTGACCATCCGGATCGACCTGCACGCGGGTACGTCGGCCGCCACGATCTGGACCAACGATCTCTCCCACGCGTACGTGCACGAGAACTCGGCGTATTCGACATGAGTCTCAGCAGCGATTTGGCTCGCGCCCAGGTCAAGGCGGAGACGCTGATCGAGGCGCTGCCCTGGTTGGCGCGCTTCTCCGGCTCCACCGTCGTGGTCAAGTACGGCGGCAACGCGATGACCGATCCGGAGTTGCAGCGGGCGTTCGCGGCCGACATGGTCTTCCTGCGCTACGCGGGTCTGAAGCCCGTGGTGGTGCACGGTGGGGGTCCGCAGATCTCGGCGATGCTGGGTCGCCTCGGCATCGCCAGCGAGTTCCGGGGTGGTCTGCGGGTGACCACCGCCGAGGCGATGGACGTCGTCCGGATGGTGCTGGTCGGTCAGGTGGGCCGGGAGCTGGTGGGTTTGATCAACTCGCACGGTCCGTACGCCGTCGGCCTCTCCGGTGAGGACGCCCGGCTGTTCACCGCGGTGCGCCGTCCGGCGTACGTGGACGGGATGCCGGTCGACGTCGGCCAGGTCGGGGACGTCGAGTCGGTCGACGTGTCCGCGGTGACCGACCTGATCGCTGCCGGTCGGATTCCGGTGATCTCCACGGTGGCGCCGGACGTGGACGGGGTGCTGCACAACCTCAACGCGGACACCGCCGCCGCGGCGTTGGCCATCGCGTTGCGGGCCCGGAAGCTCGTGGTGCTCACCGACGTGGCCGGTCTGTACGCCGACTGGCCGGACACCACCAGCCTGGTCTCCGAGATCGTCGCGGACGACCTGGCCAAGCTGCTGCCCCGCCTGGAGTCGGGGATGGTGCCGAAGATGGAGGCCTGCCTGCGGGCGGTCCGTGGGGGAGTGCCCGCCGCGCACGTCGTCGACGGTCGGGTGGCGCACTCGACGTTGCTCGAGGTGTTCACCTCGGAAGGGTTCGGAACGATGGTGGTGCCGGGAGACGGGACGGACGCGACATGAGCACGTTGGCGCAGCGGTGGAAGCAGTCCATGATGGACAACTACGGCACACCGCCGTTGGCGTTGGTCTCCGGCGCCGGTGCCGTGGTGGTCGACGACGCCGGCCGGGAGTACCTGGACCTGGTGGGCGGCATCGCGGTCAACGCCCTCGGGCACGCCCACCCGGCCGTGGTGGCGGCGGTGTCGAAGCAGGTCGCGACCCTCGGGCACGTCTCCAACCTCTACGTGGCCGAGCCGCCGGTCGCCCTCGCCGAGCTGCTGTTGGCGCTCGCCGGTCGACCGGGCCGGGTCTTCTTCGCCAACTCGGGCGCGGAGGCGAACGAGGCGGCGTTCAAGCTCTCCCGGCGCACCGGCCGTACCCACGTGGTGGCCACCAGGGGCGGCTTCCACGGGCGCACCATGGGCGCGCTCGCGCTGACCGGCCAACCGGCCAAGGCCGACCCGTTCCGGCCGCTGCCCGGCGAGGTGACCCACGTCGACTACGGCGACGTCGCCGCCCTCGACGCGGCTGTCTCCGACGCCACCGCCATGGTGATCCTGGAACCCGTCCAGGGTGAGAACGGTGTGCTCGTCCCGCCGGCCGGCTACCTCGCCGCGGCCCGGCGGATCACCGCCCGGCACGGCGCGCTGCTGGTCCTCGACGAGGTGCAGACCGGCGTCGGGCGTACCGGGCACTGGTTCGCGCACCAGGCCGAGGGCGTGGAGCCGGACGTGGTCACCCTGGCCAAGGGGCTGGGGGGCGGGCTGCCCATCGGCGCGACGCTGGCCTTCGGCCCCGCCGCGGACCTGCTCACCCCCGGCTCGCACGGCACCACGTTCGGCGGCAACCCGGTCAGCTGCGCGGCGGCGCTCGCCGTGGTGGCGACCATCGCCAACGAGGGCCTGCTCGACAACGTCAAGCGGGTCGGTGAGCGGCTGCGTCGCGGCATCGAGGCGCTGGGCCACCCGCTGATCGCCGGCGTACGCGGTGCCGGTCTGCTGCTCGGCGTGGCGCTCACCGCGCCGGTGGCGTCGGTGTTGGCCGACGCCCTGCGGGAAGCCGGCTTCTTGGTCAACCCGGTGCAGCCGGGCGTGATCCGGCTGGCGCCACCGCTGATCCTCACCGCCGCCCAGGCGGACACGTTCCTCGCGGCGCTGCCCGCCGCACTGGACGCGACCGCCCCGGCCGCCGCCGGCGCGCAGACCGCACCCTCCACCCTGACCACCACGACGGGGACGACTCGATGACCCGGCACTTCCTGCGCGACGACGACCTCTCACCGGCCGAACAGTCCACGGTCCTCGACCTGGCGGCGCGGATGAAGGCGGACCGGTTCGGCCACCGGCCGCTGGTCGGCCCCCGGTCGGTGGCGGTGCTCTTCGACAAGCAGAGCCTGCGGACCAGGATCTCGTTCGACGCCGGGATCGCCGAGCTGGGCGGGCACCCCCTCGTTGTGGACACCCAGGTCACCCACTTCGGTCGCGGTGAGGCGCTCGCCGACGCGGGGCGGGTGCTGTCCCGCTACGTCGCGGCGATCGTGCTGCGGACTCACGGTGACGAGCGGATCGCCGAGGTGGCGGCGGGCGCCACCGTGCCGGTGGTCAACGCGCTCACCGACGGTTTCCACCCGTGCCAGCTGCTGGCCGACCTGCTCACCGTCCGCGAGCGGTGCGGTGGCACGGCCGGCCTAACCCTGGCGTACGTGGGGGACGGCGCGAACAACATGGCGCAGTCGTACCTGCTGGCCGGGGCGACGGCCGGGATGCACGTGCGGATCGCCGGCCCGGCCGGGTTCGCACCGGACCCGGACGTGGTGCGACGGGCCGCCCAGATCGCGGCGGAGACCGGCGGGTCGGTGCGGGTGCTGACCGACCCGGCCCAGGCGGTACGCGACGCCGACGTGCTGGCCACCGACACCTGGACGTCGATGGGGCAGGAGTCCGACGGGTTGGACCGGATCACCCCGTTCCTGCCGTACCAGGTCAACAAGGAGTTGCTCGGTCAGGCCGCGCCGGACGCGATCGTGCTGCACTGCCTGCCCGCGCACCGAGGCGAGGAGATCACCGACGAGGTGCTCGACGGCCCGCAGAGCGCGGTCTTCGACCAGGCCGAGAATCGGCTGCACGTGCAGAAGGCGCTGCTGACGTTCCTGCTGGGAACCGCGACGGACGGCGCCGCGATTGGCGACACCGCCGCCGGTGGCCCGCGATGACCGCGCCGCTGACCCGCGCGGCCCGGCACGCCCGGATCGTGGAGCTGATCCGCGACCGGGCGATCCGGTCGCAGACCGAACTGGCCGACCTGCTCGCCGCCGACGGTGTCGGCGTCACCCAGGCCACCCTCTCGCGGGACCTGGAGGAGTTGGGCGCGGTCAAGGTGCGCGGCGGCGACGGCCCGGCCGTCTACCTGATCCCCGAGGACGGGCAGCGACCGTTGCGCGACGCCGAGGCCGCGCCGGCCCGGCTGGTACGGCTGCTGCGCGAACTGCTCAACGGGGTCGACTCCAGCGGCAACATCGCCGTGCTGCGTACACCGCCGGGCGCAGCCCAGTACCTGGCCAGCGCGTTGGACCGGGCGGGCCTGCCCGAGATCGTCGGCACCATCGCCGGCGACGACACCATCCTCGTCGTGGCGCGTGACGCCGTCGGAGGGGCCGCACTCGGGGACAAGCTCGCCGGCTGGGCCCGCCGGGACGACACCGTTGAAGGGAACACCACGCCATGACCGAGCGGGTCGTGCTCGCGTACTCCGGTGGGTTGGACACCTCCGTCGCCATTCCGTACCTGTCCGAGCAGACCGGCGCCGAGGTGATCGCGGTCGCGGTCGACGTCGGGCAGGGCGGCGAGGACCTGGACGCCATCCGCCAGCGTGCCCTGGACTGCGGCGCGGCCGAGTCCGAGGTGGTGGACGCGCGCGACGAGTTCGCCGCCGACTACTGCCTGCCGGCCATCCGGGCCAACGCCCTCTACATGGACCGCTATCCCCTGGTGTCGGCGCTGTCCCGGCCGCTGATCGTCAGGCACCTGGTGGCGGCGGCGCGCAAGCACGGCGGCACGATCGTGTCGCACGGCTGCACCGGCAAGGGCAACGACCAGGTCCGGTTCGAGGTGGGCCTGAACGCGCTCGCCCCCGACCTGAAGATCATCGCGCCGGCCCGGGACTTCGCCTGGACCCGGGACAAGGCGATCGCCTTCGCCGAGGAGAAGGGGCTGCCGATCGACGTGTCGGCCAAGTCGCCGTACTCCATCGACCAGAACCTGTGGGGTCGCGCGGTGGAGACCGGCTTCCTGGAGGACATCTGGAACGCCCCCGTGGAGGACCTCTACTCGTACACCTCCGACCCGACCCAGGAGCGCGACCCCGACGAGGTCGTGCTGACCTTCGACGGCGGTGTGCCGGTGGCGATCGACGGTGAGACGGTCACCCCGTACCAGGCGATCCTGGAGCTCAACCGGCGCGCCGGCGCTCAGGGCGTGGGCCGGCTCGACATGGTCGAGGACCGCCTGGTCGGCATCAAGAGCCGAGAGGTGTACGAGGCGCCCGGCGCGATCGCGCTGATCACCGCCCACCAGGAGTTGGAGGCGGTGACCGTCGAGCGGGACCTGGCCCGGTTCAAGAAGGGCGTCGACCAGCGCTGGGGCGAACTCGTCTACGACGGGCTGTGGTTCTCGCCGCTGAAGGCGTCGCTGGACGCGTTCATCGACGACGCGCAGCGGCACGTGAGCGGCGAGGTGCGGATGATCCTGCACGGTGGCCGGGCCACGGTGACCGGCCGGCGCTCCGAGGCGAGCCTCTACGACTTCGGGATGGCGACCTACGACACCGGCGACACCTTCGACCAGTCTTTGGCCAAGGGCTTCGTGCAGCTGTGGGGGCTGCCGAGTCGGATGGCCGCCGCTCGGGACGCCCGGCTGGGCGGTGGCGGACAGTGACACGTGTGAGCGCGAAGACTGAGCAAGCGCGGCGAGCGGGCCCCGCAGTCGCGAGTGAGAGGCAACCAACGCAATGATGGGCGACGTGGACGACAAGAGCCTGACCGAGAACAGCGCCGCCACCAACCGGACGAGCCTCTGGGGTGGCCGGTTCGCGGGCGGCCCCGCCGAGGCGCTCGCCCGACTGTCGGTGAGCGTGCAGTTCGACTGGCGCCTGGCCCCGTACGACATCGCCGGTTCCCGGGCGCACGCCCGGGTCCTCGCCGGCGCCGGCCTGCTCGACCCGGAGGAGCTGGGTCGGATGCTGGCCGCGCTGGACGACCTGGAGGCCGCCTGCGCCTCCGGAACGTTCCGCCCCACCATCGACGACGAGGACGTGCACACCGCGCTGGAGCGCGGTCTGCTGGAGCGCCTCGGCAGCCTCGGTGGCAAGCTGCGCGCCGGCCGGTCCCGCAACGACCAGGTCGCCACCGACCTGCGGCTCTACCTGCGCGACCACGCCCGGGGCGTGGCCAGCCGCCTGGTGGAGCTGGCGGAGGCGCTGGTCGAGCAGGCCGAGCGGCACATCGACACGGCCGCGCCGGGCATGACCCACCTCCAGCACGCCCAGCCGGTCACCTTCGGGCACTGGCTGCTCGCCCACGTGCAGCCGCTGCTGCGTGATCTGGAGCGGCTGCGCGACTGGGACCATCGGGCGGCGATCAGCCCGCTCGGCGCGGGCGCCCTGGCCGGTTCCGGGCTCCCACTGGACCCGATGGCCGTGGCCAAGGAGCTGGGCTTCCGTACGTCGTTCGCCAACTCGATGGACGCCGTGGCCGACCGGGACTTCGTGGCCGAGTTCCTCTTCACCACCGCCCTGATCGGGGTGCACCTGTCCCGCCTCGGCGAGGAGGTGGTGCTCTGGACCTCGCACGAGTTCGGCTGGGTGGAGCTGGACGACTCGTTCGCCACCGGCTCGTCGATCATGCCGCAGAAGAAGAACGCGGACATCGCCGAGCTGGCCCGGGGCAAGTCCGGGCGTCTGGTCGGCGGCCTGATGACAGTGCTCACCATGCTCAAGGGCCTGCCGATGACCTACGACCGGGACATGCAGGAGGACAAGGAGCCGGCCTTCGACGCGGTCGACACCCTGGAGCTGCTGCTTCCGGCCCTGGCGGGAATGATCTCCACGATGACGGTCCGGGTGGACCGCCTCGTCGCCGCCGCCCCGGTGGGCTTCTCCCTCGCCACCGAGGTCGCCGACTGGTTGGTCCGACGCAACGTGCCGTTCCGCGACGCGCACGAGATCACCGGCCAGCTGGTGGCGCTCTGCGCGGCTCGGGAGTGCGAGCTGAACGACGTCTCCGACGAGGACCTGGCCGCGATCAGCGGGCACCTCGACCCGTCGGTGCGCGACGTGCTCTCGGTCCGGTCGGCTCTCGCCGCCCGGACCACCCCCGGTTCCACCGGGCCCGGGCCGGTCGCCGACCAGCTCGCCGCCGCAGCGGACCGGCTGGCGAGCTGGCGGGAGTGGGCCGCCGAGCGGGTCGTCCCGCGCTGACCGTGCGCCGTGGCGTCGGCGCTGGCCGCCGGCGCCGCGGCGGTTCAGGCCGTCGGGCGCTCCCGCTTCGGGAGCTTGGCCACCACCATGTCGTACGACGAGTCGACCGCCTCGGTCAGCTCCTCGTCGTCGATCCCGCCGTCCAGGCGCAGGGTGTTCCACCCGGACCGGCCGATGTAGGCCATCACGCTGGCGTCGTCGGGGTGCCGGTGCAACCACTCGTCGGCCACCTCCCGGGTCGGCCCGCACTTGATGCCGACCGTCGGCTTGCCCCCGTCGCTGCCGAGGAACGCGAAGATCCGGCTGCCCACCTTCACCACCTCGTCGCCCTCCCACGGCCGGTCCAGCCACGCTCCCGGCTTGGCCAGGCAGTACGCCAGCATCTCCGCGCGCTCCATGGGTGCCTCCTCGTCGTGCGCACAGTGTGCCCGCCCGACCGCCGTCGCGGGCGCGGCGTGCCGATCCGGGCGTCGGCTCGGGACGCGCCGGATCAGGGGGTCTGCTCGGACGAGCGGGCGGCGACCCGCTCGTAGCGCTGGCGGGCCGCCTGCGCGCTGCCCAGCCCCAGCCCGTACGCGATCGCCTGCCAGGTCAGCCCCCGGTCGCGGGCCAGCGTCAACAGGCCGGCCTCCAGGGCGTCCAGTTCGGCGCGGACGTGGGGCAGCAGGGTCAGCGCGGCGGTGAGGTCGGCGGCGTCGACCGGCTCCTCGGCGGGCTCGCGCTCGGCCCCGCCGGCGGCCAGCGCGGTGACCAGGGCCACCGCCTCCCACGGGTCCAGCACGTACGGGTGCGCCCAACGGCCCCGCCGGGTGTCGGTGCCGGCGTGCCGCTCGCTGATCCGCTGCAACGCCTCGTGGGTGCGGTGGGCGCGGGCCCGGCCCGGGTCCGGCGCGGTGAAGATGTCCTCGGTCGTCATACCCCGAGCACACCCCATGAACGCCCGGTTGTCAACAGAACGTTGAAGCCTGGCGGCACGGGCGGTGCCGTGCCGCCAGGCGACGCCTCAGAGCGCCAGGTCGAGCTGACGCTCGTCGTTGATGGGTGTGCAGTACGGGTCACAGGGGCTCGCGCTCACCACGCCGAACGCGACACCCGCCGCGAACGGACGCTCGACCGGGATCACCGCGATCCGCACCTGCTGGGTGCCCTCCGCGCAGGTGACCCTCCGAACCGTCGTGCCCGCGCGCATCGTCTGGCCGACCGCCTGCGCGACCTTGACCGTGACGTCGAACTCGAGGGCCTTCGAGCAGGTCACCGTGACCGGCACGATCGCCGCCGCGCCCTTCGCCTCGATCTTGCCGGTCGCGCCGAGTGCGATCGTGGGCAGCGCCGCGTTGTCGGCCTGCGCCGCGGCCCGCAGCGGGACGCTCGCGCTCGCCGCCGGGGTGAAGGCCAGCGTCGCGGCTGCCGCGACCAGGCCGGTGGCGATCAGTGGTCGCCGAATGCTCCGTACGGTCATGGTGACTCCTCCCGTTGTGTCGTCGCTCCGTGCGACGACATCGGGAACACTCCCGAGCCGGTGGTCGGGTTTCACTGTCCGGCCGACTGTCTGATGTGCGACGTGAGCCCTGTTCGGGTCGGCGCGGAGAGGTCGGCGGGGAGAGGTCGCCGCGCCCGGCCGGGTGCCGGGGTCGCGGGATGGGTACCGTCGGGGACATGGCCCTGTCGTCCGGCGACCCCACCACCGACGCCGACCTCGCGGCGCTGGCGGACCTGCTCGCCGGTCCGGTGCTGCCGGCGGCGCGCGGACTGCTGGGCTGCCGGCTGCACGCCGGCGGGGTCACCGTCCGGATCACCGAGGTCGAGGCGTACGCGGGAAGTGGCGGCGATCCCGCCTCGCACGCCCACCGGGGCCGCACCCCGCGCAACGCCGTGATGTTCGGCCCCGCCGGGTACGCCTACGTCTACTTCACCTACGGGATGCACTGGTGCGTCAACGTGGTCACCGGGGTCGAGGGGGAGGCCTCCGCCGTGCTGCTGCGCGCCGGTGAGGTGGTCGACGGGCTGGACACGGCACGGGAGCGCCGGCCGGCCATCCGGCGGGACGTGGACCTGGCCCGCGGGCCCGCCCGGCTCTGCTCCGCGCTCGGCATCGACCGCGAGGCGTACGGGGCGTACCTGCTCGGCGACGGCCCGGTCCGCCTGCGGCCCCCGGCCCGGCCGGTGCCGCCGGAGACGGTGGTGGCGGGTCCCCGGGTCGGCGTGACCGGCGCGCACGACCTGCCCTGGCGGTTCTGGCTGGACGCCGATCCCACGGTCAGCGCGTACCGCCGGCACGTGCCCCGCATCCGGCGCTGAGCGCGCCGTCCGGCGTGGGCGGCGGAGCCTGTCGGGGGATGTGGCCATAATCACCGGGCCTGCTCACCGACGGTTTTGGAGGACGTCATGGCAACACTGCTCGCGATCGGCACAGCCAAGGGATTGTTTCTCGCCACCAGCACCGACGACCGGCGCAGTTGGGAGATCACCGGTCCGCACTTCCCGATGACCGGTGTCTACGCGGTGGCTGTCGACACCCGTCGTTCCACCCCGCGGCTGCTCGCCGGCATGACCAGCTCACACTTCGGCCCCAGCGTCGCCACCAGCGACGACCTCGGCGCTTCCTGGGACGAGCCCGACCAGGCGCCGGTCGCGTTCCCGGCCGACACCGGCGTCTCCCTCGGGCGGGTCTGGCAGTTGATGCCGGCCGGCCCCGACGAGCCGGACGTCTTCTGGGCCGGCACCGAGCCCTCGGCGTTGTTCAAGTCCACCGACGGGGGCCGCAGCTTCGAGCTGGTCCGGTCCCTCTGGGACCACCCGCACCGGCCGCAGTGGGAGGCCGGCTTCGGTGGTCAGGCCGTGCACACCGTGCTGCCCCACCCGCGTGACCCGGCTCGGCTGCTGGTCGCCATGTCCACCGGTGGGGTCTACCGCTCGGAGGACGCCGGGGCGAGTTGGGCGCCGGGCAACACCGGCATCCGCGCCTACTTCATGCCCGACGAGTGGCCCGAGTTCGGCCAGTGCGTGCACAAGGTCGCCCGGGACGCCGGTAACCCCGAGCGGCTGTACGCGCAGAACCACCACGGTGTCTACCGCTCCGACGACGACGGCCGCACCTGGTCCTCGATCGCCGAGGGGCTACCCAGCGACTTCGGTTTCCCGATGGTGGCCCACCCGGGGCGCGGCGGCATGGTCTGGACCTTCCCGTTGGTGGCCGATGGCGAGCGGTTCCCGACCGACCACCGCTGCCGGGTGTTCCGGTCCGCCGACGCCGGCGGCAAGTGGGAGCCGCTGTCGGTCGGGCTGCCCGAGGGGCCGTTCTATCCGGCGGTGCTGCGGGACGCGATGTGCGCGGACGGCGCCAGCCCCGGTGGGGTCTACTTCGGCACCCGCTCCGGCTCGGTCTTCGCGAGCCGCGACGAGGGCGACTCCTGGTCGTCGGTCGCGGCGCACCTGCCCGACGTGCTCTGCGTTCGCGCCGCGGAGGTCTGAGCGTGGTCACCGTGCTGCTACCCGGCCCACTGCGCGGCGAGGCCGGGGGTGCGAGTCGGCTGGACGTCACCGCCGCCGGGACGCTGCGGGCGGTCCTCGACGAGATGGCCGTCGCGCATCCCCGGCTGGCCCGACGCATCCGCGACGAGCGCGGCGAGCTGCGCCGCTACGTCAACGTCTTCGTCGACGGGGAAGACTGCCGGCACTCCGGCGGGCTTGCCACCCCGGTCAAGGACGGCGCGGAAGTGCAGGTGTTGCCCTCGGTGGCGGGCGGCTGAGCGGGCCGACACCGGGGGAGTTCCCGACCGGTTGTCGCGTTGCGGGAGTGACCGCCGCCACTGCCAGGTGTCCCGCCGACGGAATAGTTGCGTCGTCAAATAAGTTGTGAGCTGCGTCCGGGTACCACGACGGCACCCGGTTGACACGCGAGGAGCTGGTCATGCAGTTCGGAGTCTTCACCGTCGGTGACGTCACGGTCGATCCGACCACCGGTCGGGAGCCGACCGAGCATGAGCGGATCAAGGCGATGGTCGCGATCGCGTTGAAGGCCGAGGAGGTCGGTCTGGACGTCTTCGCCACCGGCGAGCACCACAACCCGCCGTTCGTGCCGTCGTCACCGACCACGATGCTCGGCTACATCGCGGCGCGTACCGAGCGGCTGCTGCTGTCCACCGCCACCACGCTGATCACCACCAACGACCCGGTGAAGATCGCCGAGGACTACGCGATGCTCCAGCACCTGTCCGACGGCCGGGTGGACCTCATGATGGGCCGTGGCAACACCGGCCCGGTCTACCCGTGGTTCGGCAAGGACATCCGCGCCGGCATTCCCCTGGCCATCGAGAACTACGACCTGCTGCACCGGCTGTGGCGCGAGGACGTGGTCGACTGGAAGGGCAAGTACCGCACCCCGTTGCAGTCGTTCACCTCGACGCCGCGCCCGCTCGACGGCGTGCCCCCGTTCGTCTGGCACGGCTCGATCCGCAGCCCGGAGATCGCCGAGCAGGCCGCGTACTACGGCGACGGCTTCTTCGCCAACCACATCTTCTGGCCCAAGGAGCACACCCAGCGGATGATCGCGCTCTACCGCCAGCGGTACGCGCACTACGGCCACGGCTCCGCCGACCAGGCGATCGTCGGCCTCGGCGGGCAGGTGTTCATGCGCCGCAACTCGCAGGACGCCGTCCGCGAGTTCCGGCCCTACTTCGACAACGCCCCGGTCTACGGGCACGGGCCGTCGCTGGAGGAGTTCACCCGGGAGACCCCGCTGACCGTGGGCAGCCCGCAGCAGGTCATCGACCGCACGCTCGGCTTCCGGGAGTACGTCGGTGACTACCAGCGGCAGCTGTTCCTGATGGACCACGCCGGGTTGCCGCTGAAGACCGTGCTGGAGCAGCTCGACCTGCTCGGCGAGGAGGTCGTCCCGGTGCTGCGCAAGGAGTTCGACGCTCTGCGTCCGGCGCACGTGCCGGCGGCGCCGACGCACGCCTCGCTGGTCGCCGCGGCGGGCGGCGCCAAGGACAGCACCGTGCACGCCGTCGACGACGTGACGGGCAAGGCGCCGGAGGGGGCGACCCGATGACCCGCCGCACCCTGGCCGTCGTCTCGGCGGGGCTGAGCCAGCCCTCGTCGACCCGGCTGCTCGCCGACCAGCTCGCCGCGGCCACCCGCGACGAGTTGGTCCGGCGCGGCTCCGAGGTGGAGCTGCACGTCGTCGACCTGCGCGAGTACGCCCACGACGTGGTGAACAACATGCTCACCGGGTTCGCGCCGGCAGCGCTGCGCGAGGTCATCGACACGGTGACCGGGGCCGACGGGATCATCGCCGTCACCCCGATCTTCAGCGCGTCGTACAACGGGCTGTTCAAGTCCTTCTTCGACGTGTTGGATTCCGAGTCGCTGGTCGACCGGCCGGTGCTGATCGGCGCCACCGGCGGCACCGCCCGGCACTCGCTGGCACTGGAGCACGCCGTCCGCCCGATGTTCGCCTACCTTCGGTCGGTGGTGGTTCCGACCGCGGTCTTCGCCGCCCCGGAGGACTGGGCCGACGGCACCGCCGATGGCGCGTTGCGCGGTCGGATCCGGCGCGCCGCCGGGGAGTTGGCCGACCAGATCGAGCGCCGGCCACCGGCCACCGGGCCGGCCGACCCGTTCGCCCTCACCACCGACTTCCTGCAGATGCTCGGCCGAGGTGACGACGCGGCGGTCAGCTGACCGGGTGGGCGACCAGCGCCGGTCAGCTGACCGGGTGGGCGACCAGCACCGGGCAGTGCGCGTGGTGGATCGCCGCCTGACTGACCGACCCGAGCAGCAGGCCGGCGAACCCGGCCCGGCCCCGGGTGCCCACGACCAGCAGCGACGCCGTGCCGCTGGCCTCGATCAGCCCCTGGGCCGCGCCGGCCGCCCGGACCGGGTGCTCGCGTACCACCACGTCGGGGTGTTCGGCGCGTACCACGGCGGAGGCGTCGGCCAGGAGTCGCACCGCCTCGGCCTGGTACGCGGCCTGCGACTCCTCGATCTCCTCCGGCACCGTCCGGTCCCCGTCCAACGGGCCGACGTGCACCAGCACCAGGGGCACGTCCCGCAGCGCCGCCTCGTCGGCGCCGACGCCGACGGCGAGTCGGGACGACTCGGAGCCGTCGACGCCGACCAGCACCGGGCCGTCCACCGGGATCGGCTGCTCGTCCGGGCGGACCACCAGCACCGGGCAGTGCGCGTGCGCGGCCACCTGCGCGCCGACCGAGCCGAGCAGCAGCCCGGCGAACCCGCCCAGCCCACGGCTGCCCACCACGACCAGCTCGGCCCGGCGGGACTCCTCGATCATGGTGACCCCCGGGCCGCCGGCGACCTGACGGACCTCGACGACGAGGCCGGGCCACCGGCCGGTCAGCTCGGCCGCCGTGCGCTCCAACATCTTCTGCGCCTCCTCGGAGGGCACCGGCACCCCGACGTCGTACGGGTTGAGCGGCACGCCGTAGCCGGACGGATGCAGGTAGCCGTGCACCAGGAGCAGCGGCCGGGACCGGAGTAGCGCGGCCCGCGCCGCGTGTTCGGCGGCGACGAGGCTGGACGGCGATCCGTCCACGCCCGCCACGACAGGTCGGTTCATCGGCGCTCCCTGGGTCGGTCAGGTCATTGTCAGCCGCGCGGCGGTACCCGCGGGTCCGGACGCGCCGGCCCCGGCACTTCCGGCTGAATCCGCGCCTGCCTCCCTGTCACCCCTGTTGCGTACCCTCATCCGATGACTTCTGAGCTGCGGCTGCGTCCGGTCCTGGAGGACGACCTCGTCGAGTTCTTCCTGCACCAGCAGGACCCGGAGGCCAACCGGATGGCCGCGTTCGGCCCGAAGGACCCGTCCGACCACCGGGAGTTCGCCGCACACTGGGCCCGAGTCCTCACCAACCCGGCGAACCTGGTCCGCACCGTCGATGTCGACGGCGAGGTGGTCGGCTACGTGAGCGCCTTCCCGGCCGAGGGGCAGACCGAGGTCAGCTACTGGATCGACCCGGCGCGCTGGGGCCGGGGTCACGCCACGGCGGCGCTGGCCGCCCTGCTGCGCGAGCTGCCCCGGCCGGTGCACGCCCGCGCCGCCAAGGACAACGCCGCCTCCCTCGCGGTGCTCCGCAAGTGCGGGTTCGTGGTGGTCGGTGAAGACTCGGGGTACGCCAACGGCCGCGGCGAAGACGTCGAGGAGTGGCTGCTGGAGCTGCCCGCCGACGGCCCTGACCTGGGCGGGCACTAGTCTCGCGGCGTGAACTGGTTGGATCTCGTCGGCTGGGCCGGCTCCGCGGTGCTGGTCTGGTCGCTGCTGCAGTCGCGCGTCCTGCGGTTGCGGGCGCTCAACCTCGTCGGCAGCGTCGTGCTGATCGGCTACAACGCCGCGATCGAGGTCTGGCCCATGGTCGGGCTCAACGTCGTGCTCGCGGCGATCAACATCTGGTACCTGCGCGGGATGCTCGTCACCCGGCACGACGAGAAGACCTACCAGGTGGTGGAGGTCGGTGTCGACGACCAGTTCCTCGCGCACACGCTGCGGGTGCACGCCGCCGACATCGCCCGGTTCAACCCCGGCTTCCACTGGGCCCCGGACGCGTCGGGGCGCTCGGCGTTCCTCGTGGTCACTGCCGACGAGGTGGTCGGGGTGGTGCTGTCGCACGCCGAGGCGCCCGGCGTCGCCCAGATCGACCTGGACTACGTGACCCCGAAGTTCCGTGACTTCACCCCGGGCGAGTTCGTCTACCGGCGCAGCCACCTGTTCACCGAACGCGGCTTCCACCGGGTGGTCAGCCCACCGCGAATGATCGCCCCCTACTACCACCGGCTCGGCTTCCGCCCGGAGGGCGACTCGTACGTCCTCGACCTGCCCGTCCCGGTGACCACCGATTCGGCGTAGCGTCGCCGTCGCAGGATTCGGCCGGCGCCGGACGGGGCAAAGACAGGCCTACGCCGGGCGGGCTCGCCGACCGGCGGGTGCCGCGCGTAGCGGCCGGTGCCACCACCACGAGGGAGCGAACCGGGCGTGCAGAGCTACGGGAGCCAACTGGCCCTGGTCGGAGTCCTGGTCGTGATCAACGCGCTCTTCGCGGGCAGCGAGATGGCGTTGGTGTCGCTGCGAGACAGTCAGATCCAGCGGTTGGAGCGGACCAGCCGGGCCGGGCGGGTGCTGGCCCGACTGGCCAAGGACCCGAACCGCTTCCTGGCCACCATCCAGATCGGTATCACCCTCGCCGGTTTCCTGGCCTCCGCCGCGGCGGCGGTCTCGCTGGCCAAACCCCTGGTGCCGCTGCTCGGCATGTTCGGCGGCGCCGCCGAGACGGTGGCCATCGTGGCGGTCACCCTCGCGCTGACCTTCGTCACCCTGGTCTTCGGCGAGCTGGCACCGAAGCGGATCGCCATGCAGTCCGCCGAGCGGTGGGCGCTGCTGGTGGCCCGCCCACTCGACCTGCTCGCCAGCCTCACCCGGCCGGCCGTCTGGGCGCTCGGTGCCACCAGCGACGTGGTGGTCCGCCTGGTCGGGCTCAACCCCAAACACCAGCCGGAGGAGATCGGCCCGGACGAGCTGCGCGACATCGTCGCCGGCAACCACGGCTTCACCAAGGAACAGCGCATCATCATCGCGGGCGCCGTGGAGATCGCCGACCGGCGGTTGCGGGCTGTCCTCGTACCCCGGTTGCAGGTCTTCACGCTCGACAGCGGGACCACCGCGGAGGCCGCGCGGCTCGTGCTGGCCGCCACCGGGCACTCCCGGGCGCCGGTCGTGCGCCACGGCGGCCTGGACGACACGGCCGGAGTGATCCACCTGCGTGACCTGGTGGGCGTGCCCGACGACCGACCGGTCGACGAGATCGCCCGACCGCCGATGCTGTTGCCCGACTCGCTACCGGTGGTGGACGCGCTGCGCCAGTTCAAGGCCGAGCGTCAGCACATCGCGCTCGTCGTGGACGAGCGCGGCGCCGTCGACGGCATCGTGACGCTGGAGGACATCCTGGAGGAGATCGTCGGCGAGATCTACGACGAGACCGACCGGGATGTGCGCTCGGTGCGCCGCGACCCCGACGGCGCGCTGCTGCTGCCCGGCACCTTCCCGGTACACGACCTGCCGGACATCGGCGTGGAGCTGCCGTCGCGCCCGGCCGGTGACTACACCACCGTCGCAGGGTTGGTGCTGGCCCGGCTCGGGCACATCCCCACCGTCGCCGGGGAGGACGTCACGCTGGACGGCTGGGTGCTGGTGGTGGCCGGCATCGACCACCGGGCGATCACCGAGGTACGGGTCAGCCGCGTACCCGACGAAGCCGACAGCGACGCCGACACCGACGAGGCCGCCGAACCGGTGCTGGACGAGGCCCGCAGTTGACCCGTGCGGCGGACGCCGTCGCTCAGTCGCGCGACAGGTTCTGCAGCCGGACCTGACCACGGGCGACCAGCCGCTCGTCGCCGTCGGTGATCTCCACCTGCCAGAGCTGCTGGCTGCGGCCCCGGTGCACCGGCGTGCCGACCGCGGTCAGCTCGCCGTCCCGGACGGCCCGCAGGAAGTCGGTCTGGTTCGACACCCCGACCACCGTGCCCCGGTCGGCCAGCCAGAGGGCGCCACCCACGCTGGCCGCGGTCTCCACGACCGAGCAGTACACCCCGCCGTGCTGGATGCCGACCGGCTGGTGCAGCTCCGGCCGGACCTGCCAGCTGATGACCACCCGGTCGGCGCTGGCCTCCTCGAACTTGAGGCCGAGCAGGGCGACGAAACCGCCCGTCAGATCCGGAATCTCCATGACAAAGCCCTCCTCGATCAACGGGGCGCAAGCCTAGCCGGGGAGGGTTGCGGCAAACCCGGTACGGGTAGGTGCCGGCGATGGGGGAGAATCGGTGACCGTGACCGACAGCAGCCCTCCGCCGCCCGGGCGGGACTCCCTGACCGACGACCTGCTCTGGCGTGGCCTGATACAGGACTCGACCGGCCTCGACGAGCTGCGCGAGCTGCTCGACGGTGGGAAGTCCGCCACGTACTACGTGGGGTTCGACCCCACCGCCCCGAGCCTGCACGTCGGCAACCTCATGCAGGTCCTCATGGCCCGCCGGCTGCAACTCGCCGGCCACCGCCCGTTGCTGCTGGTCGGCGGGGCCACCGGGCAGATCGGTGACCCGAAGGAGAGCGCCGAACGGACACTCAACCCGCCCGACGTGATCGCCGGCTGGGTCGAGCGCATCCGCGAGCAGCTGGCGCCGTTCGTGTCGTACACCGGCGAGAACGCGGCCCAGTTGGTCAACAACCTGGAGTGGACCGGCGAGATGTCGGTGGTCGAGTTCCTCCGCGACGTGGGCAAGCACTTCCCGGTGAACAAGATGCTGGCGCGGGAGGTGGTGCGGGCCCGCCTGGAGACCGGCATCAGCTTCACCGAGTTCAGCTACCAGTTGCTGCAGGCCAACGACTTCTTCGAGCTGCACCGCCGGCACGGCTGTCAGCTCCAGTTCGGCGGGTCCGACCAGTGGGGCAACATCACCGCCGGCGTCGACTACGTCCGCCGGCGTGGGGCGGGGCCGGTGCAGGCGTTCACCACGCCGCTGGTCACCAAGGCCGACGGCACGAAGTTCGGCAAGAGCGAGGGCGGCTCCGTCTGGCTCGACCCCACGATGACCAGCCCGTACGCCTTCTACCAGTTCTGGCTCAACGTCGAGGACCAGGAGGTCGACCGCTACCTGCGGTACTTCAGCTTCCGCACCCGCGACGAGTTGGAGGAGCTGGCGAAGGCCACCGCCGAGCGGCCGGCGGCCCGTCTGGCGCAGCGGGCGCTCGCGGAGGAGCTGACCACCCTGGTGCACGGCGCCGACGAGGCTCGGCAGGCGGTCGCCGCCAGTCAGGCGCTCTTCGGCCGTGGGTCGCTGGACGAGCTGGCCCCGGAGACGCTACGCGCGGCGTTGACCGAGGCCGGCCTGGTGCGTCTGTCCGGCGAACTGCCGGATGTGGCGGGCCTGTTGCGGGACTCCGGGCTGGTGGGCGGCCTGAAGGAGGCCCGTCGGGTGATCGCCGAGGGTGGTGCCTACGTCAACAACAACCGGGTGACCGAGGTGGACGCCACGGTGTCGCCGGCGGATCTGCTGCATGGGCGATACCTGGTCCTGCGTCGGGGAAAGCGCTCGTTCGCAGGCGTTGAGCTGGGTGAATAGCCGCCCGTCGACGATGTGACCGGGGACGCGTCCGGCGGATTTGACGATCATCCCGCCGGACGCGTAACTTTCTCTCTGTCAGCGCGGAACGGACGAAACAGGCGAAAGCCTGAGGCGGCCGGAGCGCGGGAATGACCGCCGGGTCAGAGGGGTTGTACCTCTCGGGACCGGTGCCGGGTGGTGCCCCCAAGGTTCGCCGCGAGGCGGATTTGGAGCGGCGGAACCGACCGGGTAAGGTTAACGACCGGCAGGGCACCGGGCGAGCTTGCGGGAAACCGCAGCGGCCGGCCTGCCAAATCCGTGACGAGAGCGGCGCGAGCCGGTCGAGACATGGTGCCCGCAATATTCGGGTGAAGCACGACGAACCGCGAAATATCGGTTTGACACGGCGGAAACGAGCGGGTAACGTAGTAAAAGTGCCTGGCGCTGGAAAGCGTTGGGGATGCGGTTCGGATAGCCCCGGTTGGGGTTCCACTGTGGTGGGGCTTCTGGTCGGTGTGTGGTTGTTCTTTGAGAACTCAACAGGGTGCTTGTAAAGC
>NZ_JBIAFG010000020.1:0-129071 GCF_042869175.1 Micromonospora sp. NPDC007208 | reverse complement strand
CTCAACGACCGCCCCCGCATGACCCTGGGCTGGGCAACCCCAGGCGAGAAAATGACCCAACTCCTCAATGTTGCAACCACCGGTTGAGCCCGCCGAGCTAACGGAAACTGTCCAAGATCTGGAGCGACGCCTTGAGATTGGGGCCGTTCGGCGCTCGGCGACGAACACGCCGACGCCACCGACGTCTCCACCAAGCCCTCGATCTTGAGCGCGTTGATGGCCTGACGAACGACGATGGCCGAGACGTCATGCTGACGGCACAGCTCGGAGGTCGACGGCAGCTTGTCGCCCCGCGCAAGTTCGCCGGACTTGATCTGAACGCGGATGCCGTCGGCGATCACCGCCCAAGACCGGGCGCGACGTCGACCCGGTGCTGGGCGAGGCGCTGGTGTGGGCGGGGCTCGGTGAGCGTCCACCCGTGCCCCACGACGCGGCGGCCGATCGTCGCGCGGACGGTACTGCTGCTCGGCCTGCTCGAAGACGAAGGTCTCACCGACCGCGAACTCGACGAAGTCCTGGTTGCCGCCGCACACGTCGCCGACGACTCGGCGCACGTCGCGGATCCCCAGCAGACAGGCGCACCAGCCGAGTCCGACCGGCGCTAAGCCAGTCAGTCCAAGATCGACACGAGATAGCTGAAGTCGGGGTATCCCGCTGGCATGGATACCCCGACTTCAGTGAAACCGAGTGGATCATGCCCGCCGGCGGGCCGAGACAGCGCCAGGCAGGCCGGGACAGCGCCAGGCAGGCCGGGACGGGCCAGGCGGGCTACGCAGGCCGGGACGGGCCAGGCGGCGCGCTACGGCGACGGCGGGCCGTTCTGCGCGCGGGTGATCAGGTCGTGCAACGGCTTGGTGCCGCTGCCGACCATCACACCGGTGACGACGGCGTCGACCCAGACCGCGATTCCGTTCCAGTCGGCACCGGCGACCGCGTGCAGGACGTAGAACCCGCCGGCGCTGGACGCCACGGTGGCCAACCCGCTGGCGAGACCCCACGCGACGATGGTGCGGTTCGCCTTCGCCCGCGCGACCTTGGCAGTGGCCACGGCGACCGCCTCGCGGTCAGCCTCGGTGGGGCCGTCGACCCGGCTGGTCACGTCGGTCACCGTTCGGGACAGCGCGGCCTCGGCGGCGCGTCCCGGCAGCCACCGGGAGAACGGTTCCAGGATCCGCTCGACCGCTGCGGCGAAGACCAACAGGGTGAGGAAGACGCCAGTGGTGTCCTCGGGCTGGATCTTCGCCGCGGAGGCGCCGCTGCGCCAGATCACCCAGCCGGCGACCGCGCCGACGGCGATCAGCCCGAAACCGGCGACCACCGCGCCCGCGCCGGCCTGCTGTGACGCGGCGACGACCGACAGCCCCGGCTCCTGCTCGGGGCGGGGCGTCGCCGTACCGGCGTTGACCGGTGGCGGAACAGCAATCCCGCCCCCTGTCGACATCGGCTCAACCTGGGTGGACGTCTGTCCCTGCAATTCCCTGACCAACCTTTCGACAGCCGCTCGCGAGACGTCGAGGCGTGATGATCCAGACCCTCGGCAAGCGGGTTGCGCACCGACTGCGCTCGGGGCGCGAGACTACGGCACCGGAGCGAGCACGGTGGACGGCCGGGACCTGTGGCGTTCCGAGGCGCGTGGTGCCACGCCGAACACAGTCACGCCGCACACAGTCACGACGAACACAGTCACGACGAACACAGTGGAGTGACCGACCGGCAGACCGCCATGCCGGGCTCGGGGACCACGCCCGAGCGCGAAGCCTCCTAGACTCGGTCGCAGCTGGCTGAGGGAGTGACGTGGCTTGACGGTTCAGAAGACAGACACGACATCGGCCGGTCGTGGTCGCCGGGCTCGCGTCATTGGGCTGTCCGGCGGTCTCATCGGGCTTCTCGCCCTCCTGCTCGTCGTCTCCGTCGCGACCGGTGACGGGCAGAGCATCCTCAGCAGCCTCCAGTCGTCGTCGCCAGCAGCCGCGCCCAGTCCGACCCCAGAGTCTCGGGCATCGTCCGACCGGGCCTGCATCGCCAAGACCAAGGGCCAGGATGCGGTGGCGTATTTCCATCGGGACATCCCCGAGGGCCGGTGGGGAGAACCGCTGCGGGGCACCGCCTCGGCGGCCAGTGAGCCGTACGTGCTGTGGCTCTTCGACGCTCAGTGTGAACCGCACCGGGCGATCGAGGTGCCAGCGCGGACCAGTCGCACGTTCCGGGCCCAACTGGGTCAGGTCTGGTACTACGCCGAAGCGTCAGCGGGGCGGCCCGTCGACGGCTGCGCCTGCCGCGTCTTCAGCCCTTCGAACAGCGGCGCGGAGCAAAGGTTCAGCGACGCCGGCAGCGTCACGTACCACCTGGACTAGCCGGAAACCGACCGCGAACCGGTCACCGGCCGAAGATCGACACGAGTTTCAGGATATTGGGGTGTCCCACCGGCTCGGACACCCCGGTTTCCGCGAAGCCGGGTGGATCACGCCGGGATGAAGCCTCCGAAGCCGAGCCGGTGTCAGCGCAGGCCGCGGACCATCAGCAGGTAGGCGCAGTAGGCCATCGGCACCACCAGGAAACAGATCAGGAACCCCAGCGGCAGGTACCGCGGCGGGGTACCGGCGACCATGGCCGGCCGCCCCCACCGGCCCAGCACCAGGTACCCGCCGAAGAACGCCACCGCCGGCAACCCCGCGCAGACCCACGCGCCGAGGGTGAACCCGTCGACCAGGCCGACCCCGGAGGCGAGCACCAGCATCAGCACGAGCACCCCGGCCGCCGCGCCGCACCCGGCGTAGACGGCGACCGCCCGGGCCAGCGGCGACCACGTCGGCAGCAGCGCCGGCCGCTGGGCCAACAACTCCGCCTGCTGCCCGTGCCGGTCGGCCTCGTCGGCCATCCGCCGGGCCAGCTCCAACTCCACCGCCGGGTCGGCCGCCGCCGCGCGCTGCGCGGGCACCCCACCGCCCGCCGGGCTCACCGCCGTCGGCAGCGCCAGCCGCGCCTCCCCCGCCGGCAACTGGGGGTACGCCCCGACCCCCGCCCGCCCCGGCGCGCCGGCTGCGCCGGCGGGTTCCCCGTCCCCGGTTCCGGGTGCGGTGGGTGCGCCGGCAGCGAAGGACAGGCCGGAGCCGGTGACGGAGGACGACCCGAAGCCAGCAACGGGAGACGGGCCGGTGCCAGGAGCGGAGGGCGAGCCAGCTCCGGACGGCGGGCCGGGCCAGGTGGCGGTCTCGCCCGGCGTCCCCGTCCCCTGGCCCGCGCCCGGGCCGGACCAGCCGGCGGTCCCCGACGTCCCCGCCCCCTGTCCCGCGCCCGGGCCGGACCAGCCGGCGGTCCCCGACGTCCCCGCCCCCTGTCCCGCGCCTGGGCCTGGACCAGGACCAGGACCAGGACCAGGACCAGGGGCCGGGGCGGCGGGTGGTTGGTCGATGCCGATGGCTCGGCCGAGCTGGTCGAGGCGCTGCCCCTGGGCGGTCAGCCGCTGCTGGAGGTAGTCGACGGCGGCGTGCAGGTCGCGGCGGCGCGCGGATTCGGCGGCGGCGTGCTGTTGCCCGGCGCGGTGCTGCTCCGAGAGTTGTCGGGCCAGTGCCGCGTACTCCTCGAAGGACACTGTCACCGCTCCCCGTCCGGCTCGTGCCCGTCGCCGACGAACGGGACGATCAGCCGGGTGCGCTGGTCGTGCCTGTCGATCAGCAGCGCTCGGTCGGGGCGGGGCGTGTAGGTCAGGTCGTGCGCTCCGAGGTGCATGGCCAGCTCGGCGCCAGGCACGTTGAGCGCGACCAGGCAGGCGACGTCGTCACGGTTCTGGGTGCCGCCGAGGTCGTCGGCGAGCCGGCGGAGCCCCCGCCACCAGCCGAGCAGGTGCACCCCCTGCCCGGGGCCCTGGCGCAGGACGGTACGCAGGTCGTCCAGGCCGGAGCGGAACGTGCCGGGGTCGGTGGCACCGAGGACGGGCGCGGCGGCGTCCATGCCGAACACCACCAGGTATTCGCGGCCGGTGGGCTCGGCGGCCAGCGCGGTGATCCGGTCCCGCAACCCGGCCGCGTTGAGGCGCTGCACCGGGTGGCCGGCGGCCCGCAGCAGCGTCTCGGTGTCGTCGGCGACCGGTTCGGCGACGGTGACCAGGCAGGCCAGGTGGAAGCGGGCGTCGCCGGGGGTGTGCTGGCGGGCCAGGCTGAGCGTCGCGGCGCGCAGCACGTCCGCGCCGGTCGGTGCGGTGCCCACCACGGCGAGGTGCCGGCCGGGGGTGGTGTCCATCAGGAACAGTGCGGTGGTGCCGTGCACGTCGACAGTTCGGCCGACCAGGGCCATCGGGCGTCGACCACCGGGGCGCAACCCGACGAAGGTGGGGTCGTCCTCGATCCGCGCGGCTTCGTACCCCTTGAAGACCGCTGGTGCCCGCGAGCCCGGCGGGCGGGCCTGCCACAGGTCGTGGCGTAACGCGGCGAGGTCCGCCGCGGCGGCGTGCGCGTCGGGGAAGCGCAGCACGGTGTCGGCGCCGACCGCGCCGGCGGCGGTGTTGACCACGGCGGAGCCGATCGGCAGCGCTGCGGCGGCGTCGTTGAGCTGGTCGAGCACCCCACCACCGCCGGGCAGCGCCACCCGCAACGCGAACTGCCCGAAGATCGCCTCGGCCCGCCCGTAGAGGGCTTCGATGCCGGTCATGCTCTGGCTGGCCAGCACCAGGTGGATGCCGTACGAGCGGCCCTTGCGGGCCAGCTCCTCCAGCAGGTCGACGGACTCGCGGGCCAGCGCGTCGTTGCCGGCGAGCAGCACGTGGAACTCGTCGATGACGGTCACGATGCGCGGCAGCGGATTGTCCCGGGGCAGGTCGGCGAGCTTGGTGACGCCGTGCCGTTTGAGTGCGGTGGCCCGGCGTTGCGCCTCCCGGCGAAGCTCGCGCAGCACGGCGAGGCCGTACTCGCGGTCGGACTCGATGCCGACGGCACGGGCGTGCGGCAGCCAGGACGGGTCCCGGCCGGTGGGCACGAACTCGGTGAAGCTCACGCCCTCCTTGAAGTCGAGCAGGTAGAGCTGCAACTCGGCCGGCGAGTAGCGGGCGGCCAGCCCGTAGAGGACGTCGAGCAGGAAGACGGTCTTGCCGGCGCCGGTGCGTCCGCCGACCAGCCAGTGCGGGGTGGCGTCGTCGAAGGCGAGCGTCAGTGGGGCGCCGCCGGCCCGGCCGATCATCGTGCGCAGACCGTTGCCGGCGGACTCGGCCCACCGCCGTTCGGGCAGCAGGTCGGTGAAGGGCAACGCGTCGGCGCGACGGGTGGCGGTGCCGAGGTGCTCGGCGAGCGCGCGTACCGAGGCGGGCGGCGGGTCGCCGTCGAGCAGGACGGGTGCGGCGAGCCCGCTGCCGTCGGCGCTGAACGGGGTGCCGGGTGGGTCGCCGACGTGCGCGTACCCCTGGTGGAGCCGGACCGCGGTGGTGCCGCCCAGCGGCGGCGCGGTCTCGCCGGGCTGCCGGGTCGGGTGGCCGGCGAGCAGCACGCACACGGCGGCGGCCGGGCCGGCGTGGGTGAGCGCGGCGAGCCGGGCCAGCTCGCGCGGCGGCGGCGCGGCGGTGGCGACCACCAGCAGCAGGCGCCGGGCGGCGGGCTGAGCGTGCTGTGCGGCGCGGGCGTGCTGCTCGGCGGCGTCGAGCAGCGCGGCCACCTCGGCCTCGCCGGTGGCGGGCGGGTCGAGCACCCCGGCGTCGAGCAGTGGGCGCAGCGGGCCGAAGGTGGCGCCGAGCGCGGCGGTGTCGATGCCGGCGACGCGGACCTGGCCGGGTGGCGCGGTGGCGACCAGCCGCAGTACGAGCGCCCGCAGCAGCCCGGCGACCTGCGGGTCGCGGGCGTCGGTGTCCACCGCCAGGTGGTGGCCGCCGCCGAGCGGGACCAGCACCGGGAAGCTGCCGTCCGAGGTGGACGCCTCGCCGATCCGCACCGCGGTCGGCTCGTCGGTCAGCTGCGTGACACCCGGGGCGGGGGTGGCCAGGGCAGCGCCGAGGCGGGCGAGGCGGGTCACCAGATCGTCGCCGCCGAGCGGCGCGGCGGCGGTCGGTGCCGCCCCCAGGACGCCGCGGGCCGCGTCCAGATGCGCCCGAGCCGCCCGGTGGGAGTTGACCGCCTGCCCGTACGCCGACGCGAGCCTGCCCACCCTCTGCCCCCAACGCCACGGCCGTCTGGTCCCAGGAACCCTAACGGACACCGACGGCACCCGGACAGTCCTGCGAGGACGTGTCACGCCGGACCGGTCAGGCGGGGCCGCACGTCGCCGGGCCGGTCGCGTCGGCCGCCCCGCAGCGGAACACCTCCACCGGCGCCCTCGCCACGTCGGGCACCTGCTCCACCCGCATCAGGGCCAGCCGCTTGTCGACCGGCTCCCCCGAGTCGGGCGTGAACCGGATCAGCCCGGCCACCCCCGGGTAGCCCTGCCCGGCGTTCTGCCGCAGCACCTCCGCGTGCACGCCCACCGGGTTGACCGAATCCGGCTCCCAGCGTTGCCGGGGGTCGGCGTGGTGCAGCCGGGCGGCGAGGCTCTCCACCGCCCGGACCAGCATCATCGACGCGTCGTAGGCGAGGCTGACCCGCTCGCCGACCTGCTCCTCGGAGCCCGGCCGGCAGCGCGGCGGGTCGAGCAGGTCGTCGGCCTGGATCCAGGACAGGAAGCTGGCCCGGGCGTCGTCGTCGCGCCGGTCCTGGGCGGCCCGCAGCGCCGCGCAGGTGGCCAGGGACGCCTTGGAGACGTACGTGACGGGCAGGTTGCCGGGCGCGGCGGCGCGCAGACCCGGGTTGGCCATGTACCGGTTGGCCGAGTCGTCGGCGACGAGGTGTCGGGGCGGGTTGCCGCCGCACTCGCGCAGCGCCCGCAGGAAACCGTCGAACTCCGACCATCGACCGGCGTAGAAGAGCAGCCCGGGGTAGCCGCACTCGTCGGTCAGCCGCTGGCCGGTGCGCCACTCGTCGAGGCGGGTGATCCGGGGGCCGAACTGTTGTCGGAGCCCGTCGACGAGGGTGCCCACGTAGAGGTCCTCGGTGAGCGAGCTGCCCTCCAGGGTGGTGTAGAAGACGTGCGCCTCGTCGACCTTCAGCACCTGCTTGGCGTACGCGTCGACAAGCTTCACCTGATCCTTGTTCGGCGCGGAGATCTGCAGGTAGAGGCGGGAGTTGGCGTCCATCTTGTCGGCGGAGAGGGTGGGCGCCAGCACCGGCAGCCCGACCTGGTTCAGCGCACGCAGCGCGCGGGCGGTGCTGCTGCGGCTCTCCACCAGCCCGACCACCCCGAGCACCGTGGGGTCGTCCCGGGCCAGCTCGGCCAGCATCGCCACGGCCCGGTCGGCGTAGATCATCTGCCGGCCACCGTTGGCCACCACGATCCGCAGAAGCGCGGCGCCGTCGGCGCCGGCCGACTCCTTCAGCAACGCGTACTGGGCGGTGGCCATGCCTTCGAGCTCCTCACGCTCGGAGACGTACGACTCCTCGTCCGCGCGGGTCCGGTTGCCGGTGAGGGTGCCGAGGTAGACCAGGGTGAGGAAGGGCCGTCGTCGGTCGCTGCGCTGCCAGACCTCCTCGGCGGCGCGGTTCTGCGCGAAGATGCGCTCTTGCACGGTGCGCAGCCGGTCCTGACCCGGGTCGTTGTTGAACACCTGCGCGGCGCTGTCGCTGTAGCCGACACACTCGCCGCTGCCGACCACCTCGACCGAGACCTGGCCGGTGAGCGAGGGGTGACAGCCCGGCCCCCACCGGCTGGCCACCCACAGGCCGAGCGCCGCCACCAGCACCAGACACAGCGCCGCCGGCAGGAAGCGCCGCGACCACCACGGCGGGTCGGGCGCGGAGAACGGCCGCAGCCCGCCACGTGACGGTGGGCCGGTGTCGGTCTCGTCGGGACGCAACGCCACCAGCCAGGTGGCCGGGCGGCGCAGCCGCCGCATCTCCGGAAGCGCACCGGCCCACTCGTCGTACGCCTCGTCGGCCTCGGTCAACGGGTGCGGCTCGGGCAGGTCGGGTGGGGGTTGCCCGCCGGACGCGACGATCAGCAGCGGGTCGTTGCGGCCGGTCTCGGTGCGGACGTCGCCGATCAGGCGGACCAGTTCCCCGCCGACGTTGCCGGGTGCGACGTTATCGATCAGCAGCGCCGGGTACGCGGTGCGCCGCCAGTCCGCCGGACGCCACGGCCGACGCCGGTACGCCTGCCGCAGGTCCTCCAGGAACGCGTGCAGCAGCAGCTTGTTGACCTGGTCGGGTTGCTCCCCGTCACGCCAGCCCGCGGTGAGCCGCTCGGCGAAGCCGAGGAAGGTGACCGACTGCCGGGGCGCCAGGTACTGCTGGCGCATGAACCAGTTGTAGTGCCGCCCGAGCACCGGCACCCGCCCGGAGACAGCAGCCCGGAAGACCACCCCCGGCACGGCGCGACGGACCAGCCAGAGCAGCACCTGCGAGACGATGCTGACCGCGTCGCCGCCGGAGGGCAACGCCTCCGGCGTACGCGGGCCCTTGCGGTCGCGTAGCCGGCGGACCAGGGCCGCGCGGCTGTCGTCGGCGTCGACGCCCAGGCTGAGGCTCTGCTGCATCAGCCAGTCGGCGAGCGGATAGTGCCGGAAGCGCAGTCGGGCGGCGCCGAAGGCCTCCAGGGAGAGCTGCCGGTGCAACTCGCGCAGCAGTGCCGGCACGTCCCCGGCGCCGGGCGGCACGTCGGCGTCCAGCACGGCGTGCGGAACCCGCCGCCGGGGGCCCTGGCCGAGGAACCGGCGCAGCGGCACCATCAGATCCGCGGTGTCGGAGCGGACCAGCCACAGCAGCGGCAGCCGGCGGTCGCCGCGACGGGGTCGCCGCAGCAGCCGGGCGAGCAGCGCGAACAACTCCAACCCGCCGGGCGGCAGCCGTTCCCGGCCCGCGGTCGACTGCCGTTGGCCGATCAGCTCCCGCTTGGGCAACTCCGAGCGCCGCGCGCGTCACCTCCGATCAACACAGTGTGACCTTGCGGCGCAACGGACGCCAGAGGCCAGCGACCGACCATGGGTGTGGCGGGCCGGCGACGTTCACAGTTGTCGATTAGGTTGGCGTTGCGAACACCCGATGGAGGGAGTCCACCCCGTGCGACGAGTCCTCACGGCGGCCACCACCGCCCTGACCCTCACCACCGCCGGCACCATGCTCGCCGGCACCCCCGGCCAGGCCGCCCCGGCGGCGGCCTGGGGCCGCCCCGTCGTCTCCGCCGCGCCGCAACCCGGCGCGCCCGGACTCGGCGACAGCTACTTCCCCGACTACGGCAACGGCGGCTACGACGTCCAGCACTACGACGTCCGGCTGCGCTACGAACCGGCCACCGACCTGCTCACCGGTACCACCACCATCCTCGCCACCGCCACCCAGGACCTCTCGACGTTCAACCTGGACTTCCTGCTCGACGTCGAGTCGGTCCGGGTCAACGGCTGGGCGGCGAGCACCAGCACGGCCGGCGCGCACGAGCTGGTGGTCACCCCGGCCCGCACGGTAGCCCGGGGTCAGCAGCTCACCATCGTCGTGCGCTACTCCGGCGTCCCGTCGGAGGCCCTGGTCAACGGCTACACCGGCTGGACGCGCACCGACGACGGCGCCCTCGCCGTCAACGAGCCCGAGTCGGCGTGGTGGTGGTTCCCGAGCAACGACCACCCGCTGGACAAGGCCACCTACGACGTCTCGGTGTCGGTGCCCACCGGCGTCGAGGTGATCAGCAACGGCGTGCAGCCGAGGCCGCCGCTGGCCGAGGCCGGCAACCGCACCCGGTGGATCTGGCGGACCACCTCCCCCACGGCCACCTACCTGGCCTTCATGGCCATCGGCCAGTACGACATCGTCACCGACACCGCGCCGAGCGGCCAGCCGGTGATCAACGCGTACAGCACCTCGCTGGGCGCACTCGGGCCGGCGGCGCGGGCCAGCATCGAGCGGACCGCCGAGATCGTCGACTGGGAGAGCGGGATCTTCGGCCCGTACCCGTTCGAGGCGCAGGGCGGCGTGGCCGGGCCGGTGGACGGCATCAGCTTCGCCCTGGAGACGCAGACCCGACCGGTCTACGGGCCGGGCTTCTGGCGACGCGGCGCCAACACGTACGTGGTGACGCACGAGCTGGCCCACCAGTGGTTCGGCGACTCGGTCTCGGTGGCCGACTGGCGCAACATCTGGCTCAACGAGGGCTTCGCCTCGTACGCCGAGTGGCTCTGGTCGGAGGAGCAGGGCGAGGGCACCGCCCAGGAGGTCTTCGACTTCACCTACGCCAGCTACCCGGCCGACGACGAGTTCTGGCAGGTGCTGCCCGGCGACCCGGGTGCCGCTCGGGTCTTCGACAACGCCGTCTACGACCGGGGCGCGATGACCCTGCACCAGCTGCGGCTGGCCGTCGGCGACGACGCGTTCTTCGAGATCCTGCCGACCTGGACCGCCGAGCACCGGTACGGCAACGGCACCATCGAGCAGTTCCAGGCCCTGGCCGAACGGATCTCCGGGCTGGACCTGGACGACCTCTTCACCACCTGGCTGTTCACCGCCGGCCAACCCGACGTGGCGAGCGCGGCCCGCAAGGCCGCCCCGCCGACCGAGCCCAAGTCCTGGGCCAAGATCCGCGAGTCGCACCACCTGATGTCGCACTAGCAATCTCGACCGGGCTGAAGATCCGCGCAACTTCAGGGATGCAGGTGCCTCCGCGGCACCCGAGGCACCACTTTCCCTGTTGTTGCGCGGATCTTGGCTTGGGGCTCAGGCGGTCGTGGCGCTCGCCTCGATGGCGCGGATGTGCCGGTACGCGAACCAGAGCGGCGGGAACGCCCCGACCGCGAAGGACAGGTCGACGAGCGTCCAGAACCAGGGGATGTCCCGGATCGGTCCGCAGATAAGCGCCAGCGGAACGATGCCCGCGCAGGCGATCATGCCGACCTGCACCACCCAGACGTTGCGCACCGGGTCGCGCAGCGGCCCCCAGAAGGCCACCGCCAGCACCAGGTGGGCGAAGGCCAGCCAGTCGGTGCCGTAGAGCAGGAACGGGTAGTCCTCGCCGGCCGTCACGAGCCCGGTGTGCACCCGCTCGATCCAGGCGACCAGCGCGGGCAGTTGGTCGGCGAGCGGGTCCAGTACGCGCAGCAGCCAGCGCACCTCGATCTCCAGCGGAAACGCGGTGACACCGCTCAGGAAGAGCCCGATCAGCACGATCCACAGCCATCGGCGGGTTCGCCGTAGGCGCTCCTCGATCTCCATGATCGCAGCGTAACGATGATCTTCGTGTCGTCCTGTCCCGGAAGCTGGCCGCCCGGGGTGACCGCTGTCTCAGCGGTTCGCCGCCGGGGCGGCGGTGGCCAACTCTCTGAGCCGGACCCCGCCCGACCGGACCGCACCGGCCTCGGCGGGAGCGATGACACAGACCGCCCCGGTGGGCCGGACGATGCGGGCGGCCCGGAACGCCGCTCGTCGTACCGGATGGCGGGGCCGCGGCACGACCAGCGCGAGGGTCACCGCGCGGCTACCCTGCCGGTCCAGGGCGACGCCGGCAGCCACCGTGGCGATCGCCGCGGCCGAGCCGGCGAGGACGAGCGTCTGCCGAGGCCCGGCGTGTTCGGCGAGCCAGCCGAGCAGTGGAGCACCGACCGCGGCGGAGACCGAGCCGGTGACCGCCAGGGCGGCGAGCACCCGGCCCCGCATCGCGGCATCGGTGTCGAGTTGGGCGCGGGTGCCGACGGTGGTGTCGATGACCACCGCGGCGGCGGCGATCGGCAGGATCACCGCGGCGAAGCTCCAGGCGCCCGGCGCGAGGCCGGCGACGATCTGCAACCCGCTGGCGAGCAGGCCCGCGACGACGAGCGTCCGGTAGCCCAGGGAGCGCCGCCGGGCCGCGACGAGCGCACCCACCACCGTTCCGACCGCGAACACGGTCGACAGCAGGCCGTACCCGGAGGCGCCGGCGTTCAGTGGGCCGTCGCTCATGGCGGCCATGGTCACCTGGTAGTTGCGGCCCAGGCTGCCGAGCACGAACGACAGGGCCAGCGCGAGGAGCAGCACCGGCTGCCCCCGCAGGTAGGCGAACCCGGCCCGGACACCGCCCCGGATCCGGCCGCTGTCCGGCACCGGGAGGCCGGGCACGGCTGGCGGGCGTACGGCGAACAGCGCCACCACCACGGCGGCGAAGCTGGCCGCGTTGATGCCGAACAGCAGGGCGGGGCCGACGGCGGCCACCACCACGGCACCGAGGCTCATGCCGAGGATGCGGCCGGCGGAGTTGGTGAGCGAACCGAGCGCCAGAGCGTTGCCCAGCGTCTCCCGGTCGACGAGGCTGGCGGCCCAGCGCCCCAGCACCGGGCCTTCGATCGCCGAGACGGCTCCGGCGGCCAGGGAGATCGCGAAGATCAGCGGCAGGCCGCCGACCCCGGTCAGGGCGACCGCCGCCAGTCCGGCGGCGAGCGCGGCGTGGGCACCCTGGGCGGCGATCAGCAGCGGACGGGCCGGCAGCCGGTCGGCCAGCACACCGCCCCAGACGCTGAGCAGCAACGTGGGCGCGGCCTGGAGCAGCACGGCGAAACCCATCGACGTCGCCGAGCCGGTCTCCTTCAGGACGTACCAGTTGACCCCGAGGACCTGCATCCAGGTGCCGATGACGGAGACGAAGCCGGCGGTCGCCCAGATCCGGTAGTCACGGTGGCGCAGCGCGGCGAAGGTGGCACCTCTGGCCACGACGAACCTCCAGCGATCGGCAGCATGCTCATTCACACCGATCGCGGCGCGGTTCGGCAGCCGGCAAGTCTTGCCGGCCTAAACCTGTTTGCCCACTTTTGTGAGTGGCTTCACCAGCGGGAATGTCCGGTCGGTGCGGCAGCAGACCTGCCCCACCGACCGGACGCCCGCACCTCAGCGAGCGGCGAGGGCCTGCGCGGCCGGGCCCACCGGGGCCGGCAACGTGCCGACACCGCCCAGATAGCCGTGGATGGCAGCGGCGGCCGCCCGCCCCTCGGCGATGGCCCAGACAATCAGCGACGCGCCCCGGTGCATGTCACCGGCCACGAACACCCCGTCGGCGTCGGTCTGCCAGTCGTCGCGGGCGTCGATGGCGCCCCGAGGGTTGCGGGCCACGGCGAACTGGGCCAACAGCGGCTGCTGCTCGGTGCCCTCGAAGCCGATCGCCAACAGCACCAGATCGGCCGGCAGCTCCCGCTCGGAGCCCGGCACCACGGTGACGACCCGTCGGCCGTCGCGCTTCTCCACTGTCACCTCGGCGATCCGCACCGCCCGCACCTGGCCGGTGCCGTCGTCCACGAACTCCTGCACCGCCACGGCGAAGACCCGCTCGCCACCCTCCTCGTGCGCCGGGTAGCTGCGCAGGACCCACGGCCAGGTCGGCCATGGGTCCCGTGCCTCGTCGCGCTCCTGCGGCGGCTGCGGGTACAGGTCGAGCTGGTGCACGCCCGCGGCGCCCTGGCGGTGCGCCACGCCGAGACAGTCAGCCGCCGTGTCACCGCCACCGATGATCACCACGTGCTTGCCGGCCGCGTCGATCGGGGTGCCGTCCGGCAACACCGCAGGCGCCAGCCGACGCTCGCCGGTGGCCACCACGCCGGCCTGGTCGGTGGCCGCGGTGGCGACCGCGCGATTCGCCGCGACCAGGTGCGCCATCGCCTGGTGTACGCCCCGAAGCGCCCGCCCCGGGGTCTCCGGGGTGTCCCGGCCCTGCAACGCCCCGGCGGCCAGCAGCACCGCGTCGTGCTCAGCGCGCAACTGGTCGGCGGTGACGTCCACCCCGACGTTCACGCCGGTGCGGAAGAGCACCCCCTCGGCGGTGAGCTGGGCCAACCGGGCGTCGATGTGCCGCTTCTCCAACTTGAAGTCGGGGATGCCGTACCGGAGCAGACCACCGATCGCGTCGTCGCGTTCGTACACCGTCACCGCGTGACCGGCGCGGGCCAGCTGCTGGGCGGCGGCGAGGCCGGCGGGCCCGGAGCCGACGACGGCGACCGAGCGGCCCGACGGCGCCGGCACCGGGCGGGGGGTGAACCCCCGCGCCGCCGCGGCGTCGGCGATCTCCACCTCGACCTGCTTGATGGTCACCGGTTGACCGCCGGAGATGCCGAGCACGCACGCCGCCTCGCAGGGCGCCGGGCAGAGCCGGCCGGTGAACTCCGGGAAGTTGTTGGTGGCGTGCAGCGATTCGATGGCGGCGTCCCAGTTGCCGGTCCGCACCAGGTCGTTCCAGTCCGGGATGCGGTTGCCCAGCGGGCAGCCGTCGTGGCAGAACGGGATGCCGCAGTCCATGCATCGGGTGGCCTGCTCACGGACCAACTCGTCGCCGGCCGGCGGGTACACCTCCCGCCAATCGCTGATCCGCACCGGCACCGGGCGGCGGGCCGGCAACCGCCGGTCGTAGCGCAGGAAACCGTTCGGGTCAGGCACGTGCCACCTCCTGGGCAGCCACCCGCGGGGCGGGCGGCACCGGCATCGCCGGCACAGCGGGCGCGGTCAGTTCTGTCATGACCGCGTCGTCGACGTCGCGGCCGGCTGCTTCGGCGGCCCGCATGATCTCCAGCACCCGGCGGTAGTCGCGGGGTACCACCGCGGTGAACTCGGCCACCGCCTCCGGCCACCGCTTGAGCAACTCCTCGGCGACCGCCGACCCGGTCTCGGCCACGTGCCGTTGGACCAGCTCGTGCAACAGCGACTGCTCCTGCTCGCCCAGCGGCAACAGGTCGACCAGTTCCGCGTTGACCCGGGCCCGGTCCAGGTGGTGCACGAACGCCGTGCCACCGGACATGCCGGCCGCGAAGTTCCGGCCGGTCGCGCCGAGCACCACCACCGTGCCGCCGGTCATGTACTCGCAGCCATGGTCGCCGACACCCTCGACCACGGCGACCGCGCCGGAGTTGCGCACCGCGAACCGCTCCCCCACCCGGCCGCGCAGGAAGACCTCGCCCGCCGTGGCCCCGTACAGGATGGTGTTGCCGGCGATGATCTGATCCTCGGCCCGCCGACCCGGCTCGGCGTCCGGGTCGAGGAACGGCGCGGCGGCGTCCGGGCGGACGATGAGCCGGCCCCCGGAGAGGCCCTTGCCCACGTAGTCGTTGGCGTCGCCGTGCAGGCGCAGGGTCACCCCGCGCGGCAGGAACGCGCCGAACGACTGCCCAGCCGTGCCGTGCAGCACGAACTCGATGGTGTCCTCGGGAAGGCCGGCGCCACCGAAGCGACGGGTCACCTCACCGCCGAGCATCGCGCCGACGCTGCGGTGCTCGTTGCGCACCGCCACCTCGACCCGCACCGGCGCCCCGGCCTCCAGAGCCGGACGGGCCAGCGCGATCAGCTCGTTGTCGAGTGCCTGCTCCAGGCCGTGATCCTGGGCGCGGACCCCGCGTCGGGCCGCGCCGGCGGGCAGCTCCGGCAGGTGCAGGACGGGCGCCAGGTCCAACCCGTTCGCCTTCCAGTGCGTCACCGCCGGGGCCACGTCGAGCAGCTCGGACTGCCCGATCGCCTCCTCGATCGACCGGAAGCCCAACTCGGCCAGGTAACCCCGAACCTCCTCGGCGAGGAAGAGGAAGAAGTTCTCCACGAACTCCGGCTTGCCGGTGAAGCGCTCCCGCAGCACCGGATTTTGGGTGGCGATGCCGACCGGGCAGGTGTCCAGGTGGCAGACGCGCATCATCACGCAGCCCTCGACGATCAGCGGCGCGGTCGCGAAGCCGAACTCCTCCGCGCCGAGCAGCGCCGCGACCAGCACGTCCCGGCCGGTCTTGAGCTGACCGTCGACCTGCACGGTGACCCGGTCGCGCAGCTTGTTGAGCAACAGCGTCTGCTGCGCCTCGGCCAGCCCCAGCTCCCAGGGGGTGCCGGCGTGCTTGAGCGAGTTCATCGGGGAGGCGCCCGTGCCGCCGTCGTGGCCGGAGATCAGGATGACGTCCGCCTTGAGCTTCGCCACCCCGGCGGCGACGGTGCCGACGCCGACCTCGCTGACCAGCTTGACGTGCACCCGGGCCGCCGGGTTGACGCACTTCAGGTCGTGCACCAACTGGGCGAGGTCCTCGATGGAGTAGATGTCATGGTGCGGCGGCGGGGAGATCAGACCCACGCCGGGGGTGGCGTGCCGGGTCCGGGCGATCCACGGCCAGACCTTGTTGCCGGGCAGCTGACCACCCTCACCCGGCTTGGCGCCCTGGGCCATCTTGATCTGGAGGTCGTCGGCGTTGACCAGGTACTCGCTTGTCACACCGAACCGGCCGCTGGCGATCTGCTTGACCGCCGAACGACGCGCCGGGTCGTGCAACCGCTCGACGTCCTCGCCGCCCTCACCGGTGTTGGACTTGCCGCCAAGCCGGTTCATGGCGATGGCGAGCGTCTCGTGCGCCTCCGCCGAGATCGACCCGTACGACATGGCGCCGGTGGCGAACCGCTTGACGATCTCGGTGGCCGGCTCGACCTCCTCGATCGGCACCGCCGGACGGACCCCGGTGCGCAGGGTGAACAGCCCGCGCAGCGAGCCGGCCTGCGCGGCGAGCGCGTCGACCTTGGCGGTGTACTGCCGGAAGACGTCGTACTGCCGGCTGCGGGTGGCGTGTTGCAGCAGGAAGACCGTCTCCGGGTTGAACAGGTGCAGCTCACCTTCGCGGCGCCACTGGTACTCGCCACCGACCTCCAGCCGGTCGGAGGTGGCGGTGCCGGCCGGGGGCCAGGCCAGCGCGTGCCGGGCGGCCACCTCGGTGTGCACACCCGCGAGACCCACCCCGCCGATGCGGCTGGGGGTGCCCCGGAAGTAGCGCTCGACCAGCCGGCTGTCCAGGCCGACCGCCTCGAAGACCTGCGCACCGCAGTACGAGGAGACCGTCGAGATGCCCATCTTTGACATGATCTTCAGGACGCCCTTGCCGAGCGCCTTCGCGTAGTTGCGCACCGCCGCGGCGGGCTCCACACCGGCCAACGTGCCCGTGGCGACCATGTCCTCGACCGACTCGAACGCCAGGTACGGGTTGACCGCCGCCGCGCCGTAGCCGATCAGCACCGCCGCGTGGTGCACCTCCCGGCAGTCGCCGGACTCCACGATCAACGCCGCCTGCGTACGCGTCTGCTCGCGGACCAGGTGCTGGTGCACGGCGGCGGTGAGCAGCAGCGACGGGATCGGCGCCAGGTCGGCGTTGGAGTCCCGGTCGGAGAGCACCAGGATGCGTACGCCGTCCTCGATCGCTTCGGAGACGTGCCGGCAGATCTCGGTCAGCCGTGCCTTGATCCCGGCGGCGCCCTCCCGGATCCGGTACAGCCCGGAGACCCTGACCGCCTTGAAGCCGGGCAGGTCGCCGTCCTCGTCGATGGAGAGGATCTTCGCCAGCTCGTCGTTGTCGATGATCGGGTGCGGGAGCACGATCTGCCGGCAGCTCGCGGCACCCGGGTCGAGCAGGTTGCCCTCCGGCCCGATGGTCGACGCCAGGCTGGTCACCAACTCCTCGCGGATGGCGTCCAGCGGCGGGTTCGTGACCTGGGCGAAGAGCTGGTGGAAGTAGTCGTAGAGCAGCCGCGGCCGGGTGGACAGCGGCGCGATCGGGGTGTCCGTACCCATCGAGCCGAGCGGCTCGGCGCCGGTGCGGGCCATCGGCCCGAGCAGGATCTTCAGCTCCTCCTGGGTGTAGCCGAAGGTCTGCTGCCGGCGGCGCACCGAGTCGTGCGTGTAGACGGTGTGCTCGCGCGCCGGCAGGTCGTTCAGCTCGATCAGCCCGGCGTGCAGCCACTCGCCGTACGGCTGGGCGGCGGCCAACTCGGACTTGATCTCCTCGTCGTGCACGATCCGCCCGGCCACGGTGTCGACCAGGAACATCCGGCCCGGCTGGAGTCGCCCCTTCGCGACCACGTGGGCCGGGTCGAGGTCGAGGACACCCGCCTCGGAGCCGAGCACCACGAGCCCGTCGTCGGTCTGCCACCAGCGCCCCGGGCGCAGCCCGTTGCGGTCCAGCACCGCGCCGACGATCTCGCCGTCGGTGAAGGCCACCGACGCCGGACCGTCCCACGGCTCCATGAGGCTGGCGTGGAAGCGGTAGAAGGCACGCTTCGCCGGGTCCATTCCCGGGTCGTTCTCCCAGGCCTCGGGGATCATCATGAGCACCGCGTGCGGCAGGCTCCGCCCCGCCAGGTGCAGCAACTCCAGAACCTCGTCGAAGTTCGCCGAGTCGGAGGCCGCGGGGGTGCAGACCGGGAAGACCCGCCGGATGTTGCCCGGCACGTTCGGCGAGCGCAGCAGCGCCTCGCGGGCCTGCATCCAGTTGCGGTTGCCCCGGATCGTGTTGATCTCGCCGTTGTGGGCGATGAACCGGTACGGGTGCGCCAGCGGCCAGGACGGGAAGGTGTTGGTGGAGAAGCGGGAGTGCACCAGCGCGATGGCGCTGTCCACCCGCTCGTCGCGCAGGTCCGGGTAGAACGCCGGCAACTGGTCGGGCGTGAGCATGCCCTTGTAGACCATGGTGCGGCTGGACAGCGACGGGAAGTACGCCGGAACGCCTCGCTCGGCGGTCTCCCGTTCGGCCTGCTTACGCAGGCAGAACGCCACCCGGTCCAGCTCGATGCCGTGCAGCGGGGAGCCGGCCGGCCCGTCGGGTGCGTCGGTCAGGCGGTGCGCGGCCAGGAAGAGCTGCCGGACCCGGGGCATCGCCGCCAGGGCGGTCTCGCCCAGGTCACTCGGGTCGATCGGCACGTCCCGCCAGCCGAGCAGGTCGGCGCCCTCGACGAGCGCGTACTTCTCGATGACCCGTCGGGCGCGCGCCTCGGCGGCATCGTCGTCGGGAAGGAAGACCAGCCCCGTGGCGTACTCGCCGGCCGGGGGAAGCGCGACGTCGGCCACCGCGCGCAGGAACGCGTCGGGCACCTGGATCATGATGCCGGCGCCGTCGCCGGTGTTCGGCTCCGCACCACGGGCGCCCCGGTGGTCCAGCCGACAGAGCGCGCCGAGCCCGTTGGCGACGACCGAGTGCGAACGCCGGCCGTGCAGGTCCGCCACGAAGGCCACGCCGCAGGCGTCGTGCTCCTGCGCTGGGTCGTAGAGGCCCTGGGCGGACGGACGGGTGTGGGGCGTCGGGGACGCCTGCGGGCTGTGCGGGTGCGGCTGTTCTGTGTCCGCGTACGGCTGAGCCACCGGGCCTCCTGTCGTCACTCAGGTTGGATCATGGTGGGGACGACGTCGGCCCGTGGGTCTATTGAGTCTACGTTAGGGCCGGGGTCGCAGGGCCACCCGAGATTGATCACACCGTCCACTGGCTGGGACGTGTAGTCTCGCGCGGTGGATCCGCGACACAAGCACGTCTTCGACCGGTTGGAACGCTTCTACGACGCGGTGCCCCGCGACGTCGCCGCTGCGGAGGATCATGGCGGGCTGGTGCTGTTCGTCCGCGAAGGCGCCGGCTGGCCGTTCTACGCCCGCCCCCGGATCGACGCCACCGAGCCGCCGTCGCTGGCCGACGTGACCTCGGTCCGTGAGCGCCAACGGAAGCTGGGCCTGCCGGAAGCCTTCGAGTGGGTGCACGAGACGACGCCCGAGCTGCTGGCGGTGGCCCGCTCGGCGGGGCTCAGCGTGTTGGAGGCGCCGCTGATGGTGCTCGACCCGAGCGCGCTGCCCGACCCGGCGA
Source organism: Micromonospora sp. NPDC007208 (assembly GCF_042869175.1). Classification (NCBI taxonomy): domain Bacteria; kingdom Bacillati; phylum Actinomycetota; class Actinomycetes; order Micromonosporales; family Micromonosporaceae; genus Micromonospora; species Micromonospora sp. NPDC007208. The sequence goes on along the minus strand of NZ_JBIAFG010000020.1, from coordinate 109,498 downwards.
CGCTCTCCGACGCGGCGGTGCGGGTGCTGGCAGCGGACTCCCCCGGCTTCGCCGCCGATGTCGCCGCCCGACGTGCGGTGGCAGCGGTGTCGTTCGCCGCCGCCGGCACCGCGCCCGGCGAGGCCGGCCCGGCCGAACGCGACGCCGCCGTCACCGAACTCGAACTGGCCGCGCTCGACGAGGAGCGCACCCGGATCGCCGACGGCCGACGGATCTCCGCGCTGGCCGGCACGCCGACCGAGGGCGCGCTGGCCAGCGGCATGGCGATGCGGGTGGACGACGTCGCGGAGATCGCCGGGGTGGCCACCCTGCCGTCCGCCCGGCGACGCGGGCTGGGCGCCGCGCTCACCGCCACCCTGGCCCGGGAACTGCTGGCCGCCGGCACCGAGCTGGTCTTCCTCTCCGCGGGCAGCGAGGAGATCGCGCGGGTCTACCTGCGGGTCGGCTTCCGCCGGATCGGCACCGCCTGCATCGCCGAACCCGCCGCCCTCATCCCCTGACCTGCGCCACTCCCCTGACCCGCCCCGGGACCGGGGTCAGGTCGGGGGGCGCCACTGGGCGGCGGAGGCGACGGCGCTGGAGAGCAGTCGCGAGTTGATCGTGCCCAGTGCGGCGTCCCGGGCCCGCAGCGCCAACCGGCCCCGGGTCTGGAGCACCGCCGACATCCGCCGGGTCTGCCGGACCACGGTCGCGGCCCGGGGGCGGCGCACCCGGTCGTACGCCTGGACGGCGTCGGGCAGCCGGGCCTCCCGCAGCAGCGACGCGAGCGTGGCGGCGTCTTCGAACGCGAGGCAGGCGCCCTGCCCGAGGTGCGGCGGCATGGCGTGCGCCGCGTCACCGAGCAGCACCACCCCACCGGGCCCGACCGGAAAGCCGTACGCGCGGGGCAGCGGGCGTAGCTCGCGAACCTCCTGTTGGACCAGGTCGGTCGGGTCGGTGGCGTCGAGCAGCGCGCCGACCGGCGCGGGCCAGCCCGCGTACCAGCGGCGCAGCAGGGCGAGCTGGGTCTCCGGAGGCTCGGGGCGGGGCGCACCGGCGGCGGTGGCCACCCAGTAGATGCCACCCCGGGTGGACCCGCCCGAGGAGCCGCGCTCGCCCAGCGACGCGGCCACGAACCGGTAACCCGCACCGAGGATCTCACCGGCCAGCGGCTGGTCGTCGGGCAGTCGAGGTGCCTGGTACCAGGGAATGACGGCCCGCCAGGCGGCGCACCCGGAGCTGACCACCCGGGACTCGGGCGCGAGTTGGCGGCGGATGCCGCTGTCCGTGCCGTCGGCGGCGACCACCAGATCGGCCTCGATGGTGTGCCGCCCGTCGCTGACTCCCGGTCGCTCGCCCGGCTCGACGCGGACGTGCCGCACGGTCACTCCGGTACGCAGCTCGACCCGGTCACCGAGGCCGGCGATCAGCGCGTCGTGCAGATCTTCCCGGTGCACCACCACGGGCATCCGGTCGGCCGGGATGGGCCGGGGCTGCACGAGCCAGTGCCCGTCCGGGCGACGGACCCCGCCGTCGGGCAACGGGGTGGCGATGGCGGCCAGGCCGGCGCCGAGGCCGAGGGCCTGTAACGCGCGGACGCCGTTGGGCCAGAGCACCACGGCGGTCGGCTCGGGTCGGACCCGTTCGGCGCGTTCCAACAGGGTGACCTGCCAGCCGGCACGGGCCAGCGCGCCGGCCACCGCGAGGCCACCGACCCCTGCGCCGACCACCACCGCGCTTCGCATCGGTGCCGCCCCCGCTCAGCTGTCCCGGTCGGCGGGACGCGCGCCGGTGGCGTCGGCCCGGTCGGTGCGAGCGGCGGACGGATCGTCCGCAGGCTCGTCGTCGCCCGACGCGAGGTCGGTGGCTGCCGCCTCGCCGGACTGCTCGCCGTCAGCCGGCCGGGTGTCGTCGTCGGGCGCCGGCGGTACGACGCCGGTGTCCTGCCAGGCGGCGTACTGCTCCTCGCTCACCACCCGGTAGCCCTCCGGCGCGGCGGCCCGCGCCGGGGTCTCCCGCTCGGAGAGGTCGACCTGGGACAGGTCGGACGTGGGAGGCGGGGTCGTCGCCCCCGCCGGGCCGAGCGGGATCAGGTAGTCGCGAGGGCCACGCACCCGGACGAAGTAGATGAGGGCGCCGAGGAAGACCAGGGCGGCGGTCCAGACGTTGAGCCGGACGCCGAGGATCTGGTTGGCCTCGTCGGTGCGCATCAGCTCGATCCAGAACCGGCCGACGGTGTAACCCATCACGTAGAGCGCGAACGCACGGCCCCGGCCCAGCTTGAGCCGGCGGTCGACGATGAGCACCAGGGCCACGACGCCGAGGTTCCACAGCGCCTCGTAGAGGAAGGTGGGCTGGTAGAGACCCGGTTCGAGGATCGGCTGCCCGGCGTCGTCCCGGAGCGCGTGCCCGGGGTTGTCCGGGTCCATCCGGTGGATCTCCAGGCCCCACGGCAGGGTGGTCCGGCCACCGAAGAGTTCGTTGTTGAACCAGTTGCCGATGCGGCCGACCGCCTGGGCCAGCGGCAGCCCGGGGGCCAGCGCGTCGGCCACCACGCCGAACGGAATGCCGAGCTGTCGGGCCGCGATCCAGGCACCGACCGCGCCGCCGGCGACCGCGCCCCAGATGCCGAGACCGCCCTCCCAGATGGCGAACGCCTTCATCGGGTCCCCACCGGCGCCGAAGTACTTCTCCGGTGAGGTGACCACGTGGTAGATCCGGGCGCCGATGATGCCCGCGGGCACCGCCCAGACGGCGATGTCGAGCACCGCGCCCGGTGCGACGCCGCGCTGCCGCAGCCGGCGCTCCGTCACCCAGCAGGCCAGCACAATGCCGGCGATGATGCAGAGCGCGTAGGCCCGGATCGGCACCGGCCCGAGTTGCCAGACCGCGGTGCTGGGACTGGGCAGGGCCGCCTGGGGGGAGAGCGAGGCGAGGGTCACGGGTGCACACGCTACCGCTGCACACCCCCGCAGCGGCACCCCGGGCCGCTGGAGCGCGCATCCCGGTGACTTCTGGTTTGCACCGCCGTAGGCTCTTTGTCCATGAGCGCGCTCACCTGGGCGGTCGCCGCGGTCGTCACCGACGACACCGGTCGGGTGCTGCTCTGCCAGCAGGGCCGCGGTGCGCGCCGCTACGCGTTGCCCGGCGGGCGGTTGCGTCCGGCCGAGGGCCCGGTGCGGGCGGCCCTACGAGACATCCGCGCGGAGACCGGCTGGGACATCGAGCTGATCGACCTGGTCGGCGTCTACCACCTGACCGGCCCTTCCGGGGAGGCCGCGGCCGGACGGGCCGGGCCGCTGCCCGACGTCCTCGTGCACGTGTTCCGGGCCCGCGCGGCCGGGGTCCGACCCGTCACCGACCCGCCGCCGGGCTGCCGGTTGTCCTGGCACTCCCCCGACGCGCTGCCCGAGGTGGTCACCCCGCTCACCCGGGCCGCCGTCACCGACGCGACCGCCGGCCGCTCCGGCGTGCTCCGCGACGTCCCCCGGGCGCCCGGCATCGCCGCCGCGCCACTGCCGGTGGCTCGCCCAGCCGGCGAGGGCCGGCCGACAAGCGCCCAGGACGGGCAGCGGCCGGAGACCAGCCACGACGAGCAGCGACGCGCGACCGGCCAGGACGGGCATCCGGGGGCGGGGCAGCCTCCGGAGCAACGCGGTGAGGCCGCTGACCCGTCCCTGCACCCCTGACAGGCCGCAACCGTTCCGAGGTCCGTCGCGTGCTCGCGGACAGCCTCGCCTGCCAGGCCACACGCGGTTAAGCGGTATATGACTGTGAGTCATCAATATGACTCACAGTCATACCGCTCCCCAGACATACATGCCCCCGCGCTGCGCGGTTCGGTCGGCCGCGTCGGCACGAGCGCCGAGGCGGGCCGGGCTCAGCGAGCTGGGCCAGCTAGGACAGGGCCGGCGGGGCCGGGCACGGCGGGCCGGGCCCGGCGAGGACAGGGTCGGCGGGGACGGGCTCAGCGGGTGGGGTTACGGACGCCCTCGGCGAGTTCGGCGCTGAGCGTGCGTAGGGCGGCCAGCCCGTCGGCCTCGGTGGACGCGTCGAGCACGCACCGGACCAGCGCACTGCCCACGATCACCCCGTCCGCGTAACCGGCGACTGTGCCGGCCTGCGCGCCGGTGCCCACACCCAGGCCGACGCCGATCGGCAGGTCGGTGACCGCGCGGGCCCGGGAGACCAGCGTCGGGGCGGCGTCCGAGGTACGCGCCCGGGCACCGGTCACCCCCATCACGGCGGTCGCGTAGACGAAGCCGCGGCAGTGCCCCACCGTCATCGCCAAGCGGGCGTCGGTGGACGACGGCGAGACCAGGAACGTGCGGTCCAGCCCGTGCGCGTCCGAGGCGGCCAGCCACTCGTCGGCCTCCTCGGGGATGAGGTCCGGGGTGATCAGGCCGGTGCCGCCGGCGGAGGCGAGGTCACGGGCGAAGACGTCCACGCCGTACCGCTCGACCGGGTTCCAGTAGGTCATGGTGACCACCGGAGCGCCGGTGGCCGCCACCGCCTCGATGATGCGCATCGTGTCCGCGGTGCGTACGCCCCCGGCCAGCGCGATGTCACTGGCCCGCTGGATCACCGGCCCGTCCATCACCGGGTCGGAGTAGGGGATCTCCACCTCGATGACGTCGACACCGGCCTCGACCATGGCGGTCATCGCGGCGATGCTGCCCTCGACGGTGGGGAAACCAGCCGGCATGCAGCCGACCAGCAGTGCCCGTCCGTCGGCGCGGGCCTTGTCGAAGGCCACCCCGATCCGGCTCATCTCACCGCTCCTTGTCGAGGATGCCGAAGTAGTCGCCGGCGGTGTGCACGTCCTTGTCGCCCCGCCCGGAGAGGTTGACCACGATGGTGGGCTCCCGGCCCAGCTCCGCGGCGAGCTTCGGGGCCAGCGTGACGGTGCCGGCGAGCGCGTGTGCGCTCTCGATCGCCGGGATGATGCCCTCGGTGCGGCACAGCAACTCGAAGGCGGCCATCGCCTCGTCGTCGGTGACCGGCAGGTAGTTCGCCCGGCCGGTGTCGTGCAGCCACGCGTGCTCGGGCCCGACGCCGGGATAGTCCAGGCCGGCCGAGATCGAGTGCGACTCCAGGGTCTGCCCGTCGGCGTCCTGGAGCACGAAGGTACGGGTGCCGTGCAGCACCCCGGCGGACCCGCCGGTGATGCTCGCCGCGTGCCGGCCGGTGGCCACCCCGTCGCCGCCCGCTTCGAAGCCGTACAAACGCACGGCCTCGTCGCCCACGAACGCGTGGAAAATGCCGAGCGCGTTGGAGCCGCCGCCGACGCAGGCGGTGACGGCGTCCGGCAGCCCGCCGGTGAGGTCCAGGCACTGCTGGCGGGCCTCGTCACCGATGCCTCGGACGAAGTCGCGCACCATCGCCGGGAACGGGTGCGGGCCCGCGGCGGTGCCGATCAGGTAGTGCGTCTCGTCGACGTTCGCCACCCAGTCGCGCATCGCCTCGTTCATCGCGTCCTTGAGGGTGCGTGAACCGTTGGTGACCGGAATGACTGTCGCGCCGAGCATCCGCATCCGGGCCACGTTGAGCGCCTGCCGCTCGGTGTCGACCTGGCCCATGTAGACCACGCACTCCAGGTCGAACAGGGCTGCGGCGGTCGCGGTGGCGACACCGTGCTGCCCGGCGCCGGTCTCCGCGATCACCCGGGTCTTGCCCATCCGCTTGGTGAGCAGCGCCTGGCCGAGCACGTTGCGCACCTTGTGCGCACCGGTGTGGTTGAGGTCCTCCCGCTTGAGCAGCACCCGCGCGCCGACCTTCGCGGAGAACCGCCGGGCCTCGTAGAGCAGCGACGGCGTGCCGGCGTAGTCGCGCAGCAGGGCGCCGAACTCGGCCCGGAAGGACTCGTCCTCCATCGCCGTACGCCACGCCCCGTCGAGCTCGTCCAGCGCGGCCACCAGGGCCTCGGGAACGAACCGACCGCCGAAGCGGCCGAAGTGGCCGGCGGAGTCGGGCTGCGGGCCGGCCACCGGGGCCAGCGCGTCGGCGCTCATCGGGAATCCTCTCGCTGGGACGTCAGACCGGCGCGGGGTCAGCGCACCGGCCGGGGCGTTGCCGGGTGGTTACCGGCGTTGACCAACTCGGCGACCGCCTCGCGGGGGCTCTTCTGGGTGACCAGGCCCTCGCCCACGAGGACCGCGTCGGCGCCCGCGGAGGCGTACCGGATCAGGTCGTGCGGGCCACGAACGCCGGACTCGGCGATCTTGACGACGCTGCTGGGCAGGCCGGGCGCGATCCGCTCGAACACCGACCGGTCGACCTCCAGGGTACGCAGGTCACGGGCGTTGACCCCGATCACCTGCGCGCCGGCCTCCAGCGCCCGGTCGGCCTCTTCCTCGTCGTGCACCTCGACCAGAGCGGTCATGCCCAGCGACTCGATCCGCTCCAGCAGACCCATCAGGACGTTCTGCTCGAGTGCGGCGACGATCAGCAGAACCAGGTCGGCGCCGTGCGCGCGCGCCTCGTGGATCTGGTAGCTGGAGACCACGAAGTCCTTGCGCAGCACCGGCACGGTGACCGCGGCACGGACAGCCGCCAGGTCGTCCAGCGAACCGCCGAACCAGCGCCCCTCGGTCAGCACACTGATCGCCCGCGCCCCGCCGGCCGCGTAGTCGACCGCGAGGTCGGCCGGGTCGGCGATCTCGGCCAGCCGGCCCTTGGACGGCGACGAGCGCTTCACCTCGGCGATCACGGCCACGCCGGGCTTGCGCAGCGCCGCGTACGCGTCCATGGGCGGCGGCGCCGCCGCTGCCAGTTCACGGATCCGCTCCAGCGGAACCTGCTCCTGGCGTCGGGCGACGTCTTCACGTACGCCAGCCAGGATCTCGTCGAGCACGCTTACGGACGCTGCCTGGCCGGCCTCGTCCCCCTCCGCGTGCGCATGCTCAGCAGTCACGAACGGACTCCCCTCTCCGGGCGTCATGGGCCGATGCTAGGGGCAGCCGACCGACGCCGAATGCCGGGGGTATGGCGCTGCTCACGAAAAGGGCTGCGGCATAATGGCCGACTTGCCGTGAACGGGTTGTCACGCAGCGCCACCTCCGGTATCGACCACCGTCACGCGGTGTGGAGCCTGGCGGCCGCAGTCAGACCGGGCCGATCCATCGATCATGCCACCAGTTTCGGGTCCGCGCCCTCCGAGAACGACGCCGATCGATGTTGTGAGCAAGCTCAAGGCCGAACGGACGGTCCCTGGTCACGGCCGAGGCGGGACAGTTGACCGGGCGGTCACCGCGGCGAAACGTCGACCGGCGAGCATCGTCCTCGGGCAGACTCGATGGCACGCCTGCCCCGACCGCAGCAACTCCTCGTGCGAGGTGACCATGAGCATTTCCGAGCCGCACACGATCGGACTGACCACCATCTCGCGGACGGTGGCGTCGCTCGCCGTGGGGGTGGTGCACAGCGTGGAACGGGCCGTGGTGGGCGAGGGACGGATGCGGACGGCACGGGGCAACGCCTGGGAGGCGGTCTGCGCCGACCGGGCCCGCGCCGACCAGCGCGCCGAGCTGAACCGCCTGGTCGCCGAGCTGACCGCCGCCCGCGCCGCCAGCAGCCGCGCCCAGTGGGAGCGCCAGCCGGTCGGCTGACAGCCCGCCGGCCGTCGCCTCAGTCGGCCACCACGGCAACCGCCTCAGTCGGCCACCACGGCCGTTACGTGAGTCGGTCACCACGGCCGGTGCGTCAGTCGGTCACCGCAGCCGTTGCGTCAGTCGGCCGTCGGGTCCTCGCCCCGGTCCAGCGCGTCCCACGCCTCGGTGGTCCGCCGCCCCGCCAACGGCGTCGGTTGCCCGGCCGGGTCGCTCTGCACCGACGAGGCCTCCGGAGCCGTCCGCGCCGGACGTTCGTACCGCGCCCCCATCGCCGGCCAGTCACCGCCCCGCACCGCCGTCCACCAGCCGCCCACGGCGGCCAGCAGGCCGCCGAGCAGGCACAACGCCGGCCACTGCCGGCTCACCGCGCCGCCGACGTCGGCCACCAGCCCATACCCGCCGCCGGCCGCCACGGCCAGACCGAGCACGCCGAGCAGCACCCCGAGCACCCGACGCAGGCGGCCCCGGGTGGCCAGCACCGCGCCACCCCCGGCCAGGGTCACCAGGGCCAACGCCGGCAGCCAGGGCAGCAGGCTCGCACCGCTGCGGGTGTCGCGCACCGGCGGCAGCGGCGCCGGACGTACCGTCAACTCGACCGACCAGCTGCGCGTCGCGGCGCACAGCGCCAGGCCCGCGCCGGCCAGGCAGAACAGCACGGCGTACGTCAACGCGCGCCGGCCGTTCACCGGGCCGGCCGGAGGGTTTCGGCGGCCGCGATCGCGGCCAGGACGGCCGCGGCCTTGTTCCGCGTCTCCTGGTCCTCGGCGGCCGGGTCCGAGTCGGCGACCACCCCCGCCCCGGCCTGCACGTAGGCGCGGCCGTCGCGGATGAGCGCGGTCCGGATGGCGATCGCCATGTCCAGGTCGCCGCCGAAGCCGAAGTAGCCGACGGTGCCGCCGTAGAGGCCACGACGGACCGGCTCCAGCTCCTCGATGATTTCCATGGCGCGCACCTTGGGCGCCCCGGAGAGCGTGCCGGCCGGGAAGGTCGCGGCCAGCGCGTCGAAGGCGGTCTGGTCGTCACGCAGCGTGCCCGTGACGGTGGAGACGATGTGCATGACGTGGCTGTACCGCTCGATGGTGGCGAACTCGGGCACCTCCACGCTGCCGGGCTGGCAGACCCGACCCAGGTCGTTGCGGCCGAGGTCGACCAGCATCACGTGCTCGGCCCGTTCCTTCGGGTCGGACAGCAGCTCGGCGGCGAGCGCGGCGTCGGCGGCGGGGGTGCCACCTCGCGGCCGGGTACCGGCGATCGGGTGCAGCAACGCCCGGCGGCGCCCGTCTGCGGCCCCGGTGACCTTCAGGTGCGCCTCCGGGGACGAGCCGACGATGTCGAACCCGTCGAAGCGGAGCAGGTACATGTACGGGCTGGGGTTGCTGGTCCGCAGCACCCGGTAGACGTCCAGCGGGTCGGCGTGGGTCGTCCGCTCGAAGCGCTGGGAGAGCACGATCTGGAAGCACTCGCCGGCCCGGATCGCCTCCTTGGCCGCCTCCACCGCCTTCGGGTAACCGCCGTCAGGCGTACGGCAGAGCACCTCGCCGGCCGGCGGACGTTCGACGGTGGAGATCATCGGCGGGATGGGCCGGGACAGAGCCGTGGTCATCGCGTCCAACCGGCCCACCGCGTGGTGGTAGGCGGCGGCGACCTGCGGTGCGCGGTCCGGGGCGTCCAACGGTGGCAGCACCGCGTTGGCGACCAGGATCGCCGAGCCGTCGTAGTGGTCGAGTACCACCAGGTCGGTGGCGAGCATCATGCCCAGCTCCGGGACGCCCAGGTCGTCCTCGGTCAGCTCGGGCAACCGCTCGAAGCGCCGGATCAGGTCGTAGCCGAGGTAGCCGACCATGCCCCCGGTCAACGGCGGCAGACCGTCGGACGGGTCCCCGACCGGGCCGGCCAACGCCGCAACCGTCTCCCGCAGCATCCGCACCGGGTCACCCTCGGTGCTCAGCCCGGCCGGCGGCTGGCCGAGCCAGGTCGCCACGCCGTCGCGTTCGATCAGGGTCGCGCTGCTGCGTACGCCGATGAACGAGTACCGCGACCAGGCCATGCCGGCCGAGCCGACGCCCTGCTCGGCCGATTCCAACAGGAAGGTGCCCGGTCCGCCGGCCAGCTTGCGGTAGACCCCGACCGGGGTCTCCGCGTCGGCCAGCAGCCGCCGGGTGACCGGCACGACCCGCCAGTGGGCGGCCAGCTCGGTGAAGGTGGCCAGGTCGGGGCTGAGGGTGCCGTCGGTCATTGCCCGACCTGCCTTTCGTTCGCGACTGTGCGGCTGCGCCGCGCGGCGCTCCTCGCGCTCACCGGGCCTCGGTCCCCGTGACGGGAAGCTCGGTGAAGAAGCAGGTGCGGTGGCCGGTGTGGCAGGCCGCGCCGACCTGGTCCACGCTCACCAGCAGCGCGTCCCCGTCGCAGTCCAGGGCGACCGACCGCACGTACTGGTGGTGACCGGAGGTGGCGCCCTTGATCCAGTATTCGCGTCGGCTGCGCGACCAGTAGGTGGCCCGGCCGGTGGTGAGGGTGCGGTGCAACGCCTCGTCGTCCATCCAGGCGACCATCAGCACCTCACCCGAGTCGTGCGCACGCACCACGGCGGCGACCAGGCCGTCGGCGCTGCGGCGCAGCCGGGCCGCGATGGCCGGGTCGAGCCGGGACGGGCGCGCCGGCGCGGGCGCGGCCAGCTCGTTCGGATCGCTGGGGACGCCGGTCACCGGCGGGTCAGGTACGGGCACAGTCACCAATTCTCCCGCACGCGGCGCGGGCACCGCCGACCGCTCCCGCCAGGGCGACGGCGGAGGCCCCGAGGGCCGATGCTGCGGCGAGAGTCGAGGCTGCGACGAGGGCCCGGACAGCGACGAGGGCCCGGGCAGTGGCGGGGGGCCGGCCGGCCGGGCCAGCTGCGCGACGTAGCGGTCCAGCCGGCCGTCGACCAGGGCGGCGGCCAGGTCCGCGCCGGCCGTGTCGGCGATCTCCTCGGCGTACGGCCGGATCAACGGCAGCGTGCCGGCGACCAGCCGTACGGCGGCGGCCCAGAGCTGCCCGGTAGCGCCCGGACGCAGCCCGAGGCAGAGCAGCATGTCCGTCCGGTAGCCGGGCGGGGCCACCGGCAGTTCCAGGGCCGCCGCGAAGGCCGCCCGGCGGGAGTGGACCCGCACCGACGGGTTGGCCGGGCGCAGCACGGAGGGGCAGAGCCGCGCCAGGTCGGCGACGGCGAGCCGGACCCCGAGGCGGTCGCTGGCCGCGCGGGCGGCGGCGGCCTTACCCAGCGTGGCGATCATCTCTTCCAGTCGGGGTGGTTCGGCGGGCTGGCAGAGCACCGGCAGGTCGATCCGGGGCCGCCAGTGCGGGTCGGCCCAGAGCAGCCGCGCCGGCGCGGTGACCGGCAGCCCGAACGCCCAGTCGGCCGGTTCGCCGAGGCGGTCCACCCAGGACCGGACGTCGCGGGCGGCCACCGAGACGTGAGTGACCTGGCCTGCGGACTCCGCCAGGTAGGCCCGGCGGGCCGCGTACGGGGCGCCGCCCACCAACACGTCGAGGTCGACGTCGCTGTGTGCGGTGGCGGCGCGGCGGGCATGGCTGCCGCGCAACAGGATGCCGACGACCGGCCGCTCGGCGGCCTGCCGCAACCGCGCGGCCCAATCCTCGAGAAAACCGCTATCCGGTAACGGAGCGTGACCCACCGCGCCATCGTGCCGTACGTCCGATCAGCGCGCAATGCCCGATGGCGGACTTCGTGTCCGGTCCGGAGCCTACTGCCCGTTCTCGCGCTCCGCGCGACGGTCGCCAGCCGGACATCGGCGCGGCGTTGCGCACGCCGCAGTATTTCATCTAGCGTTGAGTTCAACAGGTGATGAGTTTCTGTGGAGGTGCGTGATGGACGATGCGATAGCCGTCCGAGACCTGGTCGTCGACCGGGGTGGGCGGCGGGTGCTGGACGGCATCAGCTGCCGGGTCCCGCGCGGGGCGGTCACCGGGCTGCTCGGCCCCAGCGGCAGCGGCAAAACCACGTTCATGCGCGCCGTGGTCGGCGTGCAGCTGGTCAGCGGCGGGACCGTCACCGTGCTCGGCCAACCGGCGGGCACCCCGGCGCTGCGGCACCGGGTGGGCTACCTGACCCAGGCGCCGAGCGTCTACGCCGACCTGACCGTGCGGGAGAACGCCCGCTACTTCGCGGCCCTGTACGGGCGTGGGCGCACCGAGGCCGATCGGGCGATCAGCGATGTCGGGCTGGCCGAGGCCGCCGGTCAACTGGTCGGCACCCTCTCCGGCGGTCAACGCAGCCGAGCCTCGCTTGCGTGTGCCCTGGTCGGGGAGCCGGAGCTGGTCATCCTCGACGAGCCGACCGTCGGTCAGGACCCGGTGCTGCGGGCCGACCTGTGGGCCCGGTTCCACGCGATGGCCGCCGCCGGCACCACCCTGCTGGTGTCCAGCCACGTGATGGACGAGGCGGCGCGCTGCGACCGCCTGCTGCTGATCCGCCAGGGTCGGTTGATCGCCGACGACAGCCCGGCCGCGATCCGCGCCGCCGCCGGTGTGGACGACCTCGACGAGGCGTTCCTGCGGCTCATCCGGGCCGGCGAGGCCGCCTCCACCAGCACCGACGAGCCAGCCGCACGGGAGACAGCATGAACCCGCGAATCCTCGCCGCCACCACCGGCCGCATCCTGCGTCAACTCCGGCACGACCGGCGGACCATCGCGCTGCTCGTGGTGGTGCCGGCCGTCCTGCTCACCCTGGTCTACTTCATGTACGCCGACCAGCCGACCCCGCCCGGCCAGCCGAGCACCTTCGACCGGATCGCGCTGGTGATGCTCGGCATCTTCCCCTTCGTGATCATGTTCCTGGTGACCAGCATCGCCATGCTGCGGGAACGCACCTCGGGCACGCTGGAGCGGCTGCTCACCACACCGCTGGGCAAGCTCGATCTGCTCTTCGGGTACGGCATCGCGTTCGGGCTGGCCGCCGCCGTGCAGGCCGCCGTGGCCGCCGCCGTGGCGTACTGGATCTTCGACCTGGACACCGCCGGCAGCATCGGGCTGGTACTCGGGATCGCCGTGCTCGACGCCGTGCTCGGCGTCGCCCTCGGGCTGCTGTGCAGTGCCTTCGCGCGCACCGAGTTCCAGGCAGTACAGTTCCTGCCAGTCGTGGTGGTCCCCCAACTGCTGCTCTGTGGGCTGTTCGTGGCCCGCGACCAGATGGCCGGCTGGCTCCAGGCGCTCAGTGACGCCTTCCCCCTGTCGTACGCCATCGAGGCGTTGCAGGAGGTCGGCGCCCACGCCGAGCCGACCGGCCGGATGTGGCGGGATGTCGCGGTGGTGCTCGGCGCGGTGGTGCTGGCGCTGGTGCTCGCGGCGGCCACCCTGCGTCGACGCAGCGGCTGACCGCCGGCGCTGGGGTCGGCGGCCAGCGCGGCAGCCGACCCCGTGGTGGGCCGGGCCACGACGGGCCCAGGTGGACGAACGAAGGGCGGCGATGACGCGGCGGACCGGCCGGCGACCCGGCAAACCGGGCACCCGGGAGGCGATTCTCGACGCGGCGCGGACGGCGTTCGCCGAACGTGGCTTCGACGCCGCCTCGATCCGGGCCATCGCCGGCACGGCGGAGGTCGACCCGGCACTGGTGCACCACTACTTCGGCAGCAAGGACCAGCTCTTCCTGGCCGCCATGAACTTTCCGGTCGATCCTGGTCAGCTGGTGCCGCAGGTGCTCGCCGGTGACCGGGACGCCGTCGGCGAGCGGATGGTGCGCATCTTCCTCGGAGTCTGGGACTCTCCGGCCGGCAGCGCGGGGGTGGCCCTGTTGCGCTCGGCGGTCAGCAACGAGTGGACCGCCCGGCTGCTACGCGAGTTCATCACCACGCAGGTGCTGCGCCGGGTGCTCGAAAACTTCGACGTCGACCCGGCCGAACTACCGCTGCGGGGCTCCCTGGTGGCCACCCAGATGATCGGCCTGGCCATGATGCGGCACGTGGTGCGCCTGGAGCCGGTCGCCTCGGCGGACCCGGAAACGCTGGCCGCGGCTGTCGGTCCGACCATCCAGCGTTACATCACCGGTCCGCTGCCGAGCTGACCCGACAGCCCGGCCGACCCTGCGTGCCTGGTCAGCGTGGCGGACGGGCGTCGGCCGTGAGGCGCAGCGGCGGCAGCAGCCGCGGCAGCTCGGCCGGGTCGGCCACCGGGCCCGGGAAGGCCAGCCGGACCCGACGCCGGGCACCGGGTTGGCCGAGGGCGACCACCAGCCCGTAGCGGTCGATGCGCACCACCCGGGGCGGCCCGTCCGGGGTCTGCGCGGTCAACCCGAGCTGCCGGCGCAGGTACTCCGTCACCTCGGCGCCATGGCACTCGGCGAGGTCGGCGAGCAGGCGGGCCTCGACCGGGTGCACCGGGTCCGGCTCGGCCTCGGCGTACTCCACCGGGTCGATCCGCCGCACGACGCCGGCCCGCTCCCAGCGGACCTCGACCACCTCGAAGCGGAACAGCCGGAACCGGGTGCCCAGGTCGAGCAGGTCGCCGGTGGGCTCCACCGCGGCGAAGTCGACCGCCGCGTGGCGGGCCTCGTCGCCGCGCAGCTCGGCCGCCCAGCCGGACACCCAGGCGCGACCCAGGCCGGGCGCGCCCGCGGCGGGCGGCAGGTCGAGCACGTCGAGCACCACCGCGACGTCGCTGCCTCCGGCGGCCGGTTGCAGGGCGGCGGCCAGGTGGCTGGCCACCGGCACCAGCAGCAGCACCCGCCCGTCCGCGTCGGTGACGTGCCGGGCGTGGTGCGGGCCCGGCCGGTGGGCCAGGTGCACGAGGCCGGGCAGGCGGCCGGCGACGAGGGTACGGACGATCTCGGCGGAGTTGGGCCGCATGGGCGCGACCTCCTTCAAAGGTTAGGCTTACCTAACCCGGAGCCTAGAGCACCCGCCCGCCGGCGTCCACCACACCGCCGCACCTCACCGGGTCTGCTCCAGCCAGGAGGCGTAGAGCAGGCCGTACACCGAGTCGGCGTCGCGGACCAGCTCGTCGTGCGGGCCGCGCTGGACCACCCGGCCCCGGTCCACCACGATCACCTCGTCGGCGGCCTGGGCCGTGGAGAGCCGGTGGGCGATCGCGAGCGTGGTCCGACCCCGGGTGACCGCGTCCAGCGTGCGCTGCAACCGCACCTCGGTCGCCGGGTCCACCGCGCTTGTCGCCTCGTCGAGCACCAGCAGGTCCGGGTCGGCCACGTACGCGCGGGCCAACGCGACAAGCTGGCGCTCGCCGACGCTGAGCGCCTCGCCGCGCTCCCCGACCGGAGTGTCCAGGCCCGCCGGCAGACCCTCCAGCCAGTCCGACAGGCCCAGCTCGGTGAAGGCGGCGCTCAACTGCTCGTCGGTCAGCTCCGGCCGAGCGAACCGGACGTTGTCCCCCACCGTCGCGTCGAAGAGGAACCCGTCCTGCGGCACCATCACCACGCGCGAGCGCAGCGAGCCGAACCGGACATCCGTCAGCGGCACCCCGGACAGCAGCACCGCGCCGGCCGACGGGTCCATCAGACGGGTCAGCAACTTCGCGAAGGTGGTCTTGCCGCTGCCGGTCTCACCGACCACCGCCACCCGGCTCTTCGCCGGGATCTCCAGGTCGATGTCGTGCAGCACCGGCGGACCACCCGGATAGGCGAACCGCACACCGGCGAACCGGATGTCCAGCGGCCCGCCCGGCAGCTCCCGCCCCTGCTCCCCCGGGTCGGCCACGTCCGGAGCGACGTCCAGCACGTCCAGCACCCGACGCCAGCCGGCGATCGCGTTCTGCGCCTCGTTGAGCACCTCGGTCGCGATCTGCACCGGCTGGATGAAGAGCGTCACCAGGAACAGGAACGCGGTCAGCTGGCCGATCGACAGCGTGCCGTCCACCCCCAACAGCACACCGAGCACCACCACGCCGGCCAGCGCCAGCCCGGCCGCCAACTCCCCCACCGAGCTGCCCACGATGCTGATCCGGATCGCCCGCTGCTGCGCCAGCCGCTGCCGGTCGATTGCCTCGTCCAGCCGCCGCTCGGTGCGCCCGGCGATCCCGTACGCCCGGATCACCGGCGCGCCCACCACGCTCTCGCCGATCGCGCCGAGCAGCGTCCCGGTGCGCTGACGCACCGTCGCGTACGCCGTGCCGAGGCGGCGTTGCAACTGCCGGATGACGAACACCGCCGGCAGGAACGCGGCCAACACCACAAGGGTCAACTGCCAGGAGTACGCCAGCATGACGGCGGTGGTGACCACCAGCTGACCGAGGTTGACCAGCAGGATCACCCCACCCCACTGGAGGAACTGGGTGATCTGGTCGACGTCGCTGGTCACCCGCGAGACAAGCGAACCCCGCCGCTCGGACTGCTGGTGCAACATCGACAGGTCGTGCACATGTCGGAACGCCCTGGTCCGGACGTTGGCCAGCGCCGTCTCGCTGACCGTGAACAGCCGGCGCATCATCAGGTAGCCGCAGATCGTGGTGATCGTCAGGATCGCCGCGGTGATCGCCACCACCGACCAGACCACGTTCAGATTCAGACCACCGACGAGGCCCCGGTCGATGCCCTGCTGCACGGCGACCGGCACGGCAACCCGGCCGACCATGTAGACCAACGCCAGGGCCAACGTGCCGGCCAGGCCGGTCCGTAGCTCCGGCGAGAGCGCCAGGCCCCGACGCAGGGTCTGCCAGGTCGTCTCCTCCCGGGCCTCCTGCGTGTCACTCGTTTCCGTAGTCGTCACCGATCCACCTCGATTTCCAGGCCCGACGGCAGCGGCGCCACGTCGTCGCCGTACGAACTCTCCTGCGCACGCTCGACCTCGGCCTGCTCGTACGCGGTGACCAGGTCGACGTACCCGGGCACGGTGGCCAACAACTCGCTGTGGGTGCCCCGGGCGATCACCCGTCCCTGCTCCACGTAGATGACCTCGTCGGCGAGCGCGATGGTGGCCCGGCGGTACGCCACCACCAGGATCGACGCGGCCGGAACCCCCGCCTGCGCGGTCGAGGACCGCAGCCCTGCCAGGATGGCCGCCTCCACTCGAGGATCGACCGCGCTTGTCGCGTCATCGAGCACCAGCAGGCGCGGTCGACCGGCCAGCGCGCGGGCCAGGGTGAGCCGTTGGCGCTGGCCGCCGGAGAGCGAGGTGCCGCGCTCGCCGACCATGGTGTCCAGACCATCGGGGAGCGCGGCGACGAAACCGTCCGCCTCGGCCAGCCGCAGCGCCGCCCAGACCACCTCGTCGTCGACACCGGGCCGGTCGAGGGCGATGTTGGCGCGGACCGTGTCGTCGAAGATGAAGGGCACCTGGGCGACCAGGGCCACCGTGCTAGCCAGCGACGCGGAGGTCAGCTCGCGCACGTCCACGCCGTCCAGGAGCACCGTCCCGGAGTCCGGGTCGACGAGGCGCACCGCCAGCGAGGCGATGGTGGACTTGCCTGCACCGGTGGGCCCCACCAGGGCCACCGTCCGACCGGACGGCACCGTGAAGCCGACCTCGCCGAGGACCTGCGCGCCGGGCGGGTGCGCCTCGGCCGGCGGGTAGGAGTAGTGCACGTCGTCGAAGGTGAGGGTGGCCGGGCCGGCGCCGGCCGGGTCGAGCACCCGCTGCCCGTACGGCATCTCGCCGGTGGCGTCGAGCACCCGGCGGACCCGGTCCCAGCCGGCGACGCTGCGCGGCAGCTCGGCAAGCACCCAACCGATGGCCCGCACCGGAAAGGCCAGCACGGTGAAGAGGAAGGCCACGCTGACCAACTCGGTCACGCTGATCGCGCCCTGGCGCAGCCGGAACGCCCCGACCACGAGCACGGCCAGGGTGCCGAGGCTGGGCAGCGTCTCCAGCAGCGGGTCGAAGATGCCGCGCAGCCGGCCAACCGCGATCAGCGAGTCGCGCAGCTCACCGGCGCGGCCCGCGAACCGGGCGGTCTCCTGGGCCTCGCGGCCCATCGTCTTGACCACCAGGGCGCCGTCGAAGCTCTCGTGGGCGATGCCGCTGACCTCGGCGCGCAGCCGCTGCGCCCGGGCCTGCCGGGGGGCCATCCGGCGGGAGTAGACGACGTTGAGCGCGAACAGCGCGGGGAAGACCGCGAGCCCGACCAGGGCGAGCGCCCAGTCGGTGGCGAAGAGCGACACGATCGCGCCGACCAGCATCACCAACGTGCCGACGGCGAACGGCAGCGGCGCGATCGGGTACCAGGCCGCCTCCACGTCGGAGTTGGCGTTGGAGAGCAGGGTGCCGGTGGAGTTGCGGTGGTGCCAGGACAGCGGCAGCTCCAGGTAGCGGCGCGTGACCCTGCGGCGGTAGGAGGCCTGGAGGCGGTACTGCATGTAGCCGGCACCGAGGCGGCGGCCGAAGATGCCCGCTACCCGCAGCACGCTGATCCCGAACAACGCGGTCGCGGCCAGCGCCAGGGTGCCGGCGCCCACCTCGCCGCGTTCGATGGCCGGGAGCGCCACCTCTCCGATGACCGACCCGACGACCCGGGCGCTGACAATGATCATCCCGCCGAAGAGCACGCTGCCGACGACCGCCACCGCGAAGATCCGCGGCTGCTCACGGATGGCCTGCCGCAGGACCCCCAGCCCTCGACTGAGAACGTCCCGACTTGTCTTGCTCGCCACACTCTCCCCCGCCGTAAGCCGCAATTATCTCCCTCATCCTTACCGGTCAAGGCCAGCACCGCCGACCCTGACTGGATATGTCGACCATCACGTACCGGACGGCGGCGTGCCGCCGTCCGCCGACGGGTGTCCGCCGTCGCGCGCCGACCGGCCACCGGGCCTACGATCGGGCCATGCCGCGGTACGCCCGAGCCGAGCGCGAGGCGCTGGCCGATCTTCTGCTGGCCCTCGGGCCGGCCGCCCCGACGATCAACGAGGGCTGGGCGACCCGTGACCTCGCCGCGCATCTGGTGCTGCGGGAGCGCCGTCCGGACGCGGCGGGTGGGATCGTGCTGCCACCGCTGCGCGGCTACGCCGAGCGGGTCCGCCGGCGACTCGCCGCACAGCCCTACCCCGAACTGGTGGAGCAGGTGCGGCGACCGCCGCTCTGGAGCCCGGTCAGCAACCCCGTGACCGACGAACTGGCCAACACGATGGAGTTCTTCATCCATCACGAGGACGTCCGACGGGCCGGCTCCGGGTGGCAGCCGCGCGATCTGCCCACCGGCCTGCAGAGCGCGCTCTGGAAACGTGCGACCCCGATGGCCCGGCTGGCACTGCGCCGGTTTCCGGCGGACCTCTACGTGCAGGCGCCCGGCCACGGCGAGGTCTCCGTCGGTCGCGGCGGCGAGCCGCTGCGCCTGGTCGGCGCCCCGGCCGAGCTGGTGCTGTTCTTCTCCGGCCGGCAACGGGTGGCCCGGGTCCAGCTGAGCGGTTCGGCGGAGGCGGCTCGGCGACTGCGCGCCGCCAACCTGGGCATGTGACTCTGTGTGCGTAAACGGTCACGGGATAGCTGTGGAATTTCCCACACCCAGCGAAACATACTGATACCTCCTCCCGTACGCTTCACCGCGCCGCTCCGCGCCGGGCGGCACGAAGTGGGGGCGCATTGTGCGGGACTTCGCGATTTCGGCGCTGCGGGAACCCCCGTTTCCCACGGGCCGCCATCGGGCCACGGATCAGGTGGCGAGTGAGAGCATCGAGTGGGCGCGCGCGTTCGGGCTGGTCGATTCCGGCCAACGGGTGCGCCGCCTGGAACATGCCGACGCCGCCGGGCTGGCCGGTCGCGCCTGCCCGGACGGCTCGACCGAGGGGCTGCGGCTGCTCACCGACCTGATCAGCTGGCTCTTCGTGATGGACGACGCCTGCGACGAGGACGGCCTCGGCGCCGACCCGGTCCGCATGGGCCCGGCGATCAGCACCCTGCTCGACGTGCTGGACCGGTGCGGTGACCCGGCCGTCGTACCGCCCGCGGTCGGGCCACTGGGTGACGCGCTGCACGACCTCTGCCGCCGGACCCGGCTGCACGACCACGCGGGGCTGCTGCTGCGGTTCGTCAGCCAGATGCGGGAGTACCTGCTGGCGCTGCTCTGGGAGGCGGGCAACCGGGAGCGTCGGCGCGTACCGGAGGTGGCTGAGTACGTGCAACTGCGCCGGCACATCGGCGGCGTGCACCCCTGCCTCACCCTGACCGACCTGGCGTCGACACGGCCCTCCGGGCCGACCCAGCGCGCCGACCCGGGGCTGGTCGCCCTGGACCTGCTGGCGGTGGACCTGGTCTGCTGGTGCAACGACCTCTTCTCCTACGGCAAGGAGAGCCAGGCCGACCCGGACGCGCACAACCTGGTCACGGTGATCGCCCAGGACAGCAACGCGGACGAGGCGACCGCGCTGCGGAGTGCGGCACACCGGTTCAACCAGGGGTTGGCGACGTACCTGGACGCGGAGGAGGCACTCCGCGCCGCCGGCGACGACCGGATCCGCGACGCGTTGGCCGCCCGGCGCAACTGGGTCCGGGCCACCTACGACTGGTCAGTGGTGGCTGCCCGGTACGCCTGATCGACCGTACCGGTTGGTGGGACGGGACGGCCGGACGATCACCGGGGCTAGCCGATGCACGCCGACAGGCAATACTCTTCGGTAACCATCATGACGTGACGACCGTCACGCCACCACCCCCGAAGGCGGCTACAGCGATGGCTCTCGATGTACCGTACCGCTCCATCCCGGACATGTTCCTCAAGCGCGTGGCGGCCACCCCCGACCGGAACGCGTTCGCGTCCCCGAACCCCGACGACTCGGGGCCGGTCTGGCTGACCTGGGCGCAGGTCGGCCAACGTGCCAAGGCGGTCGCCGCCGGCCTGCACGGCCTGGGCGTCGGCCAGGAGGACCCGGTCGCGATCCTCGCCAACACCCGGCTGGAGTGGGTGATCGCCGACCTCGGCATCATGTGCGCCGGCGGCGCGACCACCACCGTCTACCCGACCACCGAGCCGGCCGACGCGACGTACATCATCGCCGACTCCGGCTCGAAGGTGCTGTTCGCGGAGAATCCGGCCCAGGCGGCGAAGATCGCCGGGGCGACCCTGCCCGCGCTCACCCACGTGGTGCTCCTCGACGGCACCGTCGACCCGACCGCCGCGATTCCGCAGTTGACGCTCGCCGAGCTGGAGGAGCGCGGCGCGCAGGCGCTGGCCGCCGAGCCGGAGCTGATCGACATGCTGGTGGCCGGCATCGGCCCGGACCACCTGGCCACCCTGATCTACACCTCCGGCACCACCGGCCAACCCAAGGGCGTCGAGCTGCTGCACGGCGGCTGGTGCTGGGAGGCCGTGGCGCAGGCGGAGGTTGGGCTGCTGCGCGACGACGACCTGCAGTACCTGTGGCTGCCGCTGGCCCACTCGTTCGGCAAGACCCTGCTCTGCGGCGCCATCCACGTCGGCCTGCCCACCTACGTCGACGGGCGGGTGGACAAGCTCGTCGACCTCCTCTCGGTCATCCGTCCGACGCTGATGTGCGGCGCTCCCCGGGTGTTCGAGAAGGTCTACAACAAGGCCGTGACCACCGCGCAGGGCGCCGGCGGCGCGAAGGCGAAGATCTTCGGCTGGGCGGTCGGCGTCGGCAAGGAGAAGGTCACCCTGGAGCAGGCCGGCAAGCCGGTGCCGGCCGGGCTGAAGCTGCGTTACGGGCTGGCCGAGAAGCTGGTGTTCAGCAAGCTCCAGGCCCGCCTGGGCGGCCGGATGCGGGTGCTGGTGTCCGGCGCCGCGCCGCTCAGCCCGGAGATTGCCACCTTCTTCGCCGCCGCGAACCTGCCGATCTCCGAGGGCTACGGCCTGACCGAGACCAGCGCCGGCAACTTCGTCAACCCCCCGGCCGGGCTGCGGATCGGCACGGTGGGCCGGGCGATGGGCGACCTGGAGTGCAAGATCGACACCGACGGGGAGATCCTGGTGCGGGGTCGGCCGGTGATGCGCGGCTACCACAACCTGCCGGAGGAGACCGCCGCTTCGTTCACCGAGGACGGCTTCTTCCGGACCGGTGACATCGGCACCCTCGACGAGCAGGGCTACCTCCGCATCACCGACCGCAAGAAGGACCTGGTCAAGACCTCGGGCGGCAAGTACATCGCGCCGTCGCACATCGAGGGCATGTTCAAGGCCATCTGCCCGTACACCTCGCAGGCGGTCGTCGTCGGTCAGGCCCGCAACTTCTGCACGATGCTGGTCACGCTGGACCCGGACGCGATCCGGGGCTGGGTCGCCGGCGGCCCGCTGGAGGGGCGCAGCTACACCGAGATCGTCGCGTCGGCTGAGGCCCAGACGATGGTCGAGGAGTACGTCGCCCAGCTCAACGCCAAGCTCAACCGCTGGGAGACGATCAAGAAGGTGGCCATCCTGCCACGCGACCTGACCATCGAGGACGGCGAGATCACCCCGTCGTTGAAGATCAAGCGGCGTGGTGTGGAGAGCAACTTCGCCACCGAGATCGACAAGATGTACGCCGGCACCCTCGCCGAGCTCTGACGCGTCGCCGGTGGCCCCGTACCCCGCTCGGGTGCGGGGCCACCGGCATTCGTGGCCGAGGGGCGCTCAGGCGATGACGGCCGGCTCGCGCCACCGCTGGCGGCCGGCCCGGTCCAGGTCGTAGCGGACCGCGGCGATCCGTCCGACGGCCTCCACGAGGTCCGCCGCGGGCAGGGTGAACGGCAGCCGCAGGAAACGTTCCAGGGTGCCGTCCAGGCCGAACCGGGGGCCGGGCGCCAGCCGTACGCCGACCTCCTCCGCGGCTCGGGCCAGCGCGCTCGAGACCGGGCCGTCCAGCTCGGCCCAGAGCGTCACGCCACCCCGGGGCACGGTGACCCGCCACTCCGGCAGCCGGTGCGCCAGCGCGCCGAGCAGGGCGTCCCGCTGGACGGCCAACTGGACGCGACGGTCGGCGACGATGGCCTCGGCGTCGGCGAGCAGGTGCACCGCGACCAGTTGGTCCAGCACGGGGCTGGCCATGTCGACCCCGACCCGCACGGCGGCCAGCCGCTGCACCTGCGGCGCGGACGCGCGTACCCAGCCGATCCGCAGGCCACCCCAGTAGGGCTTGCTCATTCCCCCGATGCTGACCACCCGGCTGTGCCGGTCGTAGGTGGCGACCGGGGGTGGCAGCTCGGTGCCGTCCATCGACAGGTCCACGAAGGACTCGTCGATGATCAGGTCGGTGCCGACCGCGTGCGCGGCGGCCACCACGCGCTCGCGCAGCGAGGCGGGCATCAGGTGCCCCGTCGGGTTCTGGAACTCCGGAATCAGGTAGGCCAGCTTGGGCCGGGTCTGCCGGAGACTGCCCAGCAGCAGGTCGGGCTCCCAGCCGGCGTCGGCGGCCAGACCGTGGGTGGTGATCCGGGCCCGCCGGCCGGCCAGCGCGGCGAGGGCGTTGGGGTAGGTCGGGGACTCGACCAGCACGGTGCCGCCCGGGGCCAGGGCGAGCCGCAGCACCAGATCCAGTGCGTGCTGGGTGCCGCTGGTGACCATGATCTGGTCGGGCGAGGTGGGCAGACCCCGGGCGGTGTACGCGTCGGCCACCGCCTCGCGCAGCTCGATGATGCCGGTCGGGTGGTAACCGGCTCCGCTCAGGTAGCGGGGCAGGTCCTCGGTGGCGGCCCGGGCGGCCGACAGCAGTTGCGGCGGGGCAGCCAGCGCGGCGACGCCGAGGTCGAGCATCTCCCGGTCGTCCAGCGGGGTCCACAGGCCGGTGCTGGCCACCCGGTGGTTGCCGGGCAGCATCGTCCAGCTGCCGGCGCCCCGACGGCTGGCCAGGTGCCCGGTCTCGCGTAGCTGGCGGTAGGCGGCGGTGACCGTGGTCCGGCTGATCCGCAGCGCCTCGGCCAGCTCCCGTTCGGCCGGCAGTCGGACGCCCAGCGGCAGCCGGCCGTCGGCGAGCAGCCCGCGCACGGTGCCGGCCAGAGCGGCGTAGTCGGGGCTGCGGCGGCGGCCCGGCAGGGCATGCCACTGCCCGAGCAGACGGGCCAATTGGACGCCGCGCACCTGCCCGGTCATAGCCACTCCTCGGATATTGGCTTCTTCCTCGACGAGGATTGGCACCTAGGGTGGCATGCATGGCACTGCTTGGCAATCTGCGGCACCGGCCGGTTCGACGGTTGGTCCAGCTCTACCTCGGGCTCGCGCTCTACGGCGTCAGCATGGCCCTGATGATCCGCTCCCACCTGGGCCTCGACCCGTGGGACGTGTTCCACCAGGGCCTCTCCGAGCTGACCGGGCTCTCCTTCGGCACGGTCACCATCGGCGTCGGCGCACTGGTCCTGCTGCTCTGGATCCCCCTGCGGCAGCGGCCCGGCCTCGGCACGGTCAGCAACGTCGTGGTGATCGGCCTGGTCGTGGACGCCACCCTGGCCCTGCTGCCCGCGGGTGGCCCGCTCAGCGTCCGGATCGCGATGCTGGTCACCGGGATCGTCGCCAACGGCGCCGCCACCGCCCTCTACCTCGGCGCCCGGTTGGGGCCCGGCCCCCGCGACGGCCTGATGACCGGGTACGTCGCGCGGCGGCCCGGCCGGTCGGTCCGGCTGGTGCGCACCGTCATCGAGGTCACCGTGCTGGCGCTGGGCTGGCTGCTCGGCGGCACGGTCGGCGTGGGCACCGTCGCGTACGCGTTGGCCATCGGCCCGTTGGCCCAGTTCTTCATCCCGCTGTTCGCCGTGCCGGAGGGCGCCGCACCCGATGGCGCCGCGCCTCCGCCGGGTAGCCCCGCGCCGGCCACCCCGGCGGGCTGAACCCTCACCGACCGTCCGCGGACCGGTACGTGGCGGTGGTGCCGCGTACCGGTTGGAGGGTGGGTGTTCCCTTCCGCGACGCGCGCCGTCATCATCTCTGCATGGGGGAGAACGGTTGGCGCTGGAACGACGCCTGGATCTTCGTGTCGCTCGTCATCGCGAGCGGGGCCGGACGGCACCGTCGGTCGGCGACAAGTCGACGGCCGGAGGGCGTCCGCCTGACCGACGTGCTCTCCACCGCCGACCACCTCAACCACGCGATCCCGCAGCGACACGAGGTGGAGGCCGCGGTGCAGCGGCTGGTCGGCGCCGGGCTGGTCAGCGTCGCCGACGGCTGGTTCCGGATCACCGCCGAGGGTGAGCAGCTGTGGCGTACCCGCCCGCGTGCGGGTGTGGCGACCATGGTGGACACCGTGCAGGGTGTGCTGACCCGCCGGCACGCGCCCGGCAGCGCGGACTGGATCCTGGACGAGGCCGACCACGCGGCTGCCGTCCAGGAGTACGCGGTCCGTTCGATCCCCACCCCGCGTCGGTCACCGGAGGGGCACTCCGGCGAGCGCTGACCGGCTCAGCGCACCGGATGGCCGCCGAGGCGCAGCGCGTCCTTGACCTCGGCGACGGTCAGCTCACCGAAGTGGAAGACGCTGGCGGCGAGCACCGCGTCCGCGCCGGCGCCGATCGCGGGCGGAAAGTGGGCCACCTCGCCGGCGCCCCCACTGGCCACCACCGGCACGTCCACCACCGCTCGCACCGCGGCGATCAACTCCAGGTCGAAGCCCGCCTTGGTGCCGTCGGCGTCCATCGAGTTGAGCAGGATCTCGCCCGCGCCCAGCTCGGTGCCCCGGTGCGCCCACCACACGGCGTCGATGCCGGTGCCGCGCCGACCCCCGTGCGTGGTCACCTCGAAGCCACTGGGCGTGCCGCCGTTCGGCGACCGACGCACGTCGAGGGAGAGCACGAGCACCTGCCGGCCGAACCGGTCGGCGATCTCGGCGATCAGCTCCGGACGCGCGATGGCGGCGGTGTTCACGCCGACCTTGTCCGCCCCGGCGCGCAACAGCGTGTCCACGTCGGCGACCTGCCGGACCCCACCGCCGACGGTCAGCGGGATGAACACCGACTCGGCGGTGCGGCGCACCACGTCGAGCATGGTGCCCCGGTCGCTGGAGGACGCGGTGACGTCGAGGAAGGTCAGCTCGTCCGCGCCGGCCCGGTCGTACGCGGCGGCCAGCTCCACCGGGTCGCCAGCGTCGCGCAGGTCGAGGAAGTTGACCCCCTTGACCACCCGTCCGGCGTCCACGTCCAGACAGGGGATCACCCGTACCGCCACCGTCATGCCGCGAGCCTATCCTCCGTACGCGCGACGGCGGCCGACCCGATCGGGTCGGCCGCCGCGTACGAGGTCTACGTCACACCTTGACGAGCATCTTGCCGAGGTTGTCGCCGCGCAGCACGCCGATGAACGCCTCCGGGGCGTTCTCGATGCCGTCCACGATCGTCTCGTCGTAGGACAGCGTGCCCTCGCGCAGCCAGCCGGCGACGTCGCGGACGAACGCCGCCCGCACGTCGTTGTGGTCGTTGACCAGGAAGCCGCGCAGGGTGAGCCGCTTACCGATGACCAGGGCCAGGTTGCGCGGCGCGGGCGACGGCTCGGTAGCGTTGTACTGCGAGATCATGCCGCAGATCGCGGCCCGGCCGTGCAGGTTCATGGCCGAGATCGCCGCCTCCAGGTGGTCGCCGCCGACGTTGTCGAAGTAGACGTCGACGCCGTCCGGGGCGGCCGCCCGCAGCGACTCGCGGACCCCGTCGTGGTAGTCGAAGGCGGCGTCGAAGCCCAGCGCCAGCAGCCGCTCGACCTTGGCCGGCGAGCCGGCGCTGCCGACCACCCGGCCGGCGCCCTTGAGCTTGGCGATCTGACCGACCAGGCTGCCGACCGCGCCGGCCGCGGCGGAGACGAAGACCGTCTCGCCGGGCTTCATCGCGGCCACCTCCAGCAGCCCGGCGTACGCGGTCAGCCCGGTCATGCCGAGCACGCTCAGGTACGCGCTGACCGGGGCGACGCTCGGGTCGACCGGACGGGCCGCGGTCGCGTCGAGCAGCGCGTACTCCCGCCAGCCCAGCCCGTGCAGGACGGTGGACCCGACGGCGGTGCCCTCCGCCTCGCTGGCCACCACCTCGCCGATCGCGGCACCGTCGAGCGGCGCGTCGAGCGCGTACGGCGCCACGTACGACTTGACGTCGTTCATCCGTCCGCGCATGTACGGGTCGACGGACATGTATTGATTGCGGACCACGATCTGGCCCGGTCCGGGCGTCGGAACCTCGGTCTCGACGAGCCGGAAGGTGTCGTCGGTGGGCCAACCCTGGGGGCGGCTGGCCAGGTGGATCTCGCGGTTGCTGGTCATGGGGTGGTCGTCCTCTCGTCCGCGGGTGGGGGCCTGGGGCCGCGAGGTCACGCGGGCAGGGTCTCGCGGACGGTCAGGGTCACGTCGACGTTGCCACGGGTGGCGTTGGAGTACGGGCAGACCTGGTGGGCCTGCTCGACGATCTGCTCGGCGACCTCGCGGGACGCGGCGGGCAGGTCGACGACGAGTTGCACGGCGAGGCCGAAGCTGCCGCTGCCGTTCGGGCCGATGCCCACCTCGGCGCCGACCACGGAACCGGTCACGTCGGCCTTGGCCCGGCGGGCCACCAGCCGCAGCGCGCTGTGGAAACAGGCCGCGTAACCGGCGGCGAAGAGCTGCTCGGGGTTGGCCCCGCCGCCGGCGCCGCCCATCTCCTTCGGCAGGGCCAGGTCGAGCGCGAACGTGCCGTCGGAGGTCTCGACGTGGCCGTCCCGGCCGTCGCCACTGGCGGTCGCGGACGCGGTGTAGAGCACCTGCATGATGGTCACTGCTCCTTCTGTCGGTGGATGGTGTCGGTGACCCGGGTGAGGGTGTCGCGCAGCGCGACGAGCTCGCCGAAGCCCAGGCCGGTGGCCTGCGCGATCCGCAGCGGGACGTCGCAGAGCCGCTCGCGCAGCGCCCGGCCCTGCTCGGTGAGGCCCACCTCGACCCGCCGCTCGTCGCGGGCCGACCGCCGGCGCACCACCAGGCCCGCCCCCTCCAGCCGCTTGAGCAGCGGGGAGAGCGTGCCGGAGTCCAGCCGCAGCTCGGCGCCCAACTCGGACACCGTGGGGGCGTCGTCGGGACGCTCCCAGAGCACCAGCAGCGCCAGGTACTGCGGGTAGGTCAACCCGACCTCGTCGAGGATCGGCCGGTAGACGTCGGTCAGTGCGCGCGACGCGGCGTAGAGCGCGAAGCACACCTGCCGGCGCAGCACCAGGTCATCGGTCACCGCTGAACCGTAGCCCACAATTAAGTTGTGCACAACTTATCGGGCCGCGGGCCGGCCAGCAGGCCCTCCGGGCGCGTACCTCAGCGGTCGCCGAGATACGCCTCCAACTCCACCTCGACCAGGTGCTCCGGGTCCAGCAGACCGGCCACCACCACCAGGGTCGCCGCCGGCCGGACCGCGCCGAAGACCGCGTTGTGCGCCCGGCCCACCTCGTCGGCGTGCAACCGGTCCGTCACGTACATCCTGGTCCGGACCACGTCGCCCGGCTCCGCACCCACCTCGGCGAGCGCGGCCAGGCCGATCCGCAGCGCCTGCGCGGTCTGCGCCGCCGCGTCACCGACGTGCACCACCCGGCCGTCCACCGTGGCGGTGCAACCGGCCGTCCAGGCCCGCTCACCAGCCCGGACCACCCGGGAGTATCCGTAACGCTGCTCCCACGGGCCACCCGACCCCAGCCGGGTCGCCGTCACGCCTCGGCCAGCGTCCGCAGCGCCTCGGCCACCGTGAAGGCACCCGCGTAGAGCGCCTTGCCGGCGATCACGCCCTCCACCCCGGCCGACTCCAGGGTCGCCAACGCCCGCAGGTCGTCCAGCGTGGACACCCCACCGGAGGCGATCACCGGCCGGTCGGTACGGGCGCACACCTCGCGCAGCAGATCCAGGTTCGGCCCGCGCATCGTGCCGTCCTTGGTGATGTCGGTGACCACGTACCGGCTCGCACCCGCCTTGTCCAGCCGCTCCAGCACCTCGTACAGGTCACCGCCGTCGCGGGTCCAACCCCGCGCCGACAGGGTGTGCCCCCGCACGTCCAGCCCGATCGCCACCCGGTCGCCGTACTCCGCGACCACCCGGTCACACCAGACCGGGTCCTCCAGGGCGGCGGTCCCGATGTTCACCCGGGCCGCCCCGGTGCCCAGCGCCGCGCGCAGCGACTCGTCATCACGGATGCCCCCGGAGAGCTCCACCTTCACGTCCAACTGGCGCACCACCTCCGCGAGCAGGTGCGCGTTGGTGCCCCGACCGAACGCCGCGTCCAGGTCGACCAGGTGGATCCACTCGGCGCCGTCCTGCTGCCAGGCCAGCGCCGCGTCCAGCGGCTCGCCGTAGATGCTCTCGCTTCCGACGGCGCCCTGCACGAGCCGGACGGCCCGGCCGTCGGCGACATCCACGGCGGGTAACAGGGTGAGGCTCAAGGTCTTCTCCTCGATCAGGTACGACGGTCCAGGGCGATCACGACGATCGCCGGCAGTACGAGCAGCAAGAGCACGATCAGCGCGATACGCAGCGCCAGGTTGTCGACGAACGTCCAGATCAGGATCAACGCCGCGCCGGTGAGCAGCACGATCGCGGCCCGCTCACCCCGAGTGTGCCGGGCCAGCCGCCCGGAGCGACCCCGCCGCAGCCGCGGCGTCAACCCGCGGACCACCGCGCGACGGCGCTGCCGGCGAGCGACCTGGCGCTGCCGGACCGCCCGTTCCCGGGCCTGCTCCGCCTCCCGCTCCGCCCGTCGGCGGGCGCGCTCCCGGCTCACCGCGACGCCCGCCGGTCGGGCACCGCGCGACGGCGCTCAGCCACCGCTGGGCAACGTGGCGAGCCAGTTGCGCAGCAACGCGGCACCGGTGTCGGCGGACTTCTCCGGGTGGAACTGGGCCGCCGACAACGAGCCACGCTCCACCGCCGCGACGAAGTCCGTGTCGTGGTGGGCGGTCGTCACCGTGGCACCGGCACCGGCCAGCGCCGCCGGGTCGCCCATCGCGTACGAGTGGACGAAGTAGAACCGGCTCTGCTCCGGCAACCCGGCGAACAGCACCGACCCCCGGGGTGCCCGGACCGTGTTCCAGCCCATGTGCGGCAGCCGGGTGGCGGCCAGCCGGGTCACCCCGCCGGGCAGCAGCCCCAGCCCCTTGGTCACCACGCCGTGCTCGTCGCCGTGCTCGAAGAGCACCTGCATGCCCACGCAGATGCCGAGCACCGGTCGGCCGGCAGCCACCCGTTCGGCGATCACCGGGCCGGCGCCCAGCGCCTCGATCCCCGCCATGCAGGCCGCGTACGCGCCCACGCCCGGCACCACCAGACCGTCGGCGGCAGCCGCCGCGGCCAGGTCGTCGGTCACCCGCACGTCCGCACCGGCGGCGGCCAGCGCCCGCTCCGCCGAGCGCAGGTTGCCCGAGCCGTAGTCGAGCACCACCACGTCACTCATGTCGTCACCCCGATCACCCGTTGTCCGGCAGCAGGCGCAGCACCCCGGCGACCGTGGCGAGCACCGCGAGCGCCGCGGTGATCAGCACGGCGGCCTTCGGCGCGCCCTGCCGGTAGAGCGACCAGGTGCCACCCACCAGCACCCCGGCCAGGATCAGCAGCAACGTCGGCAACGCGGCACCCATTAGAGAGCGCCCTTCGTGCTCGGGATCGCGCCGGCCGAACGCGGGTCGATCGAGGTGGCCTCGCGCAACGCGCGGGAGACCGCCTTGAACTGCGCCTCCACCACGTGGTGCGCGTCCGGGTGGCCACCCGGACGGGCCGCCCGCAGCACGTCGACGTGCAGCGTGACCCGGGCCGCCTGGCCGAAGGACTCCCAGATGTGCCGGGTCATGCTTGTCGCGTACACCGGCCCGATGTACGGCGCGAGCACCGGCTCGTCGTGCACCACGTACGGCCGACCGGAGAGGTCCACCGCGGCCCGGACCAGCACCTCGTCCATCGGCACGGTCGCCGAGCCGTACCGTCGGATGCCGGCCTTGTCGCCCAGCGCCTGGTCGAACGCCGCGCCCAGGGCGAGCGCAGTGTCCTCGATCGTGTGGTGCGCGTCGATCTCCAGGTCACCCACGGTGCGCACGGTCAGGTCGAAGCCGCCGTGCCGCGCGATCTGGTGCAGCATGTGGTCGTAGAAGCCGACGCCGGTGCTGATCTCGGCGGCGCCGGTGCCGTCGAGGTCGATCTCGACGAGGACCTTGGTCTCCTTGGTGATCCGCTCCACCCGGGCGGTCCGACTCATTGCGAAGTCTCCATTGCAGAAAGGAAGGCGTCGGTCTCGGCGGCGGTGCCGGCGGTCACCCGCAGCCAGCCGGGCAGGCCGACGTCACGGACCAGCACCCCCTGCGCCAGCAGGGCGTTCCAGACGATGGTCTGGTCGCCGCCCACCTCGAAGAGCACGAAGTTCGCGTCGCTGTCGGCGACCCGCAACCCCCGCTCGCGCAGCGTCGCCACGATCCGGTCCCGCTGCACCATGATCGCGCTCACCGTACCGAGAAGGGCATCGCGGTGGGCCACCGCCGCGCGTGCGGCGGCCTGGGTGAGCGCGGAGAGATGGTACGGCAAACGGACGAGCTGCACCGCCCGGACCACCGCCGGGTCGGCGGCCAGGTAACCCAGTCGGCCGCCGGCGAAGCCGAACGCCTTGCTCATCGTCCGGGTGACCGCCAGCCGGGGGTGGCCGGGCAACACCGCGAGGGCGCTGACCGTCCCGGGTCGGGCGAACTCGGCGTACGCCTCGTCGACGACCACCATGCCGGGCGCGACGTCGAGCACCGCGGCGATCACCGCCGGGTCCAGTGCGGTGCCGGTGGGGTTGTTCGGTGAGCAGAGGAAGACCACGTCCGGCCGGTACTCGCGGACCTGGGCGACCGCCTCCTCGGCGGTCAACCCGAAGTCGACGCCGCGCGCGGCGGGCACCCACCGGGTGCCGGTGCCGAGGGCCAGCAGCGGGTGCATCGAGTACGCCGGAACGAAGCCGAGCGCGCTGCGCCCCGGCCCGCCGAACGCCTGCAACAGTTGCTGCTGGATCTCGTTGGAGCCGTTGGCCGCCCACACCTGCTCGACGGTGAGCCCGTGCCCGAGATATTCGGCCAGGTCGGCGCGGAGCGCCACCGCGTCCCGGTCCGGGTAGCGGTTCAGCTCGCGCAGCTCGGCCGCGAGCGCCTTGCCGATCGCCTCGGCCACCGGCTCCGGCACCGGGTGGGAGTTCTCGTTGGTGTTGAGCCGCACCGGCACGTCCAGCTGCGGCGCCCCGTACGGCGACAGCCCGCGCAGGTCGGCCCGGATCGGCAGATCGTCCAGGCTGGTCACGCCGCCCCTCCCGGGAAGCGGGCCTGGACCGCCTGGCCGTGCGCGGGCAGGTCCTCCACGTTGGCGAGGGTGACCACGTGCGGGGCCACGTCGCGCAGCGCGGCCTCGGTGTATTCGATCAGGTGCACGCCGCGTAGGAAGGACTGCACGGACAGGCCGGAGGAGTGCCGGGAACAACCGCCGGTGGGCAGCACGTGGTTGGAGCCGGCGCAGTAGTCGCCGAGCGACACCGGCGACCAGGCACCCACGAAGATCGCCCCGGCGTTGCGGACCCGCAGCGCCCACTCCCGGGCGTCGACCGTCTGGATCTCCAGGTGCTCGGCCGCGTACGCGTCGACGACCCGCAGCCCCGCCTCGAGGTCGTCGACCAGGACCACACCGCTCTGCTCACCGGTCAGCGCCGTGGTGACCCGCTCGGTGTGCTTGGTCGCCGGCACCTGCCGGGCCAACTCGGCCTCGACCGCCTCGACCAACGCCACCGACGGGGTGACCAGCACGCTCGCGGCGAGCGGGTCGTGCTCGGCCTGACTGATCAGGTCGGCGGCCACGTGCGCCGGGTCGGCCGTGTCGTCGGCCAGGATGGCGATCTCGGTCGGCCCGGCCTCGGCGTCGATGCCGACCACGCCGCGCAACAGCCGCTTGGCGGCCGTCACCCAGATGTTGCCGGGGCCGGTGATCAGGTCGACGGGGTCGCAGCGCAACTCACCCGCCGGGTCCACCGCCGCGCCGTACGCCAGCATCGCCACCGCCTGGGCGCCGCCGACGGCGTACACCTCGTCGACGCCGAGCAGCGCGCACGCGGCGAGCACCCGAGGGTCGGGCAGGCCGCCGTTGTCCTTCTGCGGCGGGCTGACCACCACCAGCGAGCGCACCCCGGCCGCCTGGGCGGGCACCACGTTCATCACCACTGTCGACGGGTACATCGCCAGGCCACCGGGCACGTAGAGGCCGACCCGGTCGACCGGCAGCCACCGCTCGGTGACCGTGCCGCCGGGCACCACCGGGGTGGTGTGGTCGGTGCGCCGCTGGTCGGCGTGCACCCGACGCGCCCGGGCGATGGATTCCAGCAGCGCGGCGCGCACCGCCGGGTCGAGCACCCCTTCGGCCTCGGTGATCGCCTCGACCGGCACCCGCAGCACCTCCGGGGAGATGCCGTCGAACCGTTCGCTTGCCTCCCGGATCGCCGGGTACCCATGCTCACGGACCGCCTCCACCAGGGGCCGGATGCGCTCGACGGCGACGGACACGTCGAGCTGGGCACGGGGCAGCAGGCGGCGCGGGTCACCGAGACCGTCGCGCAGGTCGATCCGATTCAGCACTCTTGCGAGTCTAGGCGGCCGGCCCGACGTCCACCCGAGCCGCCCGTCCGCCGGGACGGTGAGCCGGGCCACGCCCCGGAGGGCGAGATTGGTTAGGCTCGACCATGTGACCGCACGGCTGCCGGTGTTCCCGCTCGCAACGGTGCTCTTTCCCGGGTTGGTGCTGCCGTTGCACATCTTCGAGGAGCGCTACCGGGCGCTGGTCCGACACCTGGTCGACCTGCCCGAGGGCGCCCCGCGTGAGTTCGGCGTGGTGGCCATCCAGGCCGGCTGGGAGGTCGCGCCCGCCGGTCCCGGGGGCCGGGCGATGCCGGGCGTCGGCGAGGTGACGCTGCACGAGGTGGGCTGCACCGCCGAGCTGCGCCAGGTGACCGAGTTGGCCGATGGCGGTTTCGA
Organism: Micromonospora sp. NPDC007208; assembly: GCF_042869175.1. NCBI lineage: Bacteria > Bacillati > Actinomycetota > Actinomycetes > Micromonosporales > Micromonosporaceae > Micromonospora > Micromonospora sp. NPDC007208. Next base: position 76,104 of record NZ_JBIAFG010000020.1, on the reverse strand, counting down.
CATCGTCACGGTCGGCCGCCGCCGGTTCCGGATCGCAGAGGTCGACGACAGCGCCGAGCCCTACCTCACCGCCGACGTCGAGTGGCTGCCCGACCCGGGCGGCCCGGACGAGGTGGCCGACCTGCTGGCCGCCCGGGTGATCGCGGTGTTCCGGCAGTACCTCGGCCTTATCCGCTCCGACCCGGAGGAGATCTCCGAGCAGTTGCCGGAGGACCCGACGGTGCTCTCGCACCTGGTGGCGGCGACCGCGGCGCTGACCGTCGACGACCGGCAGCGGCTGCTGGCGATCGACGACACCGCCTCCCGGCTCCGCGCCGAGCTGCGGTTGCTCAACCGCGAGGCGGCTCTGCTGCGTCAGGTGCGGGCGGTTCCGGTGCCGCTGGCGGAGCTGGCGTCCCCGCCGACACCCAACTGAACTCCCCCGGTTCGGGCTCCGGGCGCAGCCCCGGCCACCGCGACCAGCCGGCCAACAGGGTGTACATGACCGCGGCCCCGAACGCCGGCAGCAGCAGGTTGCCGTGCGGCACCGGCAGCACGCCGAGCAGCCAGTCCACCCCACCGGCGCGCAGGTCGGCGGGTTTGCTGAAGGCCTGCCCGGCCGGGGCGGTGTCCAGCAACCGGTCGAAGGTGGCCAGGCCGATCCGCCGCCCCACCTGCCAGGCCACCGGCGCGGCGGCCAGAGCGCCGAGCACCGCGGCGAGCAGCCCGATCGGGCCGCGCCGCCGACGCAGCACGAACCACAGGGCGAGCGCCACGAGCAGCCCGAAGGCGAGCCCGAGCAGGCTGAACCAGCCGTCGGCGGCGATCGGCTGCTCCGGTTGCGGCTCGGCGTAGATCGCCCCCTCGGCGGTCTTGAGCACCGGAGTGTCCGGCGCGAGCGCGGCCCAGAGCAGCCCGAGCGGGACACCCAGCGCGGCCAGCGCGAGCACGGCGCCCAGCACCGTCGCCACGGCACGCAGCGGACGGCGCGGCTCGTCGAACCGAAGCTCCAGCGAGCTCTGGTACGCCGCCGAGGCCGGCAGCTGGCTCGGGCCGAACCCGTCCGGCGCGTCCGACGGGTCGACCGCCGGCGGTTTCGCGTCCGGCGTGCGGGGTGGCGCGGGTTGGTCGGCCTCGTCGACGGGCCGCTCAGGGTCGGGGTTGTCCGGGCTCACCCGATGATCCTCTCAGGCCCGCTGCGAGGCCGGGGCTCCGGTGGCGGCAGACCAGCTCACCGGGCGAACGGCTCTACCATCACCGCGGCGGCCCGCAGCCACGCCTGCCGGGTCTCCGGCTGGAGCTGGTGGTACTCGATCGACGACCCGGTCTCCAGAGCCGGGTCGTACGGCACGACGGCCACCCCTCGGGTACGGGTGGCGAAGTGCCGCTCCAGGTCGTCCTGGAGGGTCGAGCGACCGGGGGTCGGGCAGGAGATGAGGGTGATCGCGTTGTCCGCCAACTCGCCCATGCCCTCCTCGTGCAGCAGGTCGAGCATCCAGTCCGCGCTGAACGCCGCGTCCTCCCGGGGCACGGTGGTCACCACCAGTTGGTCGGCGGCCTGCATCACCGTGCGCCAGTTGGGGCTCTCCACGTTGTTGCCGGTGTCCACGCAGACCACGTCGTGGGTACGCCGCAGCAACTCCAGCACCCGTCGCACGGTGAACTGGTCCAATCGCTGGGCGAAGCGCGGGCTCTCCTCGCCGGCCAGCACGTCGTACGAGCCGTCGGAGGCGTGCCGCAGGTAGTCGTCCAGCCGGTCCAGCAGGGTCGCGTCCTCCAGGATCTCGATCTGGGCCAGGTCGCTGATCAGGTGCCGGATCGTCCGGGCGTGCCGGGCGCTGCCGGCGCGCAGGCCGAGGGTGCCGCGCAGCTCGTTGTCGTCCCAGGCCAGCACGCCCTTGCCGCGGACGCTGCCGATCGTCGCCGCGGCGAGCACGGTGGCGGTCGTCTTGTGCACGCCGCCCTTCGGGTTGGCGAAGGCGAACACCCGGGGCGTGCCCAGGTCCCGTTGGAGCACCCCGTTGGCGCGCTCCTGCTCCTGGTCGACGGCCGGTGGCCGCCACTCGATCCGGGCCGGGTAGGCACGTTCGGCGATCGCCGAGCCGACCGTCGGGGTGGGTGGCGGCGGGACGGGAGGGGCGACCGGCGCGGCGACCGGCGGCGGGGCAACCGGCGGCGGGGCAACCGGCGGCGAGGCAACCGGCGCGGCGGCGATCGGTGCGGGCGGCGGCGCGGTCGCCGGGTAGCCGGTCTCCGGCTGGTAGCCGGTCTCCAGCAGGGCGTACCGCGACTCCACCGGCGGGTTGCCCGCCCGGTAGCCGTTGTCCAGCAAGGCGTAGCGCGACGGGACCGGGTCGGGGCCGCGCGGCGGCGGCTCAGGCTCGGCCCGGTACGTCGGCTCGGCCCGGTAGTCCGGCTCCGCCCGGTAGCCCGGCATGGCGCGGTAGTCCGGCTCGGCCCGATAGCCCGGCTCCGCCCGATAGCCTGGCTCGGCCCGGTAGCCGGGCTCGGCCCGGTAGCCGGGCTCGGCCCGGTAGCCGGGCTCGGGCTCGGCCCGGTAGCCGGGCTCGGCGCGGTAGTCCGGCTGCTCGGTCCGGTACGCCGGCTCGGCGCGGTAGTCCGGCTCGGCCCGATAGCCCGGCTCGGTCCGGTACGCGGGCTCGGCCCGGTAGTCCGGCTCCGCGCGATAGTCCGGCTCCGCCCGGTAGGTGGGCTCGGCCCGGTAGGCGGGGTCTACCCGGTAGGTCGCCTCGGCCCGGTAACCAGGCTCCGCGCCGTACGACAGGTCGGCCGGATGCCCGATGGCGGGTGCCCGCCCGGCGTAGCCGTTGGGGGCCGCACGCCGTGGCAGCGGGTCCGGCGACGGCTCCTCGCCGCGCCGTTCCGGCTCGGTCTGTTCCGCGCCGCGACCGCCCCGGGCACGGTCCAACAACGCGCGCCACCGCGGCGCTGGTTCGGCCGGCCGGCCCCAGCCGGTCTCACTGCCCTCCACGGCCCGCCCTCCCAGCGCCATCGATCTCTGTCTGACAGGCTACGAACCCAACCCTATTCGGACCACACCTCAGAACGCACACCAGCCGACCCAGATCACGACGACGGCGGCGGCGACGACTGCTCGGCGACGGTGGCGTCCGGCGAGGTGGTGACGCTCGACGGCGGCGACAGAGCGGGCTCCGGCGCCGACGGTTCGGATGACGGAATCGTCACGACCGGTGCGGGTTCCGACGATTCGCCCACGGGGGTCGGGGGTGCCGGTGCGCTTTTCGCCGGCGCTGGCAGCTCGGCCGGGATCGGCGCGGTGCTCGGCCCGGTGTCGGCCGGCGGACGCACCACGTCACGCTGCTCGGGCAGGGGCGGCGTGAAGACCGTGCGGTCCAGTCGGTACACCTCGGGGGCGGGGTCGACCGCCCGCACATCCGGCCGGGCCGCGACCCCGCGCAGCGCCACCGGTGTCGCGCGAACCACCGCCGCGTAGACGCAGGCGCAGCCGGTGCCGTACGCGACCGCCTCGGCGGCGGCCACCTCGGCGCCGCTGGCGTACTGGTCCCGCAGCTCCCGCTCGCCCACCCCGTCGCCGTCGACCGCGGCGGCCCGGGCCCGGTAGTCGGCGGCCTCGGCCTCCTTGCGGGCCGCCACCTGTGCCATGCCAGCGACCACGTCGTCGGGCACCCGCAGCGCGGGGATCTTGACGATCTCGGTCTGCCGACCGGGCAGCGGAACCCGCCCGAAGACGGTCGAGACGCCGACGTCGCCGAGCACCGTCGCCAGCCGCTGCGGTGGCAGGTACGCGTCGAGCGTGACCAGCGCGTACGTCCCGCCCTCGGCGGTCGGGGCGGACGCGGGCAGCGCGGCCAGGTCGGCCGCGGCCGACCGCAGGTAGCCGGGGACGGAGTCGCCGTCGGCAACGCCGACCCGGGTCACCTCGCCGACCGTCCGGTCGCCGACCGGGGTGTCGTCGACCGCCCAGACGGCGGTGCCCAACACCGCCGCCGCGGAGAGCACCGCGGCCCAGCTGAGCACGCCGGAGCGCGGCGACCGGTCGCCCAGCCGGGCCACGGCCCGGGTCAGCGGCGGCAGCAGCCGTTGGTCCAGCTGCCGCAGCAGGTTGCCGGCGCGCACGGGCGGGATCCCCTCTGTGGATCGGTGTCGGGCGGTCGCCGCTCAGTCACGCAGGATCTGGAGCGCACGGTCCAGGTCGTCAGGGTAGTCGCTGACGAACCGGACCTCGTCCCCCGTTCGGGGGTGCACAAAGCTCAGTTCGCGGGCGTGCAGCCACTGTCGGGCCAGGCCGAGACGGGCCGAGAGGGTGGGATCGGCGCCGTAGGTGAGGTCACCCACGCAGGGGTGCCGCAGGGTGGAGAAGTGCACCCGGATCTGGTGGGTCCGGCCGGTCTCCAGCCGGACGTCGACCAGACTCGCCGCCGGGAACGCCTCCAGGGTGTCGTAGTGGGTGATGCTCGGCTTGCCGCCGGAGACCACCGCCCAGCGGTAGTCGTGGGTGGGGTGCCTGTCGATCGGCGCGTCGACGGTGCCCCGCAGCGGGTCCAGGTGACCCTGCACCACGGCGTGGTAGCCCTTGTCGACCTCGCGGTACTTGAAGGCCCGCTTCAACGCCGTGTACGCCTGCTCGCTCTTGGCCACCACCATGATCCCGGTGGTGCCCACGTCGAGCCGGTGCACCACGCCCTGGCGCTCGGCGGCGCCGCTGGTGGAGATGCGGTGCCCGATCGCGGCGAGCGCGCCGATCACCGTGGGCCCGGTCCACCCGGGGCTGGGGTGGGCGGCCACCCCCACCGGCTTGTCGACCACGACGATGTCGTCGTCGGCGTAGACCACCCGCAGGCCGGGCACCGCCTGCGGCACCACGGTCGGCGGTGCGACCGGGGCGGGCAGCGTGACGTCCAGCCAGGAGCCGGCCTTGACCTTGTGCGAGTTGGGCCGGGCGGCCCCGTCGACCAGGGCGTCTCCGGCGTCGACCAGGGCCGCGGCGGCGGTGCGGGAGAGCCCGAACAGGCGGGACACGGCCTGGTCCAGGCGCATGCCGTCGAGGCCGTCCGGAACCGGAAGGGAACGGTGGTCGCCGCCAGCGGCGAACGCGGAGGTCATGCCCGCTCCCGCTGCTCGGCGCCCGGTGCGGCGTCCGCGGTGGCCGGGCCGCCGTCGCGCCCCGCCCGCCGGCCGTCACGCTGGCGGCCGGTCAGCTCCAACAGGACGGCCAGCAGCACGCCGCAGACCAGCGAGCTGTCGGCCAGGTTGAACACCGGCCAGACCTGACCGTACGGGTCGAAGAGGCTGATCATGTCGACCACGTGCCCGTGGAAGGGGGACGGCGCCCGGAAGATCCGGTCGACGAGGTTGCCCAACGCGCCACCGAGCACCAGGCCGAGGGAGATCGCCCAGGGCAGCGAGCGCAGGCGCAGCGCCATCCAGACGATCCAGCCGACCACCCCGATGGTGATCAGCGGGAAGACCCAGGTGTGGTCGGAGCCGATGCTCCAGGCCGCGCCGCTGTTGCGGGTCAGGCTCAGGTAGACGAACCCGCCGAGCAGGCGGACCGGCTCCCGGTCGGTCAGCGCGGCCAGCGCGAGGTGCTTGGTGACCAGGTCGGCCAGCAGGGCCACCAGGGCGACTCCGGCGAGAATCGCGACGGCCCGGGGCCGGCGGGTGCCGCCGCCCGGGTCGGTGCGGCCGGGTTCGGCGGACGGTACTGCGGTCATTCGCTCCCCATCGACAGTCTTGGCGGTGATCGCTCACCGTCTCATCGCCGCCGGGGAACGGACCTCAGCGCCGCTCCTCCAGCTGCTTGCACGTCACACACTGGGTGGCCGACGGGAAGGCGGCGAGGCGCTCGACCGGGATCGGGTTGCCGCACCGCTCGCACCAGCCGTAACCACCCTCGTCGAGACGCTCCAGAGCGCGCTCCACCTGCGTGATCCGTTCCAGAATGCTGTTGGCGAGAGAGATCTCCTGCTCCCGCTCGAGCGTCTTGGTGCCCGTGTCGGCCTGGTCGTCCCCGGCCGAGTCGGTCAGCCGATCGCGCTGCAGCTCGGTGATCTCACTCAGCGTCTGATCGTACTCGGCACGAAGCTCGTCCCGCCGCGCCGCCAGCGCCGCCCGGATCTTCTCGGTCTCCGCGCTGCTGCGGGTGGCCTTGGCCACCGGCTTGCGCCCGGCGGTCCTGGTGTCGGATGGCTTCGCCATGGGTCGCTCCCTCGGCCGGGGAACCGCGCGGTCCGCGGCGCCTGGGTCAGGGGGCGCCGACCAGGGCGTCCCCTATGTACGAAAAGGGGCGCGCAGCGACGATTGGCCGCGCACTCCGGAGGTTGGCAAGAATACGGAACGTACAGGCGTCCGACAACGTGCCGCACCGTCGCACCGTCTAACAGCCCCTAGCCCTGCCTAACTGGGGCAAAGGGAACGCTAGCAGATCAATTGACCGCCTCATCCCCGTACTCACCAAACCATCGGGCCAGACGACCCCGCCGACTGACCGCCCGCAACCGCCGTTCCGCGGCGTCCCGCACCCCGGCGGTCGCCACGATCAGCAGACTGTCGCCGGTCTTCAACCGGGTGTCCGGTGCGGGCACGAATCCCACGCCGTCGCGCAGCACCAGGGTCACCGACGCGCCCAGCGGGAGCCGCAACTCGTCGACGTGCACGCCCGCCAGTCGCGAGCCGGGCGGCACCTCCACCTGGAGCAGGTCCGCCCGCATCCGCTCCAGCGGCGCGGTCTCCACGTGGATCTCGGTGGCCTCGGCCGGCGCGGTCACCCGCAACCGGCGGGCGAACGGCCCCAGCGTCCCGGTCTGCACCAGCGTGAAGATCACCACCAGCACGAAGACCACGTCGAAGAGCCGCTCCGCGCCGGGCACCCGTTCGGAGAGCGGAATGGTGGCCAGCACGATCGGCACCGCCCCGCGCAGCCCGGCCCAGGACAGGAACGCCTGTTCTCGAAGACCGACCCGGAACGGCACCGCCGAGACGGCCACCGACAGCGGCCGGGCCAGGAGCACCAGGGCCAGCCCGGCGACCACCGCGGGCAGCACCGCCGCGTCCAGCCGGCCCGGCGAGGCCAGCAACCCGAGCAGCACGAACAACCCGATCTGGGCCAGCCAGGCCAGCCCGTCCGCGAAGCCGAGAATCGCCTGCCGGTGCGACAGGCGGGCGTTGCCCAGCAGCACCCCGGCCACGTAGACGGCGAGGAAGCCCGAGGCGTGCAGAACCGCACCCGCGGCGTACGCCAGCACGGTGATGCCCACCGCGGCGATCGGGTAGAGCCCGGCCGAGGGCAGCGCCGCCCGGCGCAGCGCCCAGGTGCCGGCGACGCCCGCGGCCACGCCCACCGCCGCACCGACGCCCAGCTCGTAACAGACCAGCGCGACCTCGTACCACCACGGGTGCGACAAGCTCTGGTGGGACAGCAGCACCACCAGCAGCACCACCGGGGCGTCGTTCATCCCCGACTCGGCCTCCAGGGTCGCCACCAGCCGGGGCGGCAACCGCAGCCGGCGCAGGGTGGCGAAGACGGCCGCCGCGTCGGTGGACGAGAGCACCGCGCCGTAGAGCAGGGCCAGCCGCCAGTCCAGCCCCAGCAGCAGGTGCACGGCGACGCCGACCACCACGATGCTGACGATCACGCCGACCGTGGAGAGCGCGGAGGCCAGCCCGAGCACCGGGCGCAGCGTGGTCCACCGGGCGGTGAGGCCGCCCTCCGCGATGATCACGATCAGCGCGCAGAAGCCGAGGGTCCGGGTCAGCTCGACGTCGTCGAAACGGATGCCCAACCCGCTCTCGCCGATCGCCACGCCCAAGGCCAGGTAGACCAGGAGGCTGGGCACGCCGAGCCGGGTGGAGAGTCGCACCGCGCCGACCGCGACCAGCAGCACGGCCGCGCCGAGCAGCAGCGCGATGTCCAGCCCGGGCGTCACGGCTGCCTTGCCTGGGCTGTCCTCACTCGGCGGATCCGTCGCGCAGGCGGCGCAGCACCTCGGGCAGCTCCGGGCCGGGCCGATCGACGAGGAAGAGCTTGTCCCGGCTGGCCGCGCCGGTACGCAGGGACACCGCCGCCGGTCGGACGCCCAACGCGCCGGCCAACGCCCGGCGGGCCGCCTCGGTGGCCCGACCGTCGACGGCCGGGTCGTGGACCGCGATCACGAGGGCGGGCCCGTGCGGGCCGTCGAAGCGGCCACCCACCCGGTCCCGGGAGGCGCCGGGCTTCACCCGTACCGCCACGGTGAGCGTGTCCTGTGCGGGCACCGGCGCCGCTTCAGATCGGCCGGGCGTCGGCGAGGAGAGCGGTCGCCGGCGCGCAGTGCGCGCACGGGGTGAAGCCGAGTTCCACGGCCTCGGCGACCGGCAACGTCTCGGGCTGCCAGCCAACCAGGTGGGGGCAGCTGTCGAGGTGGTAGCGGGGGCGGCCGTCGACCACCTCGACGGCGTCGAGCAGCCGCGCCACCCGGGCCGCCTCGGCGGCCGTGATCTGCTGGGCGGCCGGCTCGTCGACCGGGACCGCGCGGTCGAACACGTCGTCGGTCGACACCGCGACGGGCGACGCCGGGCTGACCGGCCGGGCCCGCGAGGGCGCCTCGTCCGCCGCGCTCACGAAAGGCGACGCCTGGTCGTACGGCGACGGCTCGTCGAGGGGCGGCGGGTGGGACGGTGCCGCGTCGTCGACGCGCGAGTCGAACGGCGACGCCTCGTCGATCGGCGGCACATGGTCGACCGGCGGCCCGGGTGGTTGCCGCCACCCGGTGCCGCCGGTACCAAACGTCGTGGGCACGTGCTGGACCGGCACCTCCGGCTCGACCAGCGGCGGCCCGTACGCGACACCCGGCGTGGCCTGGCTGGCCGTGCGGGGTGCGTCGGGGTGCTGCCGGTCGGTCCGGCCGGGATCCGCCATGGCGCGGTTGGCGGCTGCCTGGCGGGCGCCCACCACCAACGCCACGGCGGCCAGCAGACTGGCCGCGATGGAGATGACCAACAAGAAGCTGGAGCCACCGGCCAGGCCGAGCACCAGTAGCACCACCGCGACGAGGATGAGCAGAAGACTTGCGACTATCACGGCTCACCCCCGCCGCGTCGAACCGTCCAGGCCGGGCCGGCGACCGTCACCATTGGCGGACAGCGATCGCCGGCCGGTGCTCAGCGTCCGGCTTCGAGGGCGCCGGAACGCCCGCCGCCGCCGTACGAACCAGCGAGACCGGCTGCGGCCAGCCCGTTGCCGCCAGCGACCCGGCCGGCTTCGGAGCGGGTCATCTCGGCCTCGAGGCCCTGGCCGCGACCGTCGAGGTCACGCAGCTGGCTCTCCAGGTACGCCTTGAGCCGGGTGCGGTACTCGCGCTCGAACTGCTTGAGCTCCTCGATGTGCTTCTGCAGCGCCGTGCGCTTGGCGTCCAGGCCGCCCATGGCCTCCTGGTGCCGCTGGCGGGCGTCCCGCTCAAGGGCGTCAGCCTTCGCGCGCGCCTCCCGGGTCACCTCCTCGGCCTTGCCACGAGCCTCGGACAGCAGCTGGTCGGCCTCGCGGCGAGCGTCGGACACGTGGTCGTCGGCGGTGCGCTGGGCCATCATCAGCACGCGCAGGGCCTGCTGCTCACCGTCACCGGTGACGCCGCCGGCCGGGCCGCCGGCCGCGCGGACCTGCTCCAACTCGGCCTGCATCGCGCGGGCAGCCTGCTCGGCCGCCGACTTGTCGCGCTGCACCCGGTCCAGTTGGGCCTTGACGTCATTGAGCTCCGCCGCGAGTCGGGCGTCGCCGCCGGGGCCGGCGGGGGCACCGCCACGGCCGCCGCGCTCCACCTGGGCGCGCAGCTCGTTGTTTTCCTCGATGAGACGGGCGAGCTCGCGCTCGACCTCATCCAGGAAGGCGTCGACCTCCTCCTCGTCATACCCCCGCTTGCCGATCGGCGGCTTTTTGAAGGCGACGTTGTGGACGTCGGCCGGGGTCAGCGGCATCGAAACTCCTCGGGTCAGTTGCGGCCGCGAAAGCGCGTCGGTCATCAGGCAGATGCCCTGATCGACGGCCCTAACACGAACTCCATCAGCACGAACAGGATAACCAGGAGCACAAGGGAGGCCAGGTCGATGCTCACGGTACCAATTCGCAGCGGAGGGATCACACGCCTCAACGCGTTGAGAGGGGGATCAGTGACGCTCCACACGGATTCCAATCCTGCCGATGCTCCACGCCCCGGTTGCCAGCGACGGCCGTACTGCAGGACGGCGCTCAACACGAACCGGGACAGAAGAAGGAGCAGGAAGACATAAAGGATCAGGTACAGCACTTGCAGTAAGATCGACAACACGGTCAGCGACGTCCCTCGGGTCGGGCGGGGTCAACTCAGACTGAAAAAGCCGCCCTCAGCGATCTTGGCTTTGTCCTCAGCGGTGACCTGGACGTTAGCCGGTGAGAGCAGGAACACCCGATTGGTCACGCGCTCGATCGTACCGCGCAGGCCGAACGCCAGTCCGGCGGCGAAGTCCACCAGACGGCGGGCATCGGCCTCATCCATCTCGGTGAGATTGATGATCACCGGGACCCCGTCGCGGAAGTGCTCGCCGATGGTGCGCGCCTCCCGGTAGGTGGTGGGGTGCAGCGTGGTGATCTGGTAACGCTGCTCCTCCTCGGGCAGGGCCCGCTCACGCGACGTGACCTGCGGCGCGAGAGCCAGGTTGTCCCGAGTGTGGTAGGTCAGCGCACCAGAGGTCTCGCCCGCCGACGACCGGGTGATCGACCGTACGCTGGACCGCTCGCTCCGCTCCGGCCGCTCACCGTCACCGCGCTCGGACTCGCTCAACCGCCCGCTCGGCCGCTCGGAGAGTCGACCCCGCCCGCTGTCGCGCGGCCGGGGAGCCGGCGGCTCCTCGGCGTCGTCCTCGTCGTCGTCGGCGAACTCCTCGGCGTACCGGCTCTGCCGGTACCGCGAGTCGCGGTAGCCACCCTTGTCGTAGCCACCGTCGTCGTAGGCCCGCTCGTCGTCTTCTTCGACCAGACCGAGCCAGACCCCCGCCTTGCGCAGTGCACCCATCCCGCGCCCTTCCGTCCGCCGTGCGGCACGCGCCCCCGTGCCATGTCGCCCGTCGCGAGTGGACAACCATGCCCATCGGACCGGAACAGCAATCCCCCGGCGCGCGATTCGCGTCGCGCGCCACGACCCCCGACTAGGAGACGCCCGCCCCTGAAACAACACTGATGTAATTTGCTTGTCTCGCGGTCAGGCTACCGCAGCGTGGGACGCATTCCGAGTAACGCGCTACCGACGCGGACATGTGTCGCGCCGTAACGGATCGCGATTTCGAAATCTCCGCTCATACCGGCGGACAGCGCGGTGGCTCCCGGATGGACGGCCCGAAACACGTCGGCAACCTCCGCGAGCCGGGCGAACGCCCGCTCCGGCTCCCAGCCCAACGGAGCGACCGCCATGAGACCGACCAGACGCAGCCCTGGCGCGTCGACCACCGCCTCGGCCACCGGCTCCAGTCCGGAGCCCGGATCCGCCGAATCGGGCAGTGCTCCGCCCCGGGCGGAGTCGCCGTCGATGCTCACCTGGATCAGCGCGTCGAGCGGCGCCTGCCGGTCGGCCGTCGCGGTGGCCAACGCCCGGGCCAGCCGGACACTGTCGACGGAGTGCACCACGTCGGCGTAGCGGACCACCGAGCGGGCCTTGTTGCGCTGCAACTGCCCGATGAAGTGCCAGCGGGGACGGACCCCGGCGGCAGCCACCTCGGCGGCCTTGCCGGCCGCCTCCTGGTCGCGGTTCTCCCCCATGTCGGTCACCCCGAGCCCGGCCAGCGCCACCACGTCGCTGGCCGGGTAGGTCTTCGTCACCGCGATCATCGTGACCTCGGCGCGGTCCCGGCCGGCCCGCGCGCAGGCGTCGTCGACCCGGGACCGAACCTGTGCCAGACCCGCCGCGAGTTCGGCGTGCCGGTCCGGTCGTACCGTGGCTGAGCTGTCGGTCATCGGCGGTGCTCAGGACCCGTTCTTGAGGAAGTCGGGAACGTCCACGTCGTCGAAGAGCACGCGACGCGGCGACTGGGCCGGAGCCGGGTTGGTGGCCGGCGCCGGCACCGGAGTGCTCTGCGGTGCCGGCTGGTTGGTGTTGGACTTGCGGGTCGGCTCGGCCGCCTTGTACGCGGGCGTACCGCCGTCGAAGCCCGCCGCGATGACCGTCACCCGCACCTCGTCACCGAGCGCGTCGTCGATGACCGCGCCGAAGATGATGTTGGCGTCCGGGTGGGCCGCGTCGGTGACCAGCTGGGCGGCATCGTTGATCTCGAACAGGCCCAGGTCGGAGCCGCCGGCGATGGAGAGCAGCACGCCCCGCGCGCCGTCCATGCTCTGCTCCAGCAGCGGGCTGGAGATGGCCGCCTCGGCCGCCTCGACCGCGCGGTTCTCGCCGCGGGCGCTGCCGATGCCCATCAACGCGCTACCGGCGCCGCTCATCACGCTCTTGACGTCGGCGAAGTCCAGGTTGATCAGACCCGGGGTGGTGATCAGGTCGGTGATGCCCTGCACACCCGAGAGCAGCACCTGGTCGGCCGTGCGGAACGCGTCCATCATGCTGATGTTGCGGTCGCCCAGGGCCAGCAGCCGGTCGTTCGGGATGACGATAAGCGTGTCGCACTGGTTGCGGAGTTCGTCTATTCCCGTCTCGGCCTGCACCTGGCGGCGCTTGCCCTCGAAGGAGAACGGCCGGGTCACCACACCGATGGTCAGCGCGCCGAGCTTGCGGGCGATGTTGGCCACCACGGGCGCGCCACCGGTGCCGGTGCCGCCGCCCTCGCCGCAGGTCACGAAGACCATGTCGGCGCCCTTGAGCACCTCCTCGATCTCGTCGCGGTGGTCCTCGGCGGCGTTCTTACCGACGTCCGGGTTGGCCCCGGCCCCCAGGCCACGGGTCAGCTCGCGGCCGACGTCGAGCTTGACGTCGGCGTCACTCATCAGCAGCGCCTGCGCGTCGGTGTTGATCGCGATGAACTCGACGCCCTTGAGCCCAACCTCGATCATCCGGTTGACGGCGTTGACGCCGCCACCCCCGATGCCGACGACCTTGATGACCGCCAGGTAGTTGTGCGGAGGTGTCATCTCCGGTCCTTTCCTTCGAGATTGGCTTCGGCCGACCGGGTACGGCGTGGCCAGACCAGCGGCCGACGACAGCTGTCACCAGCGAGGATCAGGGGTGAACCCTAACCCTCTACTAGAGGCTTACAGTTATGTCAACCACTGAAGCTCTTCGAGGCAACGTAAGCGCCACCGCGCGATGAGCCAAGGACCCGGGCGGCGTGTCGCCGAGCGGAGCGCGACGGGTCACGTCGCGCACGCTCACCGATCAACGAAAGGTCACCACATCCGGAGCGCTCACGTCGATCCGGTCGGTGTCCTCGTCGAGCAGCGCGGTGGCCACCCGGGCCTTGTCCGTCCCTCGGCTCGCGTCGCCCCAGACCACCGTCCGGTCCCCCCGCAACCGCAGACTGATCCGGGCCAACCCCGCCACGTTCACGTCCACCAGTTCCGCGCGCAGCTGCGGCGTCAGCGCGACGAGCACCTCCAGCGCGGCCCGGGTGCCCGGGTCGTCGGCGGCCGGCCGGGCCACCGTCACCTGCGGCAGCTCGTCGGGACGTCGCTCCACCGTCCGGAACGCCACCCCGCTCCGGTCGATCAGGGCGAACGCCTCCCCCTGCGGCACCACCGCCACCGCCGTCCGCTCGGTCACCCGCACCACCAGCGCTCCGGGCCAGTCCCGGGAGACGGTGGCCCGCTCGACCGCCGGCAGCGCGCCCACCCGACGGGCGGCGGCGGCCAGGTCCACCCGGGCCAGCGGCACCCCGTCCGGTACGCCGACCGCGTCATGCACCTGCACCGGAGTGACCAGGTCGGCGCCCTCCACGCGGACCTCGCGCACGCCGAACAGCCCGGTGCCGAGCACCGTCCAGGCGACCAGCCCGGCCAGGGCGAGCACCCCGGCGGCCACCGCCCACGGCAGCGCCGCACGCATGCGACGCTGCCGGGCACGGGCCATGAACCGACGGGTCGAGGGCGGCACCGCGTCGCGGCCCGCCCGGACCAACTGCCACCGGCGGGCCGGACCCCGGCGCGGGGCGCCACCGTCGGCGGCGCTGGTCCGCCCTCGGGCCGGGCCGGGACTCATCCGGCCGTAGACGCCGAGCCGCCGGGCACGGCGGTGCCACCGAGAGCCGCGCCGTCGCCACCGGAGGTGGCCCCACCCGGCACCGGATCACCGATCGCCGGGGTGGTGGCCGCCGGGTCGACGGTCGCGGTCGGTGTCGAACCGGCCGTACGCTCACCCAGGGCGGCCAACAGCTCGTCGCCCATCAGCGAGATCGGCGGGGCGCCCATGGTGACCACCACGTCCCCCGAGCGGGCCCGACGGGCCACCTCGACCGGGGCCTGCTCCCACGACTCCACGAAGACCTTGCGGTCGGCGGGCAGGTCCACCGCCGCGATCAGCGCCGCCGAGCCCTCGCCCGGCTGGCGCAACTCGCCCGGCCCGAAGACCTCCAACAGCACCACCTCGTCGGCGATGGCCAGCGCCTCGGCGATCTCCGCCTGGTTGTCCCGGGTGCGGTAGAGCCGGTACGGCTGGAAGACGACGATCAGCCGGCCGTCCCCGGCTACCTCGCGCAGGGTCTGCATCGCCAACGTCATCGAGGTCGGGTGGTAGGCGTACTCGTCGTAGACCAGCACGCCGTCCGCGACACCCTTGCGCTCGAAGCGCCGTCGCACCCCGGGGAAGACCGCCAGCGCGGCCTCCGCCGCCTCCAGCGGCAGTTCCAGCAGGTACGCGGCCAGCACCGCGGCGGCGCTGTTCAGCCCCATGTGCCGCCCCGGCACCGGCAGCCGGAACTCGCCCAGCGACCGGCCGTCGATCGCGGCCAGGTAGCGCACCCCGCGTGCGGAGGAGACCATGTCGGTCAACCGCAGGTCGGCGTCGGCGGCCTCGCCGTAGGTGAACACCCGCCGTCCCTCGGACCGCAGGCTCTCGGCCAGCCGCCGGCCACCCGGGTCGTCGGCGCAGGTGATGATGAACCCGTCCGGGTCGGTGAGGCGGGCGAACTCCACGAACGCCGCCTCCAGCGTCGCGTAGTCGCCGTAGGTGTTCAGGTGGTCCGCCTCGACGTTCGTGATGATCGAGACGTACGGGCGGTAGATGAGGAACGAGCGGTCGCTCTCGTCCGCCTCGACCACGAAGTGCTCGCCGGTGCCGTGGTGGGCGCCCGAGCCGACCTCGGAGATCTCCCCGCCGATCACGAAGGACGGGTCCACTCCGGCCTGCTGGAGCACCATCGTCACCATCGAGGTGGTGGTGGTCTTGCCGTGCGTGCCGGCGACGGCCACCGCCCGACGGCCGGTCATCGCCGCCGCGAGCGCCTCCGAGCGGTGCAGCACCCGCAGGCCGCGCCGACGTGCCTCGACCAGCTCCAGGTGGTCCTGCGGAATGGCCGAGGAGTAGACGACGGTGTCGACGCCGTCGAGGTTGGTCGCCTCGTGGGTGAGGTGGATGGTGCCGCCGAGCGCCCGCAGGCCGGCAAGCGACGGCCACTCCCGCAGGTCGCTGCCGGAGACCCGGATGCCGCGGGTGAGCAGCAGCCGGGCCACGCCGAGCATGCCCACCCCACCCACCCCGATCAGGTGGACGGCGCCCAGGTCCTCGGCGGTGAGCGTGCCGGCCGGGGTGAACTGCGCGGTCATCGGGCCACCGCCGCGAGCACGAAGGAACGCAGCGCCTCGTCGCCGTCGCGCCGGCCGTACGACCCGGCGGCGGCACCCATGTTGTAGAGCCGCTGGGGGTCCCGGATGAGCGGGATGACGGTGCGCTCCAGCCAGTCCGGGGTGAGCTCCGCGTCGTCGACCAGCAGCCCACCGCCGGCCTCCACCACGGGCAGGGCGTTGCGCCGCTGCTCCTGGTTGCTGTGCGGGTACGGCACGTAGATCGTGGGCAGCCCGATCGCGGCCACCTCGGCGACGGTCATCGCCCCGCCCCGGGCCAGCATCAGGTCGGCGGCGGCGTAGCCCAGCTCCATCTCGGACAGGTACGGCAGCGTCACGTACGGCACCGGCAGGTCGGTGGGGATCGGCACCGGCTCGTTGCGGGCGCCCATCACGTGCAGCACCTGCACGCCGTTGCGGGCCAGCTCCTTGGCCGCCCCGGAGACCGCCAGGTTGATCGAGCGGGCGCCGGACGAGCCGCCGGACACGAAGAGCACCGGCAGGTCCGGGCGGAGCCCGAAGTGGGCGCGGGCGGCGTTGCGCAGCGCGTACCGGTCCAGACCGGCGATGCTGCGGCGCAACGGCACACCGACCACTGTCGCGTCCCGCAGCGACTCGGCCTGGCTCGGCTGGTTCGGGAAGCCGACGGCCACGTTCTTGGTGAACTTCATGCCCAGCTTGTTGGCCACGCCCGGTGGCACGTTCACCTCGTGGATCACCATGGGCAGCTCACGACGCCACGCGGCCAGGTAGGCCGGCACCGAGACGTACCCGCCGAAGCCGACGACCACGTCGGCGCGCACCTCGTCGATCACCTTGCCCGCGGCGCGCGCCGCGGTCCACATCCGGCCCGGTGTGCGGACCAGGTTCATGTTGACCGACCGGGGGAGCTGGTACGCCGGGATCTGCCGCAGGTCGTAGCCCTGTGGCGGGATCAGGTCGTTCTCCATGCCCCGGGGTGTGCCGAGGCAGGTGATCCGGACGCCCGGGTCGTGTCGGCGCAGGCAGTCGGCGAAGGCGAGCAGCGGGTAGACGTGCCCCCCGGTGCCACCTCCCGCGAGCACCACCGAACGCAGCGGACCCATCAGCGTCTCCTCTCGCTCGCCGTACCCTTGCGGCTTCGGTCCTGTCGGACCCCGCGCGGCGCGGCCTGATCGTCATGGCGCCGCTCGCGGGACCGGGGCACGGACCCTCGGCCAGCGGGCGGCGTCGCCGGTCGGCGACGCCGGCCGGGAAGCGGCGGCAACGGGGCCCAGAGTAGTCGGACCCACCGGGCCGGCGGACGGGCATGCAGTGCTCTGGCCGCATCGGGTTCGGCACGGGCGAAGGACGCCAGCATGCCGATGCCGGCCAACGTCACCACCAGCGCACTTCCGCCGTCGGAGATGAACGGCAGCGGCAGGCCGGTGATCGGCAGCAGCCCGACCACCCCACCGATGTTGATCACGGCCTGGCTGACCAGCCAGGTGGTCACGGCGGTGGCGGCGAGCCGGCGGAACGGGTCGTCGACCCGGCGGGCGATCCGGAACCCGGTGTACGCGATGACCGCGAACAGGCTGAGCACCACGACGCACCCGATCACGCCCAACTCCTCGGCGATGATCGCGAAGATGAAGTCGTTGTGCGCCTCGGGTAGCCAGTCCCACTTCAGGCTGCCCTTGCCCAGCCCGACACCGAACCAGCCACCGTGCTCGATGGCCAGCCGCCCCTGGTAGAACTGGAGGCAGTCGCCGAGTTTGCAGGTTTCCGGGTCCGGTGGATTGAAGAACATGTCCAGCCGGGCGAGGCGGTAGTTGTCCGCGCCGCGCTCGCCGGAGCCGGCGCCCAGCGAGGCCACCGCGACGAGCAGGCCGATCCCGACCAGACCGGCTGCGGCCAGGGCGCCGAAGACCCGCATCCGCACCCCGGCGGCCCAGAGCAGGCCCACGACGAGGGCCAGCAGACAGAGCATCGTGCCGGTGTCGTTGTAGCCGACCAGGACGAAGAGCAGGCCCACCACCGGGAAGAGCGGGGTGGCCAGCTCGCGCCACCAACCCAGTGCGGCGCCCTTGCGGGCGACCAGGTGCGCACCCCAGAGCACCATCGCGAACTTGGCCAGCTCGGAGGGTTGGAGCTGGATCCCGCCGACGAACAGCCAGTTCAGTCGCGCCTCGACCGGCCCGAACCCGGCCGACCGCTGGTTGGTCAGCCGGGCGTAGGCGACCAGCAGGTTGAGCACCACCAGCAGGGCGATCGAGGTGAACAGCAACGGCCGGCCCAGCGAACGGTAGGTGCTGGCGGGCAGGCGCTGGCAGGCCCAGAACGCGCCGATGCCGATCACCGCGAAGATGGCCTGCTTGGTCACCGAGGCCGAGGCGTTGCCGTCCTCGGCGTAGTCCTTCACGCTGGTCGCCGAGAAGACCATGGTCAGCCCGATCAGCAGCAGCAGGCCGGCGCTCGACAACAGCAGGTAGTAGCTGGCCAGCGGCCGGTCCAGCAGGCCGCGCAGCGCGGCGAGCCCGCCGGCCGCGTCGAATCCGCGCAGCGGCACGGGCGCCGGTTCCGCCTCCCGCGCCGCCGCGCCCGGTTCCGGCCCCCGGGCGTCGTCGGTCGGCGCGACCGCCTCCCCGGTACGCCCCGCCGTGCCCGACGGCCGTCGCGCCCGCCCGCCAGCCCTGCCCTCAGTGCCGATGTCCTCCCCCACCCCGACATCATCACCGCTGAACACGCCCGATACCCCCAGAACGCCCCCTCGGGCGTGTCGGCCCCGCGGATCAGGTCATGTTGGCGAGGAACTCGCTGTAGAACAGGCCGAGGGCGATGGCCACACCGATGCCGGCGATGATCCAGAACCGCACCACGATGTTGACCTCGCTCCAGCCGGCCAACTCGAAGTGGTGCTGAAGTGGGGACATCCGGAACACCCGTTTACCGGTGGTCTTGAAGGAGATGATCTGGATCACCACGGACATCGTGATGATCACGAAGAGCCCGCCGATGATCGGCAGCAGCAGGATGGTGCGGGTGGACATCGCCATCCCGGCGATCAGACCGCCCAGCCCCAGCGCCCCGGTGTCGCCCATGAAGATCCGTGCCGGGGACGTGTTCCACCAGAGGAAGCCCACACAGGCCCCGGCCGCCGCCCCGGCTATCAGCGCGATCTCCAACGGGTCACGGACCTCGTAGCAGTACGGCTGGGTGTAGTTCGGGTCGGCGCACCAGTGCCGGTACTGCCAGAACGCGATGAGCGCGTACGCGGCGAGCACCATCACCGACGCGCCGGTGGCCAGGCCGTCCAGGCCGTCGGTGAGGTTGACGCCGTTCGTCGCGGCCATCACCACGAAGATGAAGATGATCACCGCGCCGACCTTGCTGACCTCCAGGAAGTCGATGTCCCGGATGAAGCTCAGCGTGGTGCTGCCCACCGTCTCGGTGTTGGTCGCCAGGCCCGAACCGTTGGTCATCGTGCTCGGGAACCACAGCGCGATCACCCCGAAGACCGCACCGACCAGGATCTGGCCGAGCAACTTGCCGCGCTTGTTCAGCCCGGCACTGTTGCGCTTGCGCACCTTCAGGAAGTCGTCGAGGAAACCCACCGCGCCGGAGAAGACCATCAGCCCCAGCAGCACCAACGCGGTGATGGTCGGCTCCACCTGGGCGATCTGCTGGTCCGGCAGGGTGGTCAGGGCCAGGTGCCCGGCCACGTACGCGATCACCGTGGCCAGGATGAAGACCACGCCACCCATCGTGGGCGTGCCCTTCTTGCCCTGGTGCATGGCGGGGCCGTCGGACCGGATCGGCTGACCGGCCTTCAGCCGGGTGAACACCTTGATCGCGATCGGGGTGCAGAAGAGCGAAACGAGGAAGGCCACCCCGATGGCGACGATGACCGCCCTCATCGGGTCGGCTCCCCACCGGCGTCGGCGCGCAGGGCGTCGGCCACCTCCCAGGTCCGGTACCGGGAACCCTTGACCAGGACGACATCACCCGGTCGTAGCTCGCTCCGCAGCACCTCGACGGCCGCCGCCTGATCGGTGAGCAGCACCGACTCTCCTCCCCAGTTTGCTACCGCTGTCGCGCCTTCGTGGATCGGCGCAGCCGGCTCACCCACCACGAGCAGCCGGTCGACACCCAGTTCGGCCGCGAGTTGGCCGACCTCGGCGTGGCCGTCGTACTCGAACGGGCCCAGCTCGGCCATGTAACCAAGCACCGCGACGGTACGCCGCCCCTGGCCCATGCTCGCCAGCGCCCGCACCGCGACCGCCATCGAGGCCGGGTTGGCGTTGTACGAGTCGTCGATCACGGTCACCCCGTCGGGGCGGTCGAAGACGTCCATCCGCCGGGTCGAGACCAGCCCCAGCTCACCCAGCGCCGTGGCCAGCTCGGCCAGCGGCATGCCCAGCTCCCGGGCGACCGCCGCCGCCGCGAGCGTGTTCCCGACCTGGTGGCGGCCGGCCAGCCGGAGCCGCACCGGCGCGCGCCCCTCCGGGGTGACAAGGGTGTACGACGGGTGCCCCCGCTCGTCGAGCGTGACGTCCTCGGCGCGCACGTCGGCGTCGGACGCCTCGCCGTAGCGGACCACCCGGGCCTGCGTGCGGCTCGCCATCGCGTCCACCCGAGGGTCGTCGGCGTTCAGCACGGCCAGCCCGTCCGGCGGCAGCGCCTCCACCAGCTCGCCCTTGGCCAGGGCGATGGCGTCCTGCGAGCCGAACTCGCCGATGTGTGAGGTGCCGACGTTGAGCACCACGGAGATCCGGGGTGGCACCAGCTCACACAGGTACCGCACGTGCCCGACCCCGCGCGCACCCTTCTCCATCACCAGGTAGCGGGTGTCCGGGTCGGCCCGCAGGGCGGTGTACGGGTGCCCCAGCTCGTTGTTGAACGACCCGGGCGGCGCCACCGTGGCCCCGAGCCGGGCGGTGAGCTGGCCGATCAGGTCCTTGGTGGTGGTCTTGCCGGACGAGCCGGTCACGCCGATCACGGTCAGCCCGGGCAGCCGGTCCACCGCGGCGCGGGCCAGTCGGCCCATCGCGGTCAGGGCGTCGTCGACAAGCACCATCGGCACCCCGGGCACCTCGCGGCTGCCGAGCACCGCGACCGCGCCGGCCTGGATCGCCGTCGCCGCGTAGTCGTGCCCGTCGACCTTCTCCCCCGGAAAGGCCACGAAGAGCGAACCGGGCCCCACCTTGCGCGAGTCGAACTCCACCGATCCGGTGACGGTGACGGCCGGGTCGGCGGCCACCAGCCGTCCGTCCACCGCCGCGGCCACCTCGGCCAGGCTCAGCGTGATCACCGCTGACCCGCCAGGTCCCCGAAGCGGGCCCGCAGAGCGTCGGCCAACTCGATGCTGTCGTCGAACGGAAACACCTCGCCCGCCACCTCCTGGCCGCGCTCGTGCCCCTTGCCGAGCAGCGCGATCACGTCGCCCGGCTCGGCCAGCCGAACCGCCTCGTCGATCGCGGCGCGGCGGCCCGCCACCTCGATGATCCGAGCGGCCGTCCCCGCCCGGTACGCCCCGGCGAGCACCTCGGCGCGGATCTCCCCCGGGTCCTCGGTACGCGGGTTGTCGTCGGTCACCAGCACCACGTCGGCTCCCTCCGCCGCGGCGGCGCCCATCACCGGCCGCTTGCCCCGGTCCCGGTCCCCACCGGCGCCGATCACACAGATCAGTCGGCCGGCGCTCAACTCGCGCAGCGCGGCCAGCGCGGCCACTATCGCGTCCGACTTGTGCGCGTAGTCGACCACCCCGCGCACCGGCGCGGCCACGTCGACCAGTTCCAGCCGGCCCGGGACACCCCCGCAGGAGGCCACACCGGCCGCCGCGGTCGTCGGGTCCACCCCGGCACCGACCAGTGCGGCGATGGCCAGCAGCGCGTTGGCCACGTTGTGCCGGCCGGGCAGGGCGACCCCGGCGGACAGGGTCACGCCGTTCGGGCCGTGCGCGATGAACCGCTGGGCGTACCCCTCCCCGCCCACACCGTCGGCCCACCAGGTCGCGCCCTGGTCGCCGGCCGCCGAGTAGGTGACGGTGGTCGGCTTGAGCAACGGCTTCAACGCCGGGTCGTCGTGGTTGAGCACCTCGACCGCGCAGCGCCCGTCGAAGAGTTGGGCCTTCGCGGCGAAGTAGTCGTCGCTGTCGGCGTGGAAGTCCAGGTGGTCGGAGCCGAAGTTGGTGTAACCGCCGACGGCGAACCGCACACCGCCCACCCGGCCCATGGCCAGCGCGTGGCTGGAGACCTCCATGACCACGGCGGTGACCCCACGCTCGCGGGCGGTGGCCAGCATGGCGTGCAGGTCGGTCGCCTCGGGGGTGGTCCGCACGCTGTCGATCACGAGATCACCGAGCCGGGTCTCCACCGTCCC
Source organism: Micromonospora sp. NPDC007208 (assembly GCF_042869175.1). Taxonomy (NCBI): domain Bacteria; kingdom Bacillati; phylum Actinomycetota; class Actinomycetes; order Micromonosporales; family Micromonosporaceae; genus Micromonospora; species Micromonospora sp. NPDC007208. The sequence goes on along the minus strand of NZ_JBIAFG010000020.1, from coordinate 54,056 downwards.
GACCAGCCCGGTGGTGTGCCCGGCGGCGCGCAGCCCCGACTCGACCAGGTACGCGGTGGACGTCTTGCCCGCGGTGCCGGTCACCCCGATGACGGTGAGGTCGGCGGTGGGGTCGCCGTACACGGCCGAGGCCAGCTCGCCGAGCACGGCACGCGGGTCGGGCACCACCAGGGCCGGCAGACCCGTTCCCGCCGCCAACTCCGCACCCGCCGGGTCGGTCAGCAGGGCCACGGCGCCCGCCTCGGCGGCGCCGGCGGCGAACTCCGCACCGTGCCGACGGGCACCTGGCAGCGCCGCGTACAGGTCGCCGGGGCGGACCTCCTGGCTGGCGTGGGTGACCCCGGAGACGACCACCGCGGCGGCGTCCGCCGGAAGGTCGACGCTGAGCCGGACGGCGAGATCACCGAGCCGAACTCCGGTCACGGTACGTGGACGTGGATTGCCGGGCACGGCGTCAGACCCTACCCGGTCGTCCGGTTCCGGCCGCACAGCCGCCCCGGTGGTTCGTCGGCACTCACCGATGATGTCCCGCCGTCGCTGCTCAGCGCGGATAGACCACGAACTTGGGGGCGGATCCGCCGGTGGACGGCGGCACCCGGTAGTGACGCAGAGTGAACTGCATCATGTCCCGGAACGCCGGATTGGCGATCGCCGCGCCGCCGCCGTTGGGCGCGTAGACGAAGACGGCGATCACGTAGCGGGGGTTCTCGGCGGGGGCCATCCCGATGAAGGAGGACACCTTGTCGGTCTCTATCTTGCCGTTGACCACCCGCGATCCGGTGCCGGTCTTGCCGGCGACCCGGTAGCCGGGGACCGCGGCGGTGACGCCGGTGGCGCCGTCGACGGTGGTGACCGCCTCCAGCATGGTGCGCAGGGCCGCCGCGTTCTGCGGGCTGAGCACCGACCGGGTCACCGGGGCCGGCGCGGGGGTGCGCTTGCCGTCCGGGCCGATCACCTCCTTGACCAGGTGCGGCTGCACGTACGTGCCGTTGTTGGCGATGGCGGCGTACGCGGCGGCCATCTGCAGCGGCGTGGCGTCGACGCTGTGCCCGATCGGCACCGACCCACGCGACGATTCGCTCCACTCGTCGGCCGGCAGCAGTCGTCCGCTGGCCTCCCCGGGCATCCCCTCGCCGGTCGGCTTGCCCAGCCCGAACCGCTTCTGGTAGTCGATCAACCGGTCCCGGCCGAGCTTCTCGGCGATCGTGATGGTGCCGACGTTGGACGAGTAGGCGAGCATCCCCGGCACGCTCATCCGCTTGCCGTTGGCCGGGTGCGTGTCGGAGAACCAGGTGTCGCCCATCTTGATGTTGTTGGCGATCGGCAACGTGGTGTCCGGCGTGATCACCCCCTCCTGCAGGGCCGCGGCATAGGTGATGGCCTTGTGTACCGAGCCGGGGTCGACCACGAAGCTGGTCGCGGCGTCCTCCCGGTCGACCGGGTCGCTGGGCACCGGCTTCGCCGCGTCGTAGGTGGGGTTGCTGGCCTGGGCCAGCACCGCGCCCGAGGGAATCTCGATGATCACGGCCGCGCCGGTGCCGCCCGGCACCTGGGCCATGCCCGCGCTGAGGATCTGCTGCGTCCGGAACTGCAGGTCACGGTTGATGGTGAGGGCGAGCGAACTGCCCGGCTTGGCGGGAGTGGTCCGGCTGTAGCCGCCCGGAATCGGGGCGGCGAGGTCACCGAGGCCGGCCTCGTACACCCGCTTGCCGTCCTGGCCGGCGAGCACGTCGTCGTAGCGGGCCTCCAGCCCCTCCAACCCGACCATGTCCTGGCTGGTGAAGCCGATCAGGTTGGCCGCCAGGTCGCCGCCGGGCACCTCACGGCGCTCGTCACGGTGCACCCCGATGCCGAGGAGGTCCAGCGCCTGCACCCGCTTGGCGGTGGAGATCTCCACCCCCCGCGCCAGGTACACGAATCGGGACTCCTTGCCGTCCTCCAGCCTGCGCGGCTTCATCAGCTCGACGAGCTTCGACGCCGGGATGCCCAGCAGCGGGGAAAGCGCCTTCGCGACGCCGGGCGGGTCCTTGACCTCGGTCGGGTCGGCGTACACGTACCGCGCCTCGACACTGCGGGCCAGCGGCGCGCCGGTGCTGTCGTAGATCCCGCCGCGCGGCGCCGGCAGCTCGACAGTGCGGAGTCGGTCGGCGGTGCCGCCGCCGGCGTACGCCGGGGCGTCGACCGCCTGGAGGAAGATCAACCGGATCCCGATGCTGGCGAAGAGCGTCAGGGCGAGCACGGTGCCCAGCCGCAGCCGCAGCCGCGAGTCGGCCAGCTTCGGCGGGCGTCGCGGCTTGCGCGACGGCCGCCGGGCCGCCGGCCGGTCGGCGCGACGTGGCGCGCGGGGCGTGGTTCGGCGGCGCGGCGGCGGCTCGTCCCCACCCGGGCCACGGGGGGTACGCGGCGCGACGGTGCGCACCACCCCACCGCGGCCGGCGGCCGGAGCGTCGCGCCGGCCGGCCCGGGCGGCGGCCCGACCGCCGTCGAGCACCTGCAACGCCGGCCGGAACGGGTCACCGGACCGGGTGCTGCGCGGCGTACGCCGCTGCTCGGCGCCCTGACCGCGCGCCGGCGTGCCGCGCTCCTCGCGGACCGTCCGACCCCTCGGGGTGTACGCCCGGGCGCCGGAGATGCCCCCGATGCCCGGCTCGCCGGTGCGCGGCTCGCCATCGGCGGAGCCGCCATCACGTGCAGAACCGCGCCGGGACCCCGTAGGGTCCCGGCGCGGCTCGTCCGACCTTGGTGGCACCGGTCAGCCTCCCGCACCCTGGCTGGTCACCGACGGCTGGCCGTTGGCCGGCTGCGGCACCTCGAGGGTCTTGCCGTCCGGCAGCCGGATGTAGCCCGGCTCGCCGGCGTCGACCAGGCCCAGCCGCCGCGCCTCGGCGGTCAGGTTGCCCGGCGCCTCGGCGTCGGCGATCTGCTTGTCCAGTTGCTGCTTCTCCAGGTCCAGTCGAGCCTGCTGCTGCTGCAGCCGCTCCAACCGGAACGCGTTCTCATTGATCTTGGTGTTGACCGCCAGGATGCCCAGCACCCCGCCGACCACCAGCACCACGATCAGCGCCGCGAACGGCGCCCGCGGCACCGAGATCGGCGCGGGTGGCGCCACCCGCAGCCGCGGCGGCCGGGGGCTGGCCACGCTGGCGGCCTTCTCGACCGGTCGCAGCGCGGCGGTGCCCTGAGTCGGGAACTCGCGCGCCCCCCGGGCGCGAGTCTCCCCCTGCCGGTTCACTCGATCGATGCGTGGCGTACCGTTTCCGAGGCGCGGAGCCCGCTCCGCCGCGATCCGGCCCCCCGACCGCGGTGCGCGCTGCCCGCCGCCGGTGACGTCCCGGCGGTCGCGCTTGTCAATGCTCATGTCCCTCCCCCTCAACATCCGTCCCTCTAGCCGTCCCGGTGCCCCTGACCCCCCACGGATCAGGTGGACCCCGTGCCCGGTTGGTGCATTCCCTTCACCCGTCGGCGAGACCGTTCGCGGTCGGTCCGCCCCTGCTCTGTCGCGTTCGGGTCGAGTCGCTCCGCGGCCCGCAACCGCACCGAGGCGGCCCGCGGATTCGCGGCGACCTCCGCCTCCCCGGGCAGTTCGGCGCCCCGGCTGAGCAGCCGGAACGTCGGACCGGACCCGGGAAGCTCGACCGGGAGGTCAATCGGGCCCTTACTGCGGACCCGGTCCGTGAGGGCCGCCTTGGTGAGCCTGTCCTCCAGCGAGTGGTAGGACAGGACCACCATGCGACCGCCCACGGTCAGTGCGTCGAGTGCGGATGGCAACGCTGTCTCCAGCGCTGCCAGCTCCTTGTTTACCTCGATCCGTAAAGCCTGAAACGTTCTCTTTGCCGGGTGCCCACCCGTTCGTCGGGCTGGTGCCGGAATGGAGTCCCGAACCAGCTCCGCCAGCAGCGCGGACGAGGTGATCCGGGCCCGCTCCCGCTGCCGGATGATCGCCGAGGCGATCCGACCGGCGAACTTCTCCTCGCCGTAGACCCGCAGCACCCGGGCCAGGTCCGGATGCGCGTACGTGTTGACCACCTCTTCGGCGGTCACCCCCCGGGTCTGGTCCATCCGCATGTCCAGCGGCGCGTCCTGGGCGTACGCGAACCCGCGGTCGGGCGCGTCCAGTTGCAACGACGAGACACCCAGGTCGAACAGGATGCCGTCGATGGCCGGATAGCCCAACCGGTCCAGCACGTCCGGCAACTCGTCGTAGACGGCGTGCTCCAGGTGCACCCGATCGGCGAACCGGGCCAGTCGGACCCGCGCGTGGGCGAGCGCCTCGGTGTCCCGGTCGAGCCCGATCAGGACCGTCTCCGGATGCGCCTCCAGCACCGCCTCGGCGTGCCCGGCCAGACCGAGCGTCGCGTCGACGTAGACCGTCCGGCCGCCTCGACCCAGCGCGGGGGCCAGCAGCTCGAGACACCGCTCGAGCAGCACCGGCACGTGCGTGCCGCGCAACTCCCCCATGATGACCCCCACTGGTTGAAACGTCCGTTCTTCTCGTGCGCCTGTCGTCGGACGGCGCTGCCGTCGTACCGCCAGATCCCCATCCGCTCCCGCCTGACACCGGACCGTCGCCCAATGACTGGATCGTGCGCCTGGCACCGGGGAAGTGATGCCAGGAACTCGAAAGCGGCTGGAGATCTCGCAGTACGTCGGGCGCCGTTACCGCCCTACAGACCGCCGGGCAGCACCCCCTCCTCGATGTCGGCGAAGTCGTCTTCGCTCTCGGCGAGGTAGGTCTCCCAGGCGACCTTGTCCCAGATCTCCACCCGGGTGCTCGCGCCGATCACCACCAACTCGCGGTCCAGCGCGGCATAGGCCCGCAGGTGGGCTGGAATGGTCACCCGACCCTGCTTGTCCGGAACCTCGTCGTGTGCGCTGGCGAAGAAGACCCGGCTGTAGGCCCGGGCCGCCTTGTGGGTCATCGGCTGTGCGCGCAACTGCTCCGCGATCCGCTGGAACTCAGGGGTCGGGAAGACGTAGAGGCAGCGCTCCTGCCCTTTGGTGACCACGACACCCCCCGCCAGCTCATCCCGAAACTTGGCCGGAAGGATCAACCGGCCCTTTTCGTCCAGGCGCGGAGTGTGGGTGCCGAGAAACACCGGCCCAACCCCCTCGCCCCTAAGCGGCGTTCGCGGCGCCGCTGACCCCCCGGGCCGGTGAGCCCTCCCGGCCTCACCATTGGTCCCCACTCTACTCCACTTCCCTCCACCCGCAACCAAATTCGCCCGCGTGGCGCGTCCAGCTCGGGCGCAAAACCGCACGTCACAAGGGGTGGAGCGGAGTGGAGGGCGCAAGCCGCCCCTCGGCGTGGTCCGCTTTCCGACATAGATCGACTCCGTCCGGGGGACGCCGACCCGGCCACCCGCGCAGCCACCACGGCCGAACGGTTCACCGTCGGCGGCGATCTGGTGGGGCGGGCGGTCCGGTAACCTCGCTCGCGTGACGGACGCGAAAATGCCCCTACGGGCCAAGGTGGCCAGCTCCGTGTCACGGACCGCCGCGGCGCTCTCCCGGGCCGCCGGCCGTGGCGACGGTTCGGTGATCGGCGGATGGATCGGCCTCAAGATCGACCCGGACCTGCTGGCCCACCTGTCGGCCGGGCGCGCGATCGCGCTCGTCTCCGGCACCAACGGCAAGACCACCACCACCCGGTTGACCTCCGCCGCGGTCGGCGTGCTCGGCCGGGTCGCCACCAACTCGTTCGGCGCCAACATGCCCAGCGGGCACACCTCGGCGCTGGCCAAGGCCGGCAGCACCCCGTACGCGGTGCTGGAGGTCGACGAGCACTACCTCGCCCAGGTGCTGGAGGCGACCGAGCCGCACGTGGTCGCGCTGCTGAACCTCTCCCGCGACCAGCTCGACCGCGCCAAGGAGGTCGCCATGATGGCGCAGCTCTGGCGCGCGGCGCTGGTCCGGCACACCGACGTACGGGTGGTCGCCAACGCCGACGACCCGCTGGTGGTGTGGGCCGCCACCCCGCCGGGCGACCCGGCTCGGGGCATCAACCCGCCGCACGTGACGTGGTTCAGCGCCGGCCAGCGCTGGCACGACGACTCCTGGGTCTGCCCGGAGTGCGGCTCCACCATCCAGCGCTCCGGCGAGCAGTGGTGGTGCACCGGTTGCCCGTTGCGCCGTCCCGAGCCGCACTGGGTCGTCGAGGACGAGGGCGTGCTCGACCCCACCGGCGCCTGGCACAAGGTCTCCCTCCAGTTGCCCGGCAAGGTCAACCTCGGCAACGCGGCGACCGCGCTGGCGGTGGCCGCCGAGTTCGGCGTCCGCCCTGTCGACGCGGTGTCCCGCCTCGGCATCGTCACCTCGGTGGCCGGCCGCTACGCGCAGGTCGACAAGGACGGGCGCAACATCCGGCTGCTGCTGGCCAAGAACCCGGCCAGTTGGCTGGAGGCGTTCGACATGGCCGACGACGCGCCGACACTGCTCTCCATCAACGCGCGCGACCCCGACGGTCTGGACACCTCCTGGCTGTACGACGTCGACTTCGCCCCGCTCCGTGGCCGACAGGTGTTGATCACCGGCGACCGGGCATACGACCTGGCGGTTCGGCTGGACGTCAACGACGTGCCGTTCCAGCACGTCCGCACGTTCGACGACGCGCTCCGGTCGGTCCCGCCCGGGCGGCTGGAGGTCATCGCGAACTACACCGCGTTCCAGGACATCCGAGCGGAGTTGGACCGTGTCATCTGAGAGTCTGCGTATCGTCTGGATCTACCCCGACCTGCTCTCCACCTACGGAGACCGGGGCAACGCCCTGATCCTCGCCCGGCGGGCCCGTCAGCGCGGGATGCCGGTCGAGGTGCTGGAGGTCCGCTCCGACGAGCGGCTGCCCGCGACCGCCGACATCTACCTGGTCGGCGGCGGCGAGGACGGCCCGCAGGCGCTCGGCGCCCAGCGCCTGCTCGCCGACGGCGGCCTGCACCGCGCGGTCGCCCAGGGTTCGGTCGTGTTCGGCGTCTGCGCCGGCTACCAACTGCTCGGCACCTCGTTCTTCGCCAAGGGCGTTCAGTGTCGCGGGCTGGAGCTGCTCGACCTGCACTCCGACCGGGGCGAGAGCCGGGCCGTGGGCGAGCTGGCCGGTGAGATCGACCCCCGGCTGGGCCTGCCCCCGCTCACCGGTTTCGAGAACCACGGCGGCCGGACCCACCTCGGCCCGGAGGTCTCCCCGTTGGCCCGGGTCACCGCCGGGGTGGGCAACGACGGCGCCACCGAGGGCGCGTGGCGCGGCAAGCTGCTCGGCACCTACTCGCACGGGCCGGCGCTGGCTCGCAACCCGGCCCTGGCCGACCTGCTCCTGCGCTGGGCCACCGGGGCACACCAGCTCCCGCCGTTGGACGACACCTGGTCGGACCGGCTCCGCAACGAGCGCCGCTCCGCGGTGGTCGCCGCCCGGGCATGATCCGTGCCGTCCGGCGGCTGCTCCGGCAGCCGTCGGCCGCCCGGTTCGCCCTGCTCGTGCTGCTGATCGGCGGTTGCGGGTTACTGCTGCTCCTGGTGCCCCGACCGGATCCGGCGCAGCTGCCGCTGGTCGCCGACCGGCTGGGCGACCTCGCCCCGGTGGCGGCGATCCTCGGGGGCGCGCTGCTGCTGGTCGCGCTGGTGCCCCGGACGTTCATCACGCTCGCCGCGGGCGCGATCTTCGGTCCCCTGGAGGGCGCCGCGTACGCCCTGGGCGCCGCGCTGGTGGCCGCGGCGATCGGGTTCACGGTCGGCCGGTTGCTCGGTCGGGAGTTCGTGGCCGAACGGGTCCGCGGTCGGCTGGCCCGCCTCGACGGCTGGTTCGCCCGGCAGAGCGTGCTCGGTGTGGTCACCGTCCGGCTGCTGCCGATCGCCGGCTTCGGGCTGGTCAGCTACGGCTACGGCACGACCGGCGCCCGGGTGCTGCCCTTCCTGGCCGGCAGCGTGCTCGCGTCCGCCCCGACCGCCTTCGGGTACGCGGCGATCGGCGCGGCGGTCAGCTCCCCCGGCCACGTCAACTGGTACGCCGCCGCCCCGGCCAGCCTCGGCCTGATCGCCAGCCTGGTGCTCATCCACCAGTGGTGGCGCGCCGAGCGCCGCCGCCGCACCATGCCCGTATGACCATCTCCGAGCCGACCGGCTCCACCGAGGAGCCCCTCACCGGCGGCTTCGTCGCCGACGTGGTCCGGGTCGGCGACACGGTACGACGTACCCCGCCGGCCAACCTGGACTTCGTCGGCGCGCTGCTGCGCCACCTGGCCGAGGTGGGCGCGGACCTCGCGCCCCACCACCTGGGCGTCGACAGTCACGGTCGGCAGATGCTCGGCTACGTCGCGGGCCGGGTGCCGTGGCGGGACCGGGAGGACCCCGAATTCTTCGCCGACCCGGCGCTGGTGCGGCTGGCCGAGCTGATCCGGCGGCTGCACGACGCGTGCGCGGGCACCGGGCTGGCGGGCGACGCCGAGACGGTCTGCCACCGCGACCTGTCTCCGAAGAACACGGTGTACCGGGACTCCCCCGCCGGGCCGCTCCCGGTTGCCTTCCTCGACTGGGACCTGGCCGCGCCGGGCCGGCGGATCGAGGACGTGGCGTTCGCCGGCTGGCACTGGGCGGCGTTGGGCGACGGTGCCGACCCGGTCGAGCTGGGCAGGCGCTGCCGAATCCTCTGCGACGCCTACGACGCGGCGGCGACCGCGACCGCACCGGGCAGGCTGGCGCGGGGCGAGCTGGTGGGCGTGATGCTCGACCAGATCGATAGCACCTGGCGGGGCATCGACGCCGGCGCCGAGCGCGACGAGCCGGGCATGCGCCGGCTGCGCGACGCCGGCGCAGTCGACGGGATACGTCGCTGGCGGGACTGGCTGCACACCCACCGCGGAGTCGTGGCGGCCGCGCTGAAGGGCTGACGGCCGCAGCCTGTCCACTCCGGGGGCGAGGTGCCGGATGAGCGTGATGACTGTGCGGCATCAAGATGCCGCACAGTCATCACGCTCGTGGCGGCGTCCGCCCCGACCGACGCCACGCTCGGTGACACCCACACTCCGGAGCGCCTCGGGAGCGGGGACGCGTCAGGCGACCACGGAGACCATCCGGCCCTTCACGACGATGACCTTGCGGGGTTCCTTGCCGGCCAGGGATGCGGCCACCGCGTCCAGGGCCGCCGCGCGGACGGTCTCCTCGGCGGCGTCGGCGGGGACCTCGATGCGGCCACGGACCTTGCCGTTGACCTGCACCGGGTAGGTCAGCGTGTCGGCCACCAGCAGGGCCGGGTCGGCGGTCGGGAAGTCCGCGTACGTCAGCGAGGTGTCGTGGCCCAGCTTGCGCCACAGCTCCTCGGCCATGTGCGGGGCGAACGGCGCCACCATCAGCACCAGCGGCTCGGCCACCTCGCGGGGCGTGGCCGACAGTCGGGTCAGCCCGTTGGTCAGCTCGATCAGCTTGGCGATCGCGGTGTTGAACCGGATGCCGTCCATGTCGCCACGGACCCCGTCGATCACCTTGTGCAGCAGCCGGCGGGTCGCCTCGTCGGCCGGGTCCTCGGTGACGCGCAGCGCGCCGGTCTGCTCGTCGACGACGGCCCGCCACACCCGCTGCAGGAACCGGTACGAGCCGACCACCGCCCGCGTCTCCCAGGGACGGGAGACCTCCAGCGGGCCCATCGACATCTCGTACACCCGGAAGGTGTCCGCGCCGTAGGCGGCGCACATGTCGTCGGGGGTCACCACGTTCTTCAGCGACTTGCCCATCTTGCCGTACTCGCGGTTGACCGCCAGGTCGCCCAGGTAGTAGGCGCCGTCGCGCTCGAAGACCTCCTCGGCCTGCACGTAGCTGCCGCGCGAGTCGGTGTACGCGTACGCCTGGATCATGCCCTGGTTGAACAGCTTGCGGAACGGCTCGAACGACGACACGTGCCCCAGGTCGAACAGCACCTTGTGCCAGAACCGCGCGTACAGCAGGTGCAGCACGGCGTGCTCGGCGCCACCGACGTACAGGTCGGTGCCCCCGCAGTCGCCCTCGCCGCGCGGGCCCATCCAGTACCGCTCGTTCTCCGCGTCGACGAACCGCTCGCTGTTGGTCGGGTCCAGGTAACGCAGCTCGTACCAGCAGGAGCCGGCCCACTGCGGCATCACGTTGGTTTCCCGGGTGTAGCGCTTCGGCCCGTCACCCAGGTCCAGTTCGACCTCGACCCAGTCGCGCCGCCGCGACAGCGGGGTCTCCGGGTTGCTGTTGGCGTCGTCGGCGTCGAACGTCTTCGGGGAGAAGTCGTCCACCTCCGGCAGCTCGACCGGCAGCATCTCCTCCGGCAGGGCGATGGCCGCGCCGGTCTCGTCGTACACGATCGGGAACGGTTCGCCCCAGTAACGCTGCCGGGAGAACAGCCAGTCGCGCAGCCGGTAGGTCACCGCGCCGGTGCCGTGCCCGTTCGCCTCCAGCCAGGCGATGATCGCCGCCTTGGCGTCGGCCACCCCCAGGCCGTTCAGGTCCAGGCCGCGCTCGGGCGCGGCGCTGTTGATCGCCGGGCCGTCCCCGGTGTACGCCTTGCCGTCGAAGCCCTCCGCCGGCTGCACGGTACGGACGATGGGCAGCTCGAAGACCTCGGCGAACGCCCAGTCCCGCTCGTCCTGCGCCGGCACCGCCATGATCGCGCCGGTGCCGTAGCCGGCCAGCACGTAGTCGGCGATGAAGATCGGGATCTGCCCACCGGTGACCGGGTTGGTGGCGTACGCGCCGATGAAGACGCCGGTCTTCTCCTTGCTGTCGGACTGCCGCTCGACGTCGGTCTTGGCGGCTGCCGCCTTGCGGTACGCCTCGACGGCCTCCCGGGGGCTGGCGTGCCCGCCGGTCCAGGCGTCCCTCGTCCCGTCCGGCCAGTTGGCCGGCGCCAGCGTGTCGACCAGCTCGTGCTCGGGCGCCAGCACCATGTAGGTGGCGCCGAAGACGGTGTCCGGGCGGGTCGTGAACACCCGCACCGGCGCCGCGGTGGTCGGGAAGTCGATGTGGGCGCCGGTGGAGCGGCCGATCCAGTTGCGCTGCATCAGCTTGATCGGCTCGGGCCAGTCCAGGCTGTCCAGGTCGTCCAGCAGCCGGTCACCGTACGCGGTGATCCGCATCATCCACTGCTTCAGGTTGCGCTTGAAGACCGGGAAGTTGCCCCGCTCGGAACGGCCGTCGGCGGTGACCTCCTCGTTGGCCAGCACGGTGCCCAGCCCCGGGCACCAGTTCACCGGCGCCTGCGAGACGTACGCCAGGCGGTGGTCGTCGACGACCTGGCGGCGCTCGGCGACGCTCAGCTCGGCCCACGCGCGGCCGTCCGGGGTGGACCGGTTACCGCCCTCGAACTCGGCGATCAGCTCGGCGATCGGACGGGCCCGGCCGGCGTCGCGGTCGTACCAGGAGTTGAAGATCTGCAGGAAGATCCACTGGGTCCAGCGGTAGAAGTCGGTGTCGATGGTGGCCACCGAGCGGCGCTCGTCGTGCGCCAGCCCCAGCCGGCGCAGCTGCGCCTTGTACCGCTCGATGTTCGCCACAGTGGTGGTCCGGGGGTGGGTGCCGGTCTGCACCGCGTACTGCTCGGCGGGCAGGCCGAACGCGTCGAAGCCCATCGCGTGCAGCACGTTGCGGCCGGCCATCCGCTGGTAGCGGGCGTAGCAGTCGGTGCCGATGTAGCCCAGCGGGTGGCCGACGTGCAGGCCCGCTCCGGAGGGGTACGGGAACATGTCCAGCACGTACAGCTTCTCCGCGCCCGCGCGCGGGTGGGTCGGGTCGGCCAGCGGGCCGGTCGGGTTCGGTGCGTGGAAGGTGCCCTCGCGCGCCCAGGTGTCCTGCCAACGAATCTCGATCTCGTCGGCCAGGGCCGCGGTGTACCGGAACGGGGGAATGTCGCCCGCCGGTGCGGCTGCCTCACTCATCGTCTCTCCTCGCTTCGCTTCGCTTCGTCTCGGCACCACCGGGCCGGGCCGGCGGCGGGCACAAAAAAGCCCCTCGCGCAGGAGGGGCCGCCGTGCTGTCGCTGCGTTCAGCGCATCAGCACGGCCCGGTAAGAAGCAGGAAGACTCCGGCCATGCCCCGCAGTGTACCTCGCCCACGGTTCGTCCTGTCGGCCCCCGGGGCGGGTCGGACCCCGTTCCCCCGAGCTGGCGAATATCGGTGCGTAACCGACGGACTACCTGCGGGGGTCGGCGATAACGACAAACATGGTTAGCCTGAGAGACTAGTGAGATTCCTGCGGCAAACGAGGCTCGACGTCGCGAACCCAACGGCGGGTCCAGGTGCTCTCTAGAGAGCTGCCGTGACGGCGACGAGGAGGAGGCCCGTGACACAACAGACCTGGGACGAGGTGGGCGGCCTGTTGCCGCACGACGAGTTCCGCGCCGCCAGCGAGGCCATCGTGGCCAACATCGAGCAGGTCATCGAGGGTAAGACCGCCACCGTGCGGCTCGCCCTGGCCGTCCTGCTCGCCGAGGGTCACCTCCTGATCGAAGACGTCCCGGGTGTCGGCAAGACCAAGCTGGCCAAGGCCCTCGCGCGGTCCATCGACTGCACCGTGCGGCGGATCCAGTTCACTCCCGACCTGCTGCCCAGCGACGTCACCGGGGTCAGCGTCTACAACCAGGAGACGCACGACTTCGAGTTCCGTCCCGGCGCCGTGTTCGCCAACCTGGTGGTCGGCGACGAGATCAACCGCGCCTCGCCGAAGACCCAGTCGGCGTTGCTGGAGTGCATGGAGGAACGGCAGGTCACCGTCGACGGGGTGACGTACCAGCTCCAGACCCCGTTCATGGTGATCGCCACCCAGAACCCGATCGAGATGGAGGGGACCTACCCGCTGCCGGAGGCGCAGCGCGACCGGTTCACCGCCCGCATCGCGATGGGTTACCCGGACTCCAACGCCGAGCTGGCCATGCTCGACGGGCACGGCGCCACCGACCCGCTGCACGAGCTGCGCGCGGTCTCCGACGCGGCCATCGTCCGGCAGCTGATCGCCACCGTCCGGCAGGTGCACGTCGCGGACGCGGTCAAGCAGTACGCGATCGACCTGGTCACCGCCACCCGCGAGGCCCCCGACCTGCGGCTCGGCGCGTCCCCCCGGGCGACCCTGCAACTGCTGCGCACCGCCCGGGCGGTCGCCGCCCTGGAGGGCCGCGACTACGTCCTCCCCGACGACCTGCAGGCCCTGGCGGTGCCGGTGCTCGCCCACCGGATCATCCCGACCGCCGACGCCCAGCTCGCCCGACGCACCACCGACGCGATCGTCTCCGAGCTGGTGCACCGCCTGCCGCTGCCACACGACCGGCAGCGCAACCCGTACGACACCCGGCCCGCCAGCGGCAACGGTCGCGCACCCTACGAGCCGCGGAGGCCATGACGTGCGTGCCGGGCTACGCGGGCTGACCACCCGCGGGCGCTCCTTCCTCGCCGCTGCGGTCGCGGCGGCGATCTCGGCCGGCATCCTCGGCGAGAAGGACCTGCTCCGGGTGGCCGTGCTGTTGGCCATCCTGCCGTTGCTGGCCGCCGCCTACGTCGGGCGGAGCCGTTACAAGCTGGCCTGCAACCGTTCCCTGGACCCGCACCGGGTTCCGGTCGGCGCCAACTCCCGAGTGGTGCTGCGCCTCCAGAACCTCTCCCGGCTGCCGACCGGCACCCTGCTCCTGGAGGATCGGCTGCCCTACGCGCTGGGCAGCCGACCCCGGGTGGTGCTGGAGCGGCTCGGCGCGCACCAGGCCAGCTCCGTGGCGTACACCGTGCGGGCCGACGTGCGGGGCCGCTACGACGTGGGCCCGCTCGTCGTCCGGATGACCGACCCGTTCGGTCTCTGCGAGCTCACCCGTTCCTTCCCCAGCACCGACCACCTGACGGTCATCCCGCAGGTCACCCCGCTGCCGTCGGTCCGGCTCCCCGGGGAGTACGCGGGCAGCGGCGACAGCCGGGCCCGCTCGGTGGCGGTGCACGGCGAGGACGACGCGGCGACCCGGGAGTACCGGCGCGGCGACGACCTGCGCCGGGTGCACTGGAAGTCCACCGCCCGCACCGGCGAGCTGATGGTGCGCCGCGAGGAGCAACCGTGGGAGAGCCGGGCCACCGTCGTCCTGGACACCCGGGCGTACGGCCACCGCGGCGAGGGGCCGACGGCCAGCTTCGAGTGGTCGGTCTCGGCCGCCGCGAGCATCGCCGTCCACCTGCGCCAGGCCGGTTACAAGTTGCGCCTGGTCACCGGCTCGGGGGCAGATGTGGACGCCTCGGAGGCCGGCGGGGACGGCGCGCTGCTCGACCACCTCGCGGAGGTACGACTGGATCAGCGCGCCGAGGTCACCGGCCTCGTGCAGCGGGTCCGCCAACGCGCCGACGGCGGTCTGATCATCGGCCTGTTCGGCACGGTGAGCGTGGCCGAGGCGGAGCTGCTGGCCGGGTTGCGCGGCAACGGCGCCACCTGCGTCGGCTTCCTACTGAACAGCTCTACCTGGCTCAGCCTGCCGGAGAAGGCCCGGGCCGAGGCGGAGCACGCCCACGCCGCCGCCGTCCTTGCCATGTTGCAGAGTGGCTGGCGAATCGTCGGCGTCGACCACGGCGGCCGACTGCCGGCGTTGTGGCCACAGGCCGGGCGGGGCGCCCAGGGGTTCGCCCTGCGGGCCGCGCTGGCCGAGACGGTCGCCGGCGGCGTGCGATGAACGGAAGGCGCCCCTCATGATCAGCAGTCGGAACATCGGCGTGGTGGCGGCCGCTGCCACGCTGCTGGCCGCCGCGCCGCTGTCGGCCATCTTCCAGGGCTGGACGTGGTTGATCGAGTCCATCATCGCGGTCGCCGTGGTGGCCGGGGCGGCCGCGCTGACCCGACTCGCCCGGGCACCACTGTGGGGTCAGGTGCTGGGCATGCTGGCCGGCCTGGTGCTTGCCCTGACCTGGTTGTTCCCCAGCGGCGAGGAGCTGCTCGCGATCCTGCCCACCCCGGGCACGCTCGCGTACTTCGGCGACCTGCTCGCCGGCTCCATGCAGGACATGCGCTCGTACGGGGTCGAGGTCCCGGACACGGACCCACTGCTGTTCATCGCCGTGCTCGGCGTCGGCGGGGTCGCCGTGCTGGTGGACGTCCTGGCCGTGGGGCTGCGCCGGCCCGCGCTCGCGGGGCTGCCGATGCTCGCCATCTACTCGGTGCCGGTCGCCGTCTACGTGGACAGCGTCCCCGCGGCGCCGTTCGTGGTGGGCGCCGCCGGTTACCTCTGGCTGCTGGTCACCGACAACGTCGACCGGGTACGCCGCTTCGGACGCCGGTTCACCGGCGACGGCCGCGACGTCGACGTGTGGGAGGCCTCCCCGCTGGCGTCCGCCGGCCGCCGGCTCGCGGCGGTCGGGGTGGCCCTGGCGGTGGTGCTGCCGCTGGCGGTGCCCGGCATGACCGGCGGGCTGCTCGACTCGCTCAGCCGGGGGCCGGGCAACGGCCCCGGCAACGGGGCCGGCTCGGGCGGCACGTCGGGTCGGATCGACCTGTTCGCCTCGCTCGCCGGCCAGCTCAACCAGTCCCAGGTGGCCGACCTGGTCAAGGTGACCACGTCCGAGCCGAACCCGTTCTACCTGCGCTACGCGGTCGCCGACGAGCTGCGCCCCGCTGGTTTCCAGGCGCGCAACCCCAGCGGCCGGTCGGTCAACAGGGACCTGCCGAACCCGGCCGACCGGGCCGGTCGAGGCGTGCAGCAGACCACCTACCGGGCGAGCGTCGAGGTCACCAAGAGCCTGAGCATGTCGCTGATGCCGGTGTACGCCGAGCCGACCCGCACCGACGACCTCAGCGACAACTGGCTCTACGACGCCAACCAGCAGGTCGTCTTCTCCAACCGGGAGAACTCCCGGGGTCGGAAGTACTCCTTCGACTACGTCCGCTCGACCTTCACGCCGGCGGCGTTGCGGGCCGCGCAACCACTGCCCACCGACCACCCCGTACGCCGGCAGATGACCGCCACTCCGGGGGCGGTGCCAGAGGTGGAGGAGCTGGTCAAGGGGCTGATCCAGGGCAAGCGCACGGACTACGACCGGGTGCTGGCGATCTACCAGCACTTCTCGGCGGACAACGGGTTCAGCTACCGGTTGAGCACCGAGAGCGGCAGCAGCGGTCAGGACATCGTCAACTTCCTGACCAACAAGGTCGGCTACTGCCAGCAGTACGCGGCCGCGATGGCCTGGTTGGTCCGCTCGGCCGGCATCCCGGCCCGGGTGGCGTTCGGGTTCACCAACGGCAGCAAGCGCGACGGTGACACCTTCACGCTGACCAACCTCAACCTGCACGCCTGGACCGAGGTCTACTTCGACGGGGCCGGTTGGGTGCCGTTCGACGCCACTCCGGCGTACGGGGTGCCCGGCTCCACCCGGTCGGCCTGGGCACCGGACACTGACGCGCCGGAGCCGTCCAGCCCGGAGACCGGCGCCACCGACACCCCGACGGGCCCGGAGTCCTCGGCCGGGCCGGCCGGCCCGGACAACGCCGACCGGGACACCGACGACGGGGTCGCTCTCGGCGGGACGACGCCGAACGAGCAGGCACCGGTCTGGCCCTGGTGGGCAGCGGGCCTGGTGGCCCTGCTGGTGCTGCTCGCGGTGCCGGCGCTGCGCCGGATGGCGCTGCGCCGTCGACGCGGTGGCCGCGCGCCGAGCGGGGCGATGGCCTCCGCCCAGGTCGACGGCGACAGCGAGCCGGGGACGCGGCCGGTGGTGGTCGGCGTGGACGCCAATCGGGCCCGCGCGGACGCGCACGCCGCCTGGGCGGAGCTGCTCGACACCCTGGTGGACTTCCGGGTTCCGGTCGATCCGACCGAGACGCCCAGGGCGACCGCGGACCGGCTGGTCCGGGACGCCCTCGACGACGACGACGCGATCGGGTCGGCACGGCTGCTCGGCCGGGCGGAGGAGCGAGCCCGCTACGCACGGGATCCGCTGACCGGTGAGCGGTTGCTGCCGGCGCTACGCGCGGTCCGTGGCGCGCTGGCCACGCGGGCGGACCGACGGACCCGCCTGCTCGCCGCCGTGCTGCCACCCTCGGTGCTGCTGCGGTGGCGTACCGCCCTGGCGGACAGGTCCGGCCGGATGGTGGCGCTCACCGGGCGGGCCCGGTACCGACTGCTGCGGTGGAACCCTCGACGGCTGCTGGCCGACCGGGCAGCTCGCTGACCGGAACCCCCGACCCACCCACTCCGCCGCTCATGATCACTTGATGACCGGTAGTTGCCGATAGGTTCTCGCGACTGCACACCATCAAGTGATCATGAGTGGCGTGGGGTGGCGACGCCGGGCCGGCATGGTGCGGCGGCTCAACGGATACCGAGCCACCCAAGATCGTGTTCGATCCAGGAAGTGGGCCCTTCCCTGGCGCACGATGCCACTACATCCAGGATCGAGCACGTTCATGCGGAGCGTGGTCGCTCCTCGGTGGGATGCTTCTGCGGATCGGGGCATCCTGCGGGAGATCGGGCAGCGGTAGAGGGCGTGCGGATACGACGGTGGTCGCCGAGGCCTGTGCCCGGCGACCGCTCGTCGCGGCGTACGGCCCGCCTCAGCGGCGGGACCGGCTCAGCGGTGCCCCTCCGGGCGCTGCCGCCACCTGTCCTCCATGCGGTCCAGGATTGACGACCGGCGACCGGATCGGCCACCGCGGGGACGACGACGACTCGTCGTGCCGCCCACCACGTGCAGGTCGGGTGACTGCGCCCGTCGGTGCGACTGCACCGCGAACGCGGCCGACGCCAGCATGACGACGAAGCCCGCCACCGCCAGTGGTGGAGTCTTGATCACCGCGCCATAGACCAGTAGAGCCAAGCCAGCGATGATGACGCCGGCGGCGACGAGCAGGCGACGCCGCGCATGGAAGCGCGGATCGCTGGCGCGCACGGCCGAGGCGAATTTGGGGTCCTCGGCAAGCGACCGCTCGATCTGCTCGAACAGCCGCTGCTCGTGCTCCGAGAGCGGCACGGCACTCCTCCCCGGTCACGTTGGTCGGGCCCACTCGGGCCGACAGACCGTGGCAGCCGACCGGCTGCTTACCCCCAAGTCTACGAGGGGGCTCGCGCGTCGGAAAGCGGGACGACCTATGGGCGGGGTGGATTTTCGTTTCGACGGGGATCACGGTCGCCCATCAGACTGGCCGGACCTATGACGGACCGCCCGAAACGGGCAGCGGCGGCGTCCGCGACAGCTTCCGCCTCGCGCCAACCACGCTCGGGCGCGCCGAGGGTGAGTTGCCGGGGGGCGCCCTGCGCCGGGGCGAGCCCTTCCACCCGGACACCAACGAGTCGGATCCGCTCGCCCGGGTCCAAGGCGGTGTAGAGCGCCCAGACCGTGTCGAACATCTCCCGGGCGGTGTCGGTGGGAACGTCCAGGGTGCGAGATCGGCTCACGGTGCGGAAGTCGGCCAGCCGGACCTTGAGTGAGACGGTGCGCCCGACCTGCCCGGAACCACGCAGCCGGACGCCGACCTTCGCGCTGAGGGCGAGCAACGCACGGCGGATCTCCAGTGGGTCGGCCACGTCGACGTCGAAGGTCACCTCGGCGCCGATCGACTTGTCGACGTGCTCGGGGCTGACCCCGCGCGGGTCGCGTCCCCAGGCCAACTCGTGCAGGTGGGACGCCGAGGCGGCACCGACGGCTCGGCGGAGCATGCCCACCGGCGCCTCGGCCAGGTCGCCGACGGTGGTCAGGCCGAGCCGACGCAGCGCCTCGGCGGCGCGCTCCCCCACCCCCCACAGGGCGTCCACCGGCAGCGGGTGCAGGAAGTCGAGCACCTGCCCCGGGGGCACGACCAGCAGGCCGTCCGGCTTGGCCCGGGTGGAGCCCAGCTTGGCCACGAACTTGGTCGGCGCCACCCCGACCGAACAGGTCAGCGCCTGCTCGTCGGCGACCCGGCGTCGGATCAGCCGGGCGATGGTGGCCGGGGAGCCGAAGAGCCGGCGGGCGCCGGTCACGTCGAGGAACGCCTCGTCGAGGGAGAGCGGCTCGACCAACGGCGTGACGTCTCGGAAGATCTGCATGACCGCCCGGGAGGCGGCTGTGTAGGCGGAGAAATCCGGTGGCAGGTAGACCGCGTGGGGGCAGCGGGCCCGGGCCTGACTGGTTGGCATGGCGCTGCGTACGCCGTACCGGCGGGCCTCGTAGCTGGCCGAGCTGACCACCCCGCGCGGGCCGACGCCGCCGACGATCACCGGCCGGCCGCGCAGCTCGGGGCGGCGGCGCACCTCGACTGCGGCGAAGAAGGCGTCCATGTCGACGTGCAGGATCGGGCTGGCGGAGTCGTCGGCGTCCGGCCCGAAGCGCGGATCGTCGCCCCGGGGCAACGACTGACTGCGGCCCATCCCGGCAGGTTAACCCGGCGGTACGACACCACCATCGGCCGGCGGGCCGAACCGTCCTTCGGTCAGCCCCGGACGACCAGCAGCGGCACGGTCAGCTCGGCGGCGGTGTCCGACCCGTGGTAGGCCACCAGCTTCGACGCCATCGGCCGCTCGGTGCGACTGGCCATGACCGCGTACGTGTCGTTGCAGGTCACCACCACGTCGCCGATCCGGCCCAGGTGCTCCTCGGGCACCGGCCCGAACCAGCCGGTGGCCACCATCTCGGCGCGGGTGCGTACCCGGGCCGTGGCGCCCAGCACCTCCGACCAGGCGGCCCGCACGTCGTCGACAGCGCCCGGTTCGACGTGCAGGTAGCGCACCCGGGCCTCGCCGGCCACCAGTCGCACGCCGGCCCGCAGTCGCGGGTCGGTGTCCAGGTCGAAGCGGTGCGCGGTGGGGATGTCGAGCTGCCCGTGGTCGGCGGTCACCAGCAGCGCCGCGTCCGACGGCAGCCCGTCGACAAGCCGGGCGACCAGGGCGTCCACCTCGGTGGCGGCGGCCCGCCAGGGCGCCGAGTCGATGCCGCTGACGTGGCCGTGCCGGTCCAGGTCGGCGTGGTAGCCGGAGACCAGGGTGGGCCCGGCGCCGGCGGCCAGCGCGGCCAGCATGGCGGTGGCCACCGCGTCCCCGCCGGCGGCGCCCCGGAAGTCGCCACCCCGATTGGCGGCCAGGGTCAACCCGCTGCCGCCGAACTCCGGCCGACTCACCACTGTCGTCGTCACGCCGGCGGCGCGGGCCCGCTCCAGCTGGGTGGGCACCGGCTGCCAGCGCAGCGGCGACGGATCGGCGGCCCAGTCGGTGTGGGTGAGCACCCGATCGGTGCCGGGCACCCGCACGGTGAAGCCGAGCACCCCGTGCGCGCCCGGCGCGACACCGGTGCCCAGCGACACCAGGCTGGTCGGGGTGGTCGACGGGAAACCGGCGATGAGCGGCCGGGCCGTCGTCGCGGCGAGCCCGGCGACCGTGGGCGCGTACGGGGCCGCGGTCGGCAGCTGGTACCAGCCGAGCCCGTCGACCAGCAGCACGGCGATCCGGCGTACCCCGGCCAGCGCGGGCCCGAGCCCGAGCGGGTCGGTCGAGCCGGGCACGCCGAGCACGGCCAGCGCGCTGGGCAGCACGTCGGCGAGCCGGCCACCGCGGTGATCCGGCCCGAGGATCTCCAGCGGCGGCCCGCCACCGGCCTCGGCGATCATGCGGGGCGGCGGGCGAACAGGTGCAGTTGGGCGGCCAGGTCCCGGTACGGCGGTTGGGCGGCCAGCGCCCGTTCCAGCTCGACCACGGCGGCGGACTGCCCATCGGCGACCGCGGCCGGCAGCAGGTCGGCCAGCACGCGTACCCCGTGGATCTCCTCGACCACGAGCCCGGCGGCGCCGAGCAGCGCGGCGGCGCCGGGGGCGTCGTAGCGCCGGCGCAGCGTGTCGCGCGGCCCCGCGGTGCCGGCCGGATCGGCGGCCAGGGTGGTCGCGACGTCCAGGTGCCCGTTCATCGCGCGGCCCAGCACGGCGGCGGCCCGGCCGGCCACCAGCACACTGGCCGCGCCGCCCGGGCGCAACGCGGTGGCCAGCGCGGCCACCACCGGCGTCGGGTCGTCGACCACCTCCAGGACGGCGTGGCAGAGCACCAGGTCGACGCCGGCCGGCTCGACCAGCCCGGCGAGGGCGTCACCGTCGCCCTGCACGGCGGCGATGCGGTCGGCCACCCCGGCCTCGGCCGCGCGGCGGGTGAGCGCGGCGAGCGCGTCGGGGCTGGCGTCGACGACGGTGACCCGATGCCCGGCGCGGGCCAGCGGAACGGCGAAACCGCCGGTGCCGCCGCCCACGTCCAGCACGGTGAGCTCGGCGTCGCCCCGCCGGTCCAGTTCGGCGCGGAGCACCGACCAGATCACGGCGGTGCGGGGTGTCAGCGGCGGCTCGGCGAACCGGCCTCGGGTCTGCTCCACCCGGTCGAGCCTAGTCACCCGGTCAGCCCTTGCGGCCGGTGGTGGCGATGCCCTCGACGAAGTGCCGCTGTGCCAGGAAGAACAGAATGATCATCGGGACGGTGGCCAGCACGCTGCCGGCGAGCACGATCTCCCACTGTTGCTCACCGCCGTACCCGAACCGGTCCAGCACGACCTTGAGGCCGCGCGGCAGGGTGTAGAGCTGCTCGTTGCGCAGGTAGATGAGCGGCTTGAGCAGGTCCGTCCAGCTGGCCTTGAACTCGAAGACGAAGGCGACCAGCAGCGCCGGCCGGATCAGCGGAAAGGCCAGCTTCCAGAACAGCTGCGGGTAGCTCGCCCCGTCCATCCGGGCGGCCTCGAAGTATTCCCGGGGCAGCGAGAGCAGGAACTGTCGCAGCAGGAAGATGTAGAACGCCGAGCCGAACAGGTTGCCGGCCCAGAGCGGCACCTGGGTGTCGGTCAACCCCAGCTTCGACCAGATCAGGTACGTCGGGATCATGGTGACCGCGAACGGCAGCATCATGGTCGCCAGCACCAGCCCGAAGAGCAGGTTGCGGCCGGGGAACCGGAAGTAGGCGAAGCCGAACGCCACCCAGGCGCTGGAGAGGGTCACCGCGGCGGCGGCGGCCACCCCGACCAGCACGCTGTTGCCGAACCAGGTCAGCAGCGGCACGGCCCGCCACGCCTCGGCGTAGTTCTCCGGGGCGAACGGGGTGGGCAGGAAGCCGGGGGCGAAGACGTACTCGCGGGGGCGTAACGAGGCGCTGACCAGCCAGACGAACGGCAGCATGAAGAGCACAGCGGCGCCGACCAGCGCCGCGACGAACAGCACCCGATGCCAGATCGGCCGGCGGGCCGGCTCGGCGGGCGGGCGGCGCGCCGCCGACCGGCCCGGCCGGAGGCCGGGTACCGGTGCGGCGGCGCCCCGTTCGACGGCGGTCGTCACGACTGGTCCCCGGCTGCTGGATCGTCCTCCGCCCGGGACCGTCGGGCGTTGGCCACCGGGCCGTCGATGATCTGGTACTCGCGCGGCTCAAGCTGCTCGGGCACCCAACCGTTGGTCAGTCGGGTACGTCGCGCGTTGGCCACGCCGTTGTGGCCCATCATCCCCGTCACTTGTCTTCTCCCTCGTAGTACACGAACCGGTTGCTGAGTTTCACCTGTATCAGAGTGATGATCAAGATGATCACGAAAAGTAGCCACGCCATCGCCGAGGCGAAGCCCATGTGCAGGAACTGGAACGCCTCCTGGAACAGGTGGATGACGTAGAAGCTGGCCGCGTCGCTGTTGAACGTGTTCTGGGTCTCCCGGTTGCCGAAGTACATGGTGTAGACCTCGGTGAACATCTGCAGCGACGCGATCGTGTTGACGATCAACGTGAAGAACAGCGCGCCCGAGATCATCGGCAGGGTGACCGAACGGAACCGGGCCCAGGGGCCGGCGCCGTCGATGGCCGCCGCCTCGTACAGGTCGCGGGGCACGTTCTGCAACGCGGCCAGGTAGATGATCACAGTGGAGCCGAGGCTCCACAGACTCATCAGGATGATGCCGGGCATCACCCAGTGCGGGTCGGTGGTCCAACTCGGACCCGCGATCCCGACCAGCCCCAGGACGCGGTTGATCAGGCCGTCCTGGGTGTTGAGCAGCAGCAGGAACAGGATCCCGACCGCCACCGCCGGGGTCATCACCGGCAGGTAGAAGACCGTCCGGAAGAAACCCTGCAACCGGCCGACCCGCTTGAGCAGCAGTGCCAGCCCCAGCGAGATGAGCATCACCAGCGGGACGTGCAGCGCCGTGTAGTAGACCGTGTTGCCGAGGCTGCGGGCCACCGCCGGGTCGCTCATCAGCTGCCGGTAGTTGTCCAGCCCGGTGTACTCCGGTGGGTTGATCACGTCGTACTCGGTGAAGCTCAACCAGAGGCTGGCGAGCATCGGCCCGGCATAGAAGATCAGAAAACCGATGATCCAGGGCGCCAGGAAGAGGTACGCCCAGCGGGCCTCCCGCCGGGCCAACGGCGTACGGTGCCGCCGGCCCGGGACGGGAGGGGTGACGGTGGCCATCGTGGACTACTTCGCGGCCTTGTCGAGTGCCGCGGTGGCCTCCCGCTGGGCGCGCTGCAACGCCTGCGCGGGCTGCTCCTGGCCGGCGAGCACCCGGTTCACCGCGTCGTAGTACGCCTTGTCGAACTCGGCGCCGGCCGGCGAGGCGGGCAGCGCGAACGCGGCGTCCTGCACCGAACGGATGGTCGCCACCGCGTCGTCGAACCGCTTGTTGCCGGTCGGCTGGTACAGCTCGTCGAAGATCTTCTTGTCGGCCTCGGCGTTGGCGGTGTAGACGCCGGTGAACGGCTGGCCGGCGGCCTTGCGGGCATCCACCCGGGCCTTCGCGGCGGCCAGCCAGGTGTCGGTGGCGGTCATCTTCTTGACGAACGCGCACGCGGCGTCCGGGTTCTTCGCGCCCTTGGTGATCACCCAGGCCTGTCCGGCGGACTGGGTCAGCGGCTTACCCTGCCGGTCCACGAACGGCTTGACCACCAGTTCGGCGTTCGGGGAGTTCTTGGCGGCCTGGTTGAGGAACCACTCCTCCATGGGCCACGCCACGATCTGGTTCTTCGACAGCGGGTTCTGCGCGCCGAAGAAGTCGAAGGTGTCCCGGAACGACTTGAAGGCGCCCCAGCCACCCTGCTGCTGGATCAGGTTGACCCCGGTGGTCAACGCCTCGATCACCTTGGGATCGTCCAGCTTGGCGGCGCGACCGTCGGCGGAGAGCATGTCGACGCCGTTGGCCTTGGCCCACATCGGCAGGAACTCGGGGACCTTCGGGTCGATGCCGATCCGGGCGAGCCGACCACCGGAGACCGAGGCCAACTTGGCGTTGAGCGCGGGCAACGCGGCCCAGTCGGCCAGGTTGACCTGGTCAGCGGTCAGTCCGGCCTTCTTGAGCAGCCCCTCGTTGAGGTAGACCACCCGGACGGTGGAGAACTCCGGGATGCCGTAGACGGTGCCGTCCAGGGTGACCTGCTCGCGGGCGGCGGGCCGGTACTGCGCCAGGTCGATGTCCTGCTTGTCGACGCACTGGGTCAGCGGCTGGATGGCGCCCCGCTTGGCGTACGTGCCGATCAGTTTGCGGTCCATGTAGACCAGGTCTGGCGGGTTTCCCGAGGCGACCGCGGAGAGGAACTGCTGCTCGTCGAACGCGCCCTCGGTGACCTTCAGCTCGACGTCCGGGTTGTCCCGCTTGAACGCCTCGACCCGGGTGGTGGCGATCTCGTCGGAGAAGCCGAAACCCATGGTGCTGAGCGCGCCCCTGGTGGCGGTGCCACCGCCGCCCTCGTCGTTGCCGCCGCCGACTCCTCCACAGCCGGTGAGTGCCAGGGTGAGCACCCCGGCGAACGCGGTCGCCCGCAGCTTCCGTGACATGAGGCCTCCCGAACAGGTCGCGGGCTACCTTGCCCGCGACCTGCACTTCTCCTCTTCTCAGGACGTTCAAACCTGAGGCCCCGATCAGCGGAAATCACGGGAGGCGGGGCTGACCGGCGGCTCGATGGCGTCCAGTCGGTCGGCGACCAGATTGGTCACCCCCTCGTGCCGTTGCAGTCGCCCCCGGACCACCAGCGCGGCGCTGGTCCGCGCCACCCGCCGGTAGCGCTGCCACAGCCCCGGCGAACAGGTGACGTTGAGCATCCCGGTCTCGTCCTCCAGGTTGAGGAAGGTGACCCCGCCCGCGGTCGCCGGGCGCTGCCGGTGGGTGACGATGCCGCCGACCCGGATCCGTTGGCCGGGCTCCACCCGGCCGAGCCGGGCGATCGGCACCGCGCCGAGCACGTCGAGCTGACCCCGGATGAACCGGGCGGGATGGCTCTCCGGCGACAACCCGGTGGCCCACACGTCGGCGACCAGCCGGTCCACCGCCTCCATCCCGGGCAGCGTGGGCGCCGCCGCCCCGGTCACCGTGCCGGGCAGCCGACCCGGCCGGTCCTGGGCCGCGGCACCGGCGGCCCACAGCGCCTGCCGCCGGCTCAGCCCGAAACAGGCGAAGGCGTCCGCGGTGGCCAACGCCTCCAGCTGCGCGGCGGTGAGACCGAGCCGCCGGGCCACGTCCGGCATGTCCCGGTACGCCCCGCCGGCGACCCGTTCGGCCTCGATCCGTTCGGCCACGTCGGCGCCGAGGGTCCGCACGCTGGACAGGCCGAGCCGGACGGCGGGGCCGCCCAGCCCCCAGGCGTGCGGCGGCTCCCCCGGCCCGCTGCCCCACCGGGTCTCCGGGGTGGACTCCAGCACCGCCAGAGCCCCGCTGGCGTTGATGTCCGGACGACGGACCTCCACCCCGTGCCGGCGGGCGTCGTCGACCAGGGTCTGCGGCGAGTAGAAACCCATCGGCTGGGCGTTGAGCAGCGCGGCCAGGAACGGCGCCGGGTGGTAGCGCTTGAGCCAGGAGCTGGCGTAGACCAGGTAGGCGAAGCTCATCGCGTGGCTCTCCGGAAAGCCGTAGCTGGCGAACGCGGTGAGCTTGCGGTAGACGTCGTCGGCCAGTTCACCGGTGATGCCCCGCTCGGCCATCCCGGCGTAGAGCCGGTCGGCGATCCGGGTCATCCGCTCGACCGACCGTTTGGCGCCCATCGCCCGGCGCAACTGGTCGGCCTCGGCCGCGTCGAAGCCGGCCAGGTCGATGGCGAGCTGCATCAGCTGCTCCTGGAACAGCGGCACACCCAGGGTCTTCTCCAGGGCGTTGCGCATCAGCGGGTGCGCGAAGGTCACCGCCTCCTGGCCGTTCTTGCGGCGGATGAACGGGTGCACCGAACCGCCCTGGATGGGGCCGGGGCGGATCAGCGCCACCTCGACCACCAGGTCGTAGAACTCACGGGGCTTGAGCCGGGGCAGGGTGGCCATCTGGGCGCGGCTCTCCACCTGGAACACCCCGACCGAGTCGGCCCGGCAGAGCATGTCGTAGACCTCCGGGTCGTCCAGGGTCATGTCACCCAGGTCGAGCCGGGACCCGATCATGTCGTAGCCGTAGTGCAGGGCGGAGAGCATGCCCAGACCGAGCAGGTCGAACTTGACCAGGCCCACCGCGGCGCAGTCGTCCTTGTCCCATTGCAGGACGCTGCGCCCGGGCATCCGCCCCCACTCCACCGGGCAGACCTCGATCACCGGCCGGTCGCAGATCACCATGCCACCGGAGTGGATGCCCAGGTGCCGGGGGAACGTCTGCAACTCGTTGGCGTACTCCACCACCTGCTCGGGGATGTTCTCGACATCGACCGTGGCGACCGAGCCCCACCTGTCGATCTGCTTGCTCCAGGCGTCCTGCTGCCCCGGCGAGTAGCCGAAGGCCTTGGCCACGTCCCGCACGGCCGACCGGGGGCGGTAGGAGATGACGTTGGCGACCTGGGCGGCGTGCTCCCGGCCGTAGCGGGTGTAGACATGCTGGATCACCTCCTCCCGGCGGTCGGACTCGATGTCCACGTCGATGTCCGGTGGGCCGTCCCGTTCCGGGGCGAGGAACCGCTCGAAGAGCAGTTGGTGCCGGACCGCGTCGACATTGGTGATCCGCAACGCGTAGCAGACCGCCGAGTTGGCCGCCGAACCCCGACCCTGGCAGTAGATGTCCTGGTCCCGGCAGAACGTGACGATGTCGTAGACCACCAGGAAGTAGCCGGGGAAACCCAGCTCCTCGATCATGTTCAGTTCGTGGTCGAGTTGCGCGTACGCCGTCGGGTGCGCCTGCGGCGGCCCGTAGCGCTCGTGCGCCCCGTCAGCGGTCAACTTCCGCAGCCAGCTCATCTCGGTGTGCCCCGGCGGCACCGGGTACGCCGGTAGCTGCGGCGCGACGAGCTGGAGGTCGAAGGCCAACTCGGCGCCGAACTCGGCGGCCCGCGCCACCGCACCCGGGTACGCGGCGAACCGGGCCGCCATCTCCGCGCCGCTGCGCAGGTGGGCGGTGGCCGCCGCGGGCAACCAGCCGTCGATCTCGTCCAGGCTGCGTCGGGCCCGGACCGCGGCGACGGTGGTGGCCAGCCGCCGCCGGCCGGGGCTGGCGTAGTGCACGTTGTTGCTGGCCACCGTCGGCAACCCGGCCGCGGCGGCCAGATCGGCGAGCGCGTCGTTGCGGTCGGCGTCGATGGGATGGCCGTGGTCGGTCAGCTCCACGGCCACCGTCTCCGCCCCGAAGAGCGCGGTCAGCCGGTCCAGCTCGCGGGCCGCCGCGTCCACCCCCTCGGTGAGCAGCGCCCCCGGCACGTGCCCCTTGCGGCAGCCGGTCAGCACCAGCACATGGTCACGCAGCTCGGCGGCGACCTCCTCCAGGTCCCCGTAATCCGGGCGGCCCTTCTCCCCGCCACGTAGCTGGGCGCGGGCGATGGTGGTGGCCAGCCGGGCGTACCCCTCGTGGCCGTGCGCGAGCACCAGCAGGTGCGCGCCGTGCGGGTCGGGCTCGCCGTTCTGTGGGCCGGGCAGGCCGAGGGACAGCTCCGCGCCGAAGATGGTCGGCAGGCCCAACGTACGAGCCGCCTCGGCGAAGCGGACCACCCCGTAGAAGCCGTCGTGGTCGGTGACGGCGAGCGCGGTGAGCCCCAGCCGGGCCGCCTCCTCGGCCAGTTCCTCCGGGTGGCTGGCGCCGTCGAGGAAGCTGAAGTTGGTGTGCGCGTGCAGCTCCGCGTAGGGCACCACGCCGTCGGGGCGGGTCAGCTCTGGTGGCTGGTACTGCTCGCGGCGGCGGCTCCAGGCCGGGGAGTCGCCGCCATCGGCGTCCACGGCGAGCGGGTCCACCACGTGCAGGTGCCGCTCCTCGCGCGACCGCCCGCCGCCCGGCCGGCCGGAGCCGCCGCTGGCCCGCCCGGAGAGCACCCGCTCCAGCTCCGACCAGGGCATCTTCGGATTGTGGAAGCTCATCGGGCGTCCGCCTCCGACCTGGGGAGCACCGGCTCAGTCATAGATCGCCTCCACCAGCCACTGCCCGGCCTCGACGGCCAGCAGCAGGGCGGCACCGTCGGCCAGGCTAACCTGGAACCGGGCCCGGCGGCGGGCCTCGACCGGCGCCCACCACCGCTCGTCCACCGGCCACGGGCCGGCCCAGCCCACGATCTCCGCCGGCTGGCCGGTGCCTACCACCAGCCGGACCGGTGGGGCGCTCACCACCAACCGAGCGCTGATCACCACCGGCTCACCGGCGGCGTCGTGCACCGTCGCCGCGAGCGGGCTGGGCAGCACCACCGCCGGCGCGGGCGCCGGCAGCCGGCCCGGCCACGGCGGAACCGCGCCCGCACCGCGGTCCGCCGGCCGACCGGCGCCGACGGCCCGGTCGGCGCCGCTGGTGACCGGCCCGCCGGGCAGCGGTGCCGGGCCGGGGCGGGCGGGGAGGCGTTCGTCGCCCCACGGCACCAGTCGCACCTGGTCGGCCGGGGAGCGCCCACCACCGAGCACCGCGGTGACCACCGCTTCCGGGCCGAGGATGCCCTGCACCCGGCTCAACGCCCGGTGCGCGCGTTCCCGTTCCTCGCCGGTCTCCCCCCAGAGGCCGGCCTGCAGACCGGCCTGGGCGATCACCCCGTCCGGGATCAGCCGCAGCCGGATGATGCCGGCCGTCGGTCGGGCCGGTCGGGCACCGGCGCGGCCGTTGCTTCCGGAGAGCCACCCGTCGAGCTGCCAGCGCACCCGGTCGGCGATGGCCGCGGCGGTGAGCAGGCCATCGTGCCGCCACACCCGGTGCAGCTCCTGCCCGTGCTCGGTGACCGCCTCGATGCCGAGCCGGGTGCAGGCCAGCCCGTGCCCGGCCAGCCGCTCGTGCAGCTGCTCAGCCAGCGCCCGGGCCACGAACGCCGCCGCGTCGACCCGGTCGATCGGGTCGTCGTGCTGTGCGGTCACCGTCAGGTCGGCCGGCGGCTGCCGGACGGCGAGTGGGCGGTGGTCCCGCCCGGCGGCCAGTCGATGCGCCAGCGCACCGTCGAACCCGAACCGGGCCAGCACGTCACCGGCCGGCAGGGCGGCGAAGTCGCCGAGGGTGCGTACCCCCAGTCGGCGCAGCAGGTCGGCCAGCGCCGACCGGCCGAGCGCCTCGACCGGCAACCCGGCCAGGAACTCCGGTGTCCCGCCGGGTGCCACCACCCGGCCGGCGCGAGCGGCCAACCCGGCCGCGAACACCCCGTCGGCGATGCCGACCTGGCTCTCCACCAGGCACGACTGCGCCACGTGCTCGATGATCCGCTCGGCGGCCGCCTCCTCGCCGCCGAGGTAACGACCCGGCCCCCGGGCGGCCACCGCGCAGGCACCCGGACGGACCACCTCGACGCCGGCGACCAGCTCCTCCACCGCGGCGACCACCGGCTCGAACGCCCGGGCGTCCCGACCGGGGTCGTACTCCACGACGGTGAGCTGCGGGCAGCGACCCTGCGCCTCCCGCTTGCGCAGCCCTCGACGCACCCCCTCGGCGCGGGCCCGCTCGGAGCAGGCGACCACCCGGTTGGCGTGCAGCACGGCGACCGGGCCGGTCGCCGGCACCCCGTCGACGATCTCGGCGGCGAGCACCGGCCAGTCCGGGCACCACAGCAGCAGGGTCCGTGGCGGTGCGCCGCTCACCCCCGACCGACCAGTGCGAGTGGCGCGGCCGATCGGCCCACGGGCGACGGCAGCGTACGAGGGATCACCCGGGTCAGCTCGTCACCCGGGAGCCAGACCTTGATCTCCTTGGGTCGGGCGGCCGCCCCGCGCCCGCGCGCCGAGACGGTGATCTCCCGGCGGCGCAACCGCCCCCGGCCCAGCCCGAGCCCCTCCCAGACTCCACGGACCACCTGCAGCGTCACGTCCGCGCCGTCCCACCGGCCGTACGGGACGAGCACGCTGCCGCGCTGCCGGGCCCGGGCGGCCAGCCGGGTGGCGACCGAGGCGGAGACCGTCGACGGCACGGTGGTGACCACGACGTCCACCCCGTCGATCAGCGCGGCGACCACGGTGGCCCACTCGGGGCCCGGGTTCGGCACCAGGGCCAACCGGTCCAGGGCGATGCCCAGCTCAGCGGCGGCGCCCGCGCCGAACGTCGGCACCCCGACCACGGCGCACCACGAGCCGGCCCGGGACGCCTCGGCGAGCAGGGCCAGCATCAGTGAGGTGCCGCCGCTGCGGCGGGGCTGGCCGGCGGCGACCGCGATGGTGCTGCCCCGGCGCAGGCCCCGGTTGGGCAGCAGACCGGTCAGCTCGGGCACCACCGGCAGCACCCGGTGCCCACCGACCGGGTCGGGTGCGCTCGCCGGGCGCACCAGATCGGCCAGCGCGGCGGAACCGACCACCATGCGGCCCGCCATTGGACCAACTCCCCCGTCGTTGCTGTGGATCAGATCAGGACCGGCACGCCGCGCCACCGGCCGCCCGGCTCCCCCCGCGAGGCGGCCGGTGGCACGGCGGGATCAGGCGGCCAGGCCGTCCAGGGCCGGTTGGTGGGCCACGCCGAGCGCGGTTTCCACCACCGTGACGAACTGTTCGGCGGCGCGGAGCAGATCGTCGGCCTCCCGGGCGCTGACCACCCGGGGGATGCCGGCCTCGGCGGCGGCGCGTTTGCTGGCCCCCGCGGCGAAGAACCGGGACCACTCGTCGAGCTCCGGAGCGACGGCACAGAGGAGGACCCAGACACTGGTGATCCGGTTGCGCCGACTCGGCGCGGGTCGGGCCCGGGCGGCGAGCAGGGCCGCCGCCGCGCGCAGGGCAGCCAGGTGGGCAGCCGCGTAGCGCAGGCCGTCAGGTCGGGTCTGGGCGGCCTCGACCAGCCCACGGCGGGCCAACGTGAGGAGCTGGGCGGGGGTGCGGTGCGGCAGCACGTGCGCCGGCACCGTCGGTGCCTGAGCCGGGTTGGTCGGCATGGATGTCTCTCCTCCACGTGGCCGAGACGTCACTCCGGTGGCTGGTGCCACCGACGAGACGCCGAGGTCGGGGTGGTGCGGAGGAAGACGCACCGGGTGTGGCCGGCCGGGTGTGGATGCTTCCCCACACCACACCCGGCCGGCGGACCGGCGGGTGCGTCGCCCGCTGCCCGGGGGTCGTGGGCGGCGGGCGACGCTCCTGCCTGTTGGGACCAGGCTCGCGACTGCCCGGAAACCCAGGTGCGGCCCGCGGAGCCGCACCGCCCGGAGGTGGCGCCGCGAAACGCCGCGCTCCGGCTGGTTGGAACGGGCGTTCGAGGCAATCGAACACTCGTTCTAACTGCTGCTGACAGTACACCTCCCCTCCGACGAAAATGCAACGTGTGACGCGCTGAGCGTGCCGGTCGGCTGAACCGGCCACCAGCGGACCGGGAAGAATGGCGGGATGCAGCCACACCCGAACGTACGGGCGGTGCAGGACGCGCTCACCGCCGCCGGCACCCTCGACGGCGCCGGTGAGCCCAGCATGGTCCGCCTGCTGCCCGACGCGGTGCACACCGCCGCGGCGGCCGCCGAGGCGCTCGACGTCGAGGTCGGTCAGATCGCCAACTCACTGATCTTCGACGCGGACGACACGCCGCTGCTCGTCCTCACCTCCGGCGCGCACCGGGTCGACACCGCCGGCCTGGCGGCATCGATCGGCGTCACCCGGCTGCGCCGGGCCACCCCGGAGTTCGTCCGGACCCACACCGGACAGCCGATCGGCGGGGTCGCCCCACTCGGGCACCCGCGCCCGCTGCGCACCCTGGTGGACACGGCGCTGGCGGCGTACCCGGAGATCTGGGCCGCGGGTGGCGTACCCCAGGCGGTCTTCCCGACCACCTACGCCGAACTGCTGCGGGTCACCGCCGGCACCCCGGCCGAGGTGGCGTGAGCGAGCGGACCAGCAGGCACAGCAGCGACGCGCCCGCGCCGCCGCTCGGTAGAGGCGTGAGCGAGCCGGACGAGCGGACCAGCAGGCACGGCAGCGCGGCCCCGGAGCTGGTCACGCTGCACGTGTGGCGGACCTCCCGCGGCGCGCTGCCCCGGGCGCTGACCCGGATGGCGCTGGACCCGCGCCGGTTGCGCGCCCTCCCGGGCGTGCGGTTCGGCAAGCTGCTGGGCACCGGGACCGGCACCGACTTCGGGCCGAGGGACGCCGACCTGACCCGGTGGGCGGCGCTGACCGTCTGGGACTCCCCCGCCGCGGCGGCCGACTTCGACGACTCGTCGGTCGGGCGGGCCTGGGCGCGCATCGCCCCCGCCCAGGCCCGGCTCGACCTGCGCCCGCTGACCAGCAGGGGCGAGTGGTCCGGCCAGCGGCCGTTCGGCGACCCGCCGGGCGGCCCGGTCACCGGCCCGGTGCTGGCACTGACCCGGGCCCGGCTGCGGGCCCGCCGGGCGGCCACCTTCTGGCGGGCGATCCCGCCGGTGGCCGCCGCCCTGCGCGACGCGCCCGGGCTGCTGGCCCGGTTCGGGGTCGGCGAGGCCCCGTTGGGTTGGCAGGGCACGGTGAGCGTGTGGCGCGACCCGACGGACCTGGTGGCGTTCGCGTACCGTCACCCGGAGCACCGGGCGGCGATCATGCGAACCCCCACCGCGGGCTGGTACGCCGAGGAGCTGTTCGCCCGGTTCGAGGTGCGCGACGTGGTCGGCGACCGGTCGGTGCTCGGGTGGGTCGCCGACGGCGGCCCGGAAACAGTGAAGGGTGGACGGGCATGAGGTTGGTGCGCTGGACGCCGGACGATCTCGTCCGGCGGCTGGACGACGTGGTGGCCGTCTACGGCGAGGCGATGGGATACCGCACCGACCTGCTGGAGGCCCGGCGCGGTTACATCGCCACCCACGTCCGCCGGCCGGGTTTCCGGGCGGTCGCCAGCCTGACCAGCGAGGGGCACCTCGCCGGCTTCGGCTACGGCTACCTGGGCGCCTCCGGTCAGTGGTGGCACGACCAGGTGCACCGCGCACTGGACGCCCCGACCCGCACGCGCTGGCTCACCCACTGCTTCGAGGTGGTCGAGCTACACGTCCGGCCACCGGCGCAGGGGCACGGCCTGGGCACCGGTCAGCTGCGCGCGCTGCTCGGCATGGCGGAGGGCGACACCGTGCTGCTGTCCACCCCGGAGGCCGACGAGCAGACCTCGCGGGCCTGGCGGTTGTACCGACGGTTCGGTTTCGTCGACGTACTGCGTGACTTCCACTTCCCCGGCGACGAGCGACCGTTCGGCGTACTCGGTCGGGATCTGCCACTCGAGCCACCGGCGTCATGACCCGGCGGATCTCCTGGACGCTGCTCGCCGTCCTGGTGCTCGCCCAGATCTGCTACCCGCTCACCACCGGCGCCACCCGGGCCGGGCTCGCCGTGGCCACCGTCGTCCTCGGTTGGCTGCTCTCGGTCGGCCACGCGCTGCTCAGCCGGGGCCCACGGGTGGCGGCGGCCCTGGTCGCGGTGGCCACCGGCGGCGGGTTCGCGATCGAGGCGATCGGGGTGGCCACCGGCGTGCCGTTCGGCAGCTACGACTACTCCGGCGAGCTGGGCCCCAAGTTGGCCGGCGTGCCACTGATCATTCCGCTGGCCTGGACCTGGATGGCCTGGCCGGCCTGGCTGGCAGCGGTCCGGCTGACCGGCGGCAACGCCGCAACAGCCAACGGCACCGGGCCGACAGCCAGCGGCAGCCGGTCGACAGCTGGCGGCAGCGCGTCAACAGCCAGCGGCAGCGGGTCGGCAGCCGGCGGCGGCGGGTCGACGGTGCGGCGATGGGTGGCGCGGATCGCGCTGGCCACTGTGGGGCTGGCCGCCTGGGACCTCTTCCTCGACCCGCAGATGGTGGCCGAGGGCTACTGGGTCTGGCGCGACGCCACCCCGGCCCTGCCCGGCCTGGCCGGCATCCCGGTCAGCAACTACCTGGGCTGGCTGCTCTTCGCGGTGCTGATGATGAGCGCGCTGCGCCCGCTGGCCGGGCCGGCCGTCGAGCACACCGACCGGCGGGACCACCCCATGGTCGCGCTCTACCTGTGGACGTACTTCTCCAGCATCCTGGCCCACGCCGTCTTCCTCGACCTGCCCGCCTCGGCGCTCTGGGGCGCCGCTGGCATGTCGGTGACCGCCGTACCCCTGGCGGTGGCCCTGCTGCGTGCCCAGCGCGGCCGTCACCCCCGGCCGGCGGACCACCAGCCACACCGCCCCGGCGTCGACGCGACCCGATGACCGTCCTGCTCGCCCTGCTGGTCGCCACCGCCGCGTTGACCGGGCACATCTGGCTCAACGCCGCCCGCTGGCTGCGTCGGCCCACCGACCGGCCCGACGACGTCGACGAGCCGGTGGCCGTGCTCCTGCCGCTGCGCGACGAGGCCACCCGGGTCACGCCCTGCCTGCGCGCCCTGCTCGCCCAGCGCGGCGTACCCGGGCTGCGCGTCGTGGTCCTCGACGACGGGTCCACCGACGGCACCGCCGACGTGGTCCGCGCGGTGGCCGGCGACGACCCCCGGGTCACGCTGCTCACCGGGGTCTCCCCGCCGTCGGGCTGGCTGGGCAAGCCGCACGCCTGCTGGCAGTTGGCCACCCGGGCCGACCCGGACGCCACCGTGCTGGTCTTCGTCGACGCCGACGTGGTGCTCGCCCCGCACGCCGTGGCCGCCGCCGTCACCGAGTTGCGCGCCGCCCGGGTGACGCTGCTGTCGCCGTACCCCCGGATCGTGGTGGCGACGGCCGCCGACCGGTTGGTGCAGCCGCTGTTGCAGTGGCTGTGGCTGACCTTCCTGCCGCTGCGCGCGATGGAGCGCTCGCCGCGGCCGTCGCTGGCCGCGGCGGGCGGGCAGTTCCTGGTGGTGGACCGGGCCGGCTACACCACCGCCGGCGGGCACGCCGCGGTCGCCGACAAGATCCTGGAGGACGTCGAGCTGGCCCGGGCGGTCAAGCGGGCCGGCGGGCGGATCGCCCTGGCCGACGGCTCCCGGCTGGCCACCTGCCGGATGTACGACGACTGGCCGCAACTGCGCGACGGGTACTCGAAGTCGCTCTGGGCGTCGTTCGGGCACCCGGGCGCGGCGGCGGCAGTGGTGGCGGCGCTGCTGCTGCTCTACACCGCCCCACCGCTGATCGCGCTGATCGGTGTGGTGGCCGGCGCGCCGGCGGTGGCCGCCGTGGGCCTGGCCGGCTACCTGCTCGGAGTGGCCGGGCGGGTGCTCACCGCCCGCGCGACCGGTGGTCGGTGGTGGCCCGACGCGCTCGCACACCCCGTGTCGGTCGTGGTCCTCGGTTGGCTGACCCTGCGGTCGTACCATCTGCGAAAGCGACGCCGCCTGACCTGGCGGGGCCGCCCGGTCAGCTAGGGAGGACGCGGCATGGCGCGGATCGTGGTCGTCGGCGCCGGGGTGGGTGGCCTCGCCACCGCCGCCCGGCTGGCCGCCACCGGGCACCAGGTGACCGTCTTCGAGCGGGCCGACACGGTCGGCGGCAAGCTCGGCCGGTACGCGCACGACACCCCGGCCGGGTCGTTCCACTTCGACACCGGGCCGAGCCTGCTCACCCTGCCCGAGGTCTTCCACGACCTGTTCGAGGCGACCGGGGCGAAGCTCGACGAATACCTGGACCTGGTCCCGCTGGACCCGATCGTCCGGCACGTCTTTGCCGACGGTGGCCCGACCCTGGACTCGTGCGCCGACCCGGTGGAGTTCACCGCCCGGATCGGGGCCGCCTTCGGTGACCAGGCGGCAGCCGACTGGCAGCGGTTGTGGCGCCGGGCGACACGCGTGTGGCAGGCCTCCTCGCGGGACATCCTGCGTCGTACCGTCGACTCTCCCCGCGACCTCGCGTCGCTGGCCTGGCGCGTCGGTGACCTGGCCGCCATCGCCCCGGGCCGCAGTCTGCGCGGCCTGGGCCGCCGACACCTGTCCGACCCGCGGTTGCGGATGCTGCTGGACCGGTACGCCACCTACACCGGCGCCGACCCACGTCGGGCACCGGCGGCGCTGGTCGCGGTCCCCTACGCCGAGTTGGCCTTCGGCGGCTGGTACCTGCGCGGCGGGCTGGGCACTCTCGCCGACGCCCTGCTGACCCGCTGCCTGGACCTCGGCGTGGTCGTGCAGACCGACGCCACGGTCACCCGGATCGACGCCACCGGCGGCCGGGTGCACGGGGTACGCCTCGCCGGCGTCACCGCCCCGGTGCCCGCCGACGTGGTGGTGGCCAACGTGGACGCGCTCACCGTCTACCGTGACCTGCTGCCGCACCCGCGTCGGCTGGCCGGGCTGACCGACCGCAGCCTCGCCGGTTTCGTACTGCTGCTCGGCGTCTCCGGCAGCACCGGGCTGGCCCACCACAACGTCTTCTTCCCGGACGACTACGACGCCGAGTTCGACGCGGTCTTCGGCGACCCCGGGCGCGGCGTACGGGCCCGGCCGGCGGCCGACCCGGCGGTGTTCGTCACCGTGGCCGACGACCCGATGGTCCGCCCAGCCGGACACGAGGCGTGGTTCGTGCTGGTCAACGCCGCTCGGCAGGGCACCGCGGCGGGCGCGGTCGACTGGCGACGCCCGGGGCTGGCCGACGCGTACGCCGACCGGATCCTGGAGGTGCTGGCCCGGCGCGGCGTGGACGTGCGCGACCGGCTGCTGTTCCGCGAGATCCGCACCCCCGCCGACCTGGACGTGGCGACCGGCGCCCCCGGTGGCTCGATCTACGGCACCGCAGGTGGGCTGCTCCGCCCCGCCAACCGGGGCCCGGTGCACGGGCTGTGGCTGGTGGGCGGCTCCACCCACCCGGGCGGCGGGCTGCCGATGGTGACCCTCTCCGCGCAGATCGTCGCCGACGAGATCGGCCCCGCCTGGTAGGCCCGTCAGCCGGCGTCCGTTCCCGGCGCGCCTGTTCCCGGCGCGGCCGTTTCGGCGCGGTCGGGTGCGCCGCTCAGTCGGCGTCGAGCAGGGCGCGGCGGATGCTGGAGAGCAGTTGCCCCAGGCCGAAACCGGCCAGCAGCACCCACACCGCGGTGGCCATGGTGATGGTGCCGGCGGCCAGGTCCGGCTCGATCAGCCCGGCCAGCCCTGCGACCAGCAGGCCGGCCAGCGCCACCGAGACCCGGGTGGGGCGTTCGCCCACGGTCACCGCGCCGATCTCCCGCATGCCGGCGGCGACCGCCCGCGCCCGGACGTACTCGTGCAACCAGGACAGCGCGCCGCCCGCGACGACAAGCGCACCCGGCGCGCCCACCAGCCAGAACGCCAGCAGCCACGCCACCTCACCGAGCCGGTCGGCGACCGAGTCGTAGACGTAGCCGAGCCGGGTGGTGCGACCGGTGGCGACCGCCACCGCACCGTCCACGCTGTCCGCCACGGCGGCGAGCAGCACGAACAGCGCGCCGAGGAACGGCCCGCTCCCCGGCCGGCCCACCAGCAGCGGTACGCAGAAGCAGAGCAGCACCCCGACCACGGTGACCGCGGTGGGGCTGACCCGCAGCCGACCCAGCACATATCCGACGTGGTACGCGAATCGCAGCCAGGCGCGCACCACCGGCGCCGCGACCCGAGGGTCGAACCCGCCGTGCAACCGCGCCCACGCCGTGGCGTACTGATCCCAGTTCAGCTGTGTGCCCACCACGGATCAACCGTCGTGCCGGGCAACAGGTGTCGCAGGCGCAGCGTTCACACGCGGGCGCCGGCCTTCAGGTTCTGCCAGACCTCGCGGGTCGCGGTGGACCGGTTGAGGGTGATGAAGTGGATTCCGGGCACGCCCTCGTCCAGCAGTCGGCGGCACATCTCGCTGGCCTGCTCGATGCCGAGCCGGCGGACGGCGTCCGGATCGTCGGCGACGCGTTCGAAGCGGGCCGCCAACGCCGGTGGGAACGGCGCACCGGAGAGCTGCACGGACCGCTCGATGGTGCTGAACTGGGTCACCGGCATCACGCCCGCCAGGATCGGGGTGTCACAGCCGGCAGCGGCCACCCGGTCACGTAGTCGCAGGTAGTCGTCGGCGTCGAAGAACATCTGCGTGACCGCGAACTCCGCGCCGGCCCGACACTTGCGGACGAACTGGGCGGTGTCGCTGGCCACATCGGGCGAGCGGGGGTGCTTGTACGGGAAGGCCGCCACACCGACGCTGAAGTCGCCGGCGTCACGCACCAACCGGACCAGGTCCTCGGCGTAGTCCACGCCCTCGGGGTGGCGGATCCACTCACCGCCCGGGTTGCCCGGGGGGTCACCACGAATGGCCAACACGTTGCGCACCCCCACCCCGGCGAGCCGGCCGACCACGTGCCGCAGCTCGGCGACGGAGTGGTTGACCGCGGTCAGGTGGGCCATCGGCAGCAGGGTGGTCTCGGTGGCGACCCGCTCGGTCAACGCCACGGTGGTGTCCCGGGTCGAGCCGCCGGCGCCGTACGTGATCGACACGAACGACGGGCGCAGGGACTCCAGCTCGCGGATGGCCTGCCAGAGCAGCTGCTCCCCCGCCTCGGTCTTGGGCGGGAAGAACTCGAACGAGAAGGTCGGCTGGTGCTCACGGATGAGCTCCCCGATCGCCGGCTGCGGATTGGGGAGTATCGAGGGGAGACCGAGCGCCACGACCCGACTCTAGCGGTCGACGGCACCAGGACCCAGGCCCTTCCCACCCAGCGGCCGGTCCGGCCCGCTCCGTGCGACCCGGCGGGCGGAAAGGCGTCGTACCTGCGAGGTAGAACGGGGCGGTGCGGGAGGGGCGGCGGGGGTGGCCCCGGTTCCCGTGCGGGGGTCAGCAACCGAGCGGTGACGCCGGTCCCGTCCGGTCGGGCGGGTGGGTCGTCACCGCACCGACGCCCGCCAGGAGGACCCATGATCCCGCCCGCATCGCCGCGCCCCGCGCAGCTCGGGCCGCTGCTGGCCCGGCGCCGACTGGCCCGGGGCTGGAGCCAGCAGCGAGCCGCCGCCGAGCTGTGTGCCGCCGCCGGGGTGCCGACGCTGAGTCGGCACGAGATCTCCCGGTGGGAACGACAGCGTCGCGTGCCGGGCGGGTTCTGGCTCGGCTGGCTCGCCGTCGTCCTGGACGTACCGCTGGTGGCGCTCGCCGAGGCCGCCGCGGCCACCCGTCGGGCCGGCTCGACGCGGGCCACCGGGCCGGGCCGCGCCGCGCCGCACGGCGCGCGACCGGCCGGGCGGACGGGCCCCGGCCGCACCGGCGGCACTACGCGTGGCGGTGGAGCACGAACCATGACGACCGGCTAGCGTCGGGGCGTGACCCACGCTGCTCCCGTGTCCCCCGTCGACCGCGCCGGCCTGCGGGAGCGGGTGGACAAGGCGCTCACCGAGTTCCTGGCCGGCCAACGGGTCCGGCTCGCCGCCGTGGACGACGCGCTGGGTCCGGTGGCCGAGGCGATCGAGGCGTTCGTGCTCGGTGGCGGCAAGCGGCTGCGTCCAGCATTCGCGTACTGGGGGTTCCGGGGGGCTGGCGGGGTGGACGGCGACCAGGTGATCACCGCCCTGGCCGCACTGGAGTTCGTGCAGGCCAGCGCCCTGATCCACGACGACCTGATGGACCGTTCCGACACCCGTCGCGGCGAGCCCGCGGTCCACCGACGCTTCGCCACCCGGCACCGGGAGGCCGGCTGGGGCGGCGACCCGGACGGTTTCGGCGACGCCGCGGCGCTCCTGCTCGGTGACCTCTGCCTGGTCTGGTCCGATGAGCTGCTGCACTCCGCCGGCCTGGACCTGTGGTCGTTGGCCCGGGCCCGGCCGGTCTTCGACGAGATGCGCACCGAGGTCACCGTCGGGCAGTACCTCGACGTGCTGACGCAGGTCACCGGGGACACCTCGGTGGAACGGGCCAGCAAGGTCGCCCGGTACAAGTCCGCGAAGTACACCGTCGAGCGTCCGATGCTGCTCGGCGCCGCGCTGGCCGACGCGCCAAAGGACGTGCGGACGGCCTACTCGGCGTACGGGCTGCCGTTGGGTGAGGCGTTCCAGCTCCGCGACGACGTGCTGGGGGTCTTCGGTGACCCGGCGCTGACCGGCAAGCCAGCCGGGGACGATCTGCGCGAGGGCAAGCGCACCTACCTGGTGGCGGCGGCCGTGGAGGCCACCGACGACGCGGGCCGCAAGCTGCTACTCAGCCGGCTCGGCGACCCGGAGCTGGACGAGCGGGGGGTGGCCCGGCTCCGCGAGGTGATCTCGGGCAGCGGGGCGCTGGCCCGTACCGAGCAGCGGATCGTCACACTCACCGACACCGCCCTGGCCGCACTGACCGCCGTCGACCTGGACACCGAGGCCCGCCAAGCCCTGGTAGACCTGGCCATAGCCGCAACCCGCCGAGCCGACTAACCCCCGCTCCCCTCCCACACCCCCAGGGCCCGCGCCCACCCCCCTTGCGCGTTGATCATGAAGTTATTGCCGGCGCGCTCGGCGTGTCGTGGCAATAACTTCATGATCAACGGGAACAGGAAGGGTCCGGGGCGGGGCGGGGTTAGAAGCCTTGGGCTTGGGCTCGGCGTTTCACCTCGCGGGCCTGGTCGCCGGAGAGGGCGGCGGCCGGGGTGGCGCCGGGGAGGGTGTCGTCCGGCTCGTAGAGCCAGCGCAGAACGGCCTCGTCGTCGTAGCCGTTGTCGGCGAGCAGGTTGAGCACGCCGGGCAGGTGCTTGAGCACGGTCTGGTTGGCAACCAGGTCCGCCGGGATCCGGCGGACGCCGTCGCGGCGGACCGCCAGCAGTTCCCGGTCACGGATCATCTGGTGCACCTTGCTGATCGACACGTCGAGGCGTTCCGCGACGTCGGGCAGGGTCAACCAGCCGGCCGGGTCGGTGGGTCCGGCGAGCTCCAGGCCGGGCGCGGCCTGGTCGGGTACGGGTTCGGTCACCCGACCACCCTGCCACGCCGCCGCGGCGACGAGCCACCGGCACCCCGGGAGACCCATCGGCGCCCACTCTCCTGATCGCCGCTGACCAGCGAATGAGGGGCGGCGAGCGCGGCGGGACGGACCGGTTGGGCGTACGGCTGTAGCATCCTGTTCATCCTTCACCCCCTGGACACATAGACTGCCTGCCGATGGACACTCAGGTCGCCGACACGTTGCTGGGCTCGCTGATCGACGGGCGCTACCGCATTCGCGGTCGCGTGGCCCGTGGTGGCATGGCGACCGTGTACACCGCCACTGACGAACGCCTTGAGCGCACCGTGGCTGTCAAGATCATTCACCCGACCCAGGCGAGCGAGGCGCGGGCCCGGATCGCCAACTTCGTGGCCCGGTTCACCGACGAGGCGAAGACCATCGCCCGGTTGACCCACCCGAACGTGGTGGCGGTCTACGACCAGGGCACGCACGCCGGCCTGCCGTACCTGGTGATGGAGTACGTCCGTGGCCGCACGCTGCGCGACGTGCTGGCCGAGCGACGCCGGCTCAACCCGGACGAGGCGCTGTCCATCGCCGAGCAGATGCTCGCCGCGATCGCCGCCGCGCACCGGGCCGGTCTCGTGCACCGCGACGTCAAACCGGAGAACGTGCTGGTCGCGGAGGCGCCCACCGGTGGCGTCGCCAACCTGGTCGACAGCGTCGTGAAGGTGGCCGACTTCGGGCTGGCCCGGGCGGTCGAGGCGAGCGCCGACGAGGAGCAGGGCAACCAACTGATGGCCACCGTGGCGTACGTCGCCCCGGAGCTGGTCACCGAGGGCCGCGCCGATCCGCGCACCGACGTCTACTCGGCGGGCATCGTGCTGTTCGAGATGCTCACCGGCCGCGTGCCGTACGACGGGGACCGCCCGGTGGACGTCGCCTGGCAGCACGTCGACCGGGACGTGCCGGCGCCCTCGACGCTGGTGCCGGGCCTGCCGTCGGTCCTCGACGACCTGGTGCAGCGGGCCACCCGGCGTGATCCCGGCGCGCGGCCCGCGGACGCCGGCGCACTTCTGGCCGAGGTGCAGGTGGCCCGGGATCGCCTGGGCGACGCCAACAGCCACACCGCCGTACTCCGTCCGGTCAGCGGCGCGCCGTCGCTCTCCCAGCCGACCATGATGGTCGCGACGGTCCAACCGCCCAACCGCCCGTCGTGGGCGCGACTGCCCGAGGGGGCCAGCAGCCAGGGGCCGGGCCGACGTCGGGCCGCCCCGGAGCCGGCGGAGGGCCTGGGCGCCCGGCTCGCCGCGCTGCGTAGCACGGTGCTGAGCAACCCCCGTGGCCGGCTGGCCGTCGCGGCCGTGGTGGTGACGCTGGGCCTGGTGGCCGCGATCGGGGGTTGGTGGTTCGGCGTCGGCCGCTACACGGACGCTCCGCAACTGGTGAGCCTGAGCAGGGCCGAGGCGCAGGCGCAGGCCGACCGAGCCGGGCTCGTCCTCAAGTTCGCTGAGCCGCGCTTCGACGAGAAGGCCCCGAAGGACAGCGTGCTGGGGCAGAGCCCGGCGTCCGCTGCCAAGATCGTCAAAGGTGGCACGATCACGCTGACCCTCTCCCTCGGCCCGGAGCGTTTCCCCGTACCGGACGTGATCGGCAAGGAGTTCGAGCTCGCCGAGGCGGACCTGGTCAACGCGAAGCTGGTGGTGGCCAAGGGCACCGCCCGCTACGACGACAGCCTGCCGGCCGGGGTCGTGGTGGACAGCTCGCCCAAGGTGGGCAGCGAGGTCAAACCAGGCGCGAAGGTAACCCTCATCCTGAGCCGGGGCAGGGCGCCGGTGACGGTGCCGAACCTGGTCGGCAAGAGCCTGACCGACGCCCGGACGGCCCTGGCCCAGCTCAATCTGGTGTTGGTGGAGACCTACAAGGACTCCGACAAGCCGAAGGACGAGATCCTCGGTCAGAGCCCGGCCGATGGTGCCGGCGTGGAGAAGGGCACCACGGTCAAGCTGGACGTCAGCAAGGGGCCACCGCTTGTCGTCATGCCGCGGGTGATCGACCTGCCGTGCCAGCAGGCCAAGCAGGCGTTGGAGGGCCAGGGCTTCCCGGTGACGGTGGCGATCAACCCGAACGCCGTGGTCCGGATCCAGCTCCCGGGCGAGAATTCGCAGGTGGCGCCCGGCACCCCGGTCACCCTGACGTGCTTCTGATGCCGACGATCTGCGGGCGGCCGGTGGGCACGCACACTCCGACCTCGGGTGGGCTGGCGAAGGCTGCCCTGCCGTACGCCGACACGACCGGTGCGCGGGTGGTGCAGGTCTACGTCTCCAACTCGCGTGGCTGGGCACTGCCCGACGGCGACCCCGGGCAGGACGCCCTGTTCCGCGACGGTTGCGCCGAGCGGGGCATTCCCGCGTTCATCCACGCCTCGCTGCTGGTCAACGTCGGCTCGCCCACCCCGGCCACGGTCGAGAAGTCGGCCCAGACGCTGGCGCACGCGCTGCGTCGGGGTGTGGCGATCGGCGCGCGGGGGGTGGTGTTCCACGCGGGCAGTTCGGTGGACGAGGGGCACGCCGAGGCGGCGATGCGACAGGTCCGCGAGGTGTTGCTGCCGCTGCTCGACTGGTCCGCCGAGGCTGGCGGGCCGATGTTGCTTGTCGAGCCGAGCGCCGGCGGTGGCCGGTCACTGGCCTCCCGGGTGGAGCAGTTGGGGCCCTACCTGGACGCGGTGGACCGGCACCCCATGCTCGGGGTCTGCTTCGACACCTGCCACGCCTGGGCGGCCGGCCACGACCTGGCGGCCGAGGGCGGCATGACGGCGACCCTGGACACCCTGGTGGCCACTGTCGGTGCGGACCGACTGCGGCTGGTCCACGCCAACGACTCGAAGGACCTGTGCGGCTCCACCCGGGATCGGCACGAGAACATCGGCAAGGGCACCATCGGCGAACCCGCCTTCGCCGAGTTGATGGCCCACCCGGCGACCGCCGGCGTCCCGATCGTCGTGGAAACCCCCAGCGAGAAGCACATCGGCCACGCCGCCGACATCACCACCCTCACCCGCCTGTCCCACCCCTGACCCCACCCCCACCCCCTGCCTACTCCCCCTCCCGGCGTTCCCCGAGTCACCCCGGTGATCATGAAGTTATTGCCATGACACGCCGACGCGAGTGGCAATAACTTCATGATCACCGGGAGTGGGCAACCGGGGGGCCGGGGCGGGTGGGTGGGGTTTTAGGCTGCGGCGAGGATGCGGGGTAGGGCTGCCAGGGCGCGGTCGATGTCCGCGTCACTGAGGCCCAGGTGGGTGACCAGGCGGGCGGTACGGGGGCCGAGCACCGAGATCAGTACGCCCTCGGCCCGCGCCGCGGCGGCCAGGGCCCGCGCGTCCAGGGTGTGCTTGGTGAGGTCCAGTGCCACGAGGTTGGTACGGACCGTGGTGGCCAGCACACCGAACGGCGCCACCGCCTCGGCGAGCCGAGCCGCCTTCGCGTGGTCGTCGGCCAGCCGGTCGATGTGCTGCGCGAGCGCGTACCGGCCGGCGGCGGCGAGAATGCCGGCCTGGCGCATGCCACCGCCCATCCGCTTGCGGATCAGCCGGGCACGTTCGATCTTCTCCGCGCTGCCCACCACCAGCGAACCGACCGGCGCGCCGAGCCCCTTGGAGAGGCACACCGACAGCGTGTCGAAGAGCTGACCGTACTCGATCAGCGGCACCCGGTCGGCGACGTGCGCGTGCCAGATCCGGGCGCCGTCACAGTGCAGTGCGACGCCCGCCTCGTCGGCGACCCCACGCAGGTCCCG
The DNA here is from genome assembly GCF_042869175.1 of Micromonospora sp. NPDC007208. Classification (NCBI taxonomy): domain Bacteria; kingdom Bacillati; phylum Actinomycetota; class Actinomycetes; order Micromonosporales; family Micromonosporaceae; genus Micromonospora; species Micromonospora sp. NPDC007208. The sequence continues at coordinate 9,309 of NZ_JBIAFG010000020.1, read as the reverse complement.
CAGGGTCGCCAGCGGAATCACCCCGCCGCCACCGCGATTGTGGGTCTGCTCGACGGCGATCGCGCGGGTGGGGACGGCGAAGTAACCGTCCGGCCGGATCATCCCGGCCACCACCTCCGGGTCGATGTCCGCACCCACCGCGGGCCAGGTCCGCGAGGAGATCCCGCCGTACGCGGCCGCGGCGCCGATCTCGTACGTGACCACGTGCGCGTCGGCGTCGCAGAGCAACTCGTCGCCGGGCGACACCAACAGTTGCAGGGCGATCTGGTTCGCCATCGACCCACTCGGGGCGAACAGCGCCGCCTCGTGCCCGAACAACGCGGCGACCTCGGCCTCCAGCGCGTTGACGCTCGGATCCTCGCCGTACACGTCGTCGCCGACCTCGGCGCTGGCCATCGCCTCCCGCATCCCGGCGGTGGGTCGGGTCACCGTGTCGGACCGCAGGTCCACGAACAGATCAGGCATTGTCATCCCTTCGGCTGCCGACTGCGGGGCTCGCAAGCTCACTCCTCGCGTCAGCCATGGTCATCCCTTCGGCTGCCGACTGCGGGGCTCGCAAGCCCACTCCTCGCGTCAGCCATGGTCATCGCTTCGACTTGCCGACTGCGGGGCTCGCAAGCGCTGACGCGGGGCTCGCCAGCTCAGCCACGGAGCATCTCCGCCACGAGGAACGCCAACTCCAACGACTGCTGGGTGTTCAGTCGCGGGTCGCAGGCGGTTTCGTACCGGTCGGGCAGGTCGAGGTCCTCGATGCCCTGGGCGCCGCCGAGGCACTCGGTGACGTCCTCGCCGGTCAGCTCGACGTGCAGGCCGCCGGGGTGGGTGTCCAGCCCCCGGTGCACCTCGAAGTAGCCGAGCACCTCGTCGACGATGCGGTCGAAGTGCCGGGTCTTGTAGCCGTTGGACGACTCGTGCGTGTTGCCGTGCATCGGGTCGCACTGCCAGACCACCTTGGCGCCGGCGGCGGTGACCTTGGCGACGATCGGCGGCAGCGCGTCGCGTACCCGATGGTTGCCCATCCGGCTGATCAGGGTGAGCCGGCCGGGGATGTTGTCCGGGTTGAGCTTCTCGCACAGCTCGATCGCCTCGTCCGGGGAGGTGGTCGGGCCGAGCTTGACCCCGATCGGGTTGGCGATCCGGGAGATGAAGTCGATGTGCGCGCCGCTGATCTGCCGGGTGCGCTCGCCGATCCAGAGGAAGTGCCCGGACAGCCCGTACGCCCGACGGTCGGAGACCCGGGTGAGCGCCCGGTCGTACTCCAGGGCGAGGGCCTCGTGGGAGCAGTAGAGCGTGACGGTGCGCAGCGCCTCGTCGTCGGTCATGCCGCAGGCCCGGATGAAGGCCAGCGCCCGGTCGATCTCCCGGGCGATCGCCTCGTAACGCTCCCCCGCCGGGGAGTTCTTCACGAAGCCCTTGTTCCAGTCGTGCACGGCGTGCAGGTCGGCGAGCCCACCGGCGAGGTACGCCCGGAGCATGTTCATCGCCGCCGCCGAGTTGGCGTACGCGCGGATCATGCGCTGCGGGTCGGCGACCCGGGCGGTCGGGTCGGCCTCCAGCGAGTTGATCATGTCGCCGCGGTACGCGGGCAGGCCGCGCGCGTCGGTCGGCAGTGAGCGGGGCTTCGTGTACTGCCCGGCGACCCGGGCGACCTTGACCACCGGCAGCGACGCGCCGTAGGTGAGCACGATCGCCATCTGGAGCAGGGTGCGGGCGTTGGCCAGCAGGTGGCTCTCGGTGTTGTCCACGAACGTCTCGGCGCAGTCACCGCCCTGCAGCAGGAACGCCTTACCCTCGCAGACCAGGGCGAGCTTCTGCCGGAGCTGGTCCACCTCGTAGGGCGCGACGACCGACGGCACGGTGTCGAGGACCTTGCAGACCGCGGCCACGGCAGCCGGGTCCGACCACGGCGGGACCTGCTCGCGGGGTAGCTCCCGCCATCGGTCCAGGCCGAGCGCGGCGTCCTCGGCGGAGTCGACTGTCGGTCGGCTGGTCTGCAGGCCCGGGCTGCCCACCGCGGGATGGCTCAGCTGATGCCACTCATGGCGCATGACAGAAAGCGTACGGCGACGGTCGGGGCGCCCGGGCGGCGAGGGGGACGGTTCCGGCAGATGGGAGATCAAACTCCCGGGCTCTGCTCAGGACGCGGTAGGGGCGACCCCTCAGGACGCGGTGGAGGCGACGCTGGCGACGGAGTGGCCGACCTGCCCGGCGCTTCCCCGGCGATGCACCAGTCGCTCCCGTCCCGGGTGACGGTGAAAACCAGCGGCCGGGCGACGGTGCGCTTGCCGACGGTGACCGACACCGAGACGCTGACCTCCTGCCCCTGCGGACCGGACCGGACGCCGGTGATGGCCGCCTCGGGCACCTGGAAGTGGTCGGCGAAGTCACCGTTGGGGCCGGTGGCGCCGAGGTCGAAGTCGTCCTGCAGCAGAGCGCAGAGCTGACTCCGGCCGGCGGCCACGTCCTTGGCGGTCATCGCGTCGAGGTACGCCTGCACGCGCTCGCGGGAGCGGGTGGCGGCCTCCTCGGCGGGGGCTCGGGCCGGCTTGGTGGCGGACTTCTCCTCGTCCTCGTCGCCGATTCCGCAGCCGACCAGGGCGACCGGCAGCAGCACCAGCCCGGCGGCGGTCGCCGCCAGCCTGCGGTGGGTTGGGCGCATGATCACCTCCGTCGGCGGTGAGATCGAGACGTGCCGAGCCGCGAGTCTGCCACATCCAGGCGACCGAGCCCAACGGCGGCGGCCCGGTCGACGCTGGGCGTCGGCCGGGCCGCTGTGTCACGGGCGGGAAGGGACGGTGCGGGCCCCTTCCCGCCGTGTGGGTGGTGCGTCGGCCCTCGGCTCAGCCGAGACCGCCCTTGATGGCGCCGATGAGCTCACCGTTGCTCGTGTCACCGGAGAGCTCCCAGAAGAACGCGCCACCGAGGCCCTGGTTGTTCGCGTACGTCATCTTGCCGTTGATGGTCGACGGGGTGTCGTAGCTCCACCAGTTGCTGCCGCACTTGGCGTACGCGGTGCCGGCGATCGTGCCGGTGGCCGGGCAGGTGTTCTTGAGGACCTTGTAGTCCTCGATGCCGGCCTCGTAGGTGCCCGGCGCCGCGCCGGTGGCGCTGCCACCCGGAGCGGCCTGGGTGACACCGGTCCAGCCCCGACCGTAGAAGCCGATGCCGAGCAGCAGCTTGTTGGCCGGAACGCCCTTGCTCTTGAGCTTCTGGATCGCCGCGTCGGAGTTGAAGCCCTGCTGCGGGATGCCCGTGTACGAGGTGAGCGGCGAGTGCGGCGCCGTCGGACCCTGGGCGTTGAAGGCGCCGAAGTAGTCGTACGTCATCGGCATGAGCCAGTTGAGGTTGCCGATGGCGCCGGCGTAGTCGGTGGCGTCGATCTTGCCGCCGTTGCTGCCGTCCGCGGTGATGGCGGCGGTGACCAGGGCGCTGGACCCGAACCTGGACCGCAACGCGCTGATCACGTTCTTGAACGCGTTCGGGCCGCTGGTGTCACAGGTCAGACCGCAGGCGTTGGGGTACTCCCAGTCGACGTCGATGCCGTCGAAGACGTCCGCCCAGCGCGGGTCCTCGACCAGGTTGTAGCAGCTCTCGGCGAACGCGGCCGGGTTCTGCGCGGCCTGGGTGAAGCCGCCGGACCAGGTCCAGCCACCGAACGACCAGATCACCTTGAGGTGCGGGTTCAGCTGCTTGAGCTTGCGCAGCTGGTTGAAGCTGCCGCGCAGCGGCTGGTCCCACGTGTCGGCGACGCCGTCCACGCTGTCCGCCGCGGTGTACGCCTTCTCGTAGTCGGCGTAGCTGTCACCGATGGCGCAACGACCGCCGGTGGTGTTGCCGAAGGCGTACAGGATGTGGGTCAGCTTCGCGGCCGAGCCGCTGGTCTGGATGTTCTTGACGTGGTAGTTGCGCCCGTAGACGCCCCACTCGGCGAAGTAGCCGACGACCTTCTTGCCACCCGGGTTCGGCGGGTTGGTGGTCGGCGGCGGCGTGGTGGGCGGAGGGGTGGTGGGCGGCGTCGTCGTGGGTGGGGTGGTGGTCGGCGGAGTCGTGGTCGGCGGGGTGGTCCCGCCGCCGCACGCGGCACCGTTGATGGTGCAGTTCAGCGGTGCCTTGTAGGCGCCGCTGCCGTTGTAGCCCCAGCTGAACGAGGCGCCGGGGGCGATGCCGCCGGCCCAGCTCTTCTTGACCGCGACGTAGTGGTTGCCGCTGCTGGTGACGTCGGCGTCCCACGCGCTGCTGATGGTGGTGCCCGACGGCAGGTCGAACTCGATGCGCCAGGTGGTGACCGTGGCGCTGGAGCCGTTGGTGACGGTCACCCTCGTCTCGTGACCGGTCCCCCAGTCCTGCGCCTTGGTGAAGGTGGTGGTGACCGTGCCGGCGCCGAACGCGGTGGTCACCGGCACCGCTGCGACGGTCACGGCGACCACGGCACCGGCCCAGAGGGCCCGGCGGAGCGATCTTTTCATGAGGCGTCTCCCGAACTGTTAGGAAACTTTCCAAAAGAGTTGGTGAGACGGTACTCACAGCGTTATCAGTTCGTCAAGATGCGCATGTTTCGATTTCTCCTGGTGCACGGAGTGCGTACGCTGCGCCCAACCCGGGTGGACGCCCGACCGGCGCGTAGCCTCGGCCCATGACCGTCTTCGACATCCCGATCGACGCCCTCAACGGCGGCCCCGCCGACCTGGCCCGCTACCGCGGCAAGGCGTTGCTGGTCGTCAACGTGGCCTCCCGCTGCGGCCTCACCCCCCAGTACGCCGGCCTCCAGACGCTCGCCGACTCGTACGCCGACCGGGGCCTCGTGGTGCTCGGCGTGCCGTGCAACCAGTTCGCCGGGCAGGAGCCGGGCAGCGCCGCCGAGATCAGCGACTTCTGCCAGGTCAACTACGGGGTCACCTTCCCGCTGACCGAGAAGGTCGACGTCAACGGCCCCGACCGGCACCCGCTCTACGCCGCGCTGGTGGACACCCCGGACGCCGACGGGCACACCGGTGACGTGCGCTGGAACTTCGAGAAGTTCCTGGTGGCCCCGGACGGCTCGGTCGCCGCCCGCTTCGCCCCCACGGTCGAGCCCGACTCCAACGACCTCCGCGCCGCCATCGAAAAGACCCTCCCCACGACCTGACGCCCAGGTCGGCGCGAGTGGGCTCGGCTAGGCCGGGCTGGACTCGGCTAGGCCACCGTTGGCCCGGTCGATCATGGAGTCGTGGTGCCTGAATTGCCCCGATAGACCCGAGTCGTTCCCCACCACAACTCCATGATCGACGGCCTCGCCGGCCCTCCCGGCCTCGGGCGCTACCGGGCCGCGTGTCCGGCGGTCGATCACCCGCACGGACCGCTCGTCACCGGAGAGTGGCACGTTGCCGGAGAGCCGATCGGCGACAAGCGTGAGCAGTACGTTGTGCAGAACGGGCTCGCGCCGCGACCAGGCACCCGCCGGGGCGGCGAAGATCGCGAGGTCCGCGACGAGGACAGCGCGGGCCCGACGGTTCGCGCAGCCGCCCGGCAGCGGGCAACCGAATAACCCACCAGGATGGTCGGGAATGCGTCGTGGGTGGACGGAGTTGGGAACGAGCATGACAACTGTGGGACTGATCGGCAGTGGCAACATCGGCGGCACCGTGGCCCGGCTGGCCGTTGACGCCGGCTACGACGTGGTGCTGAGCAACTCGCGGGGCCCGGAGACCCTCACCGACCTGGTCGAGACCCTGGGCGCGCACGCCAGCGCCGGCACCACGCAGGACGCGGCGCAGGTCGGCGACCTGGTGGTGGTCACTGTGCCGCTGAAGGCGTACCGCGCGGTGCCCGTGGAGCCGCTGGCCGGCAAGGTCGTCATCGACACCAACAACTACTACCCAGAGCGCGATGGCGCCTTCCCGGAGCTGGACTCGGGCGAGACCACCAGCAGTGAACTGCTCCAGCGGCACCTGCCGCAGTCGCGGGTGGTCAAGGTCTTCAACAACATCTACTTCAAGGGCCTGGCCGCGCTCCCCCGACCGTCCGGTGCGGCGGACCGCAGCGCCCTCGCGATCGCCGGTGACGACGCCGCCGCGAAGGCCGAGGTGACCGCCTTCCTGGACCGGATCGGCTACGACGCGGTCGACGTCGGCCCGCTGGCCGAGGGGTGGCGCTACCAGCCGGACACCCCGGCGTACGGCACGCTCTACTCCGCCAGCCCGACCGACTGGGAGCACCCGGCCCCGGCCGACGCCGCGAAGCTGCGCGCCGCCCTGGCCGCCGCCACCCGCTGAGCAAGACCGCCACCACCCTCCCCGCGATCGGTAGCGATACGCGCGCGCAAAAACATCGCTGTGGCAACTTGCGCCGTAGTCCTGCTCACGGGACCCTGTTCTCTGGGTTGCCGCCCGCTCACCGAACGTGCCCCCGGAGGCGACATGCACACGCTCCGTACCGTGCCCCGCCGGCTGTTGGCCGGCTCCGGCGCGCTCCTGCTCGGCACCGCCCTCGCCACCGTCGCCATTCCCATTCCTGCCAACGCCGCGACCGGCGCGGACACCGTCGGGTACGTCCGGCTCGCGCACCTCTCCCCGGACACCCCGGCGGTGGACGTCTACCTGGCCGCGCCGGGCGCGGCAAAGCCGCAGGTCTTCCCCGGGGTCGGTTACGGCGTGGTCTCCGACTACCTCGAACTCGCTCCGGGCCGGTACGCGGTGGCCATGCGCGAGGCCGGCGCCCCCGCCACCGACCCCCCGGTGCTCACCACCGAGGTCGCGGTGACCAGCGGCGACGCCTTCACCGTGGCCGGCGTGGGCCGGCACGCCGACCTCGGCCTGCGGGTGCTCAACGACGATCTCAGCGCCCCCACCGACGGCCGCGCCAAGGTGCGGGTCGTGCAGGCGTCGGTGCGGACCCCGGTGCTCGACGTGGCCGCCGCCGACGGCCCGATGATCGCGGGCGGGGTGCAGTTCGCCACCACGACTGACTACCAGCAGGTCGAGCCGGGCAGGTGGCGGCTGAAGCTGACGGGTGCCGGCGGGCCGAGCACCGACGCCGAGGTGCGGCTCACCGGCGGCGCGGTCTACTCGCTGCTGGTGCTCGACGCGAAGCAGGGCGGGCTCACCGCCGAGTTGCGGCGCGACGCCGAGGGCGGCACCGTCGTCCCGGCCGGTGGGGTGGACACCGGCGCCGGTGGCACCGCCGGGGCCGGGCTCGACGCGTACCCCCTGGTGGCCGGCGGTCTGGCCGCGGCGGCCGGCGCGGTGGCCCTGCTGCTCTGGCGTCGGCGGCGGCGCACCACCTGGTGAGCGCCGGGCCGGACCCGTCGATCCGGCGGCACCGTGACCGCCGGGTGCCGCTGGCCGCGCTGGTCGCGGCCGGAGCGGCGGTCTGCCTGGCCGCCGGGGTCGGGCTGGCCACCACCGGCCCGCCACCGCCGGTGGCGAGCTGGCGCCCCGGCTGCGGCGACGACTGCCCGTCGGTGGCCGCCGCGCCCGCGCCGCAGGATCCTCCACCCACCCGGGTACGCATACCGCGCATCGACGTCGACTCCGCGCTCACCGTGCTGGGTCTGGACCGCGCCGGGGCGCTGATTCCGCCCACCGACTTCGACACGGCCGGCTGGTACGGCGGCGGCCCGGCTCCCGGCGACACCGGCCCGGCCCTGCTCGCCGGGCACCTGGACTCGCGCCGCGGCCCGGCGGTGTTCGCCCGGCTCGGTGAGTTGCGGCCCGGCGACCGGGTCGAGGTGTGGCGCGGCGGGCAGCGGTTGGCGTTCCGGGTGACCGGGTCGCTGCGTACCCGGAAGGACAGCTTTCCGACCGACGTGGTCTACGGCCCGACGCCCGGGGCGGAGTTGCGCCTGGTCACCTGCGGGGGCGACTTCGACCGGCGGCGCGGCCACTACGTCGAGAACGTGGTGGTGTTCGCGGTGACCGAGGCGCCCGACCCGATCCTGCCGACGTCCGCGGCGGGCTGAGTCAGAGGGGGCGGCGGCCGGCGAAGCCGCACTCGGCGCGGTGGTACCAGCGCACGTCGGAGTCGCCCTCCAGCCAGCACCAGAGCACGGCGCGGCCGGCCCGCTCGCCGGGGAAGTCCAGCAGCACCGGAGCGATGCCCTTGACCTGGATGTCGTGCTGGTGCAGCTCGTCGACGACGGCGTGCAGCCGGGCCTCCAGCGCCTTGACCTCGGCCAGCCCACCGAGCGCGCTCACGCCGTGGTCGGCCAGGTCGGCGCGCAACTCGGCCAGGTCGGCCCGGACCCGGATCAACTCGTCGACGCGCGGCTGCAGGGTGGCCACCAGGTGCCGGGCCTGGGCAAGTGTGAACACCGGGCCAGTATGCGGCACGCACGGCTCCGCGACGCGCCCCGAACGCTCAGTCGGCCTGTGCCGCCAGCTCGCGGGCGCGATCCCGGGCGGCCTCCAGCGCGGCGAGCAGCGCCGCGCGTACGCCGTGCTTCTCCAGCTCACGGATCGCGGAGATGGTGGTGCCGGCCGGCGAGGTGACCGCCTCGCGCAGCTTGACCGGGTGCTCGCCGGAGTCGCGCAGCATCACCGCCGACCCGATCGCGGTCTGCACGATCAACTCGTGCGCCACCTGGCGGGGCAGCCCGAGCAGGATCCCCGCGTCGATCATGGCTTCGACCAGCAGGTAGAAGTAGGCCGGGCCGGAGCCGGAGAGGGCGGTGACGGCGTCCTGCTGCGACTCGGGCACCCGGATCGTCTGGCCGAGCGGCTTGAACATCTCCTCGGCCAACGTCAGGTGCGCCCCGGTGGCGTACGCGCCGGCGGAGATCGCGGTCATCGCCTCGTCGACCAGTGCCGGGGTGTTGGTCATCACCCGCACCACCGGGGTGCCGTCGGGCAACCGGCGGCTGAAGAAGCTGGTGGGCAGACCCGCGCAGAGTGATATGACGAGCTTGTCGGCCGGCACCTTGGGGCCGATCTCGTCGAGGAGCGCGGCGGCGTCCTGCGGTTTCACCGAGACCGCGAGGACCGCCGCCTCGTCCACCGCGGTCAGGTTGTCGACCACCCGTACGCCGTAACGGGCGGTCAACTCCTCGGCGCGAGCGGGCCGGCGGGCGGTGGCCAGCAGCCGGTCCACCGGCCATCCCGAGCGCAGCAGCCCGGAGAGCATCAGCTCACCGATCTTGCCCGCGCCGATCACCGCGACCGTGTGCACTCCGGCGGACATGTCGGCCCGTACCCCCTCGCATTGGGTCGCGGGGGGGGGGGGGCCCCCCCCCCCCCCCCCCCCCCCCCCCCCCCCCCCCACCCCCCCAACCCCCCCCCCGCCCCCCCCCCCCCCCCCCCCCCCCCGGCCCCCCCCGGGGGGGGGGCGCCGCGGGCC
>NZ_JBIAFG010000019.1:0-129491 GCF_042869175.1 Micromonospora sp. NPDC007208 | reverse complement strand
CAATCTACGCTGGTGGGGTCGTCGCTACCCCCGGATTTGTCGATCGTGGGCTGGCCCCACACGCGCGGGCCGTTGCGGTGCCGCGCCGGGGGGGGGGGGCGGGGCCCCGCCCCCCCCCCCCGCCCGGAAACACAGCGATCGTCGGGTCAGCAGCGCACTTCGGTCTCCTTCTGCGCCACGTCCGAGATGCCGCCGAGGGCCCGGGTGCACACCGACAGCGTGTTGGCGCCCAGGGACCAGACCTCCGGGCCGCTGGAACACTGCAGGTCACGCAGCGTGCTTCCGGTCACGATGGAGGTGCAGACCTGGTACGAGCCGTGGCTGGCCCGGTACTGCTGCCACACGTACGTGTAGGCGTAGTTCTTGCCGCAGCCCTTGTACTGCTTGACCGATGCGGCGGTCTGACCGCCGACGGTGACGTACGCGGTGGCACCGATCTGCACCGAGCCGGCGCAGCGCGGGTTGGTCTCGGCGTGCGCGGGTCCGGCGAACGCCAGCGTCGCGGGCACAGCCAGACCGGCGGCCGCGAGGATGCGTACGCCACGGCGGGAAAGGCTTTTCATCGGTGACCTCCTTCAATGCACCGGGACCGTCGAGCCCGGCGTCGTCGAAGCACCACATTGATGGCCGCCTTGGCCCGTTCGGTACCCTCTGACACGCTCTGACAACGCCTGACGACGTCGTCTGACATGGGGGAGTGATGAAGGACCAGCGTGCCGCCGCCGAGTCGATTCAGGACAGACGGGCCGCCGAGAGGTTCGCCGAACAGCTACGGACCCTGCGGACCGCCGCGGGGGACCCGTCGTTCCGCAAGATGGCGGGGCGGTCGGGCCGGATCTCGCACACCACCCTGCACGAGGCGGCCGCCGGGACCAGGTTCCCCTCCTGGGAGACCGTGCGGGAGTTCGTCCGAGCCTGCGAGGCGGACGAGGTCCAGTGGCGGCGTCGCTGGGAGGACGCGCAGCGCCCCGCGTCTGCCCATGGCACCGAAGACGGCGACGCCCCGCCGGTCAGTACCGACTCCCCGACCGGTGCCGAAACCCCGCTCAGCACGGGCGGGAAGAAGCCCGACACCGGGACCGACGCCCCGGAAATGGACGGGCCCGTCGTGTCCGTCGTCCCCGCGTCGTCTCCGGAGGAGCAGAACGCGCCACGCGGCGCGGACTATCCGCCGACCGACGAGGAGGTCGCTGGTGCACGGCGGCACCGGCTGCCGTGGCTCGCCGCCGCAGCGGTGGTCCTGGTGGTGGCGATGGTCGCCGTCCTGGGCGTCGTCGTCCGCGGCCGGTCGTCGCGGGACGACTCCGGCTTGACCGCGGCCTCGTCCACACCGTCACCGTCGGCGTCGGCGTTCTCGGACTCGTTGATCCCCGGCGACTCCAGCAAGTTCATCTCCGACGTCACCATCCCCGACGGCACCCGGGTGCGGGTGAACTCCCAGTTCGTCAAGGTGTGGGCGCTCAAGAACGTGGGGAAGGTCGCCTGGCACAACCGGTTCCTCCAGCGGACCAACCCCACCGCCGACGCCGACGGTTGCCAGGTTCCGGACCGGGTGGCGATCGGTGACACACCGCCCGACGAGCAGGTGATGATCAGTGTCGAGGTCACCGCGCCGAGCCGCCCCGGGAAGTGCTGGGTCAGCTGGAAGATGGTCGACGAGAACGGGCAGGAGTACTTCCCCACCCGCCGGCCGGTGTACTTCATGGTCACCGTCACCGCCTGAGCGCGCTCCCCGGTCGCCCTGACCGGTGTCAGAGCGCGAACCACCGATGTCAGCCCCGGGTTCCACCAAAGCTGACAACACCGCATCCATCGAGGTCCGTGACGGTCTGACGGATCTGACAGGCAGTGGGGGTACCGAACAGCAGGCCGATTCTCGCAAGGTGGTGTCCGTTCCCCGAACGACTCACCAACTGCGAGGAGGATCGACCTTGCGTCGTCCCTGGTTATCCGTCGGGCTCGCCGCGCTCTGCGTGGCCGTCGGTGTTCCGGCCCACGCGTGGGCCGCGACATCCGACGTCACAGCGCAGCGAACCGTCACCACGGCCGCGCGGCCGGTCGTGGACATGGAGGCCACCGTCCTGGCCGCCCAGATCGACCCCCGTCGGGCCGACAACACCCTGACCCCGGGCGCGAAGACCTCCGTGCTCGCCGTCGAGCAGGCGTTGCAGGCGCAGGGCCTGCTGAACGCGCAGTGGGTCGATGGTTACTTCGGCACCGTGACCGTCTCGGCGTACGCCGCGTACCAGCGCTCGCTCGGCTACACCGGGCTGGCCGCGAACGGGCTGCCCGGCACGACGTCGCTGACGAAGCTCGGACAGAACCGTTACACCGTCGGCAAGACGATCGGCCCGGGCGCGAAGGTCCAGCGTGACGGGTACGTCGTCAACGCTCGTACGCAGGCCATGTTGGCCGAGGCGCAGCGTCTGCTCGGCTACCCCCTGGTGCTCGACCAGGGCTCGTACAACCCCGGGGGCGACCCCACCTCGGCCGGTACGCACGACGGCGGCGGTGTGGTGGACATCGCGGTCACCGGCATGACCGCGGCCAAGCGCACCGCCGTCGCCCGGGCCCTGCGTCAGGTCGGGTTCGCGGCCTGGGTCCGCAACCCGAACCAGGGTGACTGGCCGTGGCACATCCACGCCACGGCGATCAGCGACACGGACCTGTCCAGCCAGGCGCAGCACCAGGTCGGCGACTACTTCCTCGGCATGAACGGCCTGGCCAACCAGGGACCGGACGACGGCCCCCAGGTTCCGATCAAGACCTGGGAGCAGTACCAGCGCGGGCAGTGACCCGCACTCCTTCACCGTTTCTGAAAGGACACCATGAACATCCGTAAGAGCCTCGCCGCCGTCGGCGTCGCGCTGGCCGCGACCACCTCGATCCTCAGCGTCGCATCGCCCGCGTCGGCGGCGGCCCGAGATGGGGTCTGCGACAGCGGCGAGTTCTGCTACTACTACAACAGCGACAACGCGGGGTCGATCTCGGACTTCACCGGTTCGCTCGACGACTACGGCACCGAGCAGCCCTCGTGCTACGACTTCAAGGGCGCTGGCGCTGGCAAGGGCCTGTGCATCAAGAACGAGGCCGCCTCGGTCTGGAACCGCAGCACCAAGACCGTACGCGTCTACTTCAACAGCGGCTACGCCGGTTCTTACCAGGACTTCGCGGCCGGCGCGAAGGGCAACCTCAACGCCACGCTGAAGAACAACAACGCCTCGCACCAGTTCTCGCCGTCGACGCGCACGAACCTGTCGTACGCCCTGTACCAGGCCAGCGGCGGCACGGTCACGTGCGGCTTCGACGGCTACACCACCACGCCCGGCCGGCACGAGGGCATCGACATCGCCCGCAGCGTCGGCTCGGACGTGCGCGCCCTGGTCTCCGGAACCGTCATCTACGTCGCGCGGGGCAGCACCGGCAGCGGCGGCCTGTCCACGATCTCAGTCTACAACTCCTCGCTCAACAAGTCGGTGATCTACCTGCACACCGCGCCGAAGTCCGGGGTGAGCGTGGGCGACGCCATCAGCAAGGGCGAGATCATCGCCGACGAGTCGTGGCACGGGGTGTCCTCCAGCTCGGGCGCGCACACCCACGTCGAGGTCCGGGCCGGACGGCAGACCCACGCGGCCGTCAGCGTCGGCGACTCCACCCTGGACAACGCCGACCCGACCGCGTTCTGGAACTCCCAGGGCTACAACGAGAGGTAGGACGCCATGAATATCCGCAAGGGCCTCGCCGTCGTCGGCGCCGTCCTCGCCATGTCCGCCTCCATCCTGAGTGTTGCCTCGCCGGCAGCGGCGGCCGAACGGGACGGAACCTGCGACAGCGGCGAGTTCTGCTACTACTACAACAGCAACCAGGCCGGCTCGGTCTCGGACTTCACCGACTCACTTGACGACTACGGTACGACCCAACCGACCTGCTACGACTTCAAGGGCGCGGGCAGCGGCAAGGGCCTGTGCGTGAAGAACAACGCCGCGTCGGTGTGGAACCGGACCGGCAAGACGGTGCGGGTCTACTTCAACAGCAACTTCGCCGGTGCGACCCAGGACTTCGCGGCCGGGGCGAAGGGCAACCTCAACACCACGCTGAAGAACAACAACGCCTCGCACGAGTTGCTGAGCGGGCCGACGGGTTGTAGCACCGACGGCACCAACAGCAAGCTGCCGAGCACCATCCTCGTCTACCGGGTCAGTCTCGGGCGTGTCGACCGGGTCGACTTCAAGACGTACGTCAAGAACGTCCTCCCGAACGAGTGGATCACGAGCTGGCCGGCCGCCTCGCTGGATGCCGGTGCGATGGCCGTCAAGAGCTACGGGTGGTACTGGGCGCTGCACTCGACCCGCAAGACGTCCGGCGGACAGTGCTACGACGTTCGGGACGACACCGGCGACCAGGTCTACCGGCCGTCGTCGGCAGTCTCGTCCACGTCCGCCGCGGTGGACCGGACGTGGTCGGCCCGGATGACCCGGAGCGGCAACATCCTGCGGGCGCACTACTGCGCGACGACGACCGCGTGCGGTGGCTGGGTGGACGGGGACTGGCTGTCGCAGTACGGCTCGCGCGATCTCGCCAACGAGGGCAAGAACTACCAGGCGATCCTGCGCTACTACTACCGCGACATCGCGCTCTCCTGAGGTAAGGCACCAACCGCGCCGCCCGCCGCAGCTCTACGGCGGGCGGCGCGTTCGTCGGCTACGCCGGCGGTTCGACCGCCTCGACGAGCACCTCGAGGACATGCCGGTACGGCTGGCCGGTGGCCCGGCTCATGCCCATCTCACAGGTGCGGTTGCAGGAGGCGTACGCGTCGTGGTCGCGCTGGTTGATCTCGGCGGCCTGCGCCGCGGTGGCGCCGGCCGTGACCTCCGGGTGCAGCAGCCCCCGGTCACCGGCGAAGGCGCAGCACCCCCAGCTGTCCGGCACGGTGACCGTGTCGGCGACCGCCCCGGCCACCGCGCGTAGGTCGTCGATGCCGCCCAGGTGCACGGTGGAGCAGGTGGGGTGCAGGGCCAGCGAGCCCAGTCGCCGGGGCTGCGGCAGCGCCGGTAGCAGGTGCTCGGCGGTGAAGGTCACGCTGTCGACGAAGCGCAGCCCGCCGTACCGTGCCCGGTCCTTCTCGGCCAGCGCGGCGGTCAGCTGCGTGAGCCCGTGTGTGCAGGATGACGCGTCGCACACGATGGGCAGGCGACCCTCGTCGCTGGCCGCCCAGAGCGCGGCCAGGGTCCGCTCGGCCATCTCGCGGTGACCGGCGGGGTAGCCCTTGGACTGCCACGGCGTTCCGCAGCACAGGCCGGCCGTGTCGGTCGGTACGACGAGCGGCACCCCCGCCAGTTCGCAGAGGCGCAGGAAAGCCGCCGCAGAACCGCCGGACGAGCCGTCCTCCGACGCGAAGAGGCTCCCGACGCAGGCCGCGAAGAACACCGCCTGGGCGTCCGGCGCGCTGCGGGGGGTGGGTCGGGGCGCGCCGGCGCGCGGCATGTCGTCACTCCACAGCGGCACGAGTTCGCTGGCGCCGAGCCCACGGATCGCCTTGGTGGCGGCGCGGGTCGCCGGCGTCGGTACGGCGTGCGCGGCGGTCAGTCCCACCCGGACGCCCGTCACGGCGGCCTGCCAGTGCCGCGCTGCGGTGCGGGCGGTGCGCTGGGCGCGAGGGGTGTGCCGCTCGGCGCGTAGCCGTTTCATCGCCGCCCCGGTGTCGATGCCGACCGGGCAGGCGGTGACGCAGAGACTGTCCGCGGCGCAGCTGTCCACCGCGGCGTACGCGTAGTCGGCGGTCAACTCCCGGCGGCGCTCCTCGTCGCCGGCGGCCGTGGCGAGGGCGATCTGCCGTTGCAGGACGATGCGCTGCCGCGGGGTGGTGGTGACGTCGGCGGTGGGGCAGACCGGTTCGCAGTAGCCACACTCGACGCAGGCGTCCAGCTCGGGGTCGACCGTCGGGACGGCCTTGAGCTGCCGCAGGTGCACGGTCGGGTCGTCGTTGAGCAGCACACCGGGGTTGAGTAGGCCGCTCGGGTCGCACAACCGCTTGAGCTCGCGCATGACGTCGTACAGCTCGTCGCCGTACTGCCGGCGGACGAAGGGGGCCATGGCCCGGCCGGTGCCGTGCTCCGCCTTGAGTGTTCCCCCCTCGGCCAGCACCAGGTCGACCATGTCGTCGGTGAACCGGGCGTAGCGGTCGATCTCGGCCGGGGTGTCGAAGGACTGGGTCAGCATGAAGTGCAGGTTGCCGTCGCGGGCGTGCCCGAAGATCACCGCGTCCGGGTAGCCGTGCCTGTCGAACAGGCGGATCAGCCCGCCGCAGGTGCCGGTGAGGCGCGGCATCGGCACCGCGACGTCCTCCAGCAGGGCCGTGGTGCCGGGCGGGCGGGCCCCGGCGACGGCGGTGTAGAGGCCCTTGCGCAGATGCCAGAGGTTGGCCCGTTCGCGCGGGTCGCGGGTCAGCTCGGTGCCGGTGACGGCCGGCAGCCGGTCGAGCACGGGCCGGGCGTCGGCAAGCGTCGCGGCCAACTGCTCGGCGCTGTCCTCGGCGAACTCCACCAGCAGCGCGGCGTGGCCGGTGACCGTCAACCCACGCAGGGTCGGGCTCGCACCCGGGTCGCGCTGGCTGACCCGCAGCGCGGCCGCGTCGAGCAGTTCGGCGGTACGGGCGCCGACGGCGAGCAGGGCCGGCAGCGCGTCGGTGGCGTCGGTGAGACCGGGCAGGATCAGCAGGCCGGTGGCGGCGTGGTCGTGGATCTCGACGGTACGGAAGACGGCCTCGGCCACGAAGCCGAGCGTGCCCTCGCTGCCGATCATCAGGTGGGCGAGCATCTCGACCGGGCTGCTGTGGTCGAGCAGCGAGTTCAGCCCGTACCCCATGGTGTTCTTCATCGCGAACAGCCGCTCGATAGTGGCGCGCGATCCCGGCGTCGCGCGCACCCGGTCGCGCAGCCGCAGCAGCCCGGCGTGCAGCTCGGGCTCGTCGGCCCGGAGCCGGTCGTCGGCGTCGCGGGCGCCGGAGTCGACGACGGTGCCGGACGGGAGCACGAAGCGCAGCGACTCCATGGTGCGGTACGCGTTGTCGGTGGTGCCGCAGGTCATCCCGCTGGAGTTGTTGGCCACCATGCCACCGACAGTGCAGGCGGCCTCGCTGGCCGGGTCGGGGCCGAGTCGGCGTCGGTAGCGGGCCAGCCGGGCGTTGGCCTGCCGGATCGTCAGGCCCGGCTGGAGCCGGATGCGGCGGCCGTCGTCGAGGACCTCGGCGTGCCGCCAGTCGGTGCGGACGTCGACAAGCACGCCCGCGCCGCCGGCCTGCCCGGCGAGGCTGGTGCCGCCGCCGCGCAGGGTCAGCGGCACGCCGGCCTCCCGGGCGCCGGCCATCAGCGCACCCACCTCGGCCGCCGAGGAGGCGCGGACCACGGCCTGCGGCTCGAACAGGTACGGCGAGGCGTCGTGTGCCGCCGCCAGCCTCCGGGGCAGCTCGGCGCTGGCCCGGCTCGGATCATCCAGGTGCGAGCGCAGCAGCTCGGCGACCTCGCGGGCGCGAGCGCCGGCCGCGGTCGGCGGCGGCACGGGTACGACGGGTCTCATCGGCGGGTCCTCCCGGGGAGCGTGGTCAGCCGGCCACCGGCCGCTCGGCGGCACGATCGGCGACAATCAGCCGGCGGGGTGCGGTGCCGACCGGTGCCGGCAGCCGCAGCGGCTGGTGGCCGGGGGTGATGCTGCCGAGCACCGAGGCGTGCCGCGCGCCGGTGCCCGAGGGCAGGGTGCCCGGCAGCCCGTGCACGGTCAGGTAGCCCAGCAGCGCGAAGGCCAGCGCCTCCTTGGCGTCCGACGCCACGCCCAGCTCGTCGCTGGAGGACAGGTCGACGCCCGGTAGCTCCTCGGCGATCATGCGCATCAGCGTTGGGTTGTGCGCGCCGCCGCCGGAGACGACGAGTCGGGTGACGACGTGCTCGCGGCAGGCGCCGGCCACCGTGACCGCCGTCAGCCGGGTGAGCGTGGCCAACACGTCCTGCGGATCCGGCGTGGGCGCGTCGGCGAGGGCGGCCAGCAGGTAGGGAAGGTGGAACAGCTCTTTCCCGGTGCTCTTCGGGCCGGGCAGCCGGTAGTACGGCTCGTCGAGCAGCCGCCGCAGTAGGTCCGGGTTCACCTTACCGGCGGCCGCCCCGCGCCCGTCCCGGTCGTACTCCTCGGTGCCCCCGCTGAAGTGACGCGCCGCGGCGTCGAGGAGCGCGTTCGCCGGCCCGGTGTCGAAGGCGAGCGGGTCCGCGTCCGGCGCGACGACGGTGATGTTGGCGATGCCGCCCAGGTTCAGCGCGGCCGGAACGCCGGGCAGACCGCCCAGCAGCAGCGTGTCGAAGAGGGCGACCAGGGGAGCGCCCTGGCCGCCGGCGGCGACGTCGCGGCTGCGCAGGTCGGCCACCACCGGACGGCCGGTGGCCTCCGCGATCCAGGCCGGCTGACCCAGCTGGAGAGTGCCCCGAACGGTGCCAGCCTCGACCCAGTGGTGCAGGGTCTGCCCGTGCGAGACGACCAGGTCGGCGTGGCCGTCGCACAGCTCGGCGAGGGCCCGTACGCCGGCCTCGGCGAAGGCCTGGCCGATGCCGGTGTCCAGTACGCAGATCGCCTCGGTGGTGGTCGGCGCGGGCGGCAGGGCGGCGGCGATCTGCGTGCGCAACTCGTCGGAGTACGGGTGGCTGAGCCGGCCCAGCGATCGCATCCGCAGGGTGTCGCCGCTCAGCTCGAACTCGGCCGCGGCGGCTTCGATGCCGTCGTAGGAGGTTCCGGACATCAGGCCGATCACGCGCATCACGTCCTCCTTCACGCCCGGCCGGCGGGTGCCGCCGTCGCGTCGTCGTCGAGCTCGTTGTTACGTCCATGGTCGTATGGCGTCTCCGGGGCCGGGTGGAACCGGCTGGACACCGCGCCGACGACCAGGGTGATCAGGACGCCGATCGGGACCAGCCACTGGGCGGCGATGGCGGTGGCGGTGGTCGTCCCGGCCGTCGTCACATCGATCTTGACGTAGCGGACGATGTAGGTCATCACCGCCACGGTGACCAGGAAGGCGATCACCGCGTCGACCTGGTTGGCCCGCTTGACGAGGCGGCCGAGCAGGAAGGCCCCGAGCAGCGCGCCGTAGGTGTAGCCGGCGATGGTCAAACCGGTCAGGTAGACGTTTCCGGTGCTGGAGCTGAACGCGCAGGCGAAGACCGCCATCAGCACCGCCCAGACCAGGGTCATCACCCGGGCGAGCCGGAGCATCGCGTCGTCGGACGGGACCGTGCGGAAGAAGCTGTGGATGAAGTCGGCGACGGTGGAGTTCGACATCGAGTTCAGCGCCGAGGACAGCGAACCCATCGCGGCGCCGAGGATGCCGGCCACCAGCAGACCCGAGATGCCCACCGGCAGGGCGTGCAGGATGAAGCTCGGGTAGAGGTTGTCGCTGCTCGCCAGGCCGAGTTCCTTGAAGGTCTGACCCTTGTTGTACGACCACAGCAGCGCGCCGACCAGGGAGAACGCCGCGAACTGGATCACCACGAAGATGCCCGAGGAGATCATCGCCTTCTGCCCCTCGCGCAGCGTGCGGGTGGACAGGATGCGCTGCACGATCAGCTGGTCCGACCCGTGACTGGCCATTGCGAAGATCGCGCCACCGATGATCGCGGTCGGCAGGGCGAACGGGCTGGTGAGCACGTGCGCGAGCGTGAAGTTGGTGTCGAAGAGCTGGAACTTGCCGGCGTCCAGCGCCTGCGAGTAGCCGTCGAAGCCGACGGCGTGGCTGAGCACCGCGATGGCCAGGATCGCCCCGCCCAGGTACAGCCCCATCTGGATGGCGTCGGTCCAGATGACCGCCTTGATGCCACCGAGGTAGGTGTAGACCACCGTGATGAGCGTCAGAACGATGATGATCGCCTGGTAGCCGACCTGAAGCCCGAACTCGTCGAGGAGAAGCTTGATGGGGATGGCCGAGGCAAACAGTCGTACGCCCTCGGCGAGCAGGCGGGTGAAGACGAACGTCACCGACGCCAGACCCTGGAGTTTCAGGCCAAACCGCTCACCGAGGTACTGGTAGGCGCTGACGAACCCACCCCGCTTGTAGAGGGGGATGAGCACCGCGGCCACGACGACCCGACCGATGACGTAGCCCAGGGCCAGCTCGACGTTGCCGAAGCCCTGCCCGCTGTAGGCGCCGCCGGGAACACTGATCACGGTCAGGACGCTGGTCTCAGTGGCGACAACCGAGAACGAGACGGTCCACCAGGGCAGTCGACCCTCGCCCACGAAGTAGTCCTTGGCGGACTTCTGTCTACCGGACAGGCGAAGTCCGACGAAGGCGATCACCACGAGGTACAGCACGATCACGACGAGGTCGAGTTGACGCACGGCTCGCTCCCAACCAGCGGTTGTCAATAAGTGACGTTGACCCACCCTAACGCGAAACTTTTTGCCACCGCCCGTCCGGGCTGGTTACGCTGTGGTTTCAGCCTGCTGATACGGGGACTGTTCGCAGCTGCGCCCTCGGCCTGGCCGCGACGGCGGGTCGCGAAGACGCGCTCGACGGCGAGCCGTCGCCGGCGACCGGAGACCTCTCCCCGCCGGCCGGCGACTGCACACCAGCGAGAGGAACGAGCACCCCGTGGACCTCAGCACCCTCGGCACCGAGACCCGCAACGACAAGACCAGCGACCTCGACCGGATGTCTCCCACCGAGTTGCTTCTCGCGATGAACGACGAGGACCAGACGGTCGCCGACGCCGTCCGCCGGGCCGTGCCGGACATCGCCGCCGCCGTCGACCTCATCGTGGCGTCGCTCCGCCAGGGCGGACGGCTGATCTACCTCGGCGCGGGCACCAGCGGCCGGATCGGCATGCTCGACGCCGTCGAGATCCCACCCACCTTCGGTACGACGCCCGACCGGGTCGTCGGTCTGCTCGCCGGCGGGGCACGAGCCTTCGGCGTCGCCGTCGAGGGCGCGGAGGACGACCCGACCCGTGCCGTCGCCGACCTCGACGCGGTCGGCCTGACCGCCCGCGACACGGTGGTCGGGCTCGCCGCCAGCGGCCGTACCCCGTACGTGGTCGGCGGGTTGGATCATGCCCGTGCGCTTGGCGCGGCGACCGTCTCGGTGGCCTGCAACACCGACGCGGTGGCCAGCCGGCACGCTGACGTCGCCATCGAGGTGCCCACCGGCCCCGAGGTGCTCACCGGCTCCACCCGGCTCAAGGCCGGCACCGCCGAGAAGCTGGTCTGCAACATGCTCTCCACCGCCACGATGGCCCGGCTCGGCAAGGTCTACGGCAATCTGATGGTGGACATGAACGCCACCAACGAGAAGCTCGTCGACCGGGCGCGTCGGATCGTCGCCGAGGCCACCGACACCGACCTCGACACGGCCGCGCGGGCGCTCGCGGCGGCGCACGGGCACGCCAAGACGGCCATCGTGCTGCTGCTGGCGAACTGCACCGCCGAGGAGGCCGCGGCCCGGCTGCGCGCCGCCGACGACGACGTCCGGGCGGCCGTCGCGGCCTGACCCTGGCGGGGGCTGCGGGCGCACCCGGCGGTCGGCGGGCGCGTGAGCGTGGGTCGGGAACGAGCGCACTCGACCGGGGTGCCGTCGGCCGAATGGCGTCGGAGTAGTACTCCGTCCTTGACGAAGCGCCCCGTCCGCATTGGACGGGGCGCTTTCCGGTGTCACGTGAGCTGTGTGTCGCGAACCGCGTGGTCCTCGTCCGCCTCGACACCGGGGGAGCTGGCCAACTCGATCCGGGGGGACCGATCCGGCGGGAGATGGGCGAAGTCGGCGATGACGACGACATCCACCTCCCCGTCGATCATCATCTGCTCGACGGTCTCCCAGGGGGCCCGCATGATTCCTGCGAATCGGTAGGAGTGTCGGCGAAGGTGGCTGAGACACCTCGCGACGGCGGGCTCCGACGGCTCGATGTCGGCGGGGATCCAGATAACGGCGATTTCCATGAACTTCTCCTGATCAACGTCGTGGACGCGGGTGGGCGATCAGGAGTTGTCGGGGCGGGGGAGGGCCCCGTTCCACGGGACGGCTGGTAGCGCGCATGTCCATTGCGGTGACGGTGAGCCCCGGGCGCAGCGGCGGGGTGGGCGGCGGAGCTTCGGCTGTTGACGTGGGTGGGTCGGCGCCGCCGGTGCCGACGCCGGTCGGTGCGGACGCCAGCGCCAGCACGAACGCCGGTGGCCCCGGTGCGGGACGGGCGGGCGGGTTGGGCCGCTCTCCGGTGACGGCTGTCATCGTCGCCCGCGGCTGCTTGGACGCCCGGCCATCGGACGTGCCGTGGCCGGCGTCCCGGCGCGTCGTCGCCGGCACGGGCGTCGACGGTGCTGGCGACGGTGGCGAGGCGACGCGTACGGCCGGCGAAGCCGAGGCGGATGGTGCCGGTGTGGCCCGCGCCGACGACGGGGCGCGGACCGGCCGCCTTGGCGCGGTGGCGGAGGGCTTGGCCGGAAGTGTCGGCACCGGAACGGCCGACGGCAGGGGCACCGGGTCCGTCGACGGTAGGGGCACCGGAACGGCCGACGGCAGGGGCAGGGGGACGACCGCAGTCGGCAGGGGCAGCGGGACACGCAGCTGCACCTCGGCGACGTCGTTCACCGAAACCTTGATGGCCTTCGGCGAGGTGGCGACCTCCAGCGGGAGACGCGACGGCGCCGGGGTGTCGGCGTGGGCGGGGTTGGCACCCAGGGCCGCGCCGAGGGCCACCGCTCCGAAAGCCACCGGGGGGAGGCTGTGCCTCAGCCGCATCAGACGGAGGCCGCCGGCAGCGGTGTCCCCAACCCGGCCCGATCCGATTCACCGGTCCGGTGCCGCCGGCCGAGCAGTTGCCCCTCGCGCCCTGCCGTCGCCTCCATGCGCGGGTTCTTGCCCCGGCGAACCGAGGGCTACACCTTCTGTCGATATCTAGGGTGAGCGATGTGGACCGACCGAAAACGCACCTGGCCGGTTCACACCCGGGCTGCGGTGGGTGTCGGCGGGGCGTCGAGCGGCAGGTCACGCAGCCGGCGGATCGGCGTCGACAGGTAGATGATCGGGGACAGCACGGTGAGCGCCCCGAAGATCAGCAGGGTGGTGCGGGCACCGAGTGGCCCGGCCAGGATGCCGGCGAGCAGGCCGCCGACCGGGATGGCACCCCAGGAGACGAACTTGACCGTGGCGATCACCCGGGACAGCAGTTCCGGCGGGCTGGCGAGCATCCGGTACGTGCGGGTGGTCACGCTGAGCACCACTGTGGAGCTGGCGAAGATGAGGTTCCCGACGGCGAAGGCCAGGAATGCGGTGGTGCCGGTGCCCAGCGGGATGATGAGCGCGCCGACCACGCCAACGAAGGCCGAGATGATCAGGCCACGGGCGGTGCCGAAACGATTGGTGAACCGGGTCGTCAGCGCCGCGCCGATGAGCGTGCCGAGGCCGTCGGCGGCGAGCAGCAGACCGACCATGAACGGCGAGGCGTGCAGCTCGCGCACCAGATAGAACGGGAACAGGGCCAGCATGGCGCCGTTGACGAAGTTCGTCGCGGTGGCGTCCCACATGGCCGGTCCGATGATCGGGTGTCGGAGCACGAAGTGCCAGCCCTCACGGATCATCGTAACCATCGGTGGCCGCTCGGCCGGTCGCTGCACCCGCCGGGCCGGCAGGGTGCGCAGCAACACGGCGGAGAGCAGGTAGCTGACGGCGTCCACGAACAGCGTCGGCACCGCACCCAGCAACTGCACCGCGAGACCACCCAGGGACGGCCCGCCCAGCGCGGTGGCGGCGTGCGTCCCGGAGGTGAGGCTGTTGCGGGCCTGCAACTGCGCGGCCGGCACGATCTCCGGCAGGAAGGTTTGGTTCGCCACGTCGAACAGCACATTGGCGAAGCTCACCACCAGGGCGACCGCGATCAGCTGGGCCACCGTCAGCATGTCGAACCACCAGGCCAGCGGGACCGACGCGATGGCGAGGGCCCGGGTCAGATCCAGGGCGACCTGCATGCCGCGCAGCGGCACGCGCTGCACGATCACTCCCGCCGGCAGGCTGATCAGTAGGTACGCCAGATAGCCCGCCGCCGTGATCAGGCCCATCTCGAAGGCCGTCGCGTCGAGCACGGTCAGCGCGGTCAGCGGTAGCGCCACGGCACCGACCGCCGAGCCGAGTTGGCTGGTCGTGCCGGCGACCCACCACCGCCAGAAAGTAGTAAGTCCCATAATGGAACTCACTATAGGGGCGCACGGGAGACGGCGTCGACCCCGCCGACACGGTCGCGATCCGGAACCCGCTGCCTATCGCGCTCGACGCACCATCTCGAGCGCCCGAAGCGCGCCGAGGTGCACGCCATGATCGTCACCGTGCCTGGCGTTCACCTCCCGTGCCTTCGGGTCCTCCAGCCCTTCCAGTTCGGCCGTCACCTCGGCCAGCGTCGTCGTAGCCGTCGCGGCCTCCTGCCCATCGGGACCGGACGTTTCACACTCGCGTAACGGGTATCCAGGCGTACCAGTGCGACCGGCGGTGAACAGCTTTACGTAGTGAGGGGGCACCTGTCATGCCTGATCCACAGCCCACCATCGTGCTCGTGCACGGCGCGTTTGCCGAGTCGGCGAGCTGGAACGGCGTGCTCGAGCGGCTGGGCGCCGCGTACGACTCGGTGGCCGTCGCGAACCCGCTGCGGAGCGTCGCAGGCGACGCCGCGTACGTGCGGGACGTGGTGCGCGGGATCGGCGGTCCGGTCGTCCTCGTCGGCCACTCGTACGGCGGCATGGTGATCACCCAGGCCGCGGCCGGCGACACCTCGGTGCGGGCCCTCGTGTACGTCAACGCCTTCGCCCCGGACACCGGCGAGTCGGCGATGACGCTGTCCGCGAAGTTTCCCGGCAGCACCCTCGCCGACACGCTGGTGCAGTACCCGGTGTCGACCGGTGGGAACGAGTTGGCGATCGGCCAGGACCAGTACCACGCGCAGTTCTGCGCGGACTCGTCGGACGACGTGGCCGCGCTGATGGCGCGGACCCAGCGGCCGATCACCGAAGAGGGCCTGGGTGGCAAGCTCACCGGCGATCCCGCCTGGCGATCGCTGCCCAGCTGGTTCGTGTTCGGGGACGCTGACAAGAACATTCCCGCCGAGGTGCACCGCTTCATGGCCGAGCGGGCCAACCCCCGGGGGCAGCGCGAGGTTGTCGGCGGCTCGCACGCGATGGCGGTGGCCCGGCCGAGCGAGGTCGCCGAGACCATCATCGAGGCGGTTCGGGGCGTGAGCTGACGGTCCGGGCGGACAACTGGCGGTGGGCCGACGACGAGAGGTCGCCGGCCCACCCCTGCCCGTTGACTAGCGAACCCGCAGCTGCTGGTGGACCGCTGCGGTGGGGGCGTGGACCGGGTCACCCGAGTAGGCGACGTGCACCGGGTACACCCCGGCGGGCAGCCCGTCGGTAGGCAGTTCGACGACGGCCGCGCCACCACGGAGCGGAACCACCTGGGTGGTGCCGCCGAAGGTGACGGCGACCTCGCCGGTCACCTTCGGAGCCTTGTGGTGCGGAGACTGTGCCCGTACGTCGGCGGTCAGCGTGAACGTGCCACCGCGGACAACCGAGGCCGGCGTGGCCTTCGCCTTCACCGCGACTCGTGCCGGGCCCGGAGGCGTCAGGGTGACCTGGGCCGAGCGTGACATGGTCGGATCGACCACCGACGTCGCCACGACGGTGAGCGACGACGCCATCTCCGTGGCGGCGACCGACAGCAGACCCTCCGCGGAGATGGTGGTGCCGGTTGAGGTCGCTCCCTGCACCGACCACGTCACCGCCGGGCTCACACCCTCGTTGGTCGTCACCTGGGCGGTGAACTGCCTGACCCAGTTCCAACCCTTCGTCAGGTTCACCGTCGCGGGCGTCACCGACACGGAGTCGACCCCCGCCCACAGGTAGTCCCGGGCGAAGATCGTGAACAGCTGGCCCGCCGTCATTCCGTCGTGCGCGCCGGGGACCTGGGTCGTCGCGGCGGCGTATCCCCGGGCCCGGAAGTTGTCCGCGATGGCGTTCTGGGCGTTGAGGTTGCCCTCGAAGACGCCGTTGCCGAGGAAGACGGAGAGGTCGTCGTCCCCGACCGCGTTCGCGATGGTGTCGTAGTCCTGGCTGGTGAGCGACGGATTGCCGGAGAAGTGTCCGTAGAACGCGAAGGTGGTCGGGTAGTTCTTGATGACGACGCCGCCCGTCATCCCGCCGTACGAGAACCCGGCGTAGGCGCGCCCGGAGCGCTCGGTCGAGACGTTGTAGCTGCGCTCGATGAGGGGAAGGATCGTCTGAACCAGGTTGTTGGCCGCGTTGGTCTGGTTGTAGGAGGCGAAGCCGAGGCTGGTGCCGGTGAAGTGGTTGCCCATGGTGACGACCACCGTCGGCTCGATCTCGCCCCTGGCCGTCATGTTGTCCAGGATGTTCGGGACGTTCGCGGGGACCATGAAGTCCGTCTCGTCGCCGAAGATGCCGTGGGCCAGGTACGCGACCTTGTACGGCTTCGCGCGGTTGGGATCGTAGTTGGCCGGCAGGTAGACGCCGAGGTAGTGGCCGCTGTCGCCCAGGATCGTGGTGTACGGGACGTACTGGACGGTTCCTCGCTTCGCGCGGTCGGCCACCGGCAACTCGTAGTCCGCACGCTCCTTCAGCACCGGGTCGTTCTGCTTCTTGGCGTACGGCACGTACACGGCATCGAGCACGTCGTTGTTCCTGACCCGGAACGAGGACTCGCCCGGCGGCCGAGGGTTCGTCGAGGCGGGGTCCCAGATGCGCTTGTTCTCCCAGCCCTGGGTTGGGTCCCAGACCCGGTACCAGTAGCTGAGCCCTCCGGCGTGCAGCGGGACCGAGACCGACCAGTTCCCCTTCGGGTCCCTGGTCATGTCGCGGAGGAACTCGGTGCCGCCGGCGTGGTAGCGCCCCGGTTGCCACTCTTCCGGCTGGTAGCGCGTGGTGCCGGTGCCGACGTCGAGCAGGGTCAGGTCCCCGGCGAGGCGGACCTGGGTGGCGTGGGGATTGCGGTAGACGAACGTGACGGTGTAACCGGTCGGTGAATTGCGGTCCGCCTTGACCGTCGCACCCGGTACGGGCGCGGGCCTGCCGGCGGCGGCAGCCGGCGCGGGGACGAGGGCCCCCGCGCCGAGTGCCGTGAGCGTGAGAATCGAGATCGCAAGCCGGAGCCTGCGTCTTCCGGTCGTTTCCCTCATGCGCGAAGACTCCTTTGTGGTGGTCGCTCGTCGCGGTGGTCCGGTGGTGGAGTTGAGGGCTCCGATGGCAGCTAAATCGAATTAGCATCGGGAGTGTGGCTGGCTACACCTTTCGATGTCAAGAGTGTCGAGGGCCGAGGCTGGCCCGTGCCACGACGGGCTCGCCACCCGCGGCCTGCGGGTTTTCCCAGCTGAGTGCCGCTCGGATGGCAGGGTGAGGGCCATGGACAGGAAGCACGTCGAGGATTGGCTCGCCACCTACGAACGGCTCTGGCGGACCCCGGGCACCGACGCGCTGGTCACGCTCTTCACCGAGGATACGAGCTACCAGCAGGGGCCGTACTGGACCCCCGTCGTCGGCCTGCCGGCCATCGCCCGGATGTGGGAGAAGCAGCGCAAGGGCCCCGACGAGGTGTTTCGGATGACCACGGAGATCGTCGCGGTCGAGGGCGACACCGCCGTGTCACGCCAGGAGGTCCGCTACGGCGACCCCGTCGACCAGGAGTACCGCGACCTGTGGGTCATGCGGTTCGCCGACGACGGACGGTGCCGCTCATTCGAGGAGTGGCCGTTCTGGCCGGGACAACAGCCGGCCGACCCGCCCGACGGCTCCTGACCTGCAATGGTCGCGGCGGCGACGCCCCAGCCACCGGGTAGGAGACCTGACCGACACGTCGTCGGACCGGTCGCACCACCTACCGTGAGCTGGGGCGTCGCCGTGACGACGTCGACGCGTCAGACCGGGGCGGCCGGGCAGCTCGCGCCGGCCGGCGGTGTGGTTCGGGTGATGAGGTACCGCTCCACCTCACGACGGGTGCACTCGTTCCGTGGGTAGCTGGCGTGGCCCGACCCCTCGTAGGTGAGGAGGTGGCCCCGGCTGCCGAGCTGGCGCACCACCCGCTGAGCCCCGTCGTACGGGGTGGCCGGGTCGTACCGCCCGTTGAGCACCAGCAGCGGCGCGCTCGTCCGTACCCGCAGCTCATGTTGCGGGTTGTTCGCCGTCCAGCCCAGGCAGATCGCGGCGAAGCGGACTGCCAACGGGGAGGCCCGCAGGTGCGGCGCCGCGGCGCGGGACAGTTCGAGATACCGGTTCCACTCGTCGAACCCGTCGACCGGCAGCGACCAGTCCTGGCAGAACGCCGGTAGCGCGTACTCGGTCAGGTTCTTGTCGCCGTCGACCGGCACCATCGGGGACGCGAGCGCGGCGGGCTCGCCCCGCTCCAGCGCGAGCAGCATGTTCGCGAGATCGGCCCAGGTCGCGTCGAAGAAGTTGACGAAGGTCGCGAACCCGAGCTCGAACCAGGTCAGCGTGGCGCCCGTACCCGCGTCGACAAGCGTGCCGGCATCGGCGCGGCGCATCAGTCGGTCGAAGAGCGCCGGCACGTCCCGACCGTGCAGCGCGCAGCTGGGGGTGCGCTCGCACCAGGTCACGAACTCGTGGAACAGGGCCTCGTTACTGGCCGCCCCGCTAAGGAAGTACTCCCTGACCCCCTGGCTGTGGTCCATCACGCTGTCCATCACCAGCGCGCGGACGCGGTCGGGGAACAGTTCGGCGTAGGACTGCCCGATCAGCGTGCCGTAGGACCACTGGTAGAAGCTGAGCTGGCGCTCACCGAGCGCCGCCCGGATGGCGTCCGTGTCACGCGCGACGCTCACACTGTCGAGGTGGTCGAACAGCGGGCCACTCTGGGCGCGGCAGTCGTCGCGCAGCTGGCGGTTGTAGGTGCGGAGTCGTTCGTACGCTGCGGCGTTGGCGGGTGCCAGGGCGGGATGCCGGGCCAGCAACGCCGATGAACAGCGCACCGGTGTGCTGCGGACCGTGCCCCGGGGATCGAAGCCGACGATGTCGAAGCGGCGCAGCACGTCCGGCCCGAGCTGGCTGTCCGCGGTCAGCACCACGTCCACCCCGGACATGCCGGGACCGCCGGGGTTGTAGACCAGGGCACCGATGCGGGCGGCCGGGTCGGTGGCGGTGCGTCGGGCCAGCGCCAGTTGGAAGGTCTCCCCGCCCGGTCGGGCCCAGTCGACCGGCAGGCGCAGGGTGCCGCAACGCGTGCCCGGGTCGTCGGGCCGTTCCGGGCACGCCTGCCAGTCGATCCGACCGTTCCACCCGCCGGTGGTGTTCACGGTGACCGGCCCGTTGCCGCCGGCATCGGGCGGCGTGGTTCCCGCGAGCGACGGTGGGGCGTTGAGCGAGAGGGCGACGAGGACCGCGACGACGGCCGTGAGGCTACCGAGGAGCCGTCGGCGTCGACGGGCGACCCCGCGGGGATGCCTGATGGTGGTTCTCTTCGTGGTCAACATTCGTCCAGCCTGCCGACGCCCGGTCCACGTCGGATCCATGCCGGTCCGGGGACGGTCGGCGCGGTGCTTTCATCGGTACGCCTCAAGCCGCTCGGACAGCACCGCGGCCTGCGGATGACCGACCTCGTCGAGGATCGCCAACGCCTGTCGCCACAGGTCGACCGAGGTGTCGTGGTCGCCCACCGCCTGATGGGTGTCGCCGAGGCGGACGAGTGTGTCCGCCCTTCCGCAAGCGTCCTGGACGTCGGAGTAGAGCGCCAGGGCGCGCCGGTAGCAGTCTGCCGCGGTCGGGTGTATCCCGAGGCCGTGATAGGCGAATCCGAGGCTGTCCCAGGTGTGAGCGGCGCCGAGCCGGTCCTCGGCCTTCTCGTAGAGCGCGAGCGCCTGCTCGCAGTAGGCGATGGCGCGCTCGTGCTCGTCCAGCCGGGCGTGGCTCCAGCCGAGCGCGTTGAGCGCTGCCGCCTCGCCGAGCCGGTCGTCGCTGCTGCTGGCCAGCGCCAGCGCCTCCCTGGCGTGGGGCAGTGCCGCCCCGGCGTCGCCCTCGATGTCGGACAGCCAGGCGAGGTGCAGGTGTGCGCTGGCCTTTCCCAGGAGGTCGCCGGCCTGGTCGTACCGGGCCATCGCGCGCCGAAGGTGATGGTGGGCCGCACCGAACCGGCGGTGCTGGATGTGGGCCAGCGCCAGGTCCCGGTGGGCCAGCGCCTCGCCCCGTGGGTCATTGCGGTGTTGCGCGACCGTGACCGCGATGGCCTGTACGGCGGCCAGGTCGTGCCACTGCGACAGCCGGCTGAGCAGGGGAGTGAGGGCCTGGGCGAGTTGCCCGGCGTGGGCGTCGAAACTGTGTGCGACAGCGTCGTCGACGGCGGCCAGCAGCACCCGCTGTTCGGTGGTGAACCAGGCCAGCGCGGCCCGGTGGTCGGCGAACGCCGGCGGTGACGCGTCGGCGGGCAGGGGTGGCGGATCGAGCGGCTGCCAACCGGCGTCGACCAGCCTCGCCGCGTCCCGCGCGACACCCAGGTAGTGGTCGAGCACGCGCCCCCGGACGGCGCTACGGTCGGCCGGAGGGTCGACCGCGTACGTCAGCTCCTCCCCGTACGCGCGGAGCAGGTCGTGACAACGGAAGCGGTTGGGGGAGCCCTCGGCCAGGAGGTTCGCTCGGGTCAACTCGTCGAGCGCCGGCCGGATCAGGTGCGGCGGCGCCCCGGCGAGGCTGGCCGCCGCCGCCGTGCTGACGTCCCCGACGGGGTGCAGGCTGATCTGCCGGAACAGGCGGGCCGCGTCCGCGCTGAGCAGACGGTACGACCAGGAGAGCACGGTCCGCACGTCGGTGGCGGCATCGTCGGTGGCCAGGGCGGCGAGCCCGCCCCGACTCGCCGCCAGGTCGTCGGCGATGGCCTGGAGCGGAAACGTGGGCCGGGCGGCGGCTCGCGCGGCCACGATGGACAGGGCCAGGGGCAGGCGCGCGGTACGTCTGATCAGCTCGTCCACCGCCGCCGGCTGGGCGGCGACTCGCTGCGTACCCAGTCGGCGGACGAGCAGCTGACGCGCCTCACCGTCGCTGGGCAGATCCAGCGCGAGGGGCTGGGCGCCCTCGGCGGCGACCAGGCCGGGCAGGGTGTGGCGACTCGTCACGAGCACACCGCAGCGGGTCGACCCCGGAAGCAGTGGCCGCACCTGTTCCGCGTCGCGGGCGTTGTCGAGCAGTACGAGCAGCCGTCGGTCCGCGGTCAGGCTGCGGTACAGGGCGAACTGGGCCGCCGGCTCGGCGGGAATCTCCAGTGGTTTCACACCCAGCGCGGGCAGGAGCGAGCGGACGACGACGGCCGAGGGCGACGCCTCCTGCGTCGCGGTGCCGAATCCACCCAGGTCGACGTGGAGTTGCCCGTCGGGGAAGTGGTGCAGGTTGTCGTGCGCCCAACGCAGCGCCAGCCAGCTCTTCCCGACGCCGCCCGTACCGGTGATGACGACGGTGCCGGTCGATCCGGGGTCACCGAGCAGCAGCGTGGTGAGCCGGGCCAGTTCCCCGGCCCGGCCGGTGAACACCGTCGGTGGGGCCGGCAGCTGCCGGGGGACAACCCGCGGCGGGTAGCTCTCCGGTGGCCGTGGATCGGATGTCAACAGCTCCCGCTCCGCCCGCAGGATGCGGGTGTGCAGGTGTTGGAGATCGGGACCAGGCTCGACTCCCACCTCGTCGGCGAGGAGTTGGCGGAGCTGCCGGTACGTCGCCAGCGCGTCGACGCGCCGGCCCGCCCGCGCCAGGGCCACCATCAGTTGCCCCCATGGGCGTTCGCGCAGCGGATCGTCGTCGACCTGGGTTCGGAGCGGTTCGATCAGCTCGTGATGCCGTCCGGCGCGCAGCTTGAGGTCCGCGACCTCCTCCACCAGGTTCGACCGCTGCTCCTGGAGCCGGGCTCGGACGGAGAGCAACACGCCCCAGCCGGCAAGGCCTGCGAACGGCTCCCCACGCCAGAGCGCCAGGGCGGCCTCGAACGACTCCTGGGCGGCTGACCACTGACCCTGTCGCAGGGCGGAATACCCGCGCTGGGCCAGGTCGTCGAAGGCCACGCTGTCCGTCGACTGCCCGTCACAGGCGAGGCGGTAGCCGGTGGGCCCGGCGACGATGGCGGGGTCGGGGAAGCCCGGCGTACGCATCGCCCGGCGCAACGCCCAGACATAGGTCTTCACGTTGCCGGTTGCCGTCTTCGGTGGGCGTCCCTGCCACAGCTCGTCGACGAGTTGGTCGATGGACCACCCGGTGCCGGGCTGCGACATCAGGACGGCCAGGAGGCGCACCTGCATCGGCGTGCCGAGGGCCAACGGTTTCCCGCAGGCCGACCGCACCTCGACCGGTCCGAGCAGGCGGTACCGCATCGCCGGCAGCGCGCCCGCGGGGTCCATCGCCTCATCGTAGGGGCCCGAACCGTCCCGCTTCATCGGCTGGACGGCCGCAGCCCGCGTCCGTCTCCTGGTGTGCTCCGTCACGGAGGTGAGCATGGTCAGGACCTTGGGGTGCCGCGAGGGTGGCTGCTACAGTCAAGATTGTTGCGGCCGCAAATTTATCAGCGGCAACTACTTTGGGAAGGATGCCTCCGATGACCAAGCTCTCCGTCATCTACTACTCGTCCACCGGTACCCTCCACGCCATGGCCAAGCGCCTGGCCGAGGCTGGCGAGAAGGCCGGCGCCGAGGTGCGGCTGCGTCAGGTTCCGGAGCTCGCCCCGGCGGAGGCCATCGCCTCCAACGCCGCCTGGAGCCAGCACTTCGACGCCACGAAGAACGAGCCGAAGGCGACCGCTGACGACGTCGTCTGGGCGGACGCGGTGCTGTTCGGCACGCCCACCCGCTACGGCAACGTCGCCAGCCAGCTCAAGCAGTTCATCGACACCCTCGGCCCGCAGTGGGCGCAGGGGCTGCTCGCCGACAAGGTGTACGCCGGCTTCACCGCGTCGATGACCGCGCACGGTGGCCAGGAGTCGACCCTTCTCGCGCTCTACAACACCGTCCACCACTTCGGCGGTCTGGTTGTCGCCCCGGGCTACACCGACCCGCTCAAGTTCACCGACGGCAACCCGTACGGCGTTTCGCACGTCACCGGCGGAAGCAACGACGCCCCGCTGGGTGACGCGCAGTTCGCTGCCCTCGACCACATGGCCGAGCGGGTCGTCAAGATCGCCGGGAAGCTCAGCGCCTGAGCGCTGCCGCCGTACCGGACGCCCGCGTCGACGCGGGTGCTCAGTTGGGCGAGGGCCGGTCTCCCGCGACGGGAGGCCGGCCCTCGGCGTCCTCACGCCGCGACCGCTGCGATGGCGGCAAGCGGCCGATGCTCGTCGGTGCCGGGCCGCCGCAGGCGTTCGACCTCCCGGAAGCCGGCCCGGCCGAGTCGTTCGGAGATCTCGTCGACCGGCCAGCGGTAGGCGGTCAGGACCTTGTGGTCGAAGGCGCCCACCTCCTCGGCGTCGAAGACGCCCAGGACCAACCGTCCGGCCGGGACCAGCACACGCCGGAACTCCCTGAGGAAGCCGTCGAGCTCCTGCGGCGGAAGATGGATCAACGAGTACCAGGCCAGGATGCCGTCGATGGAGCCGTCGGCGATGTCGAGGCGTTCCATCGAACCGAGCTGGAACTCCACGCCCGGGTGGGCCGCCCGCGCGTGCGCGATGAACTCGGGGACCAGGTCGATCCCCGTCGCGTCGACGCCCAGCTCGCGAAGGTAGCCGGTGAGGTGGCCGGGCCCGCACCCCAGGTCGAGCACCCGGCCGGGCCGGCTCGCCAGGTGTCGCCTGATGAAGGCGAGGTCGTCGGTGTCCACCCGCTGGCTCGTGCCGAACAGCTCGATGTACAGCTCCGCGACGGACGTGTAAGCCTGCCGCACCGTGTCCGTTTCCATCGCGGCACTATACGGGTCCCGACGCCCGGCGCTTGACCTCGCCGGCTAACGCGATTAGCCTTTAGCTAATCGCGTTAGCTTCAATGGAGGACGTCATGATCGAACACCTGGACATTGCCGGCAACACCATCGCGTACGAGGTGACCGGGCAGGGCCCACTGGTCGTGCTGGCGCACGGCATGGGCGACAGCCGGCATTCCTACCGGTTCGTCGCTCCGGCCCTGGCCGCGGCCGGATACCGGGTCGCCAACGTCGACATCCGTGGTTGCGGCGACTCCAGCCTGGGCTGGGACGGCTACAGCCGCACCGACATCGCGAGCGATCTCGTCGCCGTGGTGCGCCACCTCGGCGGTCCGGCCGTGATCATCGGCCAGTCGATCAGCGGCGGTGCCGCGACCATCGCGGCCGCCACCGCGCCCGACCTGATCACCGGCGTTATCGAGCTGGCGCCGTTCACCCGCGCACAGTCCTTCGACCTCGGCGGATTGGTGCGGGTGAAGCGCTTCCGGGCCGGCTACCTCCAACTGGCGCAGGTACTCGTGCGGGGCAGCCTGGCGAACTGGCGCAGGTACCTCGACCTGGCGATCCCGGCCAAGCCCGCCGACTGGCACAGCGAGCTGGCGCGCATCGAGGCCAAGATGGGTGAGCCCGGCCGGATGAAGGCCCTCCAGGCCATGGCCAAGACCAGCCCGGAAGACGCCGGTCGGCAACTGCCCAACGTCACCTGCCCGGTCCTCGTGATCCAGGGCAGCGTCGACCCCGACTGGGCCGACCCGCGGGCCGAGGGCGAGCGCATTCTCGCCGACCTGCCCCGGGGGCTCGGCGAGCTGGCTGTCATCGACGGCGCGGGCCACTACCCGCACGTCCAGACGCCCGACGAGGTGCTCGCCCTGGCCCTGCCCTTCCTCGCCCGGACGCTGGCCAATGCCTAAGGCCCGGCTCACCCCGGCGGCGGTAACCGAAGCCGCGGCCGCGCTTGTCGACGAGGTCGGCTTCGACAACCTCAGCATGGGCCTGCTCGCCGAACGGCTCGGGATCAAGACCCCCTCGCTCTACAAGCACGTCACCAGTCAGGCCGACCTGGCGCACCGGGTCGCCATCCTGGCCATGACCGAGGCCGGCGACACCATCCGCGACGCCATCCAGGGCCGGTCCGGCAGCGATGCCCTCGCCGCCGGCGCGCAGGCGATGCGGACCTACGTGCGGGAACACCCCGGCCGGTACGCGGCCGCCAACGCCACCCGCCCGACCGGCCCCGACGATCCCTTCATCCCGGCCAGCGAGCGGGTGCTCGCCTCCTGGGCGGCCATGCTCAGCGGGTACGGGCTGGACCCCGGCCAGGAGATCCACGCCATGCGGACGCTGCGCAGCGTCCTGCACGGGTTCGCGACCCTGGAGGCGGCCGGTGGTTTCCAGATCGACGCGTCCGTCGACGAGAGTTTCACCTGGTTGATCACATTCATCGATCAGGGCCTTCGCGCCGGCGCCACCATGGGCGGCGCCGTCGCCCGCTGACCCACCCAGGCGCTGCTGCGCCGAGCGGACGGCTCAGGCGTACGCGAGCAGGAAGTCGACAGTGCCCGTGCCGCCGGGTTGACCGGCCGGGACGGGCAGGGCGGGCTCGCTGTTCAGGACGTAGAACCCGCCGCTGCCGATCAGGCGGGGTGTCACGGCCAGCATCTGCGCGCCCATGGTCGTCCCGGTCGGTTGCACCACGCTGTCCAGCAGGAGTCGGAAGAGGTTCCCGTTCAGGTTCGCGACGTGCAGCACCCGGTACGAGCGCGGGGCGGGCAGGCCGGTGCTCGTCAGACCCCAGATCGGCACGACCTGGCTACGCCACCGCGACGGGTTGTTGCTGATCGCACTGTCGTGGTTGTTGAGTTGTGTCTGGATGCCAGAGTGGATGCCGGCCAGGTGGATGTGTAGCTGGTCCTGCATCCGGATCGCCGGGTCGGCGGAGTTGACGCCCAGGCCGATGTGGGGATAGACGACGTGTCCCGGCTGCCCCGGCTGCGCGTTGTCCCACGCCTCCAGCCAGTAGTTCGGCGCGTTGACTGTGGTGATGAACGGGCACTCGATGCCGCTGATCCGGCAACTGGGGACGAGCAGGAAGTCGTGGTTCGACCCCGATCCTCCATTGAGGATGACGTACGTGGGAGTCGTCCGCAGGCACTGGGGAAACGGTGGGCCGGCCTTCGTTCCCTCACAGACCTGGACCCGGTCCCACAGGTCGTACCTGCCACCGGTGTCGGTGGGGTAACCGCACAGGGCCGAGGGTGTGGGGCAGGCCGGGGCACCGGGGCCGCCGGGTGTCGAGGGGGACGGCTCGGGGGTAGGGCCTCCGTCGGCCAACGCCCGGTCCGCGCCGACCAGCCCCAGCAGTCCGGTGGCGCCGGCGGTCCCGGAGAGTCTGACGAACTGACGTCGTGCCATTCCGCCCATCGTCACCCTCCGTGGTTGCCGTGCTGAGGCGAACATGAACGTGTCGAGATTAGGGTGAAAGCGGGCAATCGGCGCGTCGGCCGGCGAGCGGGTCGCCTGATCGTGTCGCCGTCGTGCGACGATTTCCGGCGTGGCAGAGACTGCGGTGACCCTGACCGAGATCCGC
Organism: Micromonospora sp. NPDC007208; assembly: GCF_042869175.1. Taxonomy (NCBI): domain Bacteria; kingdom Bacillati; phylum Actinomycetota; class Actinomycetes; order Micromonosporales; family Micromonosporaceae; genus Micromonospora; species Micromonospora sp. NPDC007208. The sequence continues at coordinate 102,988 of NZ_JBIAFG010000019.1, read as the reverse complement.
GCTCGAATCGACGGGCTGGACGGGGAACTGGTCGGGCTGCTCGCCCGGCGGGAGGCGCTGGTCCGGCAGGCCGCCCCGCTCAAGAGCGACGGCCAGGCGGTCCGTGCGCCGGAACGGGTGGCGCAGGTGGTGGCCCGGGTCCGCACGTTGGCGGGCGAGGCCGGCGCCGACCCGGATCTGATCGAACGGATCTACCGGGGCATGATCCAGGCCTTCATCGACATGGAGACCGACGAGCACCACCGCATCGTCGGCGGTTCGACGCCGGAGACGCGGTGATCGCCCGGGACGTGCGCGGTCAGGTCGCGGAGCGGCCGTCACCGTCCGGGCTCGCTACGGACGGCGGCGCGTAGCCGAGCTCGTACGAGATCTTGTTGGCGGTCTCCAGGAGCAGCGGAAGGTTGCTCTTCAGCTGGTCGAGGTTCGCGATGACCTCGATCGCCGTGATCGAGGCGGCGGCGATGACCTGCCCCCGCGAATCCCTGATCGGCGCGGCCACGCACATCACGTAGGCGTCGTGCTCGCCGTTGTCCATGGCCCAGCCGCACTCGTGGATGCGGGCAAGTTCGGCTTCCAGGGCGTCGTGGTCGGTGAAGGTGGTGTCGGTGAATCTCTCGAAGACGACGTGGGAGAGCAGGCGGTCGCGTTCCTGCCGGGGAAGGTAGGCCAGGATCGTCTTGCCCACGGCGCTCGCGTAGATGGACACCGCGCGTCCCACCCGTGACGGCAGCTTGACGGCGTCGAACGCAGGGCTGTCCACCTTGTCGATATAGATGATCTCGTCGCCGGTCAGTTGCGCCAGGTGTACGGTGTGGCCGGTCTCGCGTTGCAGCGCACGCAGGTGTGCGGCGGCGGGTTGACGGAGGTCCATCGAGCCGAGCGCGAGTTCGGACAACTCGATGAGGCCGCTGCCGAGCACGTAGGTGCCCGCGCCGGTCCGCCGGACGAAGCGCGCGGACTCCAGTGTCTGCAGGATGCGCAGGGCTGTGGACTTGTGGACGCCGAGCACGTCCGCAGCCTCCGTAAGGGACAGCGGGTGCTCCGCGGATCGACGGATGAGGTCGATCGCGCGGCGAATCGATTGCGCCAAGGCTCTGTCTCCCCTCGCGCGACGGGCACCGCCGTCGCTGCCATTGCACATTATGCAATATAAATGACGCGATGCGCAATTGCCACTTGACACCGTTGCACATGGCGCTACGATCGTTGCAATTTAATCGGTTCGACGTCAATACGTAACAGTGGAGTAACGATGGGTAATCAGCGCGCTCGTTTCGGCATCGCCAGGGCGACATGTGCCCTCGGCCTGGTCGCCACCCTCCTGACCGGTTGCGGCTCCGACGGCGATTCCGGCGACGGCGTCACCAAACTGACCTTCGCCGCCTCGACCTTCGGCGACCCGGGCCGTGGGCCCCTGTTGACCAAGTGGCTCGACGAGTTCAATGCGAGCCAGACCAAGGTCCAGGTCTCCGCCGCCGCGGTGCCGTACCCGACCTTCGGCCAGACCGTGCTCACGCAGATGGGCAGCGGCAAGGGCCCCGACCTGGTCCGCTTCGACATGCCCGAGTTCGAGGCGGCCTCGGACGCCGGCCTCGTCGCGCCGCTGGACAAGGTGATCGACGCCAGCAAGTACGACCTGCTCAAGCAGCCGGACCAGTTCATGGTCCACGACGGTGTCCGGCACGGCGTCATCTTCGAGGCGTCGAACTACGCGATGTTCTACAACGCGGACCTGATCCCGACGCCGCCGACCACCTATGAGCAGTTCACCTCCACCGCGAAGTCGCTGACCAAGGGCGACGTCTTCGGCCTGGCGTTCCGCCAGACCGAGGCCGAGGAGGCCGGCGTCTGGCAGGACATCTTCAACTACGTCTACGGCTTCGGCGGCGCGTGGTCCGACGGGAAGAACCTGACGATCAACTCGCCCGAGAACCTCAAGGGCCTGCAGGCGTTCAAAGACCTGTACGACGCGAACGTGATCCCGCGCGGCGCGGACGCGGCGACGTTCCGGCGGATGTTCGCCGAGGGCAAGGTCGGAATGGAGCTCAACAACGGCGGGTACGTGACCGCCACCCGCGGCCAGAACGCCAAGCTGAACTTCAACGTCGCGCCCATCCCGTTCCCGGTCCGCAAGCAGGGCGCGATCCTCGCACCAATCGTGATCAACGAGGCGAGCGAGGGCAAGGACGAGGCCGGCACGTTCATCAAGTGGGCGCTGGAGCCGCAGAACCAGGTCAAGCTGCAGGAGATCCTCGGCGCGAGCAGCGTCGCCACCACCACGCAGCGCAGCGCAGAGTCACTCAAGGCGACCCCGTTCCTCCCCGTCTTCGACGGACTCACCGAGACCAGCCTGCCGCAGATCGTGCTGGGGTTCGAGGCCAAGACGCCGGACATCCGCAAGGTGGTCGTGCAGAACGTGGTCGCGGCACTGCAGGGCAAGGCCGACCTCAAGTCCGCGCTGGATCGTGCCCAGCAGCAGGCGACCGAACTGGTCCGCTGACCGCTCGACACGGCGACGCTGCCGGCGCGACGATTCGTGCGCCGGCAGCGTCCTTCCCCCACGAAGGACCAAACCCGATGACTGTGGTCGAGCAGACCGGAGCACCGAAGACAACACCGCCAGGCCGACGTCGGCCCAGCCCGCTGGGTAGCAAGTGGACGCCGTACCTGTTCCTGGCGCCCGCCGCCCTGTTCATCCTCGTCTTCCAGGCGGTACCCCTCGTCCAGGAGGTGTACCTCAGCTTCACCAGGACGAGGCTGCTCAACCCCACCCGCAGCGAGTGGGTCGGGCTCGACAACTTCAACCGGATCTTCGGCGACCCCGAGTTCCACCGCACCCTGCTGATCACCTTTGTCTACGTGATCACCTGTGTGGTCGTCGCGATCGGTGCCGGGCTCGCCGTCGCGCTCCTGCTCAACAGGAAGTTCCGCGGCCGTGGCGTGGCACGGGCGCTGGTGACCGTCCCCTGGGCCGCTCCGGGCATCGCGGTCGCGCTGATCGCCACCTGGATGCTCAACGCCCAGTACGGCATCGTGAACCGCTTCCTCGACGCGGTCGGGCTCGGTGTGCCCGGCGGCGCGATCCTGGACAGCCCGCGCTACGCGCTCCCGGCGGTGCTCGCCACGACCATCTGGCAGCTGTTCCCGTTCACCTCCGTGGTGCTGCTCTCCGCGCTGCAGTCCGTTCCGCAGGACCTCAACGAGGCCGCGACCGTGGACGGCGCCGGCCGGTGGGCCACCTTCCGCGCGGTCACCTGGCAGGTCATCAAGCCGACCGTGGGTCTGCTGGCGCTGCTGATGACGATCTGGTCGCTGCGGCGCTTCGAGCTGATCTGGCTGATGACCAAGGGCGGACCGGTGGGTGCCACCGAGACGCTCGTCATCGACCTCTACTCGCAGGCGTTCGACTCGAAGGAACTCGGATCGGCGGCGGCCATCGGAATGGTCGGCGTCGTCATCTCGCTCATCGTCATCATCGGCAGCCGCCTGGTCGCCCGTGCCGTGGAGAAGGGGGACGTCCGATGAGGCGCTTCCGTTTCGGTGTCACCGCACGGATCGTCGCCGTGCTCGTCGTGCTGGGTGTCGCGGTGTTCCCGCTGTACTGGATGTTCGTCACGGCGCTGTCCAGCAACAGCGACCTCTTCGCCGATCAGCCCCGGCTCACGCCAGACCTCGGCCAGTTCGGGGTCTTCGTCGACGCGCTCGCCGAGGGCAAGGCGGCCGGGTGGCTGCTCAACAGCCTGATCATCGCCGTCGGCACCATGGTTCTCTCCGTCGGCCTGGGCATCCCGCTCGGTTACGCGTTGTCCCGGTTCTCGTTCTGGGGCAAGGCCGTGCTGACCGTCGTGCTGCTGTTCACGCAGATGCTCCCCGAGGCGCTGATGGTCGTCCCGCTGTTCGCGCTGTTCCGCCGTTTCGACCTGCTCGACTCGCTGACCGGCCTCGTCCTGGTGAACTCCGCCTTCGTCCTGCCGATCGTCGCGCTGATCCTCAAGGGCGCCATCGACGGCATCCCGAAGGAGCTGGAGGAAGCCGCGCGCGCCGACGGCGCCCGGCCCTTCACCACCCTGACCCGCATCAACGTGCCGCTCATCGCGCCGTCGATCGCGGCCACCGCGGTCATCGCCTTCTTCCACGCGTGGAACGAGTACGTCTTCGCGGTGACGTTCATCTTCAACCCCGATCTGCAACCCGCCTCCGTCGGCATCGCGAACTTCATCGGCGAACTGGGTACACCGATCCAGACGGTGATGGCAGTCGCCTTCCTGTTCACGTTGCCCGCCGTCGCCTTCTACCTGTTGGTCCAGAAGTACGTGGTGTCCGGCATGACCGCCGGTGCGGTGAAGGGTTGAGCCGAAAGATGAAGATCATCTCTGTCGACACACTCGTCGTCGACTTCTACCGCACGAACCTCGTCATCGTGCGCGTCCACACCGACGAGGGGATCATCGGGCTCGGTGAGGCCACCCTGGAGGGCAAGGAACGCGCCGTCCAAGGTGCCATCGCCGAGCTGGCCGAGGCGGTGGTGGGCCAGGATCCCACAAGCATCTCGAAGATCCTCTACGAGACCGCGCGGGACTGGTACTGGCGCGGCGGACCGGTCGTCATGACCGCGTTGAGCTCGCTGGAGATGGCCCTCTGGGACATCTCGGCACGCGAGCTCGGCGTACCGGTCTCCCGGCTTCTCGGCGGCGCGACCCGCGACCGGGTCCGCGCGTACGCGAATGGGTGGTTCTCCGGCGCCGTCACGCCGGAGGACTACGCGGCCGCCGCGCGCCGGACGGTGGAGTCGGGCTTCCGGGGCCTCAAGTGGGACCCGTTCGAGAACTACGACCTCACCATCACCACCGCGCAGTTGGACCGGGTGCTCGCCCAGATCGACGCCGTCCGTCAGGCGGTGGGCCGCGAGGTGGAGCTGTTCGTCGAGGGGCACGGCCGCTTCGACGTCCGGCACGCCATCAAGGTCGCCAACGAGATCGCCCAGTTCGACCCGGTGTGGTTCGAGGAGCCTTGCCCACCGGACAACCTCGACGCGCTCGTCGACATCCGTCGCGCGTCGCCGGTGCCGATCGCCGCGGGGGAGCGGTGGTACGGGCGGCAGGGCTTCGCGCCGGCGCTGGCCCGCCAGGCGGTCGACTTCGTCCAGCCCGACGTGACGCACGCCGGCGGGATCGCCGAGCTGGCCTTCATCTCCACGCTCGCCGCGACCAGCTATGTGGGGTTCGCGCCGCACAACCCGAGCGGTCCACTGAGCACCGCCGCGACGCTGCAACTCGGGGCGACGCTGCCCAACTTCCGGTACCTGGAGATCATGGCGACCGACGTGCCCTGGCGTCCCGAGATCACCAACGAGCGGCTGGTGCTCACCGACGACGGCGACATCCTCATCCCCACCGGGATCGGCCTGGGCATCGAGGTGGATCTCGCGGCGATCGAGCGGCACCCGTTCACCCCGCACCCGCTGCGGATGTTCCAGGACGCCGTCTTCGACATCCGTCCCCGCGACGAGCGGTCCTTCCTCAACCTGGAGAGCGACTCATGACCGTGCCACGGCCCCGGGGGTGGGTCGCGGGCGCGGACTGGGTCGGCACCGCCGCCGAGGCGTTGCCGGACGATGCCGACAGCGTCCTCATCGGCCGGATCTGGGACCCGTCCGGCGACGGCCCGTCGCCGGTGACCGTCCGCGACGGTCAGGTCATCGACATCAGCCACCGGTTCCCGACCGTCCGCGACATCTGCGAGCTGCCCGAACCCGCCGCGACGGTGGCCGGGCTCGACGGGCCGCGGGTGGGCGACTTCGGGGAGATCCTGGCCAACACCGGGTCCGCGACCCGGGACCGTGACCGGCCCTGGCTGCTCGCCCCGGTCGACCTCCAAGCCCTCAAGGCCGCCGGGGTGACCTTCCCGATCTCCATGATCGAACGGGTGATCGAGGAACGGGCGCGGGGGGACCTGGCGCTGGCAGCCGACATCCGACACCGCATGCTCGCCGACGTCGGTGTCGACCTGCACAGCCTGGAGGCGGGCTCGCCGGAGGCGGACCGGCTCAAGAGTCTGCTGGTCGCCGAGGGCATGTGGAGTCAGTACCTGGAGGTGGGCATCGGCCCGGACGCCGAGATCTTCACCAAGGGCCAGATCCTCTCCGCCGTCGGCACCGCCGTTCCGGTCGGCGTGCTCGCCGCGTCGACCTGGAACAACCCGGAACCCGAGGTCACGCTCATCGTCGCGTCCAGTGGCCGGATCGTCGGCGCCACCCTCGGCAACGACGTGAACCTACGCGACATCGAGGGCCGCTCCGCGCTCCTGCTTCCCCTGGCAAAGGACAACAACGCCTCCTGCGCCCTCGGCCCCCTGATCCGGCTCTTCGACGACCGGTTCGACATGGATCGGGTCCGCGAACTCGAGGTGCGCCTGGAGGTCCGCGGCGAGGACGGCTTCCACCTGGAGGCGGTCTCCGAGATGACCCAGATGTCGCGCGATCCCGAGGAACTGGTCCGACAGCTGATCGGGCCGCACCACCACTATCCCGACGGCGCCGCCCTGATGCTCGGCACCATGTTCGCGCCCATCCAGGACCGGGACCGCCCCGGTGAGGGTTTCACCCACAAGGTCGACGACGTGGTACGGATCAGCTGCCCGGCGCTCGGCACCCTGGTCAACCGGGTGCGGCACGCGGAGGAGTGCGAGCCCTGGCACTTCGGCGTCCGCGATCTCATGGGCAATCTGGTAAGGAGAGGACTGCTGTGAACGTGGTCATCACGGTCGATCCGCGCGACGGTCAGCGTCGCGCGACGGATCTCACCGAGACCGACGAGTCTCGGCTGGAGATGATCGCCGCTCAAACATCCCCGGCGGCGCAGTGGTTGGCCGCCCGCGGAAGGCTCGGCCGCGCCGAGTTGCTGGACGCGATCGCCGCGTCGCTGGAGTCCCGTCGGGTGGACCTGGTCGCCGCCGCCGAGGCGGAGACCGGGCTGAGCCACGCGCGACTCGACGGGGAACTCACCCGGGCGGCGCTGCAGTTCCGGATGTTCGGCGACGTGCTGCGCGACGGGGCGTACGTCGAGGCGACCATCGACCACGCTGCCGACACACCGCTCGGACGCGGCCCGGACCTGCGGCGGATGCTCGTACCCCTCGGGCCGGTCGCCGTCTTCGGAGCCAGCAACTTCCCGTTCGCCTTCTCGGTCGCCGGCGGTGACACGGCCGCCGCGCTCGCCGCCGGGTGTCCGACGATCCTGAAGGCCCACCCGTCGCACCCGCTGACCTCGCACGCCTCGGCCGCCGCGATCGAGTCGGCCGTCCGCGACCTCGGCGGGCCCGAGGGTGTCGTCGCGGCCGTCTACGGGGAGCAGGCCGGCCGTTTGCTGGTGCGCCACCCGGCGATCCGCGCGGCCGCCCTGACCGGCTCGGTCAACGCCGCCCGCGCCATCCAGGCGGCCATCGACGAGCGACCCGACCCCATTCCCCTGTACGCCGAGCTGAGCAGTGTGAACCCGATCGTCGTCCTGCCCGACGCGGCTGCCGCCCGGGCGGACCAGATCGCCGAAGGGCTGTTCGGCTCCTTCACGAACTCCGGTGGTCAGCTGTGCACCAAGCCCGGCCTGGCGTTCATCCCGTCCGATCCGGGCGGTGACCGCCTGGTCGACGCGCTGCGGACGAGGGTCGACGCGTCGGGTGGCACGGTCCTGCTCAACGAGCGCATCCGGGACGCGTACGAGAACCGGGCCACGGAGTTCGAGCGGGCCGGCGCCCGGGTCTCGGCGCGGCCCACTGTCGACCCCGGCGCGGGCTTCACCGTGGCCCCGGCCCTCCTGGAGGTCGGCCTCGCCGGCCTGACCGCCGAGCTCGCCGACGAGTGCTTCGGCCCGCTCCTGGTGGTGGTCCGGTACGACGACGACGCCGACCTCGACGCCGCGCTGGCCACCGTCCCGCCGTCGCTGACCGGCTCGCTGCACCGCGGGGCGAGCGACGACGCCGGCGTCGTGCGCCGGCTGGTCGACGTGCTCGCCGCCCGTGCGGGTCGCATCGTCTTCGACGGCTACCCCACCGGTGTCCGGGTGTCGTGGGCCCAGCACCACGGTGGACCCTGGCCGTCGACAAACGCCGTGCACACGTCGGTGGGCGCCACGTCGATCCGACGGTTCCTCCGCCCGCTGGCGTGGCAGGACGCCCCGGCCTGGGTCCTGCCCGAGGAGTTGCGCGACGAGTACACCGCCATTTCGCGGAGAGTCGACGGGAGGTTGCAGCCAGCGGTCGAATAACCGCGATCTGCCGGTCTCTTCGGGGTGCGTTTTCGTGCCACCTGCGGCTGGCGCGCGAATTCCTTTACCAAATTGACCCGACAGTGAATTCGCGCGCCAGTCGTCCTGGCGTCGCTGAAGCGCGCCCGAATTGTTTGGACACAATTTTCGGCTTCGATTTCCGTCTTGACCGTCAATGCAATTCATGGTTCTGTTTCGACAGGGAACGATGTTAGCGCTCGCACAGCTGCATCGCTCGTTACTGGTATCCCTTCCACCTCACCATCGAATGGTCGGTCGGCCGCTCGGTGCGGTCTGACCACACGCCGAAGAGGGAGCAGGAACATGCCCGTCGCACCTCCCCGTCCCCCGAGGCCGGCACCGGCACGCCGGCTGATGCTCGCACTGCTCGCCGCCATCACCGTCACGGCCGCAACGGCCGCCGCCCCGGCGGCCTCGGCGGCACCGCCCGCGCCCCTGGGCCCGACCGTCACCCGCACCGACAAGCTCCCGACCGGCTACAGCGTCACCTTCCGGTACCGGGCGCCCGAGGGCGTCCAGCAGGTCCACGTCTACGGCGACTGGTTCTACTCCCGACCGGAGGCCATCGGATGCCAGGACTGCGGCGACGCGCGGCCGCCCGCCGAGTGGCAACCCGGCGACGTCGCGGCCACCCCGTGGCACACCCAGGCCATGCAGAAGGGCTCCGACGGGGTGTGGACCTTCACCACCCCGCTGCCGGCGGGCACCTTCCGCTACGCGTTCACGCACGACTGCGCCAACGAGCTCGCCACCGGCTGTGCCCTGCACGACGACCCCGCCAACCGGTGGCAGCTCCAGCCGCAGTACCCGGGAGCGCCCGGCGCGGTACGCAGCACGATCTACGTCCCGGCCAGCAGGAAGTTCCCGACGTACGACACGGGTTACCAGGCGCCGGTCGCCACGGTCGGCCGGCTGGAGTCCCGCCGGTACACCTCGCCGTTGTCGACGAACCCGGTGGGAGTCCACGACATCGTCGTCTACCTGCCGCACGGCTACGACCCCAATCGGGCCACGCCGTACCCGACCCTCTACCTCAGCCACGGCAGCGGTGACCACTCGACCGCCTGGACGATGCAGGGCGTGGCCCACCTCATCCTGGAGAACGCGATCAAGGACCGCGCGGCGCAGCCCATGGTGATCGTGTCCACCGACTTCAACGGCCTGCCCGGTGGCAACGAGGGCTACGTCAACGAACTGCGGAACAACATCTTCCCGTTCGTCGAGCAGAACTACCACGTCTCGACCCGGGCGCAGGACCGCGCGTTCGCCGGCTTCTCCGCCGGTGGCAGCCGGGCATACACCATCATGTACGACCACACCGACCTGTTCGGCTACCACGCGGCCTGGAGCGCGGGCGGCCCGGCGGCCACCCCGGCGCAGGTCGACAGCATGAAGGCGGTGGCCGGCGGCATCATGATCGGTACCGGGCTCCAGGACGGACTGGGCAACATCGCCGAGAACTCGCAGCGCAACGCCGCCGCTCTGCGGGCCGCCGGCGTCGAGCTGGACGAGTACAACGTGCCGGGTGTGCACACCTGGCACGTGTGGCGTCCGCTGCTGAACCACTACCTGCGCACCCTGACGTTCCGGGCCACCACCACCGGTCTCGACATCACCACGTCACCGGCGGGCCTGTCGCACCACACGAAGGTCACTGCCACCGCGAAGGTCGGCGCGGTCAGCACCAGCACCTCGGCACCTTCCGGCACTGTCGACTTCTACGCGGGTGACACCCTCCTCGGGTCGGCCCCGGTGCACCACGGGGTCGCCCGACTGCAGAAGACCGTCCACGGTGAGCTGAACGCGCCGGTGGTCGCCCGCTACCAGGGCGACCGGCTCTTCAACGACTCCCGCAGCGATCCGGTCGACGCCCGGTAACAACGGGCTCGACCCCGTACTCCCTGTGGTGGGGAAGTCCCGGCCGCGCACCCCTGGTTGTTACGCCAGGGAATGCGCGGCCGGGGCGCGTCCGGGACCGCGTCAGCCGATCACGGGGTCGTGTCGGTGGCGCGCAGGCGCAGCATGGTCCAGGACGCGGGCGGAAGAGTCAGCTGGACGCTGGCGTCGGCGCCGCGTGCCGTGCCGTTGGGGCGCGGTGCGGCGTGGTCCGGACCGTCGGCCGTGTTCTTGGCGTGCAGGTCGGTGCCGCCGACGGTGACGCACTCGATGATGTCGGTGACCTGCGCGCCGGCCACGTCGATGGTCACCTCGGCCGGGGTGTCCAGGACGCGGTTGACGAGGAAGACGGTCATCTCCCCGGTGCTGTCGTCCCAGGTGGAGACCGCGTCTACCGCGTCGATCTCACCGTAGCGGTCGGTGGTCGTCGTGCTGCCGTCGCGCAGCACGTCCAGCACAGTGCCCTGGGCGTGCCGGGCGGTGCGGGCGAAGGGGTGGAAGATGGTCTGGCGCCAGGCCGAGCCGCCCACCTCGGTCATGATCGGCGCGATGACGTTGACCAGTTGGGCCTGGCAAGCCGCGCTCACCCGGTCGCTGTGCCGGAGCAGGCTGATGAGCAGGCCGCCGACGACCACCGCGTCGGCCACGCTGTAGTGATCCTCCAGCAGTGGCGGCGCGACCGGCCAGTCCTCGCCGCTCGGCGGCGTGGACGGGGCGGCGGACTGGTACCAGACGTTCCACTCGTCGAACGCGATCATGATCTTCTTGGTCGACCGACGGATCGCTCCGACCGAGTCGGCGATGGCGGTGACGGCGTCGATGTACCTGTCCATGTCCTCGGCCGAGGCGAGGAAGCTGGCCAGATCGTCGTCGACCGGCTGGTAGTAGGCGTGCAGCGAGATCAGGTCGACGTCGTCGTACGCCTCGGTCAACACGTCGCGCTCCCAGCTGCCGAAGGTCGGCATGCCGAGGTGTGACGAGCCGCAGGCGACGAGTTCGAGATCGGGGTCGAAGCGGCGCATGGCCTTCGCGGTCTGCGCCGCGAGCCGCCCGTACTCGGTGGCGCTGCGCTGACCCACCTGCCACGGGCCGTCCATCTCGTTGCCCAGGCACCACAGCTTGATCCCGTACGGGTCGACCGCACCGTTGTCGCGGCGCTGGTCGGCGAGGTGGCTCCCACCGCGGTGATTGGCGTACTCCAGCAGGTCGACGGCCTCGGCGGTGCCACGAGTACCGAGGTTGACCGCCATGATCGGATCCACGCCGGCCTTGCTCACCCAGCGCATGAACTCGTCGAGCCCGAACGCGTTGGTCTCCAGGCTGTGCCAGGCGAGGTCGAGCCGCGCCGGTCGTTCGTCGACCGGGCCAACGCCGTCCTCCCAGCGGTAGGAGGAGACGAAGTTGCCGCCGGGATAGCGCACCGTGGTGACACCCAACTCGCGCACCAGCGCGAGGACGTCGCCCCGGAAGCCGTCGGCGTCGGCCGTCGGGTGCCCCGGCTCGAAGATTCCGGTGTAGACGCAGCGACCCAGGTGCTCGACGAACGAGCCGAAGATCCGGCGTGGCACCGGTGCGACGCGTCGGCGGGGGTCCAGGGTCAGGCGGGCCGTGTGCACGCCGTTCTCCGGCGCGCTGTCGGGGTGGGTGTTCAGGGCTGGCTCCCTTCGTGCAGGTCCGACGCCGGCAGCACTGCCCGAGCGCCGGGACCGAGGGGTGGTGGAGGCGGTGCGAGCTCTGGACAACGTGATCGTCTTCGATTACGTTTCGATCTATGTAAACGTTACCGATTACGTTTACGTAAGGGAACACGCCGCCTGGATCAATGTCTGGCCGGCACGCCCCCGAGGGGCCTGCCCCCGACCGAAAGACCAGCTTGTCGCGGTGATTGGGGTGACCGGGTGACCACTGTTGAGCCGGAGATCGAGGCGACCTACGCCGACGCGACCGCGCCCGTCGACGAACGGGTGTCGGACCTGTTGGCCCGGATGACCCGCGCGGAGAAGCTCGCGCAACTGGGCAGCACGTGGGCGTTCGCCCTGCTGGAGGGTGGTCGGTTCGCGGCCGAGCGGGCCCGGCCGATCCTTGGACACGGCCTGGGGCACGTGACCCGCGTCGCGGGCGCGACCAGCCTGAAGGCGGCGCAGGTGGCGCGGGTCGCCAACGCGATCCAGCGCTTCCTGGTGACCGAGACCCGGCTGGGGATCCCGGCGATCGTGCACGAGGAGGTCTGCTCGGGGGTGATGGCCCGCGAGGCGACCATCTTCCCGCAGGCTATCGGCGTCGCGAGCACCTGGGCGCCGGAACTCAACCGGCAACTGGCGGACGCCGTTCGCGCACAGATGCGCGCCATGGGCAGCCACCAGGGGCTCTCGCCGGTGCTGGACGTGGTGCGCGACCCACGGTGGGGCCGGACGGAGGAGACCTACGGCGAGGACCCGTACCTGGTGTCCCGGATGGGGGTGGCGTTCGTCAAGGGCCTGCAGGGCGCCGACCTGACCGACGGCGTCCTCGCCACCGCCAAGCACTTCGTCGGCTATGGGGCGTCCGAGGGTGGGCTGAACTGGGCGCCGGCCCACCTGCCGCCGCGTCTGCTGCGTGAGGTGTACCTGTACCCGTTCGAGGCGGCGGTCCGCGAGGGCGGGCTCCAGTCGGTGATGGCCGGCTACCACGAGCTCGACGGCGTCCCCTGCCATGCCAACCGGGAACTCCTCGCCGACGTCCTCCGTGGCCAGTGGGGCTTCACCGGCAGCGTGGTGTCCGACTACTTCGCCGTCAACGACCTCCACTCGTACCACCACTTCGCGCAGGACAAGCAGCAGGCCGCGACGGTGGGCCTCGGCGCGGGCGTGGACGTCGAGCTGCCGGCGACGGACGCGTACGCGGACGCCCTCACCCGCGCCCTGGACACCGGCGAGGTCAGCGAGGCCCAGCTCGACGAGGCGGTCGCACGGGTCCTTCGGCACAAGGTCGAACTCGGGCTCTTCGAGAACCCGTACGTCGACGAGGACGCGGCCGCGACGTCGGCGAACGCCGGGCGGCACCGGGACGCGGCGCTGGAGATCGCCCGCCGCAGCCTCGTCCTGCTCAAGAACGACGGTGTGTTGCCGCTGCCCGGGGGAGCCGGAACGGTCGCTCTCATCGGCCCGAACGCCGACGACGCCCGACACCTGCTCGGTGACTACTCGTTCGCGGCCCACATCGAGGCGTTGGTCGAGGCGCGCAAGCGGCGCGGCCTGCTCGGCGAGATGATGACGATCCCGGACGATCTGGAGATCGACGAGAGCACCGAGGGGGTGCCCACGGTGCGGGACGAGCTCGCGGCGCGGCTGGGCGACCGGTTGCGCTTCGCCCCGGGCTGCGACGTGCTCGACCCGTCGACGGAGGGGTTCGCCGAGGCGGTCGCGGTCGCCGCGGCGGCCGACGTCGCGGTGCTGGTCCTGGGGGACCGCTCGGGGCTGACCCCCGGGGCCACCACGGGTGAGTCGCGGGACCGGTCCAGTCTGGACTTGCCGGGTGTGCAGGAGGACCTGGTCCGCGCCGTCGTCGCGACCGGCACACCCGTCGTGGCGGTGCTCGTCGCCGGCCGGCCGGTGGGCAGCGACTTCCTGCACGAGGAGTGCGCCGCGGTGCTGATGGCCTGGTTGCCGGGGGAGACCGGGGCGCAGGCGATCGCCGAGGTGCTCCTCGGTGAGGTGAACCCGAGCGGGAAGCTGCCGATCTCGTATCCCCGTGGCGTGGGCCAGATCCCCGTCTTCTACGGCCACAAGGTGTCCGGCGGGCGGTCACACTGGCACGGCGACTACGTGGATTCGCCGGTCGCCCCGCGATACGTGTTCGGCCACGGCCTCGGGTACACCTCGTTCGTGATCGACGACGCCACGGTGCAGAGCGCCGAGGTCCGCGCCGGGGACAGCGTCGGGGTCGAGGTCACGCTCACCAACACCGGACAGCGGGCGGGGGAGCAGGTCGTGCAGCTCTACGTCCGCGACCCGCAGGCCACGATCACCCGACCGGTGCTGGAGCTGAAGGCCTTCGCCCGCGTCGAGGCGGCCGCCGGCCAGCGGGTGGCGGTGCGGTTCGAGCTCCCCACGGGCCAGCTCGGTTTCTACGACCGGAGCATGACCTACGCGGTGGAGGCCGGGGAGATCGAGGTGTACGTCGGCTTCTCGGTTGCCGACCGTACCCACGCCGGCACCTTTGTCATCGGTGCGGACCCGGACCGGCCGGCGTCGAAGGTCTTTAGCGGGACCGCTGAAGTACGGCAGTTGTGATCGTTCACCCCGGTCGGGGAATCGTTCTTGACGGAGCGTGCCGTCCTGTTGTCAACCGGTAGCACCAGCGCAGTAATCGAACCCCACTTCGACCCCCGGCGGCGGCTGCCGATTGCGTTCTACGCAACGGTGGCCGCCGCCTTGCGGGTATCCAGTTAGGACGTTCTTCTCGGTGGTCGGGTAAGGGCGAAGAGGTCTTGTGTTCGTAATCGTTCTCAGTTACGTTGGCAACATCCTGGAAACGTAACCGATAACGATTGCAGTCCAGAGAGAGCGGCATGATTGAAGTCAATGCGCCGGTAACCATGAGTGATGTCGCCCGAGCCGCCGGCGTTTCCACCGCCACCGTCTCGCGCGTCGTCAACGGCCATTACGGCGTCAGTGCTCGTACGGTCGCTCAGGTGCGCTCCGCCATCGAGCAGCTCGGCTACGAGTCGAGTCTGGTGGCGACCAGCCTTCGGCGCAGCCGCACCAACGTTCTGGGCCTCGTGGCGCACAGCTTCCAGTCCTACACGGCCGAGGTGCTCAAGGGCGTGATGAAGGCGCTGAGCCGCTCGGGCTTCGATCTGATCATCTACGCCAACAGCGACCTCTACGGGTCGTATTCGGAGGGTTGGGAGCAGCGGCACCTGACCCGCCTGTCGGGCACCCTCACCGACGGGTGCATCGTCGTCACGCCCTGGGGCGAGGTCCGGAGTCGGACGCCGGTGGTGGCCATCGATCCGGTGCGGGGCTCGACGGCGCCCTCGGTGATTTCCGACAACCTCACGGGCGCCACCACAGCGGTTGAGCACCTGCTCGGCCTGGGTCATCGGCGCATCGGGTTCATCGCCGGCCGCGACAGCCTGGCCTCGGCCTGGTCGCGGGAGGAGGGCTACCGGGCCGCGCTGACCTCCGCCGGGGTTCCGGTCGACCCGACGCTGATCGGCCGGGGAGACTTCAACCCCGAGTCGGCAACTCCGCTGGCGCGCGTCCTGCTGCAACGACCGGACCCACCATCGGCGATCTTCGCCGCCAGTGACGGGATGGCCCTCAAGGTTCTGGAGGTCGCCAGGGAGCTGGGGTTCTCGGTGCCGGGGGACCTGTCCGTCGTCGGGTTCGACAACATCCCCGAGTCGGCGTTGACCCAGCCGGGTCTGACCACAGTGGACCAGTCGATGTACCAGCTCGGGTACGAAGCCGCGCGGATGCTGAAGTCACTGGTGACCGGCGAGTGGGACGAGCCAAGCCAGATCGTGCTTCCGACCAGCCTCGTCGTGCGCGGCTCGACCGCACCACCGACGAGCGCGGCACGACCATGACATCCGTCCATGGGCGGACGAGCCTGATCGCTCCGGACAGAGCGATCAGGTCAGCGGTGCCCGTGGCAGCAGCCTGAAGGAGGTGCATTCAGCACGCACGGCCAGATCCACCGTTGAGTTGAGCCGGTCAGTCGGGTCGCATCCGCTGCCGGCGCTTGAAAGGAGTGGAGTTGTGACTACCGAACAGTATCACGGGCGTTTACGCCGGCTGGGCGTACGCCGACGGCTCTCGGCGGCGTTCACCGCCGGGGTCATCGCCACCGCGGCGGTTCTCCTCGCGCCGCAGCCAGCAGCGGCGGACACGCCGTGGCTGGACGTCTCCGCAGACCGGTACGCCACGTTCACCGTCCCGGCGGCGTACGTCCAGGAGAACCTGGGCACCGTCTCGCAGGTCGTCGTCGAGGGAAACTTCGGTCCTTCCGCCACCTGGGCGGAGTTCGGTCTGACCCGCCGGGGCGACGTGTGGTCGGGTGTTCTCGGCGCGCTGGAGCCCGGCCTGTACAACTACCAGCTCACCGCCGACGACACCTTGACCATCAAGGACCCGACGAACAGCACCGGTGTCGCGTCCAACCCGCTCCTGAGCACCTTCCTCGTCGCGGGTGACTCGGCACGGTGGCTGGTCGACGCGCCGGCAGGCACCGGCGGGAAGGTCGAGACGCTGACCTATCGGACCAGGAACGCGCAGCGCTCCGCCCTGGTCTGGACGCCACCGGGTTACACGGCCAAGGGCGGGAAGGGTTACCCGACGCTCTTCCTGCAGTCGGGCGAGGGTGTGCCCGCCACCGACTGGCTCGATCTCGGTCGATCCAAGCAGATCCTCGACAACCTCTCGGCCGCCGGCGCCCTGAACCCGATGGTCGTGGTGATCAACGACGCCTCGGGCGACAAGGAGTTGACGGACCTGCGGAAGGCGGTCACCGACAACTACCGGGTCCTTCGCGATCCGGCGCACCAGGCGATCGCGGGTGTGTCCGACGGCGCAACGGACGCGGTGCGCGCGGCGCTCACCAGGCCCGGTCAGTTCGGCTACGTCGGCTGGTTCTCGGGCACCTCGGCTCCGGAGATCGACCGCCGGGACGCCAAGGCGATCAACCGCGGCGTCAAGCTGCTCCGCCTGTACACGGGCAACGTCACCGATCCCGCGTACAACGCCACCTACCGTCTGACGAAGGCGTTGGGCCGCGCCGACGTCCGGTTCGAGTTCGACGGGGTCAACCCGGACGGCGGCGCGAACTGGACCACGTGGCAGGACAACCTCGTCGACTTCCTGCCGCGGCTGTTCGGTCACGTGCGGGACCACGGGCCGAGCCCCGGCCACCAGCCGCTCAAGCGGGAGTTCACCCCACCGCCGGCCGGCACCACCCCGACGCCCTTCGTCACCGAGGACGGGTTCGTCACCTTCGAGACCACCACGGACTTCACTGACGCTCAGCACGTCACGGTCTGGGCGAACGTCGCGCCGGGGGGCAGTTGGCTGCGACTGCCACTGACCCGCGACGGTGACCGGTGGCGGGCGACAGTGGGTCCGCTGAAGCCCTGGTTCTACTACTACCGGCTAATCGTGGACCGGGTCGCGGTCAAGGACGCCTCGAACCCGACGACTGTCACCACCGAACCGATGTGGAGCACCTTCTTCATCCCTGGGCCCGGGGCCCGACTGCTGTCCGACGTACCCGCGGGTCGCGGCGGCAAGGTCGAGAGCATGACCTACACCAGCACGGTGGCCGGCCAGGACCGTACCGCGCTGGTGTGGACCCCGCCGGGGTACGACCCGGGCCGGACGCAGCCGTACCCGGTCCTCTATCTGCAGCACGGCAGTGGCCAGAACTACACGGACTGGGTCGAGATGGGCCGTGCCAAGCAGATCCTCGACCATCAGTTCCTCGACGGTGACCTCACGCCGATGGTCGTCGTGATGGGCAACGGCAACTCCTCGAACTTCAACCGGGAGTTGCGGGAGAACATCGTTCCGACGGCCCGTGCCCGCTACCACGTCTCCAGCGACCCGTCGCAGCAGGCCCTCGCCGGCCTGTCGATGGGCGGCGGGCAGGCGTTGGGCGTGCTGCGGGCCTACCCGGGCGAGTTCGCCTACGTCGCGGCGTTCTCGGCCGGGTTCGGCAGCGGCACCGGCGTCGACGTGGCGGCGATCAACAAGGGCACCAAGATGCTGCGCCTGTACGTCGGTGACCAGACCGACTTCGTGTACCCGAGCTTCATGGCGTCGCTGACCACGTTGAACAACCTCGGTATCCGCTACGAGTTCGACGGGGTCACTCCGGGGCCGCACGGCTGGGACGTGTGGCAGAAAAACCTCATCGACCTCGCGCCGCGTCTGTTCAAGCGCTAGGAGCCCTCGCCGGCGACGCCACCGGGAGCAGGGACTCCTGCCCCGGTGGCGCCCGCCAGCGCACGGATGCTGTGCACCGCCATCGCCGAAGGGAACCATCTCAATGAAGAGAAGACGAATACTCGCCACGGTAGTCATGCTCGCGGCGGGGAGCGGCCTCGTCGCCTGCTCCTCCGACGAGGGCGGCAGCGACGCGAGCAATTGCACGAACACCATCACCAAGCAGAACGTGCCGGTCGTGACGATGTGGGGCTGGTACCCCAACACCCAGCTCGTCGTCGACAACTTCAACAAGCAGCACGACGACGTGCAGGTCTGCTGGACCAACGTCGGGCAGGGCAGCGACGAGTACGACAAGTTCCAGACCGCCATCTCGGCGGGCACCGGGGCGCCTGACGTGATCATGGTCGAGGCGGACCGGATTCCGACGTTCCAGATCCAGGGCGCGCTCGTCGACATCAAGCAGTACGGCTTCGACGCGGTCAAGGCCAACTACAGCGAGGGTGCCTGGAAGGACGTGTCGGTCGGTGACGCGGTCTACGGCGTCCCGGTCGACGGCGGCCCGATGGGCATGATCTACCGCAAGGACATCTTCGACAAGTACAAGATCACGCCGCCGAAGACCTGGGCCGAGTACGAGCAGGCCGCGCAGAAGGTCAAGGACGCCGGTGGTCCGCTCTTCGGGGACTTCGGCGCCAACGTGCCGGCGGTCCTGATGGCGCTCCAGATCCAGAAGGGTGCCACGCCCTTCACCTCCGATCCGGCGCAGCCGAACGCCATCGGTGTGAAGCTCAACGACCAGGCCTCCAAGGACGTGCTGGACTACTGGGGTGGCCTGGCCAAGAAGGGCCTGGTCGGCACGCAGAACCAGTTCACCCCGGAGTACATCTCCGGCGTGATCAACGGCAACTACGCGACGTACATCTCGGCGGCCTGGGCGCCCGGCTACCTCACCGGCGCGGGCGTCGGCAAGGGCCAGGACACCGGCAAGTTCGCGGTGGCGCCGCTGCCGCAGTGGGACCCAGCCAACCCGGTGCAGGTGAACTGGGGTGGGTCGGCGTTCTCAGTGACCAAGCAGGCGAAGAAGCCGGAACTGGCCGCGAAGGTCGCCTACGGGCTCTACGCCGACAAGGAGTCGCTCACCGACGGCTGGACCAACCAGATCATCTTCCCGCTGAACCTCACGGCGCTCAAGGATCCCGCCTTCGTCGACCTGAAGGTGGCGTTCTTCGGCGGTCAGCAGGCGAACAAGGAGGTCTACGTCCCCGCCGCCGACGCCTACCAGGGCGTCCAGTACGCCCCCTTCGGCCAGTACTACCTCGACGCGATGGAAAAGCAGGTCAGCGAGGTCATCAAGGGCTCCGTCACCGGTTCGCAGGCTGCCGACCGGCTCCAGGAGGACGTGGCGAAGTACGCCAAGGAACAAGGTTTCACCGTTCAGTGACCGGCTGGGTGGGCCGCGCCGGCACTGGGCGGCCGGCCCACCCTCCCCCCTCAGCGTCCACGTCCCGGAGACCACAATGACATCCCTGACCGAGAAGCGCGCGGCGCGTACAAAGCCTGAGACGCGCACGATCCGTGGCAAGGTACACCTTCGCGAGCACCTGATGGGGTGGTTCTTCGTCGGGCCGTTCGGGGTCGTGTTCCTGGCGTTCCTCATCGCCCCGCTGGCGTACGCGCTGTATCTCAGCCTCTTCCAGAAGAAGCTGATCGGCGGCACCAGCTTCGTCCTCTTCGACAATTACGTGAAGGCGTTCACCGACCCGAGCTTCCTGTCCGGGGCGTGGTTCGTCGTCCGCTTCTCGCTCGTCTCGATCCCGGTGCAGATCATCATCGCGCTCGTGATGGCTCTCATCCTGGACTCGGTGACCACACTGTTCGCGCGCTTCTCCCGCCTCATGATCTTTCTTCCGTACGCCATCCCCACCGTCATCGGAGCGGTGATGTGGGGGTTCCTCTACAGCAGGGGCTTCGGCCCGCTCACCGACATCTTCGGGCTGTTCGGCGCCACCGCCCCCGATTTCCTGAGCAGCGACCTGATCTTCTACGGGCTGCTCAACGTCGTCACCTGGCAGTGGGCCGGCTACTACATGATCATCCTGTACGCGGCGTTGCAGGGCGTCGACCCGACGCTCTACGAGGCGGCCCGGATGGACGGCGCCGGGCGGTGGCAGATCGCGACGCGGATCAAGATCCCCCTGATCGCGCCCGCCCTGATCCTGATCCTGGTCTTCTCGCTCATCGGCACCCTGCAGTTCTTCAACGAACCGCAGATCCTGCGATACCTCGCCGCGGGCACGATCGGCTCGGACTTCACCCCCAACATGTACGCGTACCAACAGGCGTTCTCGCTCGCCAACTTCAACTACGGGTCGGCGATCTCCTTCGCCCTCGGCGGCATCGTGTTCATCTGCGTGTACGCCTTCCTGTTCTTCACCCGCAAGCGGAGGAGCTTCCTCTGATGGCCGACCACACCAGCGTCCGCGCAGGCGCCCGCCGACCGCAGCGCTATCTCCCGATACAGATCCTCCTCGGCTTCCTGGTGATCTACTTCCTCGTACCGTTCTGGTGGGTCATCGTCAACAGCTCCAAGGACGCGCCGGGCCTGTTCGGCGGCGGCAACACCCTCTGGTTCACCGACCAGATCGACTACCTCGGAAACCTCCGGCAGCTCTTCACCTACGACGGTGGCATCTACCTCCGGTGGATCCTCAACTCCACGCTGTACGCCATCGCCGGCGGCGTCGGCGCCACGGTCCTGGCGGTCATGGCCGGCTACGGTTTCGCCAAGTACCGGTTCGCGGCCCGACGCTTCAGCTTCGCCGTCGTGCTCGGCGCGTTGATGGTGCCCGCCACCGCTCTGGTCATCCCGACGTTCATCATGTTCTCCCGGCTCGGCCTGACCAACACGGTCTGGGCGGTGATCCTGCCGTCGCTGCTCAACCCGTTCGGCGTCTACCTGATGCACGTGTACGCGCGCGACGCGGTGCCCGACGAGCTCCTGGACGCGGCGCGGGTCGACGGCGCGGGAGAGCTGCGGACGTTCTTTCAGATCGCCCTTCCGCTGATGCGTCCCGCGGTGGTCACCGTGCTGCTCCTGTCGGCCGTGGCGTCCTGGAACAACTACTTCCTGCCGCTGGCCATGCTCTCCGACAACCGGCTCTTCCCGGTCACCGTCGGCCTCGGCCTGTGGCAGGGGATCGCGTCCGCGAACAACGCGGGAACCACCTCGCTGTGGAGCCTCATCATCCTGGGCTCCCTGGTGTCCGTGCTCCCGCTGATCATCGCGTTCTTCAGCCTGCAACGACACTGGCGCGGCGGCCTGTCCGTCGGAGGTCTCCGGTAGGTCGGGCCAGGTGCCACCAGCCAATCCACCGCACACGCATTGATCGCCGCGCAGGACGCGGCCGGACGGATGACAGAGAGGTGTGCTGATGTCGACGACGAATCGACCGCTGCGCAGCGGGCAGTGGTTCGGTGCGGAAGGCCGCAACGGGTTCATCCACCGGTCGTGGATGCGCAACCAGGGTTTCGCGGACGACGTCTTCGACGGTCGCCCGGTGATCGGCATCGCCACCACCTGGTCGGAGCTGACGCCCTGCAACGCCCACCTGCGTGACCTCGCCGAGTCGGTGAAGCGGGGCGTGTGGGAGAGCGGGGGCCTGCCGCTGGAGTTCCCGGCGATGAGCCTGGGCGAGCCGCTGATGCGACCCACGACCATGCTCTATCGCAACCTGCTGGCGATGGAGTTGGAGGAGTCGGTCCGCGCCAACCCGCTCGACGGGGTGGTCCTGCTCTCCGGCTGTGACAAGACCACCCCTGGCCTGTTGATGGGAGCGGCGAGCGTCGACCTGCCGACCCTGATGCTGACCGGCGGCCCGATGCTCAACGGCAAGTTCCGCGGCCAGGACATCGGCTCGGGCACGGTCGTCTGGCGCTTCACCGAGGAGATGCGGGCCGGTCGGATGACCGCGGCCGACTGCTCCGAGGCGGAGGTCGGCATGTCCCGCAGCCGAGGCCACTGCATGACCATGGGTACGGCGTCCACGATGGCCTGCGTGACCGAGGCGCTGGGCGTGCAACTGCCGGGGGCGGCCGCCGTGCCCGCGGTCGACTCCCGGCGGTACGCGCTCGCGCACGCCGCCGGACGTCGGATCGTCGCCATGGTAGAACAGGACCAACGGTTGTCCTCGGTTCTCACCAGGCAGGCGTTCGAGAACGCCGTCCGGGTCAACGCCGCGATCGGCGGTTCCACCAACGCCGTCGTACACCTGCTCGCCATTGCCGGACGCCTCGGCGTCCCCCTGTCGCTGGAGGACTTCGACACCCTCACCGCCGACGTGCCCATCCTCGTCAACCTCATGCCGTCCGGGAAGTACCTGATGGAGGACTTCGCCTACGCGGGCGGTCTTCCGGTGGTGATGAAGGAACTCGCCCCGCTGCTGCACATGGACCACGTCACCGTCAGCGGCAGGAGCGTGGCGGAGAACGTCGACGGCGCCCAGTGCTGGAACCGGGACGTCATCGGCACCCTGGGGGAGCCGTTCCAACCCGCCGGCTCGGGCACCGTGGTGCTGCGCGGGTCGCTCGCGCCGTCCGGGGCGGTGTTGAAGGTCTCCGCGGCCTCCGCGCAGCTCCTCACGCACACCGGTCCGGCGCTCGTCTTCGACCGCATCGAGGAGTACGTCGTCGCCGCCGACGACCCGGACCTCGACGTCACCCCCGACACGGTGATCGTCGTGCGCAACGCCGGACCACGGGGGTACCCCGGCTTCCCGGAGGTGGGCAACGTGCCCATGCCACGACGGTTGCTCGCCGACGGCATCACGGACATGGTGCGGATCTCCGACGCTCGGATGAGTGGCACCGGCTACGGCACCTGCATCCTGCACGTGGCACCGGAGGCGTCCGTGGGTGGCCCGCTCGCACTGGTCCGCACCGGTGACCTGATCTCCGTCGACGTCTCGACGCGCCGTCTGGAGCTCCTGGTCGACGACACGGAACTCGCCGAACGCCGCTCCGCCTGGCAGCCTCCGCCGCCGGTGGCCGACCGGGGTTGGGTACGCCTGTACAGCGAGCACGTCCTACAGGCGGACAGCGGCGCGGACCTCGATTTTCTCGTCGGCGGCAGCGGCAGCGAGGTGCCCCGTCACTCACACTGACGGTCACGTTCGGACGAGGCCCACGAGGAACTGATTCCATGGAAGAACGGACGGCCCGCCAGTGCGAGTTCACGCAAAGGCCGCTGTGACAGCGGCCGACCGGCCACCGGTGATGGCCGACGTCGCTCGCCTGGCGGGCGTGTCGCACCAGACGGTGTCCCGGGTCATCAACGGGGCGCCCAGCATCAAGCGGGAAACCCGGGAGCGGGTCCTCGAGGCCATTCGACGACTCGACTACCGTCCCAACACGGCCGCCCGTGCGCTGGTTCGCGGACGCTCCGGGATGATCGGCATCATCGGCACCGCCAGGACGCTGTTCGGTCCGACGAGCATCCATCGCAGCGTCGAGGACGCCGCCCGCGCCGCCGGCTACTTCGCCACCTCGGTGAGCCTTTCCGAGGTGACGGTACGGGCGCTCAGCGACGCCACCGAACACCTCATGCGCGTCGGCGTGGAGGGTGTCGTGATGATCGCCGGCAACGACGAGGCGCTCGAGGTGGTGCGGATGACGCGCTCGGGTGTCCCCTTCGTCGTCGTGGAGGGCGACCTGTCCAGGGCCAGCGTGACCGTCGGCGTCGACCAGGTGCTCGGCGCCCGGATGGCCACCGAGCACCTCCTCGATCTCGGACATCGAGAGATCGTGCACGTGAGCGGCCCGCTCAACTGGGCGGAGGCCCGCGCACGCCTCGAAGGTTGGCGTCAGGCGATGAGCGGGGCGGGCCTGCGCCCACCGGAGCCGGTCGAGGGCGACTGGAGAGCGCACAGCGGCTACCTCGCCGGGCTGCGGATCGGTGCGATGCGCGGGACCACCGCGGTGTTCGCCGCCAACGACCAGATGGCCATCGGCGTGCTGCGCGCGCTGCACGAGCGCGGACGGCGGGTGCCACAGGACATCTCCGTCGTCGGATTCGACGACGTCCCCGAGGCGCCCTACCTCATTCCGCCGTTGACGACGATCCAGCAGGACTTCGACGCGGTCGGTCGCCGGGCCATCACCGCCGTCACCCAGGCCATCGACGACACGGTGCCGCAGCGTCTGCCGTTGGTCGTCCCCAAACTCGTGGTACGCCAGAGCACAGCGCCGCCGCCAGTGGCCGGCAACGCCCTCTCCGACGCTGGCTGATCCGGCCCTCTCGTTCGAGTGGTCCGATACGTCCTTTCACCGAAATTCGACTAGCTGTCAGGTTCTGTCCGGTGCGTGCTTCTTTTCCATCGCAAGGCTCAGGGCATGACTGTTTCCACTCCTGGCCTCTCCGGCCTACGCCGCGCCGGTGCGGTCGCTGCCGCCACGCTGGCCGCGGTGGCGCTCGGTGTCGTTCCGGGTGCCCGCGCCGACGCCGCCAGTGACGTCCTGCCGATCGGCGACGCCGACCTGACGGAGACCACCACCAGCCGGGTCCTGGCCGACGGCGTGACCCTGACCCACATCGTGCGTGGAACCGAGCCCGCGCCGGCCGACCAGATCAACACCACCAGTCGCGGCCCGTGGGTGGTCAACGTGCTCACCATCGACCCGCCTCGGGCACGCGGACACCTGAAGGCGACGTACGGCCCGAACCTCGGCCAGGTCGAGAAGACCACCGATCTCGTTCGTGACTCCGGTGCCCTGGCGGGCGTCAATGCCTCCTTCTTCACCTTCACCGCCAGCCCGCTCTACCCCGGTGACCCGGTTGGCCTGGGCCTGTACGGCGGGAAAGTGCTCAGTGAGCCCACCACCGAGCCCGGCGAAGTCAACTTCGTCGTCGACGCCAACACCAACCGCGCGCTCACCGGAAAGCTCACCTGGTCGGGCAGCGTACGGAACCGGCAGACCCGGGCCGTCCTGCCACTGGAGTTCATCAACCACCCACCGGTCATCCCTGCCGGTTGTGCCGCCCTGGCCGACCAGAGCGCGTGCACCGAGCCCGGCGACGTTGTCCGGTTCACCTCCGAGTTCGACTCGGCCACTCCGACTGGCGTCGGCGTGGAGGTCGTCCTCGATCGCCTCGGCTGTGTGGTGCGGACCGCGACGACCCGCGGCACCACCCTCGCCGTGGGCCAGACCTCGCTGCAGGCCACCGGGCGGGACGCCGGCGGTCTGCTGGCGGTGGCCGGCCGGGGATGCCTGGACCTGACCTCGACGGTGACCGACCAGCGGGGGCGGAAACTCCCACTGCGGCCCGGACTGTTCGGCGTGAACGGGCGGTACCCGTTGACGGCGGACGGCCAGGTGGTCGTGCCCGACGGCGGATCCGACAGCTTCTTCGCCCGCAACCCTCGTACCATCGCCGGCACCACCCGGGACGGGAAGGTCGTGCTCGCGACCATCGACGGTCGACAGACCACAAGCGTCGGCGCCACGCTGGACGAGACCGCCGCCGTCGCCCAGGCACTCGGCATGTCCGACGCGGTCAACCTCGACGGCGGCGGCTCCACCGCCATGGCCGCTCAGGGCACGCTGGTCAACCACCCCAGCGGAGCCGAGCGGGCCGTTGGTGACGCGCTCGTCTACGTCGAAGGCCGTTACCACGGCGGGCACTGACCGTCGCTAACAAGCGGGTGCCCCAGCGTGTGGCTGGGGCACCCGCGACGCCGACCGTGGCAGGGCCGAGCGGAGTTCTCAGAGGGTGAACACGACAGTGGAGATGCTGCGGGCGCCGACGCTGATGGTGGCCTGACCGCCGTTCACGGCGGTCGGTTGGCTGGCCGCGTTGGCGTTCTGCGAGGTGAGGTAGTGCTCGGCCCGGGTGACGTTCTGCGGGGCCTGGATCACGGCGTTGTTGACCGCGCTGTTCGAGCGGTTGAGGATCACCAGGGTGATCTTCCCGTCCCCCTGGTAGGCCGTCACCTCCAGCGGCGAGGCCTTGGAACTCTTCGTCAGGGCGACCCGCTGGTAGCCGGGGCGGACGTACTTCGCGTACTGCGAGAAGGCGTACCCGCGCTTGAGCGGAGCGCCCGCGGTGGTGCCGAACGCGGCTTCACCGTCGCCGATGAAGGAGTAGTAGCGCTTGCCGTACCACCAGATGTAGGCGTTCCAGTTGGCCTCCATCGACTTGTGCACGGTGCGCATGATGTCGTCGAGGGTCTCGTTCCAGACCGCCGCGTTGGCGGGGTTGCCCCAGATGTTGGAGCCGCCACCGTCGGCGGCGTGCAGGTTCCACTCGGTCATCCACACCGGCTTGTTGTGCTGCTCGGCCAGGGAGTACGGCCGCAGCCGGCCGGACTCCTCGGTGCCGTAGAGGTGCCCACCGACGTAGCCGATGTTGTTGCGGGCGGTCGCGTCGTTGAGGGTCGGATCGGTGAAGTTGTAGTTCATGTTCACCGCCTCGGCGACCATCAGCTTGGTGTTCTGCACCTTGGTGCCCTGGTCGCGGACGAAGGTGCGCAGCTCGGTGCCGCTCCAGTCCATCGAGTCGTAGTCCGGGTGCCAGTCGGGCTCGTTCTGCACGGAGGTGACGTCGATGGGTACGCCCTGGCCACGCATGTACTGCACGTAGCTGTTCAGGTGGTAGGCGTAGTCGTCGTAGTAGTCGGTCTTCAGCTTGCCGCCGTTGACCCGGCTGTTGTTGGTCTTCCACGCCGCTGGCGCGGTCCACGGCGAGGCGAGGATCTTCACGTTGGACCCGTACGACTTCGCCGTCTTCAACGAGTTCACGTGCGTCGCCCACTCGCTGGAGACCGGCGACAGGCCGGTGCGCACGATGGACAGCCCCAACTGGTTGGCGCCCATCCCGACCAGCGTCTGAGTGTCCGCCGTCGACCAGGCGCTACCCCAGATCGACTGCGCGGCCCCGAAGCCGTCGACCGTCTGGTATCTGGTCGCGCTGTTCACCGTGATGTCCGCCGGCCCGTTCGGCGGCGGAGTCGTCGGCGGTGGGGTCGTCGGCGGGGGAGTCGGCTCCGTGCCGCCGGTGCAGGCCACCCCGTTCAACGCGAAGATGGTCGGATCGGGGTTGCTGCCGGTCGACGAGCCGTTGAATCCGAACGAGACCGTCCCGTTGGCCGCGATGGCCCCGTTGTAGCTGACGTTCCTGGCGGTGACGGCGGCGCCGCTCTGGGTCAGCGTCGTGTTCCACGCCTGCGTGACGGTCTGTCCGGCGTCGTAGTGCCAGGTCAGCGTCCAACTGGTCACCGCGTCACCGAGATTGGTGATGGTGACGTTGGCGCCGAAGCCTCCCTGCCACTGCGATGACACGCTGTAGTTGACCGAACAGCCGGCGGCCGCGGCCCCGGCCGGCGCCGCCACGGCGACCGCCGCCGATGCCAACAGGACGGCACCGGCCGACACCAGGGCAGCGTTTGTCACTCTTCTTCTTCTCATGAACTTCTCCTGACGTGGTGGTGGCGTCCACGCCTCCGGAGGGCTCGTCTACGGCGAGATTCAGCGATGGTGTGGGCGGCGGAGAATTGGGAGCGCTCCCAGGTTCAGAAAGCTAATTCGTCTAATGATTCCTGTCAATGCAGTCCGCCGACAATGAGTGCTGCCGTCACCGGCCGCAGGTGCCGCACTGCCGACGAGTGCGCAGGTGATAGTCGGTGGACGCGACGACCAGACCCACCCCCATGACCAGGTACGCCGACATCGCCACCCACAGGAACGCATCGGAGAACTCGCTGTGCGAGCCCGAGGTCACCTGCACTATCCCCATGCCGAAGTAGGCCACGATGCCCGCGCCGAGCCCGAAGCCGGGCACCAGCAGCAGCGGACGAGGAATCGTGCGGCCGGCGAGCAGCGGCACCCAGCCCGGCCAGACCTCACCCCAGTGGTACACCAGCGCCAGTGGCAACAGCACGCCGGCCAGCACCAGGCCGATCTCCAACCCGAGCAGGGAGCCGCTCTGGTCGACGCGGTCGAACCCCACCACGAACTGCGCCGCGAAGCGGGTCACGAGACCACCCACCGTGGCGTACGCGGCCCAGCGCGCCCACCGCGCGGGTGCCGAGCGTCGCGTACCCGGGCGGACCGTCCGGCAGCAGTCTGGGCAGTCGCCCCGGGTACGCCGCTGGTAGCGCGCGGTGGCCAGGCCGAGCAGGACCGCTCCGGTGACACAACCGAGCCGGCTGGCGAACGCCAGCGGGTCGAAGAAGGGGCCGACGGTGAACAGCAGGAAGCCCACCAGTTCCGGCAACAGGATCGCGGCCGCCGCGACGAGCGCTCCGGCGACCGTCCAGGCGAGCCCCGCAAGTGCCGGGCGCCAGGTCGCCACCCGGTCCAGGGCAACCGCCAGCCCGCCCGCGGCCGCACACAACGCCACCGACCACCAGCCGGTGAAACCGAGCAGGTCCAGCCCGAGCCGCCCGAACTGTGGAGCCTCGCTGACCGTCCACGCCAGACGCACGCCCCCGTATGCCACGGCCCAGCCGAGCACTGCGTACGTCAGGCCGTGGACGGTCCGACCGACGATCGGTGTCGATGTCGTCATGCACCGATCCTGCCGGCGCCCCGCAGTGGGCGGACCCCGCTGACAGGGGACCTCACTCCCTCGCGGGAGGGACCGGCCGCAGCGTGCGCGCGGCACTCACCGTCAGGTCGGCGTCGAGCCGGGCAGCGTCGAGGACGGTGTCGGCCTGCTTCGCGGTGAGGCCCGTCTGTTGTGGAGTGACCGGGTGTGGTGTGGATCCTCGACCTTCTATACCGTGGCACGGTCACGGGTGGTCGCTTCCTCGACACCGGGCCGTCCCGCGACCACGTCGCGTACGCGTTCGATACGGGGGGTTTGCTGTGACCATGGAATCGCCGACGACCGGCCGGCCCGATGTTGGTGAGGCTGGCGCGCAGCCGAAGATCGACACGTCGGTGCCGCACTCGGCGCGGATCTGGAACTACTGGCTCGGTGGCAAGGACAACTTCGCGGTCGACCGCGAGGCCGGGGACCAGTATCGCCAGGTCTTCCCCGGCGTGGTCGACGTGGCCCGGGCCTCCCGGCAGTTCCTGGTCCGCTCGATCAGGTTCCTCGCCGCCGACGCGGGCATCCGCCAGTTCCTCGACGTCGGCACCGGGTTGCCGACCGCCAACAACACCCACGAGGTGGCCCAACGGATCGCGCCGGACGCGCGGATCGTCTACGTCGACAGCGACCCGCTGGTGCTGGTGCACGCCCGTGCGTTGCTGGTGGGCACGGCCGAGGGTCGGACCGCCTACATCGACGGCGACCTGCACGATCCGGCCGCGGTCATCGCCGAGGCCGGCAAGACGCTCGACTTCGCGCAGCCGATCGGTCTCATCCTCAGTGGCGTCATGGGCCACGTGCCCGACTACGAGGCGGCCCGTTCGATCACCCGTGAGCTGGTGGCGGCGTTGCCGAGCGGCAGCTACCTCTCCCTGAACGACGGCACGAGCCTGATCAGTGCCGAGATGCAGCAGGCACAGGACGACTACAACGACAGCGGTGCGGCCTCGTACACTCTGCGCTCGCCCGGCGAGATCGCCGGCTTCTTCGACGGCCTGGAGCTGGTCGAGCCCGGCGTCGTGCCGTGCCCGCAGTGGCGGCCGGACGACGCGGTCGACACGCCCGCCGACATCGACGCCTTCGGCGGGGTGGGTCGCAAGCGCTGACGCTGTCTCCCGGCGGCCCTGCCCGGCCGACCTCCAGGCCCCGCCTGAGCTATCAAGATCATCGCCCTCTGATCCGGCGCAGCCCGCTCACCAGGGGATGACACCCCGAGCGTCAAAGAACCCGCCGCTGGGACCGTCCGGACCGATCTGGGCCATCCGTACGATGATCTCCGCTCCCTGCTCAATGGTCTGGTGACCGGCGTGAAAGTTGAGATCGGTGGCGGTGAAACCGGGATCCACGGCGTTGATCCGCATACCGGGGTACGCCTTGGCGTATTGGACGGTCAGCATGCTGACGGCTGCCTTGGACGCCGGATAGGGGATGTCGGGATAAAAGTGCGCCGGGCTCTCGGGGTTGCTGAGTTCGCGCATGAGAGACGCCCCGCTGCCGACGTTGACCACGACTGGCGAGGCGGAGCGTTCCAGCAACGGCAGGAACGCGTGCAGCATTCGAATGTGCCCGAACACATTGGTTTCGAACACCCGACGAGCGAGGTCAGCGGTGACCTCGGCGGCCGGAATGAAACCCCCGTCGGCCTGGCGCGGTTCGATGCCGGCGTTGTTGACCAAGACGTCCAGCCCGCCCTCGGCCTCCACCTTCTCCGCGGCCGCTACCACTGAGGCGTCGTCGGTCACGTCCACCAGGATGAAGCTGGCGCCGAGTTCGTTGGCGGCTCGGCGCCCACGATCGGCGTCGCGCGCACCCGCGTACACCTTGTGCCCGCCGGCCACGAGCTGTCGGGCAGTCTCGAAGCCCAGGCCCTTGTTAGCGCCGGTGATCAGGATGGTCGCCACCGTTAACTCCCGTGGTTGCAGTGACAGCTGAACGTGATGCCCTCGGCAACGCACTGGTTGCCGATTGGATCGTGTCATCCCGGCCGCGCGTCAGACTGCATTTGTCCGAGGATGCCCACTGGCGGCCACATCCTGGTACCGACCGGCGTCCCCGGTGCGACTTTCCACCATGGCGACGTCCGTCACCCGCTCCAAGGAATTCGGCCCGAAGACGATTCGCCCACTGCCGGCGCAGTGCTAGAGAACGCCGGACAGGTACTCGCGGCGACGGTGCGGTTCGAACTTCTCGATCGCGTACCGCAGCATGACCCGCGGCATGACCCGGTAGCGGCGGGCGAGGAACTCCTCCTCCGCCGCCCTGTCCCGGTTGCCCACCTCGCGCAGCATCCAGCCCACCGCCTTCCGGACGAGGTCGTGCTGGTCGTGCAGGAGCCGGTCGCCGAGTCGGAAGGTCCACTCGAAGTCACCGGCCTTGATGAAGGCGAAGGTCGCCATGATGGCGATGCGCCGGTCCCACACGAGGCTCGAGTCGGCCAACCGGTCCAGGACGCCGCGGTCCCGGTCGATCAGCCAGGGGCCGACGATGTACGGCGCGGACGAGTCCACCAGGTCCCAGTTGTTGATGTGGCCGGTGTTGGCCAGGACAGTGTCGAAGACCCGGCCCCGTTCCCGCTCGTCGCCCTTGGCGAACTTCCGCACCAGGATGAGCAGCGCGGTCAGTCGCTCCTCGTGCGCGCCGTCGGTGAGCAGCGTCGTCGCCTCGGCCAGCGAGAGGTCGCGCCAGAACCGGGCGGCCACCGTGCGCTGGTCGGGCACGGAGACACCGAGGGCCCGGTCGCCCTCGCCGTACCCGCCGGGCACCATCTGGAGGAACCGGCTCGACGCCTCGGCTCGACGTGGGTCGGCGAGGCCGGCGAGTTCCCGACGCACGTCGACGCTGGTGGCCATGACCGACCACGCTACCGCCGGTCAGCCGTCCCGGGCGGCCTGGGCGGCGGCGGAGAAGGTTCAGCTGACGAGCTGGCAGGAGCCTGGGTTATACGGTGGGTTCATCCATCCCTGGTCGAGCCGGAACGCAGGCCGCCCGTCCCTCGCCAGGGTGTGAGTGGGTGATTCAGGGGGTAGGACCACGACTGCTGACAACCGCCCCGGAGCGGAGCTGCCGGGCATCTGACGAGGTGCCGGCAATGCCGGAACTTGCCAATCCGGCGGACGCCGATCGAGGAGGGCGCACTGCGATGACGCAGCCGACGATGGATCCCGCCGACGCGATGGCCGAGCTGGGCCGGGTCAGACTCGACGAGGTCAGCCTCGACGACATGCTGGCCCGGATCGCCGAACTCGCCAAGGGGAGCATTCCCGGGACGAGGGAGGTGACGGTCACTCTGGTCCGGGATCGGGTCGGTTGGACCGGGGCATTCACCGGCGAGCTGGCCCGTCAGTTGGACGAGTGGCAGTACGAGCAGAACCGTGGCCCCTGCCTGGATGCCTCCGCCAGCGGCGACACCATCTCCGTACCGGACATGGCCACCGAAGAGCGCTGGCCGACCTGGGCGGAGACCGCTCGCGCCGCCGGGGTGCGGAGTTCCCTCTCCATCGGGCTTCCCATCCAGGGGTCGGTGGTGGGTGCGCTCAACGTCTACAGCGATTCGGTGCACGCATTCGACCTGTCCTCGATCGCCAGCGCGCAGGGTTTCGCCGCGTACGCGGCGGTGGCTCTGGCCAACGCGCACCTGTACGAGAACGCCGCCACGCAGGCGGCGCAGATGCAGGAGGCGATGCGGAGCCGGGCGGTGATCGAGCAGGCCAAGGGAATCATCATGGGGGGCCGGCGGTGCTCGCCGGAGGAGGCGTTCGCGCTGCTGTCGAAGATCTCGCAGGACACCAACCGGAAGGTGCGCGAGGTCGCGGAGACCCTGGTCGCCCAGGCAGCGGAGAAAACTCAGGGGTGAGTGTCGCCCTGACTGTCAGCGGCATTCGACAGGGCCGCCCGCACGAGGCGGGCGGCCCTGTCGGCAGGTCGCACGGACGGCGACTGCCCGGCTGATGCCAGTCAGCTCTCCGAAGGCTTGTGTACGGCGTCGCGTACCCGGTCGATGACCGCCAGCACCGGTCCGGCGGCGAGGTTGCCCTTCGCGGACTGGGCGCTGGGGTGTGGCCGCGTCGGCGCGGACGCCTCCGCCGCCCGGACGGCCGTGGCGAGGCTTCGAAGCCGGTCGACCGGAACGTGCTGGCGAAGCTGGGGGAACTCGTAGCGCTCCTCGTGCCGGGCGTGCAGCAGCACGGCGTCGCGCAGCAGGACGATGCCGGTGTCGAAGCCGTCGGCGTCGACGCCACCCTCGATCAAGGTTTGCAGGGTCTCCTTCGCCTGCCGTTCCTCGTCGAGCCGGTCGTCGACCATCGCGTCACCACCCCCACCCGGCAACGTCCGGGCGAGCGGGTGGACGACCTCCTCCTCGGCGGTCTCGTGCGCGGCGAGGAGCTTGACGAGGTCGTCGAAGGCGTCCCGTCGGGTGTCGCCGGTGCCGCCGATGACCAGCAGGAAGAGTTGCTCGATCTGGGCGTGCTGGGCGAGTAGCAGGTCGACCACGTCCTCCTCGGGGCCGGGGGTGGCCGGGGCGTCGGTGTCAGGCATGGCTGCCTCCTTCGGCGCGAAGCGTCTCGATCGGGTGCGGGCCCTCGGTCTCGATGCGGTACTCGTCGCCGAAGCGTTCCCGGTGCATGGCGATGACCTGCTCGCTCGGCGGCTGCTGGCCGTCGTGCAGCTGCTGCTGCATCCACTCGAAGCGCTCGTGCGCCTCGCGGACGTAGCCCTCACCGAGTTTCGTCAGGTCGATCTGGGTGGCCAACAGGTGGCGCAGGTAGTCCTTGTTGGGCTCGAAGGTCAGCGGCTCGGGAAGGCCGACACTGCCGACGACCTCCTCCGGCTCCCGGCCGTCGTGCCGACGCAGCAGGTCGGCGGCCTGCTGGAGGTGCGCCAACTCCATCTGCAGGTGCAGCTCCCAGACCGCCTTGATCCGAGGGTCGCTCTCCTGCTGCAGGAAGGAGTAGTAGAGCCAGCACTCGTTGTACTCATGGGTGAGTAGCCGCTCCCACCAGTTCTCGCCCGGGTCCAGCAGTGACTCGTAGTGGGTGACGTGCTCCTGCTCGATCAGGCTGATCTCCTGGTAGAGCTGACGCGCGATCGGTTCCATGTACTGCGGGCCGACGTTCATGTAGTAGAACATCACCTGCTGCTCGGCTGAGAGGATCGTCAGCGCGTGCAGCTTCGAGCGCGGGTCCACCGAGTTGCGGTCGTACGGGGTGCGGACCTCGTCGAAGGGATGCCGGTGCTCCTGGACCGTCGGTCGGCCGGGCATGACCTCGGTGAGCCCGTCGACGATCTTCTCCGCCTTGCGTCGCTCGACCATCTCGTAGAGGTTGGCGTAGCGGTACAGGTGGTCGAAGTCCTCCAGCACACCGAACTCGTACGCCTGCTTGAGATAGGGGTCGGGTTCGTGGCGGGCCACCCAGGCAGTGAGGTCGACGGCCACCTGCTCGTAGCCGAGCGTCGTCTCCAGCACGCTGGCGACGCCGGGAAGCAGCCAGTTCACCACCCGCTGCTGCTGACTCTCCACGTACCGGACGTAGGCGAGCTGTCGGCGGACCTCCTGGTCGGGGCAGTTCCGGGCGAACTGGTGCTGGAAGTTGATCGCCTCGATCTCGATGCCGTTCATCGTGATGATCCGGCACCGGGTGTACGGGTCGACCGCCTCCGGGTCGATCGGATCGACGTTCAGCTCACGCCAGTTACGGATCTGGTTCTCGAGTGGGATTCCTTTGTGGTCGAGCGGATTGAACATGCCTCTCCTTCATTGGGGGGATGGTGGCCGTGCCGCCTAGGGTCGAGCAGCGACGGAGGAGCCGAGGGGTTGACGTGTCCGTGCCGCGCGGCGGGGGCGTCGCGGAGCCACGTCGCTTCTTCGAGGGAGCCGTCGCGGCACGGCGAGGGCTGACCATTGGAGGGCGCATGTCTTGACCCGATCGCCCGGTACCCACCCCGAACGGTGGCAAACAAGGCAGTCGTCCCGAACGCGGTCCGATGACGATTTGCGGGTGTGGGTGCCGGACCGGTGGGTAGGGCTGAGCCATGCTGAAGCGAGCGGTGTGGCAGGGAGTGGTGGCGGGTCTGGCCGGGGCGGTGGTGATGACGGCCGCCGAGAAGATCGAACAGCGGGTGACCGGACGGCCCGACTCCTACGTGCCGGCTCGGGTTCTGGCCAGGCTGACTGGCCTGCCGGAATCCTCCGGGCAGCAGCCCCGGTGGCAGAACCTGGCGATGCACTACGGCCAGGGCGCGCTGGTCGGCGTGCTACGCAGCGTCATGGCGCAGGCCGGGCTGCGCGGCGCCTGGGCGTCAACGATGTTCACCGCGGTGCGCCTGACCAACGACCAGATCCTGGAGAACGCCACAGGCGTGGGGGCGCCCCCGCCAACCTGGCCCCGCCCCGAACTCGCCATCGACGTGTTGCACAAGTCCATCTACGCGTTCGCCACCGGAGCGGTGGCCGACGCGCTCGCCGCCCGCGACGGAGCGGGCCCCGGGCAGCGGCACGCGGCGCTCCGTCCCGGTCGCCACGCAGACGTCGGTCCGCTGCCCCGGGCAGCAGCACGTCGGGCCTAGCCGCGCGGAGGAACTGCCGACGGCCAGGAAGCCGCGTGCGGGGCCGCGGCGTGTTTAGCTGCACGGATGATCACACCCGTTCCCCTCGGTACGTGGCCGACGCCGCTGGAGGCCGCACCCCGGCTCGCCGCCCGGCTGGGGCTGGGCGAACTCTGGTTCAAGCGTGACGATCTCAACGGCCTCGGCGGGGGCGGCAACAAGATCCGCAAGCTCCAGTACACCTGCGCGCAGGCGATCACCGACGGCGCCACCACGGTCATCACCTCGGGGGCGCCGCAGAGCAACCACGCCCGGCTCACCGCCGCCGCGACCGCGCGGCTCGGCCTCTCCTGCGTGCTGGTGCTCGCCGGCGCGCCCCCGGAGAACCGGCGCGGGAACCTGCTGCTCGACGAGCTCGCCGGAGCGGAGATCGTCTGGAGCGGAGACCGTCCGCTCGCCGAGGTCGTGGCGGTCGAGGCGGAGCGACGATCGGCGTACGTCATCCCGTTCGGTGGCACCTCACCCGCGTCGACCCAGGGCTATGTGGACTGCGGTCGGGAGCTGCGAGCCCAGCTGCCCACCATCGACGGGGTCGAGGTCGTGACGGCGCTCGGCTCCGGCGGGACGATGGCCGGCCTGGTGCGGGAGTTGGGCGCGGAGCGGGTGATCGGCGTGGATGTCGGCGCTCTGCCGGACCCTCGGGCGACCGTCGCCGGGATGCTCGTCGGCGAGGTCGAGCCGGAGGCGCTGCGGATCGACGGCACCCAGGTGGGTGCCGGGTACCGGACGCTTACCGACGCCGTCCGGGTGGCGCTGGAGGTGACCGCGCGTACGGAGGGGGTCTTCCTGGATCCGACGTACACCGGTCGGGCGATGGCGGCGCTGCTGGCCGGCAGCTTTCCGCGCGGCGACCGGGTCGTCTTTCTGCACACCGGCGGGTTGCCGGGACTTTTCGGCCACCCCGAGTTGTAGGGGCACCGGCCGGCCACGCACGGCGAGGGCACCCGCCCCGGCGACCGGTCAGGACACCGAGGGCTGAGCTGGCATGTGCCGGCGCCAACCGGGTACGCCGCCGTGGCCCCGGGGGCCGGCGGAAGGCCCAGGCTGACCGCTTTTCACGCAGCCGAGGAGCACCGACATGCGCATGGCAGGGCGGGCCCGACTCACACCGACGGTCTCCCTGGTGCTGCTGGCGTCGATCCTGGTGTCGTTCCTGGCCGCCTCGGCCGCCCCGACCCCGCTCTACGGGCTGTACCAGGAACGCTGGCACTTCTCGCCGGTCACCACCACCGTGGTGTTCGCCGTCTACGCGCTCGCGGTGCTGGCGTCGCTGCTCACGTTCGGCAGGTTGTCCGACCACGTCGGTCGACGGCCGGTGCTGGCCGTCGCGATCGCGGTGCAGATGCTCGCGCTTGTCGTCTTCATCGTCGCCAACGGTGTCGCGGCCCTGCTGGTCGCCCGCCTCGTGCAGGGGCTGGCTGCCGGCGCCGCCACCGGCGCCGTGGGCGCCGCCATGCTCGACATCGACCGGGCCCGGGGCACGCTCGCGAACTCCATCGCCCCCGGTATCGGAACCGGGAGCGGTGCGCTGCTCTCGGCGCTGCTCATCCAGTTCCTGCCCGCGCCGACGCGACTGGTGTACGTCGTACTCCTCGTGATCCTGCTGGTCCAGGCGGTCGGGGTCGCGCTGATGCCGGAGACGGTCACCCCGATGGCCGGAGCCCGACGCAGCCTACGGCCGGACGTCACGCTGCCCCGCTCGGTGCGCCAGCCGGTCCTGGTCGTCGTCCCGGTGCTCTTCGCGGTCTGGGCACTGGCCGGGTTCTTCGGCGCGCTCGGCCCGGCGCTCGTCCGCAGTCTCATGAACACCTCGATCGTGATCGGCGGTCTGGTCCTCTTCGTCTTCGCCGTGTTCGGGTCGATCGCCGTGCTGGTACAACGCAACACCGCCGCGCGGACCGTGATCCTGACCGGCATCGTCGCGCTCATCCTCGGCATGATCGTCACGTTGGTGGCGGTCATGGCGCAGTCCATCCCGGGCTTCTTCGTCGGCCTCGCGCTCGGCGGCGTCGGTTTCGGCAGCGGCTTCCAGGGCAGCCTCAAGACGGTCATGCCGCTGGTCGAGGCACACCAACGCGCCAGCGTGCTGTCCGTGCTCTACGTCGTCAGCTACGTCGGCTTCGGTCTTCCCACGGTGATCGCCGGCTTCCTCGTGGTCTACGCCGGCGGCCTGCCGCGGACCGCCGACGAGTATTCCGTCGCCGTGATCCTCCTGGCCCTGGTCGCCCTGTTGGGGGTGCGCAGGGCCACCAGGATGGCGCCGGGCTGATGCCGGCAAGCCGGCGCTGAGCACTGACCCAAACAGCAGCGTGATGATCAGAAAGGAGGGGCGATGAGCCCGAAGGTGGCCCAGGGCGACGCGACTGCGACGTCGCGCATCGAGAGCCTCGACGTCAAGCTTGAGGTGATCGTCATTCCGGTGTCGGATGTCGACCGGGCGAAGGCGTTCTACGAACGGCTCGGGTGGCGGCTCGACCAGACCCCGCCCGGCATCGTCCAGTTGACGCCGCACGGCTCCGCGTGCTCCGTGCAGTTCGGCCCCGGGCTCACGCCGGCGGCCCCCGGCTCGGCCATGGCGTACCTGATCGTGTCCGACATCGAGGCGGCCCGCGACACCCTCGTCGCCGCCGGTGTCGAGGTCGGCGACGTCTTCCACGTCAGCCCGGACGGCCCGGTCGACGGGCCGGACCCGCAGCGGCGCAGCTACTTCTCGCGCGCCAGTTTGCGCGACCCGGACGGCAACACCTGGCTGATGCAGGAGATCACGACCCGCCTTCCCGGACGTATCGAGGGTGGCCTGACGTCGTTCGGCTCCACGAGCGACCTGGCGAGCGCGCTTCGGCGCGCCGCCGCCGCACACGGTGAGCACGAGAAACGGACGGGCGAGCATGACGACAACTGGCCGGACTGGTACGCGGCGTACATGGTGAGCGAGCAGTCGGGGGCCAAGCCGCCCGAGTGAGCCCCGCCGACGGGTCGGACATCTGCTGATCGACGTGCTGCCGGTGAGTCATCACGATGACTCACCGGCAGCACCGTGTACGCGAGTTCCACACCGAGCACCGGCGCTGGGATTCCATGCAGTGGACGATTCCTTGTGGATACCCCACCAAAGCTGTAGGAATAGTAGGTCATAGTGATCGGGAGAAGCCGTGACCGTTGTTTCCGCAGTACAGACCGTGGCCGCCGACAACGGCGCCGCACCACCGACACGCCCGCCGCGCGCGCAGCGGCGCGCCGGCTGGTGGCGACGCGTCGCGCTCCGCGCCGTCTCCCTCCTGGCCCTGCTGGCGCTGTGGCAGCTCCTCGCCGTGCTCACCGACAACCCCACGTTCATACCGTCACCGGGGGCGGTGTGGGACCGCCTGGTGCAGACCTCCACCACCCACGACGGCGTTCGCGGCTACAGCGGTCACCTGCTGGTCGAGCACCTTGGCGTCAGTCTGCGCCGCATCCTGATCGGCTCGGTGGTGGGCGTGGCGGCCGGGCTGGTGCTCGGCCTGGTGATGGGCACCGTCGCCTGGGTGCGGGTCGCGACCGAGCCGGTCGTCACCTTCGTCCGCGCGCTGCCACCACTGGCGTACTTCAGCTTGTTCATCATCTGGTTCGGCATCGACGAGACGCCGAAACTGTGGCTGCTGTCCATCGCCGCGCTGCCCCCGGTCGCGGTCGCCACCGCCTCCGCCGTCAAGGCCGCACCCGCCACCCTCGTCGAAGCGGCCAGGGCGTTGGGCGGTGGCCGTTGGGCGGTCACCCGCGACGTGGTGCTGCCGCACGCGCTGCCGGAGATCTTCACCGGCATCCGGCTCGCCGTGGGCATCGCGTACTCGTCGGTGGTCGCCGCCGAGACCATCAACGGCGTACCGGGCATCGGCGGCATGGTCCGCGACGCGCAACGGTACTCGCAGACCGACGTGGTGGTGCTCGGGCTGTTCGCCATCGGCCTGTCCGGCCTCCTCATCGACGCGCTGCTGCGCACCGCGGAGGACCGGCTCGTCCCCTGGCGCGGTCGAAGCTGACCCGTGCTCTCCACCCCTCTCAGAAATGGGCGTCCCGTGCGTAGACCGATCACCAGAATCCTCATCGCGACCGCTCTGCTCGCCGCCGCGGTACCACTCGCGGCGTGCGGCGACGGCGCCGCCAGCGGCGGTGGCGATCCGCAGCGTAAGAGTCTCCGACTCGCCTACCAGGCGTTCCCGAGCGGCGACCTGATCGTGAAGAACCAGCAACTGCTGGAGAAGGCACTACCGGATTACAAGATCACCTGGACCAAGTTCGACTCCGGCGCGAGCATCAACACCGCGTTCGCGGCCGGCAGTGTGGATATCGCCGCGATCGGCTCCAGCCCGGTCGCCCGGGGTCTGTCGGCGCCACTGAACCTGCCCTACAAGGTGGCCTTCGTCCTCGACGTCGCGGGCGACAACGAGGCGCTGGTGGCCCGCAACGGCGCCGACGTCGCCAGCATCACCGACCTGCGGGGCAAGAAGATCGGCACCCCGTTCGCGTCGACCGCGCACTTCAGTCTGCTCGCCGCCCTGGAGCGGGCCGGGGTGAAGGAGAGCGAGGTGACCCTTGTCGACCTGGAGCCGCAGGACATCCTCGCCGCCTGGACCCGCGGTGACCTCGACGCCGCGTACTCCTGGCTGCCGTCGCTCGACGAGCTGAAGAAGACCGGGAAGGTGCTCCTGAGCAGCCGGGAGTTGGCCACCGCCGGCAAGCCCACCCTGGATCTCGGCGTGGTCTCCACCGCGTTCGCCGACGCGCACCCGGAGGCTGTCGACGCGTGGCGCAAGGCCGAGGCGCAGGCCCTCGACCTCATCGCCAGCGACCCCACCGCCGCGGCGACCGCCGTGGGCCGTGAGCTGAACCTGGACACCGCCGCGGCGCAGCACCAGTTGAGTCAGGGCGTGTTCCTCAAGCCCGCGGACCTGGCCAGCCCGGAGTGGCTGGGCTCGCCGGAGAAGGTCGGCGCGCTCGCCGAGAACCTGTACAACGCGGCGGTCTTCCTCAAGGCGCAGAAGAAGATCGACGCGATCCCGGACCGTTCGGTGTTCGAGGCCGCCATCTACACCAGGGGGCTGCCGAATGTCCTCCAACCCTGACGCCGCGGTCGAGGTCCGCGACGTCACCCACACGTACGGGAGCGGGTCGGCGGCGGTCACCGCCCTCGGCCCGGTCGACCTCCGCGTACCGCCGGGTGCCTTCCTGGTGATCGTGGGCGCCTCTGGCTGCGGCAAGACGACGCTGCTGCGGCTGATTGCCGGTTTCGAGCGGCCGACGTCCGGCACGGTGACCGCGGCCGGCCTGCCACCGGTGCCGGGACGTAACGCGGGCCTGGTCTTCCAGCAACCACGGCTGCTGCCGTGGAAGACGGTCGGCGGCAATGTCGGGCTGGCGTTGCGCTACGCCGGTGTCTCCCGCCCGGAGCGGTCCCGTCGGGTGTCCGCTCTGCTGGACCGGGTCGGCCTGCCGCACGTCGCGCACCGGCGCACCTGGCAGCTCTCCGGCGGCCAGCAGCAGCGGGTGGCCATCGCGCGGGCACTGGCCGTGGACAACCCGTTGCTGCTGCTCGACGAGCCGTTCGCGGCCCTCGACGCGCTGACCCGGGAGAGGTTGCAGGAGGACCTGCGCCAGGTCAGCGCGGAGTCCAGCCGTACCTGTGTGTTCGTCACGCACAGCGTGGACGAGGCCGTGTTCCTCGGCAGCCGGGTGATCGTCCTGACCCGCCGGCCCGGTCGGGT
This sequence comes from Micromonospora sp. NPDC007208, assembly GCF_042869175.1. Lineage (NCBI taxonomy): Bacteria > Bacillati > Actinomycetota > Actinomycetes > Micromonosporales > Micromonosporaceae > Micromonospora > Micromonospora sp. NPDC007208. Next base: position 61,953 of record NZ_JBIAFG010000019.1, on the reverse strand, counting down.
GGCCCTCGACCTCGACGTCGATCTGCCCCGCACCGGCGTCGAACCCGACGAGTTGCGGGGCTCACCGGAGTACGCGGCGCTGCGCGCCACCATCGGCCACGCCGTACGCGCCGCCGCCGCCTGAAACGAAAGGCACCGTCATGACCGACACCCTCGTGAAACTGGCACTGGAACCACTCGGGCCGCACTTCGGGGCCGAGGTGAGAAACCTGGACCTGCACGGCGCGACCGACGCGGAACTCGCCGCGATACGGGCGACGTTGGTGCAGCGCAAGGTGCTGTTCTTCGCCGACCAACGCCTCGACGACGACGGCCAGGTGCGCCTCGGTCGCCGGCTCGGCGAGCTGACCGCCTCGCATCCCGTGGTCGGCGGCGTTGACGAGAAACACCCCGAGGTGTACGCGCTGGACAGCGCGGACAACGGTTTCGCCGACGTGTGGCACACCGACGTGACCTTCGTCGCCCGGCCACCGCTCGGCTCGATCCTGCGCGCGGTGACGCTGCCACCCACCGGTGGCGACACCACCTGGGCGGACAGTCAACTCGCGTACGACTCGCTCGCCGAGCCGGTGCGACGGCTGGTGGACCAGTTGGTCGCCGTGCACGACGGCAACCGCGAGTTCGGCTACTACCTCGCGCAGCGCCGTGGCGGTCGGGGCAACGTCTGGGAGGGCGAGGTGGTCACCCGACTGGACCCGGTGGAGCACCCGGTCGTGCGCGTCCACCCGGAGACCGGTCGCAAGGGCATCTTCGTCAACCCCGGCTTCACCTCGCACATCGTCGGCGTGTCAGAGGCCGAGAGCCGGGCGATCCTGGATCTTCTCTACGCCCACCTCACCAAGCCGGAGCACCTGGTGCGACACCGGTGGCGGCCCGGCGACGTGGTGATGTGGGACAACCGCAGCACCGCGCACTACGCCAACCGTGACTACGGCGGCGCGCGTCGGGTCGTACACCGGATCACCCTGCGCGGCGACCGCCCGCAGGGCCCGGTCGATCCGTGGCGTGGCGCGGTGGCCTGACCGCTGGCGGTCAGCGCAGTCCGCGGATGAGGTTGTCGACCAGGGTGCGGGCGAAGTCCTCGGTGAGCGGCAGGTCGGCGATGAGAAGCCGGTGGTAGCAGGCGCCCCAGAGCTGGTCGACGACGGATTCGGGGTCGATGTCGGCGCGTAGCTGCCCACGGGCCATGGCCCGGGTGAGGGTCTCGACGGCGAGGGCCCGACGAGGGCCGGAGTAGCGCTCGCGGTAGGCGGCGGCCAGTTCCGGGTCGGTCTGCGCCTGCCCGATGAGCTGGCTGATGACCCGCCCGGCGGTGGTGTCCCGCACGAGGTGGACGAAGGCGACGAGCTGGTTGGTCAGGTCGGCGACGATGTCGGCGGTGTCGGCGAAGGCCAGGGTGGGCGCGACGACTGTGAAGTAGCCGTCCAGGGCGAGGGCTCCCTTGGACGGCCACCACTTGTAGATGGTCATCCGGCTGGCTCCGGCGTGGGCCGCGACCTTCTCGATGGTGAAACCGGCCATGCCCTCGGCCAGCAGGAGTTCACCGGCGGCCGTGAGGATCTCCGCGCGTACCTGGTCGGCGGGGCGACGGCCGCGACCACGGCGCACTGGCGTCTGGGGATCCGGCGTGAGCTCGGCCACTGGTCCTCCCGGTGATATGGACACGCTGTCTACTTGCTGGTTATATGGACACAGCGTACACAGCGGTGCCCGGACTCCACGAGACGCGCCGCGACGACGACCGAAGGAGACGAGGAACATGACGGGTCTACGACGGCGACGGTTGGGTGCCTCCGGGCCAGAGGTGTCGATTATCGGGCTCGGCGCGATGGGCATGTCCGACCTGTACGGGCCGGCCGACGAGGCGGAGAGCATCGCGACGCTGCACGCGGCGATCGACGCCGGTGTGAACCTGGTCGACACCGCGGACTTCTACGGGTCGGGTCACAACGAGCTGCTGATCGGCCGGGTGCTACGGGAGCGTCGCCGCGACGAGGTGGTGCTCAGCGTGAAGTTCGGCGCACGCCGTACCCCCGACGGCGGGTTCCAGGCGGCACCGTACGACGTGTCGGCGGCGGCGGTGAAGGACCGGCTGGCATACTCGCTGCGCCGGTTGGGCACCGACCACATCGACATCTACCGGCCGTCGCGGCTCAACCCGCAGGTGCCGATCGAGGAGACCGTGGGCGCGCTGCTCGAGATGCAGCAGGCCGGCTACATCCGGCACATCGGGCTCTCCGAGGTGGGCGCGGACAGCATCCGTCGGGCCGCGGCGGTGGCGCCGATCAGCGACGTCCAGATCGAGTACTCGCTGCTCTCCCGTGGTCCGGAGGCCACCATCCTGCCGGCGCTGCGGGAGCTGGGCATCGGGTTGACCGCCTACGGCGTGCTGTCCCGGGGTCTGCTCAGCGGCCACTGGTCGCCGGACCGTGAGCTGACCGGCACCGACTTCCGGGCGAACAGCCCACGGTTCCAGGGCGAGCACCTGACCGCCAACCTGCGCCTCGTGGACGCGCTCGGCCGCGTCGCGCAGCGGCTGGGGGCGACCACGAGTCAGGTGGCGATCGCCTGGGTGGCAGCGCAGGGCGAACAGATCGTGCCGCTTGTCGGTGCGCGGCGGCGGGACCGGCTGACCGAGTCGCTGGCCGCGGTCGACCTGGTGCTCGACCAGGACGCGTTGGACGAGATCGAGCGTGCCGTGCCGGCCGGCGCCGCCTCCGGCCAGCGGTACGCGACCCCGATGATGGCCCTGCTCGACAGCGAGAAGTGACCCCGACGGGCGGGCTCAGGAAGCTGCTCGCCAGACCCAGTTGCGGCGTTCGTAGAGCGGCACCAGCCCGGCCCGGCGCAGGTTGTTCAGCGACGGGTTCTGCTGACCGGGCGCGGGCTTGCCGGTCTCGGCGAACAGCCACCGGCACCCCGCCTCGGCGGCGGCTCGGGCGCGGGCGGCGATCAGCGCCGACTGCGCCCCGAGGCCGCGGTGACCGGAGGCCGTCGCGGCGGCGTTCAGCGACGCGGCCTCGCCGTGCAGGAACAGGTTGCCGCCCGCCACCAGCTCACCGTCGTTCCAGGCCGCGTAGGGTCGCCACGCTGGCCGGCCGACCGTCGCGGCCAGCATGTCGGTGAGCCCACCGGACGGCATGCCGAACCCGGCGAGCAGCACATCGGCCCAGCGTTGCGCCTCGGCGGCCGGCACCGGGGCGACGCGCAGGCGGGTCTGCGCCGCGGCGATGTCGCCGGGTCGGCCGGCGAGCTTGACCCAGGTGCTTCCCGGCTCAAGTCCGCGCGCGGCGGCTACCTCGTCGAAGCCTGCGGGCAGCACCGAGGAAACGAGCTGGAGGACAGCCTGGCCGACGCCGTGTTCCCGGTAGAAGTCGAGGACGTGATCCAGGGTCTGCGCGGTGAACGGCTCGGTGGTGCCGAAGCCGAGGGCCTTGCTCCAGTACCCGCCGGAGGGATCGTTGCGCATGGCGAGGGAGACACCGCCGCCGACGCGGGTGGTCGCGATCCCGAGATCGGAGTACGCGGGCCCGGGCGCCTGTGACTCGTAGGAGTACATGAACTCGCACTCCACGGCTTCGGCGAGCGGGGTCAGGTCGGCTGGCGCGGTCATTGGCCGATTATCGTCTGGCCCGTTCCCAGGCCCGCACCAGCTGCATCCGATTGTGGATGCCCAGCTTGTGGTATATGGAGCGGAGTTGGGTGTCCACCGTGTGGAAGGAGACGAAGAGGCTCCTGGCCGCCTCCTTCTTGGTGGCGCCGGCGGCGAGCATCTCGGCCACCCGCTCCTCGGCGGGCGTGAGCGCGCCGATGCCCCGGTGTGGCGGTTCGTCGAGCGACGGCCGGTGGCGCGGGGTGGCGGCGAGGTCGGCGCAGCGTCGGTCGGCGATCGCCTGGTCGCCTGGGGCGCCGATCCGGGCGTAGAGGGCAGCCGCCTCGTGCGCGGCGTCGCGCGCCTCGCCGGATCGCGCCCAGGGGCTGTTCGCGAGGTCGAGCAACGCGTCGGCCAGCGCCGGCCGCGCGGCGGTGGTGCGCAGCTGGTCGACCGCCGACCGGAGCGCGTCCGGGTCACCGTCGCGCAACCCTCGGCTCTGGTCGGCCAGTGCGTGCCACAGCGGCACCGGAGTGCGGGTGGACACCAGCTCGACCAGTTCGGTGACCCGGCGGGCGGCCCGGGTGTCGTCGGCGGCCACCGCCGCGCGTACGAGTCGGGGGCCGAAGTGCGGCACGGGCAGTAGTGACCGGACCGACCGGTGCAGGTCGGCGACGACCCTGGTGAGCAGGCCGGCCGGCGTGCTGAGGGCGGGGTCGCGAACCGCCACACAGAACGCGAAGGTCCACATCGTACGGTCGGGCCATCGATCCTCGGCGAGGCAGGCGCGAAGGATGGCGCGCGCGTCGTCGTGCTCGCCACGGCGGTAGCGGACCTCGCCGATCACCGCGACCAACAGGGCACGCACCTCCCTGCTGAGGTCCGCCGAGTCGGAGCTGAGCGTCGTGACGGCCAGCGCGGCCGCCTCGGGAAGCTCTCCCACGGCAACCATGCGCAGACAGTCCAGCGCGGTCAGCCCGGTGAGCGAAACGTCGGTCTCGTCGGGCGCCTGGCGGGTCGCGGCCCGCGCGTCCTGGTGCCGGCCCAGGCCGAGCTGCACGAGGATCCGTTCCGTCCGGATGGACGGGGCGTCGGCGCGTGCCGCCCAGGAGTCCGGGTCCAGGGCCGCCAGCACGGCCTGGGCGCCCGGTAGGTCACCGTGCGCGAGCGCGCGGGCGGCCCGGCCGAGGGCGAGGTGGCGAGCGGACGCCTGGTCGCCCGACGCGGCGTGCGCGGTGCCCGCGTCGCGGAGCAGGGCATCGGTGTCCGGATGTCCGGTGCGGGCCGCGATCGTGGCGACCAGGGCGAGCAGGGTGCCGCGGCTCCGGGCGTCCAGTCGGAGGTTCAGCGCCTGCCGCAGACCGGCGAGGGCGATGGTGGGCTGCTCCAGTGCCACCATCTGCGCCAGGCGCCCGAGCAGGAGGGCGCGGTGACGCTCCCCGCTGCGACTCGTGGCGATCTCGGCCGCCAGGACGTGGAGCGCCTCCATCCCGCGTCCGGCGAGCCGGAGCTGGTCCGCCGTGCCGAACAGCCGGTGGCGTCTCTGCTCGGCGTCGGCGGTGGTGTCGTCGGCCGGGAGCGTTCCGGCGTGGAAGGGTGATTCGGACAATGGCGTTCTCCCCGGTTGTTACCAGGCGCGTCGAAATGCCGTCCTGCGACCGAGCCTAGCCATGGCGGCCGGTACGGGCGACCAGATCGACGAACCGGCGGGATTGCGCCGAATGACCAACGCCGTCCGGGATTTGACGTCTGGTAATGGCGCGATCACGTGATGCGACGGTCGGTGTTCGGCACCGATGATCGAACCATGGCTCAGCTCACCCAACTTCCCGGTCTGCACCGGCTCCGGGTCGTACTGCTGATGTTCGTCCTCTATGCCGGCACCGGGGCGGGTGGTCACGTTCCGGCGTGGACCCGCCTGGTGCTGATGGCGATCGCGGCGGCGGTTCCGGTCGCGATCGCGGTCCAGTACGGCTGGCCCGGAGTGCGTGCCCTGCTGGGGGTCTCGTCCCGGCTACGGCTGCGGGGCGGATCCGTTCCCGCACCCAGTCCGATCCGACCCGAGTGAGGAGACAGCGATCATGGCGAACAGCGATCCCGAGCCGCGGCGCGGCGACCAGGGCGCCGCGCCCTTCGCGGGCCGTAACGTCGAGCTCGAACGGCAGAACCCGGACCTCCTGGTTCCGCCGACGACCGACAGCCGGCTGGTGCCCAACCTCAAGTTCTCGTTCTCCCAGGCGCACACCCGCGTGGAGAAGGGCGGCTGGACCCGGGAGGTCACCAGCCGTGACCTCCCGATCGCCAGTCAGTTGTCCGGCGTCCAGTTCGGTCTCGAGCCGGGCGCGTACCGGGAGATCCACTGGCACCAGCAGTCGGAGTGGGCGTACATGCTCAGCGGGAGCTGCCGGATCAGCGCCGTCGACCACGAGGGCCGCAACTTCATCGAGGACGTGAAGGCGGGCGACCTGTGGTTCTTTCCGCAGGGTGTGCCGCACAACATCCAGGCGTTGGAGGACGGCGCGCAGTTCCTGCTGGTCTTCGACGACGGCGCGTTCTCGGAGAACAACACGTTCCTGCTCAGCGACTTCTTCGCACACACCCCTCGACACGTCCTGGCCAAGAACTTCGGCTGGACGCTGGAACAGATGGAGAACCTGCCCGAGCGGGAGAAGTACATCTTCCAGGGCGACGTCCCACCGCCCCTGCAACAGGACCGGGTGGTCAGCCCGACCGGCGACATCCCGCGAAGCTTCAAGCACCGGATGCACGCGCAGACCCCGCAGCGTTTCCGCGGCGGAACGGTTCGAATCACCGACTCGACCAACTTCGCCGCCTCCGTGACCACCGCCGCGGCCCTGGTGGAGGTCGAGCCGGGAGGATTGCGCGAGTTGCACTGGCACCCGACCACCGACGAGTGGCAGTACTACATCTCCGGCACCGGGCGGATGGGCGTCTTCGCCTCGCAGGCCGCCGCCCGGACGTTCGACTTCCAGGCCGGCGACGTGGGTTATGTCCCCTTCGCGTACGGCCACTACATCGAAAACACCGGCGACGAGCCGCTGGTGTTCCTGGAGATGTTCCGCCATCCCCGGTTCGAGGACATCTCGGTGATGCAGTGGATGGCCAACACGCCCCACGAGGTCATCGCCGACACGATCAACGTGCAGAAGTCGATCGTGGACAGCCTGCCGAACACCAAGCAGGTCGTGATCTGATCCACCGGTCCGGCCGTCCGTCGCCTGACGGACGGCCGGACCGCTGGATCAGCTTCCCGCGGCTGCCGGGGAGGTGGGAACCGCGGCAGGTCGTCGGCGGCGAGACGCCGTCCCCAGCGCGACGTCGACGACGAGGAAGGCGAGCACTGTGAGCCCGAACAGGGGCAGCGCCCAGCCGATCGCCACGATCACCGGTACGCCGATCAGCAGCGCCCAGAGCGGCAGGCCGCGTACGCCACCGCGGGCCGGCGGAGCGCCGGCTATCGCACGGCGGTCGGCGCGGGTGGGTCGGCGTTGCCACCACATGCGGTAGCCCCAGAAGATGACGCAGAGCAGCCCGAGGGCGAGCGCGGCGAGCAGGATCTGGTTGACCAGGCCGAAGAGGATCCCCATGTGGGCCTGGATGCCGAGGCCGCTCAGTTTGGCCAGCAGCGGCCATTCGGCGAAGTCGCTGCGGGCGGTGATCGTGTCGGAGGCCGGGTCGACGGCGATGCGGTCCTTGTTGACCGGCCAGGTGTTGTCGACCTGCGTGACGGTCCACGCCGAGCCCGGCTCCGGCGCGGGGGTGATCTCGACCGGGCCGGAGAGGCCCGCGTCGCGAGCGACCGCCAGGACCCGGTCGAAGGCGGCCGACTCGACCACCCCGCCCGCCCCGGCGGCACCGTGCTCGTGGCCGCCGCCAGTATCGGCAGGAGCGGCAGGGGCGTTGGTGAGGCTGGTCGAGATCTCCGGTGCACGGGCCTGTAGTGCGTCGAGGCCGGCGCCGAAGTTGGCCCCGGCATAGCGTGACCAGGTCAACCCGGTGGCGGAAAGGAAGAGCAGGCCGACGGTGAGCCAGATGCCTGTGGTGGCGTGCCATCCTCGGGTACGGCGGACACCCTTACCGGTGGACAGGTCCGGCACGAGCAGGTGCCGAGCGGCGGCGCGGGCTGCACCGCGTCGACGCCACCAGAGGACGACCCCGCCGAGTGCCATCACCCACAGCCAGCTCGCGGCCAGCTCGGAATAGTGCCGGCCCACCACGCCCAGGTGCAGGTTGCGATGCAGGTCGTCCAACCAGGTCGTAGCCGGGGTGGACCCGAACCAGGTGGTCAACTGGCCCTTGACCTGCGCGGTGTACGGGTCGACGTAGACCGTGTGCTGCTTCTCGCCGAGATCCGGCAGGGAGAACGTCACCCGGGTGGTCTGGTCGCCGTCGCCGGGCTGCACGGTGGTGATGCTGCCGTCGGGGTGTGCGTTGCGTGCGGCGCCGACCTGCTCGGCCAGCGGCAGCTGACGGTCGCCCACCTGGGCGACGGTCAGCTGGTCGCCGTAGAGGATCGTGTCGAGTTGCGGTGTCGTGGTGTAGGCCAGGCCGGTCAGTGCGGCGACCACCAGGAACGGGGCGACGAGGATGCCGGCGTAGAAGTGCAGCCGCAGCAACAGCGCGCCGAACGGCGACGTGCGCCGGGCCGGTCGGGCCGGCTTCTCGGCGGTGGTGGCGGGCTCCGGCGTCGGCGTGCCGGACAGTGCGGTGAGAGACATGGTGATCCGATCGGAAGAGTCGGGAAGCCGGAAGGTGTTTCCCGTACTGGTCTGGTCGCCCGGTGAGGTGTCGCGTCGGCCCTGACTGGTAGTCGGGGGAGAGACGCCGGCGGTTCCCGAAGATCAGGTTCCCGATGTCAGGGCTGGTCCGGCCGGGCCGTGCGGCCCGGGTCGCTGTCGGTCCGTCCGGCTGCGGCGAGAAACGCGTTGTAGCGGGCGAGGTCGTCCTCCGCTCCGGTGGCGTCGGCCCGGTCGGCGGCCCGGTCGAGGCGCCCCTGTTCGCGCTGGTCGGCGCGAATCCACTGGCGAATCAGGACGATCATGACGACGACGGCCGGCAGCTCGCCGAACGCCCAGGCGATGCCGGCGCCGAGTTTCTGGTCGGCCAGCAGCGACGACGCCCAGGTGGGGTGCACAGCGAGGTACCAGTCGGGGGCGATGACAGTGGTCGTCTGCATGAGGACCAGGCCGAAGAAGCCGTGCGCCATCATCGACGCCAGATGGATGACCACCAGCAGGGGGTGAGGAAGGCGGCGGCGACCCGGGTCGACACCGATGAGCACCCAGAACAGCAGACAACCCGCGACCACGAAGTGGGTGAGCATCGCGAGGTGACCGAGGTGGGAGCGCATCAACATGCCGAGCAGGTCGCTGAAGTACAGGCCGAACAGGCTGGCGGTGTAGATACCCAGCGCGACGAGCGGATGCGTGAGCAGCTTCGCGAGCCGGCTGTGCACCGCGATCAGCAGCCACTCCCGGGCACCGCGTACTCCCGGGTCGGCTGGTCGACGCAGGGCCCGCAGGGCGAGGGTGACCGGCGCGCCGCCGACAAGCAGGATCGGCACCAGCATCGACAACACCATGTGCTGGGCCATGTGCACGCTGAACAGCACGTACGCGTAGCGGGCGACGCCAAGGTTGGTGACCGCCGCCAACAGGAGCAACCCGCCCAGCCAACTCGCCGTTCGGGTGACCGGCCAGTGGTGCCCACGCGCGTGCATCCGGCGCACTCCGGCCAGGTAGCCGCCGATGCCGAGCACGCAGAGGGTCAGGAAGAACATGTCCGGCAGTGGCTGTCCGAGCAGGTGTCCCGCGCTGGGCGCGGCGGGCATCGGGAAGCCCAGCAGTTCGGTGATCGGGTCGGCGTCGGTGCCGGCTTCGGCGACGGGAGTGGGGCTGCGCGAGAGCGCCACCGCCAGCCCCATGGTGGCGGCGAACACGACCAGTTCACCGGCGGCCAGCCGGCCGAACGCCCATCGCCTTCCGGCACGCAACGCCGGCAGGGTACGGGCGCGGTGTATCGCGCCGAGCGCGCCGAGGATCAGCAGGGCGGCGAGCTTGCCGAGAACCAACCAGCCGTAGCGGGAGTGCCAGAGTTGGTCGACCGACCCGAGTCGGACGGCGGCGTTGGCCGTCCCGCTGACCGACACGGCGACGAAGCAGCCCAGCGCGAGGCGACTGTACCGAGCGGCGGCGTCGGCCAGCAGCCGACTGCGCCGTACCACCAGCAGGGCGACGAGCGCGCCGATCCACACCGCGGCGGCGAGGATGTGCAGGGCCAGGCTGGTGACGGCGATCTGGTGGTTACCAGCCCCGGCGGAGTGCCCGGTGAAGGCCGGGGGAAGCACCGCCACCAGGGCCAGGACCGCGGCGGTCGCGGCGAGCCCCCGGGACACTCCGAATCGGGCCAGCAGTGCCACGGTCAGGGCCAGGCCGGCCTGCAACATGAGCGACTGGCCTTGCGAGATGGTGGTGGCGAAACTGACGACCGTCGCGGGCCCGAGCGTCGCCAGTGGTTGTCCGAGGAGGTCCGAGGCGGTCAGCGCCACCAGGGACAGCGCCGTCACCGACCAACCGAGCGCGGCGACACCGGCCCGCCGCAGGAGCAGGTAGCCGTGCGGCGAGACGCTGCGTCCGTCGCCGGGCAGCAGGAACGCGGCGGTCACCAGCATGCCGACGGTGACGGTGGCGAGACCGTCGGACAGGAGCCGGAACACGGGTAGTGCCCGGGTCGTGATCGGCCCGGCGTCGGGGAGGCCCGGAATCGCCGCCGTGAGCGCACCCCCGACCCGCAGGCCGAGTACCAGGAGGGTGACCCCCGACGCGACGGCGGCGACCGTCACCAACCAGCCGGAGTCGTTGGGACCCCTGCGTCGGTCGGCGGACGAGGCTGGACCCGTCGGGGTTGTCGAGGCGGTGGCGACGGTGCGGGCGCCGCTCGGATCGTCGGTGGCGAACTGCCGTGGTGCTGTGTCGGACACGTGTTGACCTTGCTTGGTGAGGTGATGAGGCGAGCCGACCGCGCGGGTCGGATCAGCGTCGGGCCGCCCGTCGCCACAGCAGCCCGGCCGCCGCCAGGACGAGGAGGGCCAGTGCGGCGCCCGCGACGAGTACACCGGCGCTCGGACCACCGCCAGACTCCACCGCGGCGGCGGCGGCGGACGGGGCGGGCGCTGACGCGCTGACGTTGGCAACCGGCGCGGCGCTGGACGTGGGATCGGCCACCGTGAACGGATAGGACCCCTGAACCGGGTGCCCGTCGACGGAGACGACCCGGTAGGCGACCGTGTACGTCCCGTTCGGCAGGGTGTCGGTCACCTGGACCGTGCTCGTCGCCCCTGTTACCACCGGCTCGCCGGTGGGAAGCTTCCGCTTGGCGGCGTCGGTGAGCACGATCGTGGTGAACGCGGGGTCGAGTCGCTGCATGAATTCGAGCGTGACCTCGGTCGGTGCGTTCAACAGCGTCGCGTCCCGAGCGGGCGTGGCCGTCCGGAGCGAGTTGTGCGCCCAGGCCGGGCTGGCCGGGACGAGCAGCGCCACGACGACGGCGAGCACCGCCGCGCCGAGCCGGACGGCGGTGGGCCGGGACGACGGTGACGAAACTCCGGTTGGCCTGGTCATCCGAGCACCTGCTCGCCGACCCAACCGCCCGGTGGACATCCGGGCGGGATGGCGAAGACGGCGGAACCGATCGGCGTGGTCCATTCGTTGAGCAGGTCCCGTTCGGCCAGGCGGCGTTGGATGGGCAGGTACTGCCGGGCGATGTCGGCCTGGTACGAGGTGAAGATCAGGCCGCTGTCGGCGTGCCCCTCGGCTGTCGGCACACCGTCGTAGTTGTAGGGCCGGCGCAGGATCTTCAGCCGGTCGTCGGTGACGTGCGCGCGGGTCATGTGCGAGAAGTCGGGAATGACCGTGAGGCCGTCCGGGCCGGTGGCGGCGAAGTCGGGTTCGTCGTGTTCGGCGGTGCCGGTGAGCGGGGCGCCGGTGTCGAGCCGCCGCCCGACGGCGAGTTCGCGGTCGGTCCGGCCGAGCAGGTCCCAGGTCTCCAGGTTCATGCTGATCCGCCGGACCACCACTGTGGTGCTGTCCCGTAGCCACGCCGGCCCGTCCGGTACCCATAGCGCGGTGTCCAGGGGTGTGCCCGGCCGGGGGTTGGCGGTGCCGTCGAGCTGACCGAACAGGTTGCGTTGGGTGTGGCCACCCGGCTCGACACCGGGGCTGCGCCGGAAGCCCTGCTGGACCCACCGCACGGTGGCGAACGGTCGGCTGTCCTTGATCAGGACCCGCTGGGCGTGGGCGACGGAGATCGCGTCGTCGGCGCAGATCTGCAGCAGCAGGTCACCGCCGGACCAGGCCGGCTGGAGCCGGTCGATGCGGAACGACGGCAGGTCGCTGACCGATGCTGGCCGGCGGTCGTCGACGCCGGCCGCCCGGTAGAGGCCGGGCCCGAAGCCGAAGGTCACTGTCAACCGGGCCGGGAGCAGCCCGAGTTCGGCCTCGGTGTCGGCCAGCGCGGGTCGGCCCTGGGTGAGCCGGGCGGCGTCGTCGGTGAGCAACCGCAACATCCGACCCAGCGCGGCCCGGTCGACGCCGGCCCGCAGGGTGAGTGCCACGAACGACGCGTGCGCCTGTGCTTCGGTGGCCACCCCGGCCTGCCGGGCGCCGTGAAACGGCTCGACCAAGCCGCCGACGGTCGCCGCCAGGGTCGTGTCGCCAGCGGTCGCCGACGGTGGTCCGGTCCTCCCCACACGGGTAGCGGCAATCGCGGCACCGCCGGCCAGGGCTCCGCCGGCGGCCAGGGCTCCGCCGGTGAGCAGGCCACGCCTGCTCACCGGCCGGACAGGCGGCGTCCGCGTCACGATGCCGGGCTCATGCTCATCCCCGGCGTGGCGCTCGTGCCGGTCATCGGCTCGCCGTGCCCGGGGGCGTAGCTCTCCTGCGCGCCGGTGAACGGCTTGGCCACCGCGCGGAACTGCTGGGTCTTGCCGTCGGCGAAGGTCAGGGTGAAGGTCAACTCGTCGCCGGCCTGGACGGGCTTGGTGAGGTTCATCAGCATGAGGTGGTCGCCGCCGGGCTCCAAGGCGTGCGTGCTCTTGGCCTTGATCACGATGCCGCCCTGCTTCTGCTGCATGACCATCTTGCCGTCCTTCATGGTCATCTCGTGCAGCTCCATCGGTGACAGGGAGGTCGTGGCACCAGTGACCGTGACATCGGTGTCGCCGTCGTTGACCAGGGTCCCGAAGGCCGCCGTCATGCCCTCGTCGGCCGCCTTCACCCACGGGTCACGAATGCCGATCACACCAGCGTCCGGGTTGGCCGAGGCCGACGCGGGCGGGCCCGCCTGCGCGGTCGACGGAGAGTCGGACGAGCCGCAACCGGCGACGCCCACCGTCAGGATCGCGGCGGCAAGGATGGCGGCCGAGCGGCGGCGAGAAGCATTCGGGCTGGTGGTGCGCATGTGTTCTTCCTCCGATGGTTGCTGCTGGGAGGTTGGTCGGCCGCAGCTCGGAGAAAGTTCCGGACTCAGGGAACGTTGATCGTGAACTCCCCGGTGTGCACCTTGCCGGCGACCTGGAAGTCGAAGAAGGCCCGATACCGGCCTGAACTCGGCGCGGTCAGCCAGAACTTGACAGTCCCGTCGACCAACTCCTGCTCGGGGTGGACGTGCACATAGCCGAGGTCACCCTCACGAACCACGACGAGGTGCCCGTACGCGCCCAGGTATCGCTCCAACTGCGCCGGTACGGTCGGGTCGGCACTGACCTGGAAGTGGATCGGCGCCGTCACTCCCACCGTCGGGGTGCCGGTCATCGACACCGCGTACGGACCAGCCGTCGCCTGCGCCTGTGCTGGCGGCAGTGCGGTCGGGGTGTGCGCGCCGGGCACGATGTGGTCGACGCCCAGCACGAGAGGCCGCTGCGTGCCGTCGGCCGCCGTGACGGAGAAGTCGGCAAAGACGCGGTAGCCGCCGGGTCGGGCCAGCGTCAGGGGGACGCTCCAGGTGCCGTCGGGTGCCATTGTCGGGTGCAGGTGCTGGTAGCCGGTCAGGTCGCGGCCCACCACGATCAGGTGCAACGGCTTGTCGTGGACGACCGCGAAGGTCGTTGCCGGCTGCCGGTCGGTCCCGACGATGCGGAACCGGTAGTCGGCGCGTACACCGGGCGGTTGGGACCGCTCCAGTGGTTGCAGGGTGTACCCACCGGCGCTGACCGTCGTCCCGGTCGCCAGCGTCGCGCCCGTCGCGTCGTCACCCCGATGCGTGTGCGGCCCCGTACCGGCGGGGTGTTGGTGCCCGTCGGTCGCGGAGCCCACCTGCCCCGAGGCGGGCGGTCCACCGGCTGACGGTCGTGCGTTACCGGTCGCCGGACGACTCTCGTCGGCGGTGCCGATACGGGCCAAACCGAACCCGGCCAGCAGGGCCACCACCAGACCACCGACGAACAGCGCCAGGTGGGTGTTGCTCAGCCGGGACCCAGGCGTCGCGGCGGCGAGGTCCGTGTCGGGCCGTGGTCCGGGGTCGACCGTCGGCTCGCCGTCCGTGCTGGCGAGGGCCTTGGTCACCTGATCGGTCGACGTCGGATCGACCGCAACGCCCGTGCGGGCCGTGACGACCGTGTTGCCGTTGCGCGCCACCGGCACGGTGGCGGGCCGCCGCTTGTCGCTCGCGGTACGCGCGACGACGCCGGTCGCCGCGCCGGCCTTGCCCCCGACGACCTTGTCCCCGGCAGCCTTGCCGCCGACGGCCTTGCCAGTGCCGGCCTTGCCAGTGCCGGCCCTGTTCGTGGTACGGGCGCCACCGCCGCGTCGACCGGAGGTCGCCCCCGAGGTACGGCCCCGGCCGGTGGGTGTGCCGGCGGATCGGCGACGCCAGACGACGAACCCGGCCACCGCCCCGACCGCCGCGACCGCCGCCGCCCAGCCGGCCCAGGCCAGTGCCCCGGGACCGCTCTCCTCGTTCGACCCGGTCGGCGGGGCCGCCGCAGCCGTCGGGGTCGCCGGGTCGGCAGGCGTGGTCGGCACCGCCGAACCCTGCCCGGAAGCCTGGTGCTGCTCGGTGGCGGCCAGCAGCGCCGGGTCCGGCTGGGTCGACGGCGGGCTCCACCCCTGCGGCGCTGCCGTCACCCGCCCGTCGTAGCGGAAGGTCAGGGTGCCCCGCACGGTGTCGCCGTCCGAGGCGACCGACAGGTAGCTCACCGAGTACTGGCCCTTGGCGGGCAGGTGGGCGACGGACACCACCGCGGGGAACCCCGTCGTGTACTCCCGTGGCTCGAACTGCCCGTTGACCAGGAAGTACTCGCGCACCGGCTTGTCCAGCGGCTTCGGCTCCCCCTGCGACCAGCCGTTGTCGACACGGGTGCCGCCCGGGGCGGTGATCGTGAAGAACGCGTTGGCGGCGGCCTTCTCGGTGAAGAACAGCCGCACCTCCGTCAACGGCTCGCGCACTGTGGCGCCGCTCGCCGGTGTGGACATGGCGAGGGTCCCGTGCGCTGCGGCGGGCTGAGCGGGGGCGAGCAGAGCGATCGCCGAGGCGAGGAGGAACGCGAGGAGGCCCGAGACCACCCGCCCAGCAATCTGAGGGTGACGACGCATCTGAATATCCTCACTGTGCCGAGACTTTTTACAAGAGGTCACGATCTTTTTCCTCAGACGGCAAAAGCTGACCAGCCCGGACGGCTGGTATCCGGGTGGTCGGCCGGGTCGGCCGAAAGTTCCGATGGTCGCCGGTGCGGGTCACCGAGGAAGCCGTCCGCCCGACAATCCGGTCGGATAGCGTCCACGTGACGTCTCGACCACGGAGAGTGTGGAATGCCATGCGTGCTGCGGTGCTGCGGGAGTTCGACGATCCGCTGACGATCGAGGAGATCGATCAACCCACCGCCGGGCCCGGCCAGGTGCTGGTGCGGATCGTCGCCAGCGGGGTCAACCCGCTCGACACGAAGATCCAGGCCGGAAAGGCCGCGCACGCGCGCGTCGAGCTGCCCGCGGTGCTCGGCCTGGACCTGGCCGGCGTCGTCGCGGCGGTCGGCACGGACGTGAGCGGCTTCGAGCCGGGAGACGAGGTGTACGGGCTGTGCGGGGGCGTCGGCGACCTCCAGGGGTCGCTTGCCGAGTACGCCGCCGTGGACGCCCGGTTGCTGGCCCCCAAGCCGAGCAGCCTCTCGATGCGGGAGGCCGCCGCGTTGCCCCTGGCGGCGATCACCTCCTGGGAGGGGCTGGTCGACCGGGCCGGGGTCCGCGCCGGGCAGAAGGTGCTGGTGCACGGCGGTGCCGGCGGTGTCGGATACGTGGGCGTGCAACTTGCCCAGGCGCGAGGCGCCGAGGCGTACGCCACGGGCGGGCCGGCGAGCATGCGGGTAATCGAGAGCCTGGGCGCCGTGCCGATCGACTACACCGTGAGCAACGTCGAGGAGTACGTCGAGAGGTACACCGGCGGCGAGGGGTTCGACATCGTCATGGACAACGTCGGCGGCGCGACGCTCGACGCCTCGTTCGCGGCGGTGCGCACCTACCACGGGCACGTCGTCAGCGCGCTGGGCTGGGGCGCACACTCGCTCGCTCCGCTGTCGTTCCGTGGCGCGACCTATTCCGGCGTGTTCACCCTGCTACCGATGCTCACCGGGCGGGGCCGCGAACACCACGGCGTCATCCTGCGCGAGATCGCGACGCTGGCCGATGCCGGTGCGCTGCGCCCCCGGCTGGACGGGCGCCGGTTCACGCTCGACACGGTCATGGACGCCCACCACCTGGTCGCCGGCGGCACCGCCGAGGGCAAGGTCGTCGTGGACATCGCCGGCTGAGCAGAGCCGTTCGTTCACACCGAAGAGGTCAGTTCGGGCCGTCGTCTCGGCGAACCTGATGCGCTTGGTCAACTCCGATGCAGGCAATGACCGCAGACAGGTCCTCGGTGAGGAAGAGTTGGAAATGGTAGTCCGGGTTCGTGATCTTGACCCAGCCCAGGCGTACAGCGTGATCCCTCGCATTTTGCAGACGTTCGATGCCTTGACGGAAGCCGAGCGTGGCGATACCACGCTCTTGGCAATGCCGCTTGCGGCGGTCATAGATCCGGGCGAAGTGGTTTGCGGGCATGGCCCCGTTCGCGATGGTGAAGTCTGCGCCGTCGTGGAGCGCGTCTCGACACATCGCATATGCGCTGCCCCCGCCCGCCAGCAGGGCGATCAGTTGATGCCGGTCCATGCGGGTGACAGTACCCAGGCCACGTCGAGCGGCATGCGACGGCGATGTCGGTCGCGGGCCGCCGGGCAGGGGGCAACGCCAGGTCGGCGGTACGGGTCCCCGAGGGGGCCGGGTGACTAACCGGGTGACGACGGGGACGGACTTCAACGGACGGGCGTGGACACAGGAGGACCGTTCTTTCAGCTCACTTGTCGTGGAGGTGCAGGTCGGCGGCTGTGTTGGTTGCCTGGGGGTCAAGGAGTCGGGTCATCTGCTGGATCTTCGCAAAGGAACGACTGCGCCGCAGCCTTCATGGCCACTACCGCCTCCTCTGCCTGGTCATTCGTTGCGTCCCATCCGGCGTACAGCTCTAAGAAGCGATCCCCCACCGCTCGAAGCTCCGGCATTCCGGAGTAGCACGCCTGCCAGTAAATCTTGTGGGCCAGGTCCTCGGGGTCGCCCTTTCCAGCAACTATGTTCGCTGCTGCCTCACGCATGAGGTGTAGCCGGGCGCCGCTCTTGTCTCGGACTGGACAGCCGAGCTCGTCCATTGTCTGGCGGAACAGGTCAACGGCTTCCCGTGACTGGCCCTTCGAAAGGCCAGCGAGCTCACGCAAGCTCGGAGAGTCAACGCCTCGGGTTAGTGCGTGAGCAGCCGCCATCGGCAGGTCATCGCCGACCGGCTCATCCATGGTCAGCCGGATGGCAAGGCCGCGCAGCTGCTCCATGCCGAAGAGGCTAAGCGGTGCGCGGATCACAGACCAAGGCGTTTACGACGCTGAGCAAGCTCCGGGACGCGGACAAGGGTGGGAGTCCTTCGACGAAAGTTCTGGGGCACAGACGGGGCACAAGACACCGTGAAACGTCGTCAAGCAGTGCTGAACGGTGGCAGCCCGAGACTCCGCACGAGCAGGTGTCGAAGGCTGATCCCGCTGGTAGCGGTACAGCGGCTCTCAGTTCCGCTTCAACTCACCTGCGTCGAACCGTCGCTCGGCGTCTCTGCCGTACCCGTCTCATCAGGTGAGGAGCGGTTAGCTTCTGAGTTGTGAAGACGACGGGTTGGCTGCGGGCGCTGCTGGATAGGGGTACTAGGGATCGTCCCGAGGAGTCCTCTGACGCCGAGCCCTACGCCCCGGAGTGCATGTCGCTGCTTGAGTTGGCCCGGCTGCTCGCTGGTCGACGGTACAGCGAGCGCGTTGCCAGTGCATATGTTGAGGTGGTGACCTTCGCATCGGCTGACGAAATCGTGGCGATGCTGGAGGTGCTGCTGGAGGAGGACTGGATAGGTCTTCCGGTATGGGCGCGAAACCTCGCGTTCCGGCTGGCGTGCCTCCAACGGCCAGAGGATGTCGAGCTGTTGCGTGTGGCGGCCAACGACCTGCATGCCTTCGGTCCGGACTGGGACGCCATAGCTGCGGAACTTCACCGTCGAGCAGACCGATTGGAGGTCGGGCAGGAAGAGAGCCTTCCCTGACTTCCCCTGCTCCTGAGCGGTTCTCCTGGTGCTGTCGACAGCAACGGGGACAGACTGGGATGGGTGCGGGTGGAGAGCCGCGGACTGCCGCCCGAGGTCAGAGACGGACACGGACCGGCCTGGACGGAGCGCCCAGAACTTGTAAGCGAGATCTCGCGGGCGTGGCGGCCAACTCTCCGAGGGGATCTACTCGGCGACGAAGACGCCGACGCCGGGAAGCGTTTCGGTCATCCCTTTGATCCGTAGTACCTGCATGGCACGATCGATCACCGGCTCGGTGACTCCGTAGTGCTCGATCAACTCTCGCCGACTGGGCAGCTTGGAGCCGGGCTGGAACTCGCCTGACGCGATGCGTTCGGCGAGGTCGTCGGCAATCTGCTCGTAGCGGTAACGCGGCGGCACGTGGTTCTCCTCGGTTGGCAACACGAGTAGACCACCTACGTCAGCCCTTGACTACCCAACGGTACCTATGGGAGGCTGCCGAGGAGGTCGATTCCCTCGGTTGGCGCTGTGGGCCGTCCTCGCCGGCGTGGATGTTCGGCGCGTCCCCCGCGTTCGGGCATCCACGCCCCCAGATTTGCTCCGGCACAAGGAGACGGCAGTGCTCCCATCGACATGGGCAGGGCAGACCCTGGCGCGAGCCGGCGAGGCGAGCCGGTGAAGCGAGTCTCGTACGACGACTACGTGCTGGCGGTGGCGCTGACTCTGGCCCGCCGCCACCGGCCCGTCTGGTCCTGGCGACACTGGCGGCGCGTCCGCCGCTGCGGAGGCGAGCTGCCATGCCGACGCCGCCACCGCATCCCGATCAACCGCGGTCACTGGCCCAGCCAGGACGGCCCGCAGTGACTACTCATCACCCGATCAAGCCAGCCTGGACGTGCGGCGGCTGTGCGGGGGAGTGGCCTTGCCAGAGCCGGCGCCGAGAGCTGCGAGCCGAGTACGACCGAGCCCCGATGTCATTGGCCCTCTACCTGGCCGCCCAGCTCGTCGACGCCGCCCAGGACCTGGCTCACGTTCCCGCGGGCCACCTGCACTACCGATTCCTCGGCTGGACCCGATGAGCATCCTGCGGCGGGGTGACGAGAAGTTCCACTACAGCGACGGCTCCCACAAGTGGATCCCGCCAGACCCGGACTACGACCAAGAGGTCTGGGACGAGCAGGTCCGCCAGCACAAGCACGGCCACCTCAGGAACGAGCGCCCGAAGGTTCGCATCCAGCGCCTCGTCTGACGCCAGCAGTACAGCAGCTAAGTACAGCAACCGTGCCGGCCGAACCGAGCCGACAAGCACGCCAGCAGGCCGTCTGAGGTCGCATCAAGCCCGAGCCGACCGGCTTGCCGAGAGTTCATACCGAAGAGGTCGCTGGTTCGATACCAGCATCGCCCACTCTCAGTTCGCACAGGTCAGAGGCCGCTTCCCGGGTTTGGCGGTGTCACGTTCGCTGTGCCTGAGGGTTCATCCCTGTGAGCCTTGGCGATGGGATGGTGTGACCGATGGACGAGAATGAGTGGTTGGCCGCGCGCTTCGAGCAGCACCGACCCCGGCTGCGGGCGGTGGCTTATCGAATGCTCGGTTCGCTGGCTGACGCGGACGACGCTGTTCAGGATGCCTGGCTACGGCTGAGCCGGTTCGACGCGGATCAGATCGACAACCTCGGCGGATGGTTGACCACTGTCGTCGCCCGGGAATGCCTGCACATGTTGCGCTCTCGCCGACGCCGCCGGGAGGATCCGTTCGCCACGCACCTGCCCGACCTGGTTGTCATTCCGGACGGGGACCTCGACCCCGAGCAGGAGGCGTTGCTGGCCGACTCGGTGAGCTTGGCCCTGCTCGTCGTGCTCGACCAGCTCACTCCTGCTGAGCGGTTGGCGTTCGTGCTGCACGACATGTTCGACCTGCCCTTCGAGGAGATCGCCGGCATCGCGGGCCGTACCCCGGCCGCCGCGCGACAACTCGCTAGCCGGGCACGGCGCAGAGTGCACGGTGCCGAGATCCCTTCACCCGATCCGGATCTAGCGCGCCAGCGGCAGGTCGTCCGTGCCTTCTACGCGGCTGCGTGGACCGGTGACTTCGACGCCCTCGTGCAGGCTCTCGACCCCGACGTCGTCCTGCGCACCGACTTCGGCACCGCCAGGCCGGCGACCGTCGTTCGCGGCGCGGCAGCCGTGGCCAAGCAGGCCCGCGCCCCACGCGGTGGCCAACTGCGCCCCGCCCTGGTCAACGGCACGATCGGAACGTTGATCACCCGCGACGGGCAGCCGTTCTCTGTCATGGCCTTCACTGTCGCGGGCGACAAGATCGTCAGGATCGACGTTGTCCGCGACGCCGACCGCGTTCACCGCCTCGCGTCCGCCCTCCTAAACCAGACGGAGCGAACAATGGGGTGAATGCCGAGCGCCGCTTCCACGAGTTGTGGGTCTGATGCCGCGTGACCGGACGGCGCAGCATCAGGCCAGGGACTCGAGATATTTCTGGGTTTCCCGCTTCTTGAAGTACTGCGCCCAGCCCGCCGGCTGCGCGTTGAACCCAGGTTCGCGGGCGGTGTGGTCGGCACCGTGCTCGACCAGCAGGCGCGCGATCGACAGCTCACCCGCTGCCGCCGCATAGTGCAAGGCGGTGGCGCCGGCGGCGGTGACACCGTTGACGCCGAAGCCAAGATCGATGAGCAGCCGGACCGTTGACCAGTTGCGCGCCTCGGCCATCCGCGTAACCAGGTCTGCGTGCCGATCGCACAGCCCAGGGTCGGCGGACAGCATCGACCGCATCGTCGCTTCGTCGGCGGCCTCGGCGGCTTCTTCAAACTGCATTGTGTCCTCCTCGCGCGTGTGCACTCGTGCTTATGAGCCCAGACGACGAGCCGATGTGACAGGGCGAGGTACTCGAAGGAAGCCAGACGCGAGGATGTCGACAGCCACGGTCGCAGCACCACGCCTGATGAAAACGCCCGTCGGCGGCCGGCCGTGTACGGGCTGTTGGGGAGTGGACGTGGCTCGGTCGCGCCTGGTAGGCAGGCTGGCGTGCGAATCGTCTCCCTGCTGCCGGCGGCCACGGACATCGTGGCCATGCTTGGCCTGACCGGGCAACTGGTCGGCCGTACCCACGAGTGTGACTGGCCGCCGGGGGTTCTGGCCGACATCCCGGCGGTGACCGCGACGTCCCTGCCTGAGACCTTGACGAGCCGGGAGATCTCGGCGGCGATCGCCGGTGACGCGCACCGAGGATCGTCGTTGTACCAGCTCGACGTCGCCATGCTGGAGGGGTTGAAGCCGGATCTGATTCTGACCCAGGATCTGTGCGACGTGTGTGCGGTCTCCTACCAGCGGGTCAACGACGCGGTTGGTCTGATCGATCTCGACACCAGGGTGATGTCCCTTGAGGCGAGGACTATCGGCGGGATCCTGGACACTGTCGATGCCGTGGCCGCGCTGACCGGCACCGGAGGCAGGGCGGCGGAGATCCGAGCCGACGCCGAGCGTCGCCTCGCCGCGTTGCCGGGGCCGGTGCCCGGCGCGCCGACGGTGCTGTTCGTCGAGTGGCTTGACCCGTTGATGCCTGGCGGGCACTGGGTGCCGGAGCAGATCACCTACGCGGGCGGGCGGTCTCTGCTGCTCGGGCCGGGCGCGCACAGCACCCCGCACCTGTGGTCGGTGGTCGCGGACCTGGCGCCCGAGGTGGTGGTGTTCGGGCCGTGCGGGTTCACGCCTGAGCGAACCGTCGACGAGTTGTCCGTGGCGACCGCGCAACCCGGTTGGGCGGACCTGCCCGCGGTCCGTCAGGGGCAGGTGTGGGTGGTCGACGGGCCTGCCTACTTCAACCGCCCCGGCCCGAGGGTCGTCGACGGCGCGGAGATCCTCGCCGCCATCCTCGCCGGCCGTACGGACCCCCGCGCTCGGCGGGTGCCCCTCGACGTCGGCTGACGCTGCCGCGCCCGAGTGGCGGAGGCGGACCTCCGATGCCGATCGCCCGTTGCCCCGGCATTCGCAACCACCGCACCGAGGGTCAGGCGCGTGCCCCCGCTGTGCCAGCCAGGTCGACGATCCGGTCGCTCCAGCGGTCCAGCAGGGTCTGGTCGTGGGTGATGACCAGGACCCCGGCCTGCTGGGTCCGCTGGTAGTCGCGGATGACGGCGGCGACGTGCGCCTGGGTCGAGGCGTCGAGCATCGCGGTGGCCTCGTCGCAGAGCAGGTAGTCGGGGCGGTGTACAAGGGCCCGCGTCAGGCAGGCGCGTTGCAGTTGCCCGTCGGACACCGCGTGGGGATGCCGGCTGCGCAGATCCGCAGTGAGGCCGACGAGGTCGGCGAGTTCGGCCACCCGTTCCCGGACCGCCGACTCGGGCGTCCGGGTGGCGCGCAGCGGTTCGGCGATCAGATCGGTGAGGCTCAGTCGAGGATCGGCGGCGGCGCGCGGGCTTTGGAAGAGAGTGGCGACGCGGGTCCGCAGGGCGACCGGCACGGCGTACCGGACGGCGTCGACGAGCATCCCCGCCGCCGCGGTCGACGCCACGAGGCGTCGGAAGGTCGGACGCATCCGGGCCGCAGAGGGCTCCTCTGGTGTGGGGAGGAATCGTTGGTCGGGTGGGCGCAGCGCCGGAACCGTTGATCATCACGGTGACACAGTTGCCACTCTTGGCAATTACCACTTGCCGGCATCAGGTGGTTGATCAAGAACTGTTCACGTCGCAGTCTGGTGCCGAACACCCACCCGGAGCAGCACGTTCTCGCGCCTACGGCAGTGTGGGCGCGATTCCTGCCGCCGCGATCCCGGAGCGCTTCGTGTCCCTGCACCGACGTCGTCGACGAAGCGCGATGACCAACCTCCCACTGGCGGTGCTCGCCGTCACCGCGTCCGTCACGGCCCTGCCGCCGCTGGCGGTGGCGCACCCGTCCGGCGACCCGCAGACCGTGTCCATCGCGCGCGACGACAAGCGTCCGGAGGTCGTACGGGTGCGGTGGCGCGTCGGCGGCCCGGACGACCTGACGCTGCTCGGCGTCTCGCTCGGCCTGCTACCGCCGGACCGCGTCCTGCTCGACGGCGCCGTCGACTACCGCACGACCGATCCCGCGGTGATCGCATCGTCCGAGCGGTTCTCCGCGTACCTGCTCGAGCGGATCACGGTGGCCGACGGCGGGCGTCGCTGCCTCGGCGTGGTCGCCGAGTCGAAGGCGCTGGCGAGGGTCGGCGCCACAGTCGACTACACCTGCCCCGGGCCGGTCGACACGGTCACCGTCGCGGTGCGGACGCTCACCGACCTCAACCCGGCGTACCGTGCGACGGCCACCGGCCCCGCCGGACAACGCGCGGAGTACGGCTCGGGTGAGGACTCCCACGACTGGGCCCTCGACGGCGCCCCGGCGGCGGGCAGTTCCGACAGTGGACGCAGTTCCGACAGTGGACGCAGCGCCAACAGTGGCCGCAGCGCCGCCGTCCGGCTCGCCGCCCTCGGCGGCGCTGCCGTGCTGGTCCCCGTTGGCGCGCTGCTGCTGGCGCGGCGACTGCGGCGACGGCGGGCCGCGGCATGACCGCGAGCCGCCGCCCGTGTCGCGTCCGCCGGCCACCGGGGCCAGCCGCCATCCGTCGGTGGTGACGGTCACCGGTGACCGGCTAGGGTTCGCGGATGTTCCGCGCCGTCGTGTTGATCGCTGCTGTGGTGCTCGCCGCGGATCAGCTCACCAAGTACTGGGCCGAGTCCGCGCTCTCCGGCGGGCAGAGCATCTCGATCCTCGGTGACCTGCTGCAACTGCGACTCGTGTACAACCCGGGTGCCGCCTTCTCGATCGGCTTCGCGTACACCTGGATCTTCGCGGTGTTCGCGGCGGCGGCGGTGGTCGCGGTGACGGTCGTGGCGCGGCGGGTCACCTCGCGTGCCTGGGCGGTGGCGTTGGGCCTGGTGCTCGGCGGCGCGGCGACGCACCTGCTGGACCGCCTCTTCCGGGAGCCGGGGTTCGCTCGTGGGCACGTGGTGGACTTCATCGACTACGCCGGGTTCTTCGTCGGCAACGTCGCCGACATCGCCCTGGTGGTCGGCGTGGGCATCGTCATGCTGCTCAACGTGCGCGGCACTCCGCTGCACGCGACGGCCGACCCGGGCGAGAGTCGCAATGACGAGCAGGTGTCGTCGTCAGACGCCTGAGCTGCCCGCCGGGCCGCCTGGGACGACTCCGTCGTCGGGGCTGACCAGGACGACTCCGTCGTCGGGGCCGACAAGGACGATCTCCAGCCGGCGTGGGCCGTGCACTCCCTCGACGCGGTTGAGCTCGATGTCGCTGGTCGCGGACGGGCCGGAGATCCAGGTCTGCGGCGCGCGCGGGTCCAGACGGGTCAGCGCCTGCGGCAGCAGACCGACGACCTGGTCGGTGCGGACGACGCAGATGTGCCGGTCGGGCACCAGGGTGAGCGCGCGTCGCCCCTGTGCCGGGCCGGCGTCGAGGATGATGGTGCCGGTGTCGGCGACCGCGACGGCGCAGCCGGTCAGGACCGCGTCCAGGTCGTCGAGCGCGGCCGGCGACAGCGGGGGCGCGTCGCGGTGCAGCTGCCCGGCGTAGCCGGCCAGCCAGTGGGCGGGGACGTCGGTGGGGACGGCGAGCCGGTCGACCGTGCTGAGCAGCCGGGGCAGGGCGTCGATGCCGTGGTGGACGACCGCGCGGTAGTCCTCCAGGCGGTCGACCAGGGTCCCGATCAGGTCGGGGCGGTCGTCGACCCGGCGGTACCGGCGGGGCACCTCCACCGGCGGCGGGCTGTCGGCCAGGGCCGTCCGCAGCCGCGCCAGGATCTCGTCGCGTGCGCTCACTGCTTTCCCCACCATTCCCGGAAGGTCTGTGGCGCGGGCAGCGGCAGGTCTCGCGACCGGGTCCACGCCGAGGCGGGCCAGGGCAGTCGCCGCAGCGTCCGGGCGCCGGTGCGCCGCTCACGGTACGCCCCGAGCGGCCCCGCGCCGGCCCGGGCCAGGCGCAGGGCGGTGGCCCAGCGTCGGGGGCTGCGCATCACCCAGGACAGGACGCGCATGGCGGCCCGTTCGGCTGGCGGGTGCGGGGCCTGCTGGCGGAGGTGCACCAGGATCTCCGGAATGTTGATCTTCACGGGGCACACGTCGTAGCAGGCGCCGCAGAGGGTCGAGGCGTACGGCAGCGAGGCGTTGTCGGCCACGCCGGTCAGCTGCGGCGACAGGATCGCCCCGATCGGCCCCGGATACACCGAGCCGTACGCGTGCCCGCCGGCCCGCTCGTACACCGGGCAGACGTTGAGGCACGCGGAGCAGCGGATGCAGGACAGCGCCGGCCGCCCGACCGGGTCGGCGAGCACCGCGGAGCGGCCATTGTCGACAAGGACGACGTGCACGTCCTGCGGGCCGTCGCCGGGGGTGACGCCGGTCCACATCGAGGTGTACGGGTTCATCCGCTCGCCGGTCGAGGAACGCGGCAGCAGTTGCAGGAAGACCTCCAGGTCGGTGAAGGTCGGCAGCAGCTTCTCGACGCCGACGACGCTGATCAGCGTCTCCGGGAGGGTGAGGCACATGCGGCCGTTGCCCTCGGACTCCACCACCACGAGGGTGCCGGTGTCGGCGACGGCGAAGTTGGCGCCGGAAACGGCGACCCGGGCCGAGAGGAAACGTCGTCGCAGGTGGGCGCGGGCCGCCTCGGCCAGCGCGGCCGGTTCGTCGCTCAGGTCGGCCGGCGCGTCGGGCATCCGGCGCTGGAAGATCTCCCGGATCTGGGCCCGGTTGTAGTGGATCGCCGGCACCAGGATGTGCGAGGGGGTGTCCTCGCCGAGCTGCACGATCAGTTCCGCGAGGTCAGTCTCGTACGCGGCGATCCCGGCGGCCTCCAGCGCCTCGTTGAGCTCGATCTCCTGGGTTGCCATCGACTTGACCTTCACGACCTCGTCGGCCCCGGCGGCCCGGGTCAACGCGACCACGATCCGGCACGCCTCGGCCGCGTCGCGGGCCCAGTGCACGGTGGCGCCGGCAGCGGTGGCGGACGCCTCGAACTGCTCCAGCAGCTCCGGCAACCGACGTTGGACGTCCGCCTTGATCGCCGAGCCGGCGTCTCGTAGGGCCTCCCAGTCGGGTACCTCGTCGACGACCCGGGCTCGCTTGGCCCGGATGGTGCGGGTTGCCCGGTGCAGGTTGGCCCGCAGCTGCGTGTCGGCGACGGCCGGCTTGGCGGCGGTGGGAAAGGGCAACGGCGTGCGGATCCGCCCGCTCCCGGTGGCGGGTGCGACCGGTTGGCTCATGAGGTGGCTCCCGTCTCGGCGAGAATCTCGGCGTAGTGCACGGCCCGTACCCCCGACCGGTTGCGGTCGAGGCCGCCGCCGATGTGCGCCAGGCAGGAGTTGTCGGCCGCGGCGAGCACCCGGGCGCCGGTGTCGCGGACCCGGGCGCACTTGTCGGTGAGCATCGCGGTGGAGACGTCCGGGTTCTTCAGGGCGAACGTGCCGCCGAAACCACAGCACTCCTCGGCGTCGCCCAGCTCGACCAGCTTGATCCCGCGCACCTGACGCAGCAGGCTCAGCGGCCGGTCGCCGAGGCGCAGCATCCGCAGGCCGTGGCAGGTTGGGTGGTAGGTGACCGTCTCCGGGAACTCGGCGCCCACGTCGGTGACGCCGAGAACGTCGATGAGCAACTCGGACAGCTCGTACGTGCGGGCGGCCACCGAGGTGGCGGGCGGGTGCAGGCTCGGGTACTGGTCGCGGATCATCGCGGTGCACGACCCGGACGGCGCGACGATGGCGTCGTAGGAGTCGAAGACGTCGACGTAGTTGCGCACCATCGGCAGGGCTTCGGCCCGGTAACCCGTGTTGGCGTGCATCTGCCCGCAACAGGTCTGCTCGGCGGGGAAGTCGACGGTGTGGCCGAGTCGCCGCAGGATGCGGGTGACCGCGATGCCGGTGGCCGGGAACGCGAGGTCGTTGACGCAGGTGATGAAGAGGGCAATCCGCATGGCGGCTCCTCGGAAGTGTGGGGGTGGGTCACGCCGAGTCGCGCGCTGTTGCGGGGGCGGCGGGGAGCCGGTCGAAGGCGGGCAGGTGGCGCTCCCGGGCGGCGCTGAGGTGGGCGCGCATCGCCTCGGTGGCGGCTGCCGCGTCGCCGGCGACGATGGCGGCGGCGATGCGCTGGTGCTCGGTGTTGGTGTCCGGCGCGCCGGCGACCGGAAAGTACAGCCGGTGCAGGTGCAGGTGTGAGTGCAGCCGCGTGATGGTGTCCCGCAGCAGGGGGCTGCCGGAGGCCTCGGCGATCAGGTCGTGGAACTTCGCGTCCAGGGCGGTGAAGGCGGCGTGTCGGCGATATCCGTCGCCGGCCTCCACGTCGATGCTCGCCGCCGCCTCGACGCTGATCCGTCGGCGGGCCTCGGCGGAGGCGTGCGTGGCGGCCCGTCCGGCGGTGTCGCCCTCCAACAGTTGGCGGACGTCGAACAGGTCGTCGAACTCGGCCCGGCTCAGCAGCGGCGTGGTGGTGTAGCCGGAGAGCGGGCGTTTACGGACCAGGCCGTCGGCCTCCAGTCGGGCGAGGGCCTCGCGGACCGGGGTGGGGGAGACATCCAGCTCCCGGGCGAGCGCGTCGATGTTGACCCGCTCGCCGGGGGGAAGGATGTGGTCCATCACCAGCGTCTTTATCGACTCGTAGACGTCCTCGGTGAGGGTGAGTCGACGGGCGGGACGGAGTCGACCCTCGCGAGGTTCCTGCTGGGCCATCTCGTCTCCTCAGCAACCCCTTGACTGTGCCGGTGTGAGCGAGTACACACTAGCAAAGCAACATCCTATAGGAAATAGGTTCCCCCGCCAGCGTCTCGCCACCACCACCCCCGAGGAGACGAACATGTCGCGCAGAATTCTGTCCCGAATCGGCTCGTGCCTCACCGTCGTGGCCCTCGCCACGACCACTGTGGCCTGCACGAAGAAGAGCGACACCACCGACGCCGAAGCCGGTGGCCGGGAACCGGCCCAGGTCAAGGTCGCGCTCGTGCCCGGCGGCTCGCACCCGTACTTCCAGCCCTGGAAGGACGCCGGGGCCAAGGCCAAGACCGAACTCGCGCTCGGCGACGTCACCTTCAACGAGACCGCGGGCTGGGACCAGACCAAGCAGAACGACGTGCTCAAGTCCCTGGCCGCGCAGGGCTACAACGCCTTCGGCGTCTTCGGTGTCTCGCCGGACAACATCAACTCCACCTTCGAGGACCTCAAGCGGCAGGGCTTCCCCGTCGGCTCGCTCGCCTCCTGCCCGGCCGGGGCCAACAAGGCCGACTTCTGCCTCTCCACGGACGTGGAGGTCGCCGCGTACAAGGGTGCCAAGGCCGCCATCGACGCGATGGGCGGTCAGGGCAACCTGGTGCACCTGACCGGGAACAAGGTCGACTCCAACACCCAGCGCCGGATCGCGGGCGTGGAGAAGGCGGTCGCCGAGACCGGCGGCAAGGTGACCCTGATCCAGAGCGTCACCGACATCGACAAGGACCTACAGAGCGCGCAAAAGGCCGTGGCCGACCTCCTCGCCGCGAAGGGCCGCCAGATCCAGGCGATCGTGAACACCGCCTACAACCCGGCGGTCGCCTCGGCCGAGGGCGTCCGCCAGTCGAAGCTGCCCATCAAGGTCATCGCCATCGACGACGACCCGGCGGTCCTCGACGGGCTGCGCGGCGGCTCGGTGGCCGCCACCATCCTGCAGAACCCGGTCGGTCAGGCCCAGGTCGGCTCGTACGCCCTGATGAAGCTCAGCGGCGGCTGCACCATGGCCGAACCCGGAGTGACCATCGACTCGGGCTCGTTCGTGGTGACCAAGGACAACCTGGACGGCTACGAGGCCGACCGCTCCGCGACCACCGCGGAGCTGCGGAAGAAGTTCGACGGCGACCTGCTCAAGTGCAGCTGATGTCGACAGTCACCAAGGCCGAGGCGTACCTCGTCGACATTCCCGTCGAGACCGTCCGCACCGACGCGGTACAGGCGTTCCTCAAGCAGGAGACGCTCTTCGTCGAGGTGCGCACGGCCGACGGCGGGCACGGCACGGGGTACGCGTACACGATCGGGACCGGCGGTACGGCGGTGCTCGCGCTGCTGCGCGACTACCTGCTGCCGCACCTGGTCGGCCGCGACGCCGCCCGGGTGGAGGCGGTCTGGCGTGACCTGCACGCCGCCACCCGCGCCACCGCGGTCGGGGCCATCACCTCGTTGGCGCTCGCCGCGATCGACACCGCGCTGTGGGATCTGCGGGCCCGCGCCGCCGGCCTGCCGCTGTGGGTGCTCGCCGGTGGTGCCAAGGACCGGATCCCGCTGTACGACACGGAGGGTGGCTGGCTGCACCTCACCGAGGACGAGCTGGTCGCCGGGGCGAAGGCGTCCCAGGCGGCCGGCTGGCCCGGCGTCAAGCTCAAGGTCGGCAAGCCCAACCCGGCCGAGGACGCCGCCCGGATCGGCGCGGTCCGGGCGGCGCTCGGCGACCACTTCGACGTGATGGTCGACGCCAACCAGTCGCTGACCGCCGCCGAGGCGATCCGCCGGGCCCGGCTGCTCGAACCGCACCAGCTCGCCTGGTTCGAGGAGCCGCTGCCGGCCGACGACGTCGCCGGGCACGAGTTGCTGGCCCGGGCGACCAGCATCCCGGTCGCGGTGGGGGAGTCGATGTACTCGATCGGCCAGTTCGCCGAGTACCTACGCCGCCAGGCGGCCGGCGTCGTCCAGGTCGACGTCGCGCGCATCGGCGGCATCACACCGTGGCTCAAGGTGGCGCACCTGGCCGAGGCCTGCAACGTGGTGGTCTGCCCGCACTTCCTGATGGAACTGCACGTGAGTCTCTGCGCGGCCGTGCCGAACAGCCGCTACGTCGAGCACATCCCGCAACTGCGCGCGATCACCCGGACCGAGATCGCGATCGTCGACGGCCACGCGCTCGCCCCCGGCGAGCCGGGCCTCGGCATCGACTGGGACCGCGACGCGATCGAGGACAGGAGGGTGGCGTGAGGACGGAAACAGCGCCGGAGGCGCCGGCGGTGCCTCCGGCCGCGGAGCCCAGGCCACCGGCCCGGGCCCTGCCGGTCTGGGCGAACCCCCGGCTCGGCCTGCTCATCGTCATCGCCGTGCTGGTCGTCCTCTTCTCGTCGCTCACCCCCGCGTTCCTCGACCCCCGGCTCACCCTGGCACCGCTACAGGCCGACATCAGCGTGTACGTCGTGGTCGGTCTCGCCCAGCTCGCCGTGCTCTCGCTCGGGCACATGAACATGGCCGTGGGCCGGATGGCCGCGCTGTCCACCTTCGCGATGGGCCTGGCCTACGACCGGCTCGGCGTACCGCTGCTGGTCGGGCTGCTCGTGGGTCTCGCCGTCGGGGCGGGCATCGGCGCGCTCGCCGGCCTGCTCATCGCCAAGACCGGCGTGAACTCCTTCGTGGTCACCCTGGCGCTCGACTTCGGGCTGCTGGGCCTGGTCACGATCCTCTACACCTGGGCGACCGGCGGGGTGTCGTTCGCGGTGCAGCCGAGCGGGCTGTCCGCCCTGCGCTTCGACACCTTCGCCGACTACTGCATGGGCGAGGTCTGCGGGCCCCGGATCCCGCTGGTCGTGCCGATCGCGGTGGCCGCGGCGCTCGGTGTCGGGCTGCTGTTCCGGCACGCCCGACTGGGCCGGGAGATCCTGATGACCGGCTCCAACACGGTCGCCGCCGAGCTGTCCGGCATCCCCACGCACCGCCGGGTCGTCGCCGCGCACGCGTTGAGCGGGCTGCTCGCCGCGCTGGCCGGGTTCCTGCTCGCCGCCAACAACGGCGCCTTCTCCGCCAGCATCGGCGAGTCGTTCCTGCTGCCGTCGTTCCTGGCCCCGGTGCTCGGTGGGACGCTGCTCGCCGGTGGCGCGGTAAGCGTTCTCGGCACCGCGCTCGGCGCGACCCTGACCCAGGTCATCTACAAGGGCCTCAACCTGCTCCAGTTCTCCCTGGAGGAGCTGAAGCTCTACATCGGACTCGTGCTGCTCGCGGCGCTGTCGCTGGACCGGCTGCGGGCCGTGCTCGCCGAGCGAAGGGCGGTGTCACCCTCATGAGGAGCGTGATCCGGACCAACGAGTTCACCCTCGCGGTGATCGCGGCGCTCGGGTTCGCGGCGCTCGCGGTCGCCACCGACTTCAACCTGCTCACCGCCGGCACCCTGGACGCCTTCCTGCGCTTCCTCGCCCTGCCGATCGTCATCGGCCTGGCCCAGATGGTGGTGCTCGCCGTCGGTCAGATGAACCTCTCGGTGGGCGTGCTCACCGGGTTCTGTGCGGTGGCCTCGGGCTGGCTCATGATCGACGCCGGGCTGCCCGCCCCGGTCGCGGTGCTCGCCGCACTGGCCCTCGGCGCCGTCGTCGGACTGGTCAACGGCCTGTTGGTGATCTTCACCCGGATCAACGGGTTCATCGTCACCCTCGCCACCATGACCATCCTCGAAGGGCTGCGGTACGGGGTGAACGGCACCGGCACCTACCAGGGCTACTCGCCCGGCCTGCGCGAGTTCGGGCAGGCGTCCCTGGCCGGCGTACCGGTGGTTTTCCTGCTGGCGGTCGCGATCGCCGTCGCGGTCGCCCTCTTCTTCCGGCGGACGCTGCCCGGACGGCACCTGCTCGCCTCCGGCGGCAACCCGTTCGCCGCCCGGCTGTCGGGCATCTCCAACGACCGCGCGTTGGTGCTGGCGCACACCCTGTCCGGGCTGCTGGCCGGCTTCGCCGCGGTGATCGTGGTGGCCGCCTTCGGCTCGGTGAACGCCTCGATCGGTGACGACCTGCTGCTGCCCAGCTTCGCCGCGCCGATCATCGGCGGGGTGGCCCTGGCCGGCGGCATGGTCAGCGTGACCGGCACGGTGCTCGCGGCGTTCCTGGTGCGGCTGGTCGACGTGAGCCAGTCGCAGTTCGACATCAACCGGCGGTGGGTGGACCTCATCATCGGAGCGGTCGTCCTCGGCGCGGTGCTGCTCGGGCAGTTCCGCGACAAGCTCTCCGGAGGTCCACGATGAGCGTCGTGCTGTCCGCGGAGAAACTGGTCAAGACCTTCCCCGGGGTACGCGCCCTGGACGAGGCGACGCTGACCCTGACCGCCGGCAGCGTGCACGCGCTGCTCGGCGAGAACGGCGCCGGCAAGAGCACCCTGATCAAGATCCTGACCGGGGTGTACCGGCCGGACGGTGGACTCCTGCGGCTGCCCGGGCCGGACGGCGAGCTGCGCACGGTGCAGCTCGGCAACCCGCAGGACGCCCAGCGGGCCGGCATCGGTGTCGTGCACCAGGAGCGGAACCTGATCCCGGCGTTCAGCGTCGCCGAGAACATCTGCCTGCAACACCTGCCCCGCCGCGCCGGGCTGCTCGACCGGGCGGCGCTGCGTACCGAGGCCCGCCGTTGCCTCGACCTGCTCGACCTCGACCTGGACCCCGACCTGCCGGTGTCACGGCTGTCGGTGGCCCAACTGCAACTGGTGGAGATCGCCAAGGCGCTGTCGGCGGACTCGACAGTGCTGTTGCTCGACGAACCGACCGCGTCGCTGACCAACGACGAGGCCGACCGGCTCTACGGCATCGTGCGTCGGCTGTCCGAGCGGGGCCACGCCACCGTGCTGGTCAGCCACAAACTAGAGGAGGTCTTCGCGGTCGCCGACACGGTGACCGTGCTGCGCGACGGGCGCAGCGTCGCCGAGGCGGAACCCCTCGCCGACCACAGCCGCGAGGAGATCGTCGACCTGATGGTCGGCCGGGCGTACCAGCAGGTGCACCTCGCCGCCCGGACCGTGGCGGCGGACGCCGAACCGGCGCTGGCCCTCGACCACGTCGCCACCACCGCCGGCCACCACGACGTCAGCCTCGCCGTCCACCCCGGTGAGATCGTCGGCCTGTACGGGCTGGTCGGCGCGGGCCGCAGCGAGCTGGCCAAGGCGCTGCTCGGCCTCGACCGGATCACCGCCGGCGAGGTGCGGGTGCACGGGCGTCCGGCCCGGATCCGGGACGTGGGCGACGCCCTGCACCGGTACCGGATCGGCTACGTCACCGAGAACCGCAAGGAGGAGGGCCTCTTCCTCGACCAGACCGTGGCCCGCAACACCGCGGTGACGGTGTGGCGTCGGCTGGCCCGGCTCGGGCTGGTCCGTGACCGGGCGGAACGGTCCCTGGTCGACGAGTACGCCGACCGGCTGGGCATCCGCCTCGCCTCACCCGACCAGCACGCCGGTCAGCTCTCCGGCGGCAACCAGCAGAAGGTCAGCCTGGCCAAGTGGCTGGCGGCCGACTGCGACGTGCTCATCATCGACGAGCCCACCGTCGGCATCGACGTGCGCACCAAGGCTGCCTTCCACGAGTTGATCGCCGGCCTGGCCGCGCGGGGAATGGCCATCCTGCTGATCTCGTCGGACCTGCCGGAGATGGTCACCCTCGCCGACCGGATCGCGGTGATGCGGGAGTTCGCCATCGTTGGTGAGCTGGACAACGACCACGACTACGACCGGATGAGTCAGTCGGTGATCCGGTTCATCCATGACGGGCAGGGGGTCGTTGCGTGAAGGCCACCGAACTGGTGACCCTGGGGCGTACCGACGTGGCGGTGACCCGGCTCGGGCTCGGGCTCGCCCCGATCGGTGGCTTGTTCGACGCCGTCGGTGACGAGGTCGCCCACGCCACCGTCGAGGCGGCCTGGGATCTCGGGCTCCGATACTTCGACACCGCCCCGCTCTACGGCTGCGGCCTCTCCGAGCGGCGCGCCGGGGCGGTCCTCGCCGGCAAGCCGCGCGACGCGTTCACCCTCTCCACCAAGGTGGGTCGGCTGCTCGTCCCCGGCGGTGCGGACCGGCAGGAGTTCTGGGCTGAGCAGACCGACCTCGCGCCGCGGTTCGACTTCTCCGCCGCCGGGGTACGCCGCTCCCACGCGGAGAGCCTGGTCCGGTTGGGGCTGGACCGGATCGACATCGCGCACATCCACGACCCGGACGACCACCTCGCCGAGGCGGTCGCCGGGGCGTACCCGGCGTTGGCGCAACTGCGCGAGGCCGGCGAGATCGGCGCGGTCAGCGCCGGAATGAACCAGGCCCCGGCGTTGGTCGAGCTGGCCCACGCCGGCGACTTCGACTGCTTCATGCTCGCCGGCCGGTACACGCTGCTCGACCAGTCCGGTCTCGACGAACTGCTGCCGCTGTGCCAGACCAAGGGGATCGCGGTCATCGCCGCCGGGGTCTACAACTCGGGCCTGCTGGCCGACCCGACACCGGGCGCCCACTACGACTACGCCCCGGCTAACCGGGGGCTGCTCGACCGGGCCACCGCGATCCGGTCGGTGTGCGAGCGGCACGGCGTACCGCTGCGGGCCGCGGCGATCCAGTTTCCGCTCGGGCACCCGGCGGTCGCCAGCGTGGTGGTCGGCGCCCGGGACCCGGAGCAGATCGCCGACAACGTGGCGATGTTCGAGTGGGAGGTGCCCGGCGCGCTGTGGGCCGATCTCAAGGCCGAGGGTCTGCTGCCGAACGAGGTGCCGACGCCGTGATCATCGATGCGCACCACCACCTGTGGACCGCCGACTACCCGTGGCTCGCCGCACCGGGCCTGGACGCGATCCGGCGCGACTACACCACCGCCGACCTCGTACCCCGGCTCGACGCGGCCGGGGTGACGGCGACCGTGCTGGTCGAGGCGGGCCGCTGCGACGCCGAGGAGACCGCCGAGTTCCTGGCCCACGCCGCCACCACGCCCCGGATCGCCGGCGTGGTCGGCTGGGCCTCGCTCACCGACCCGGCCATCGCCGCCACCCTGGCCGACTACCGCGACCTGCCCGGCGCGACCAAGCTGGTCGGGCTCCGCGACCAGGTGCAGGGCGTCACCGACCCCGGGCACCTGGCCCGCCCCGACGTGCGCGGCGCCCTCACGGCGATCGGGGCCGCCGGCCTCACCTTCGACCTGGTCGTCCACGTCGGACAGCTGACCAGCTGCGCCGAGGCCGCGCGGGCCACGCCGGGCACCACCTTCGTCCTCGACCACCTGGGCAAGCCGAGGATCGCCGCCGGCGGCCTCGCCGAGTGGCGCACGGCGGTACGCGACCTGGCGGGCTGCGACAACGTCGTCGCGAAGCTCTCCGGCCTGCTCACCGAGGCCGGCCCCGGGTGGCAGGTGGCCGACATCCGGCCGTACGTCGACACCGCACTGGAGCTGTTCGGCCCGCACCGGCTGATGGCCGGCTCGGACTGGCCCGTCTGCGACCTCGTCGCCTCGTACGCCGAGGCGTGGACGGCGCTCGACGCCAGCCTGGGGGAGCTGTCCGCCACCGAGCGGGCAGACGTCCTGGCCGGCACCGCAATTCGTACCTATGCACTGGAGGTTGGTTCGTGAGATTCATGCGCGTCGGGCCCGTGGGGCGGGAACGCCCCGTGCTGTACGTCGACGGGCGGCACTACGACCTCTCGTCGCTCACCGCCGACGTCGACGGCGCGTTCCTCGCCGGCGACGGCGTCCGGCGGGTCCGCGAGGCCACCGACCTGCCCGAGATCGACGTCACCGGTCAGCGGGTCGGCGCACCGATCGCCCGGCCCGGGGTGGTGCTCTGCGTGGGGCAGAACTACGCCGCGCACGCCGCCGAGTCGGGCGCCGCGCCACCGACCGACCCGATCATCTTCTACAAGGCGCCCAACACCGTCGTCGGCCCGTACGACGAGGTCCTGATCCCGCGTGGATCGACGAAGACCGACTGGGAGGTGGAACTGGCGGTGGTGATCGGCCGACCGGCCCGCTACCTCGCCTCGCCGGCCGACGCCCTCGGGCACATCGCCGGGTACGTGCTGTCCAACGACGTCTCCGAGCGGGACTTCCAACTTGCCGTCTCCGGCGGCCAGTGGTCGAAGGGCAAGTCCTGCGAGACGTTCCAACCGCTCGGCCCGTGGCTGGTCACCGCCGACGAGATCGGCGACCCGCAGGCGCTGCGGCTGCGTTCCTGGGTCAACGGCGAACCCCGCCAGGACTCCAGCACCAAAGACATGATCTTCGACGTGGCGTACCTGGTCTGGCACCTGTCCCAGTTCACGGTCCTGGACGCGGGCGACGTCATCAACACCGGCACCCCGCAGGGGGTGGCGCTCTCCGGCCGGTTCCCGTACCTGGCCGCCGGCGACGTGATGGAGGTCGAGATCGACGGCCTCGGCCGGCAGCGCAGCACCCTCCGGGACGCCTGATGGCGGTAATCACCTCCGTCGACACGTACGACGTCCGGTTCCCGACGTCGCGGGACCTCGACGGCTCCGACGCGATGAACCCCGACCCCGACTACTCGGCCGCGTACCTGGTGCTGAGCACCGACGACGGCCCGGACGGGCACGGATTCACCTTCACCATCGGACGGGGCAACGACGTCTGCCGGGCGGCCATCGACGCGCTGGTGCCGTACGTGGTCGGCCTCGACCCGGACACCGTGGACCTCGGTGCGTTCGCCCGCTCGCTCACCCAGGACTCGCAGCTGCGCTGGCTCGGCCCGGAGAAGGGCGTGATGCACCTGGCCGCCGCAGCGGTGATCAACGCGATGTGGGACCTCGTCGCCAAGAGAGCGGGCAAGCCGGTCTGGCGCTACCTCGCCGACCTCAGCCCCGAGCAGATCGTCGACCTGGTCGACTGGCGCTACCTCACCGACGCCCTCACCCCGGACGAGGCGCTGGAGATCCTGCGCGCCGCCGAGCCGGGCCGGGCCGACCGGATCGCCCGGCTGACCGAGCGGGGGTACCCCGCGTACACCACGTCGCCCGGCTGGCTCGGCTACTCCGACGACAAGGTGGTCCGGCTGGCCCGGCAGGCCGTGGCCGACGGGTTCACCCAGATCAAGCTGAAGGTGGGCGCGGACGCCGCCGACGACGTGCGCCGTCTGAAGATCGCCCGCGAGGCGGTCGGCCCGCGGATCCGGATCGCGCTCGACGCCAACCAGCGCTGGGACGTCGCCGAGGCGGTCGACCGGATGCGGGAGCTGGCGCCGTACGACCCGTGGTGGATCGAGGAACCGACCAGCCCCGACGACGTGCTCGCCCACGCGGCGATCCGGTCCGCCCTCGCCACCAGCGCACCCGACGGCGGGCCGATCCGGGTCGCCACCGGCGAGCACGTGGCGAACCGGGTCGTGTTCAAACAGCTGCTCCAGGCCGACGCCGTCGACGTCGTGCAGATCGACGCGTGCCGGGTCGGTGGCGTGAACGAGAACGTCGCGATCCTGCTGCTGGCAATGAAGTACGGGGTGCCGGTCTGCCCGCACGCCGGGGGAGTGGGTCTCTGCGAGCTGGTGCAGCACCTGTCGATGTTCGACTTCGTGGCGGTGTCCGGCTCGATGCGTGACCGGGTCGTCGAGTACGTCGACCACCTGCACGAGCACTTCCTCGACCCGGTGGTGATCAAGGACGGGCACTACGTGGTGCCCGCCGCGCCGGGGTTCTCCGCCGCGATGCGTCCGGAGAGCCTCGCCACGTACGCGTACCCCGACGGGCCGGCATGGGTCTGACGGCGGTGCGTCACCTCAGGGGACTACTCGAAAGGGGAGAGCAGCATGCGGTGTGACGGTCTGGTGGCGGTGGTGACCGGAGGTGGATCGGGGATCGGGCTTGCCTGCGTGCGGGCGTTCGCCACCGCCGGCGCCCGGGTGGGTGTCCTGGACCTGGAGCTGTCCGGTCTGCCGGAGGACCCCGGCGTGCTCGGCGTCCGGGCGGACGTGGCCGACCGTGCCTCGCTCAGCGCGGCCGTCGCCTCGGTCGCGGAGGCGTTCGGCGGCATCGACATCCTGGTGAACAACGCCGGCATCTCGGCCGTCGGCACGGTGGAGGAGAACGACGACGAGCAGTGGAGCAGGGTACTAGACGTCAACGTCTCCGGCGTGGCCCGAACCAGCGCCGTCGCCCTGCCGTACCTGCGCCGGTCGTCATCTGCGGCGATCGTCAACATCTCCTCGATCGCGGCGACCGTCGGGCTGCCCCGACGCGCCCTGTACTCGGCGTCGAAGGGTGCCGTGCACGCCCTCACCCTCGCCATGGCCGCCGACCTGGTGACGGAGGGTGTCCGGGTCAACTGCGTCGCCCCCGGCACCGTCGACACGCCCTGGGTGGCACGCCTGCTCGCCGGCGCGGCCGACCCGACGGCGGAGAAGCGGCAACTGGCGTCCCGGCAGCCGACCGGCCGTCTGGTGACCGCCGACGAGGTGGCCGCCGCCGTCGTCTACCTCGCGTCGCCCGCGACCGGGTCGGTGACCGGCTCGTCGCTGCCGGTGGACGGCGGCATGTCCGGCCTGCGCCTCCCCGCCCCGGTCCCGCCCGCGGCCGGCACTGCCGAACCGGGCGCGTGACATGATTGCGCCATGGGGAAACAGCAGGACGTCGGCGAGGCCGACAGTCACAGCGGGTCCGGCACCACCGCCCACCGTCCGATCGGTGGCAGCGCTGACGCTCGGCTCGCCCTCGCCCAGGACCCCACAACGCCACAAATGACCCTTATCGACCTGGCGTCCGACCCGTCGGTTCTGGTCCGCAAGGCGGTCGCCGCTCGGGTCGACGCTCCCGCGCAGGCCCTGCGGCCGCTCACCCGGGACCATGATCGTCAGGTCCGGGAGGCGGTGGCGAGAAACCCCTCCGCCTCCATCGCCAACCTCATGCGCCTGGTCAAGGACGCCGACCGGTGGGTCCGCTGGGCGGTCGCCGGCAACCCGTCCTGCGACGAGTCGATCCGCCAGGTCATGTCGGAGACCTCGGACAAGGAGCTTCGCGGTCTCCTCGCCGAAAGTCGGGAGCTGGAGCCGGAGCTGGCCGCCCGGCTGATCGACGACGTCTCACCCGAGGTACGGGAACGACTCGCCACCCACACCCACGACCCCGACGTGATCACCGCCCTGTTGGCCGATCGCACCGCACGCGTACGCAAGGGGGTTGCCCGCAACCCGCGGACCACCGCCGAGCAGCGCAGCGCGCTCGCCGCGGACCCGGTGGTCGACGTCCGTGCCGCGCTGGTGCGGTCCGTCGAGCTGAGCGAGGCGGATCTGGCGCGCCTGGTCGACGACCGCGCGGTGCAGGTCCGACTGGCGATGGCGACGTCCGAGTTCGTTCCGCCGCACATCCGGCAGACGCTCGCTCGCGATGCCGACGAGATGGTGGCCAGCGCGGCCCGGGACTACCGCCCCGGCGCCGGTAACGCCTCCGCCGTGCGGGCGCCCCGCATCGCGCACCGGCCCTCCGCCGCCGGCACGGGTCGATCGGGTGGCGGCACCACCCGGTAGGACCGCGCCGCGTCCCGGGCCGTCCCGGAAACGGAACGTACAACTCGGGTACTCAGGATGGCCTTGACGCATTCACATGTCTCGTGCCGATCCTCTCTACGCTGCCAATGCCCAGCTTCTGGGCGGATGTCGGCAAGGGAGGATCAGCGGTGCGTATCAGGAGATCCAGGTCCAGGTTGGTGGCGACGGCCGCGGCGCTGGTGGTCGCCGTGGCTGGTGGAACACTCACCGGCGGTACGGCGAGCGCCGCCGAGCCCTCCCAGTTCACCGTCGTGGACGGGGCGATCCGTACGGCGACCGGCACCCCGGTTCCCGCCTCCGGCACGCACGCCTCACTCTGGGGTAACTCCAGCTACGCCACCACAAGCATCAGCGGCTCCGGGCGGGTGCTGATCGGGGCCATCGGGGACAACTGCCAGGGCTGGCCGACCGTCCGGGTGACGGTCGACGGTGTCGCCGTCGGCCAGACCACCATCGTCAGCGCGACCAGCTACGGCACCTACCCGGTCGGCGCGGCGGTCGGCGGCGGGCAGCACACCGTGCGGATCCAGCTCATCAACGACTTCCGGGCCGACACCTGCGACCGCAACGTCCACATCGCGTACGCGCGAATGGAAACCGCGGGCGCCACCGACACGAAGTTCAGCTTCGCCGTCCTGCCGGACACCCAGCAGGAGGTGCTCAACAGCGCGGACACCCGGTTCCGCAACCGCACCAACTGGCTGGTGCAGAACCGCTCCGCGCTGGACCTGCGCTACGTGACGCACTCCGGTGACGTGGTCAACTGGGACACCCCCGACCACTCCCAGTACGTCATCGCCCGCGACGCGATGCGCCCGATCGAGACCGCGGGCCTGCCGTACTCGCTGGCGATCGGTAACCACGACACCCAGGCGACCGGCGAGGGCGGCTCCGCCCGGGACCCCGCCCACACCCGGGAACTCGTCCGC
The DNA here is from genome assembly GCF_042869175.1 of Micromonospora sp. NPDC007208. NCBI lineage: Bacteria > Bacillati > Actinomycetota > Actinomycetes > Micromonosporales > Micromonosporaceae > Micromonospora > Micromonospora sp. NPDC007208. Next base: position 21,537 of record NZ_JBIAFG010000019.1, on the reverse strand, counting down.
GACACCACCGTCTTCAACAGGTACTTCACCGCCAGCCAGTACGGCGCGGTGCAGGGACAGTTCGAGGCCGGCAAGGTGGACAACTCGTACTCGACCTTCGAGGCCGGCGGGGTCCAGTGGATGGTGCTCACCCTGGAACTCTGGCCCCGGGTCGAGGCCGTGAACTGGGCCAGGAGCGTCGTCGCCGCCCACCCCCGGCACAACGTCATCGTCGTCACCCACGACTACATCGACGGCAGCGGCAACATCGAGCAGAGCGCCTCGTACGGCGCGACCAGCCCGCAGTACCTCTTCGACAACCTGATCAAGCAGTACGCCAACATCCGATTCGTCTTCTCCGGTCACGTCGGCATCGCCGCCAACCGGGTCGACACCGGAGTCAACGGCAACAAGATCTACACGTTCCTCCAGACGTTCCACTCCAACACCACCAACCCGGTACGCCTCGTCGAGGTCGACACCGCGGCCAACTCGCTGCGGACCTGGATCTACGCCCCGTACAACAACCAGTCGTTCACCGAGTACGACAGGTCCTTCACCGGGCTCGGCGTGGTCCGCTGACGCCCACTCGACTGGTCGGGGCTCGCGAGCAGAGGACACCGGCGGCCACGGGGCGACGGTCAGACTCTGATGGTCCGGCGCCAACGGGCGATCAGGTCGGTCACCTGCGCGGCGTCCACCGCGCCCGCGTCGTGGTCCAGCCATCCGACGATCTGGTTGCCCCGGTCGTCCAGGTTGAGGACCACGTCGAACCGGGTCGGCGCCGGGATGCCGACGTCCAGGATCAGCTCTGCTCGCGTGCCCTCGGCCAACCGCCACTCGCGCGGGCCGGGAGGTTGGAGGGCGAACATCATCTGGGCCACCGGGTGGTGCCTGCCGCTTCGGTCGACCCGCAGGCGCCGCAGGACATCGGGCAGGGGCGCGGTCCGATGCCGCAGGGCCCGGCCAACGGCCTGCTGCGTGAGGTCGGTCAGAGCCGTCAAGCTCTCCGCCCCGGTTGCCAACGGCAACAGGACGGTGTTGAGGAACAGGCCGACGCAGCTGGCCTCCTCGGCCGTCGTCCGGGTGGAGATCGGCACTCCCACGCACACCTCGGCGCCGTCCTCGGCGAACAGGGACGCCCACGCGGCCAGCAGCACGGCGAACGGTGTCGCGCCGGCGTCCGTGGCCCGCTTCCGGACCGCGTTGACCTCAGCCGCGTCCAGCACGACCGGGACCCGGCGCAGCGTCGGCTTCGGAGCACGCTGCCGGCCCCAGGACATCGGCGGCCGGGCAGCCGCCGGCTTCAGGTGCTCCACCCAGTCGGAGAGGTCACTCTCGACCGCGGGCAACTGCCACGGCTGGATCGCGTGCGGCGGCTCATCGCCGCGGTAGAGGGCGGCGAAATCCTCGAACAGCAACCCGAGCGACCAGCCGTCGCAGCTGGCGTGGTGCACCCGGAACAGCAGGCGGTGGTGCCGGTCGCCGAGCCGGACGAGGTCCACGACCGGCGTGGCGACCGCCCCGAACTCGTAGCGCTCGGCCAGGCGCCGCTCGCGCAGCGCCGCGACGTCGACGGACCCGGCATGGGTCACGTCGGGCAGTGCCGAGGGCACGTACTCCTGGGTGATGTTCCGCCCGACGAAGTCGTAGCGGGTGTGCAGGGCCGCGTGTCGGCGGGTGAGCGCACGGACCGCCGCCTCGGCCGCGGCCGGGTCGAACGCCCCGGTGATGTCGAGCTCGGCCAGCACCCAGTGCGACGGCCCGCTGTCCGCGAGCATCTCGTCGACGAAGATCTGCCGCTGCATCACACTCACCGGCTGTGGCCCGGCAGGCTCGGCAGCCGCCAGGCGGGGCACCGGGGGGCTCTCCGCCACGATCTCGGCCAGATGCTCCAGCGACGTGGCGGCCAGCAGTCGGTCGGTCGCCACGAGCACCCCCAACTCCCGGGCGATGCGCGCCGACACGCGTGCCGCGGCGAGGGAGTCCACACCGGCCGCCCGTAGATCCTCGACCTGCTCGTCGGCCAGTTCGAGCTCCGCCTGCCAGATCGCCGCGAGGCCGTCCGCCCCCTGCCCGACCGAGGGCGACGCGAGGTCGACAAGCGCGGCACGGTCCAGCTTCCCGCTCGGCGTGGTGGGCAGCTCCGGTAGCCGAACAATCCGGTGCGGCACCAGATGGCCAGGCAGTGTTGCGGCCATCCGCTCGCGGATCAGCCCGGTGTCGAGCCGGCCGGTGACGAAGCCGACGAGCCGGGTGCCCGCGCCGGCGCGCGCCACCACGGCCGCCTCCCGCACCTCCGGGAAGTCCAGCAGGGCGCGTTCGATCTCGGCCGGCTCCACCCGGATGCCGTTCACCTTCACCTGATCGTCGTTGCGGCCCAGGTAGTGCAACTGGCTGTCGTTCCACTGAACGACATCGCCGGTCGCATACATGCTGCCGGTCCCGCCGGGCTCGGGCCGGAACCTCTTCCCGGTCAGCTCCGGCTGCCCGACGTATCCGCGTGCCACCGCGATGCCGGCGACGTGCAGCTCACCCGGCTCACCCGCCGGCACCGGATCGCCCCCGGCGTCCAGCACGTGCAGCCGAACCCTGTCGATCGCGGTGCCGATCGGCGGTAGCAGCGGCCAACCTTCGGGATCGGCGGGCAGCGAATACCGGGTGCAGACGTGTGTCTCGGTCGGTCCATAGTGGTTGACGAGCCGGCACCCGGGCAGCTGGGCGAAGAGCCGCTTGATCCGGTCGTCGCAGCGCAGCTGCTCGCCCGCGGTGATCACCTCACGCAGCGGCGGTGCGCCGCCAGCCAGCTCCTCGGCGAACAGGGCCAGCGTCTGCAGCATGACGAACGGCAGATAGAGCCGGGCGACCCGCTCCCGGGCCAACACCCTCCACAGCAGCACCGGGTCACGGCGCTCGTCGTCGGTGAGACAGAGCAGCACCCCGCCGGCCGCCAGGGTCGCGAAGATCTCCTGAAAGGAGACATCGAACGATATCGGGGCGAACTGTGCGGTGACCTCACCCGCGCCGACCACCGAGTCGCGGAGCTGCCACTCGACGAGGTTGGCCAGGGCGCCGTGCGTCTGCATGACCCCCTTGGGCACCCCTGTCGATCCGGAGGTGAACATGACGTACGCGACGTCGCCCGCCGTGACCGCGAGGTCGCCGTCGACCGTGCGGCCGTCGTGCGTCTCGTCGAGGGGGACGAGCGCGCGCGAGCCCGCCAGCGCCTCGGCGGTGTCGCGGTGCCCGACCAGCACCGTGGCATCGGCCTGCCGCAGCATGTATTCCAGCCGCTGTCGCGGATAAGCGGCGTCGAGCGGCAGATAGGCGCCGCCGGCCCGCAGGATGCCGAGGACGCCGACGACCAGCTCGGGGGAGCGCCGTGGGCAGAGGCCGACCACGTCGCCGGGTCGCACTCCGTGGTCGCGCAATTGCGCGGCGAGCACGCCGGATCGGTGCCACAGCTGCCCGTAGCTCATCGATTCGGCGTGCCCCCGCACGGCCGGCCGGTCCGGATTGTGCCGCACCTGAAGATGAACGAGGTCGACAACGTTCCGAACGGCGGCGTCGCTCATGTTCCCCTCCATGAATGCGGGCCGGCAGGTGTGCGGCGCCGAGCCCGCATTCGATGGTATCAGTCGAAATAAATACAGTCGGAGCAATTCTTGGCTGCCGCACGGCGCAGCAGCCGGTCGCCACCCCCGCCTGACGGCGTCGATCGACATCACTGTTGGTGGTTTCCCAGCTCAGCCCGGGATGGCTCGTGAAGATCGAAAGTTGTCGCACCGCAAGGGGGTGACAGTCAGCTCGGAGAGTGATATCAATGTGACCGGAGTCAGTCCGGCCGGTGAACAACGAGGTGGATCCGTCCCGAGCCTGAAGGACAGACTGGCTGGTAGGTCTGGGTCATCGAAGAGGATGACCGACAAGGGAGGCGCTTCCTTCGAGGGGCGCGTCCTGTTACGGGGGAAAGGACGTCACTGGGTCATGCGACAGACTACCGCTGTGCCCGCCGCTCATTGATTTCGTCGATGTGGGTGCGCTCCCGCGACTGCTGGATGAAACCCCTGCGTGTGACCGTGCCGAGATCCTCCAGGCTGACTGGTCTCGTGGGGCCGTGCACAGCAGCGCTGTTTCACGCCGAATAGTCCGATAGGGCTCACGATCGAGTCGGGCGACGATGCCCAAATTATCCTGCCTTGCAATACTGGCGAACGATGCTGCACGAAATTGACTGACGACACCATGGATGGCTCGCTCCCATTATCTGGAAACACCTTGGCGGGCCTCTCGCGATCTGCTTAGGGTTGCCGGCAGGCTCAGCGTGGACCTCTCAAGGCGAAGCGAATCGCGATCCGCGAAAAACGCGGAAAGCCAAAGTCGTTATGTGTTCACAGGCCCATCGTCGGGGGAAAAGAATTGAAACTCGTCTTTGCTCCGTCTGGCAAGAGAATCATTCCGTACCCGCCGGTGGGGATTTCACTGCTGGCGTCGAGCCTGCGCCTGAACGGCCATGACGCCGAGGTCTTCGACCTCGAGATGCAGCTCGCCGACCGTCGCCGCAAAGGCGAGGACGTGCTGCTGTACGACGGTGCGCTGTCGACCGCCGACGTGCTCGCGCCCGAGCTTGCCGAGCCGGTCCGCGCCTACGGCGAACAGCTCTGGCAGATCATCGGCGGATCCGGCGGCGGGGAGTCCCTCGGTATCTCGGTGATGGGTTTCGAGCAGAGCGCGTCGGCGTTGCTGCTGGCCCGGCTGGCCCTGGCCCACGACATGCCGGTCATGTTCGGCGGCCAGTTCTGGACGGAGCGGTCGGCCTCCGAGGTGATCCACGCGCTCGCCCCGTTCGGCTCGGTCACGGTGACCGTGGGCGACGGCTGGGAGTCGACGACCGCGTTCGTCGAACGGGCCGCACCGGAGACGATCCCGAACAGCTACACCACCAACCCCACCCCGGGTGGCGCGATCGTCGCCGGTCCACGCAAGGTGGCGAAGTCGCTGCCCCCGCAGCCGGTCTACGACTGGGTGCCGTGGGAGCAGTACGAGGACTTCGGCATCGCGACGTACAAGAACCCGACGCCGGCGCGGCGTGCCCACCTGTACGTCTGGGACAAGCAGTGCAACTTCCGGTGCGCGTTCTGCCGGGTCGCGACCGGCAGCCGGGCGGTCCTGACTCCGCCCAAGGTGGCCATCGACTCGTTCGCCGACCTCGCCAAGGCCGAGGTCGACCAGCTCAACTTCATGACCAACGAGCTCAACCCGTCCCGCAAGTACCTGTTGCGCTTCCTCGACGAACTCGAGGCCCGCGGCGGGGGCGGTGCCACCAACTGGTTCACCTACATCCGTGCGGATCGGCTGGAGGCCGCTGATTTCGGGCGCATCCGCCAGAACGGCGGGCGTCTCGCACGGTACGGCGTCGAGTCCGGCTCGCAGCGGCTGCTCGACCTGATGCGCAAGGACTACGACGTACCGACGATGTCGACCACGCTGCGGTACGCCGCGGCCGAGGACGTCTGGAACCACGTCAACTTCCTGGTCGGTTTCCCCGGCGAGATCGCCGACGACATCGAGCGGACCATCGACTTCCTCGCGGCGAACGTCGACACGATCCACTCGGTCCGGATCAACCCGTTCTACCTGCCTCCGGACACACCCATCGCGCGCGCTCCCGAGGAGTTCGGCATCCAGCTGACCACCTTCGACTCCGGGTGGTGGCAGTACCAGAACTCGGACGGCTCGCTGCCGGACGCCGACGTGGTGGTGGAGCGGGTCGAGCGGCTCTCGCGGGCCTGTAGTGACCTCGGCATCGGCTTCGCCGGCACCGACCCGTTCTTCCTGCTCGACACCATCAGCCGGTACGACGCGGTGCCGGACGCCGTCAAGTTTCTCAAGGACGCCTACCCGCTGTTCTGGGTGCCGGCCCCGACTGACACGTACAAGGCGCTGATCGGCGGCTACGAGGTCAAGTCGGAATGGAAGGAAATCGCTTTGAAGCGTCAGCGCAACTACTCGTTGTCGATCTGCACGGACTGAGGGACTCGACATGTACATTGCGGCGAAGGACCTGCGTCGGCGTGTTCAGGAGGACAACGCCCGGATCGTGCTCGACGAGGCGGTGGGCGACGCGATCGAGGCGGCCTACCAGGGCATCGGCTGGGACCGACTCTCCGAGGCCGGTTTCGACAAGCGCGGCGACTACTGCTTCATCTACAGCTATCCACCGGTGCGGGTGCTGGAGGAGCTGCCGCACGACGCGATGTTCGCCAGGTCGGAGTTGGAACCCCCGGCCGACGTGCTGAACATGTACCTGCACATCCCGTACTGCAGTGGCATCTGCTCCTACTGCTACTTCGCCAAGGTCGTGGACAACGGGAACGCGCCGGTCGACAAGGACGACTACATCGAACTCCTGATCCGGGAGATCGACGCCAAGCTGGAGCGCTACAACCCGGACGCGACGATCGGGACGGTTCACTTCGGCGGCGGCACACCCTCGATCCTGGAGGAGCGGCAGATCAAGCGGATCATGAGCTATCTGCACTCCCTCAAGACCAAGGACAGCCTGGAAGTCACCTTCGAGTGCGCCCCCGAGACGATCCACGCGAACCTCGACAAGCTGACGATCCTGCGGGACAACGGCGTGAACCGGGTGAACCTGGGCGTGGAGAGCCTCGACGACCGCGTACTCAAGATCATGGCCCGTCGGCACGGCGCGGACATGACGCTGCGCAGCATCGAGAACATGCGCAGCGCGGGTTTCGACAACATCAATGTCGACCTGATCTACGCGCTTCCCGGGCAGTCGCTCGCCTCCTGGGTCGAGACGATGAAACAGATCATCGCCTGGCAGCTCGAGTCGGTGAGCGTCTATCGGCTGCGCCAGCACCCGATGAAGCGCATCTCGAAGCTCGAACAGGACCTCTACCCGTCCTACGAGGACGGCCTGCGGATGCAGCTCGCGCACGGCCTGATGATGGGCGACGCGGACTACGTCCGGGTGCAGAGCCACAAGTACGCCAAGGCGCGCGAGAAGATGCAGCAGCAGACCGAACTCAAGCGGGGCGTGGACCAGACGCAGCTGCTGAGCGCCGGCTGCGGCTCGTACGGCTTCCTCAACTCGACCTTCTACTGGAACACCAAGTCGTTGGGCGAGTGGGGCGCCCAGGTCCGGCAGGGTCTGCACCCGACCTGGATGGGTCAGACGCTGGGCCGTGACGAGCTGATGCGTAAGACCTTCGTGCTGGGCGTGCACACCAGCGCGGGCGTTTCCCGGGCCGGGTTCGCGGCCAAGTTCGGCATCGACCCGCTCGAGGTCTTCGGCGACACCATCCGGCACGCCGAGCAACACGGGCTGTTCGAGGTGACCGACACCGCGGTGCGCCCGACCGAGCTGGGTTACTTCTTCGGCGACGAGCTGAGCGTCGCCTTCTACTCGCCGTCGGTCAAGGAGCAGCTGGCCGCCGTGGGCATGAAGTACGGGATGTTCTTCGAACAGGACCGGTATGCGTGAGCCCGCCTCCGTGGTCCTGGACGCCATGGGTGTGCTCTACGAGTCGGCCGACGACGTCGCCGAGCTGCTGGTGCCCTACGTCCACGAGCACGGTTCCCCGCTGAGCGCCGCCGACATCGAGGAGACCTACCGCAGGGCCAGCCTGGGTGAGCTGACCTCGGCCGGCTTCTGGGCGGCCACCGGCGTCGCCGGTTCCGCGGACGACGAGGACTACTGCGCCCGGCACACGCTGACCCTCGGGGTGCACGAGTTCCTGAAGACCGCCGACGCGGCCGGGGTGCGGCTGGCGTGCCTGAGCAACGACGTGTCCCGCTGGTCCGAGGTGCTGCGCCGGCGCTTCGGCCTCACCGACTCGATCCGGGACTGGGTGATCAGCGCCGACATCGGCGTCCGGAAGCCGCAGCCGGCCATCTACCAGGAGATGCGGCGCCGGCTCGGCGTCGACGCCGACCGCGCGTGGTTCGTGGACGACCGGGAGGCCAACGTGGTCGCGGCACGCGAGGCCGGCTTCACCGCGATCCACTACGGCCGGGACGTCACCTCGTTCGATCAGCTCACCGCTGCGCTGGCCCGATGAACCTGACCGTGTACGAACCCGGAACGGACCTGCCCCCCGGCATGCTGGCAGCCGTCCACGAGCTCTTCCGAACGTCGTACCACCGCTACCACTACCTGGCCGAGGTCGCCGCGACAGACCGGATCAAGATCGTGGCGAACGCGCACGACCGGGTCTGCGGCTACGCCTCGGCCAGTCGGGCCGGAAAGCTCTACCGGCTTGCCAACCTCCTGGTGGCCCTGGGCAGCCGGGGCACCGGGCTCGGCCGGCGGCTGGAGCGGGTGCGCTACGACTACGTGCGTGACCGTGGGATGTCCTGCTACGTCAGCTGCACCTGCGAGGACACCACCAGCCAGCTGCTCAAGCTCGACCTCGGGCTGCGCCCGGTGGCCCTCAAGATCGGCTATCGGGTGGACGTGGTCCGGCCCGGGGAGCGCGGCAGTGCCGTGGTCTTCACCGACGCCCCCGTCGAGGTGGCCGAGCCCCGGGACGACTCGATCGTGCGCAACGAGGTCCTGCGGCGCACCCGGTACGTCTCCGCCGATCCGAAGCCCGAGGTGCTGGCCGCGCTGCCCGTGGACGACTTCGCCGAGGTGCTGACCGGCTCGGCCGGGTTGCGGCGGATGGCGCGGATGCCCGGGTTCCGGTTGGCCGGGCACGAGTACGACGCCGTCGACGCGCAGTGGCACTACTGCTTCCAGGCCTGCAACGCGGCCTACGAGGAGGGTGTGCGGCAGCGGCCGGCGATCGCCGTCATGCCGGAACCAGCGGAGGTGTCGCTGTGACCGACTACCTCGACACCCTCGCCCGGTTGGTCGCCCTCGACACGGTCAGCCCGATCGGCGACGAGCCGCTCGAGCGCTGCGCCGCCGAGCTGAGCCGGCTCGGCTGCCGGCCGGTCGGCGACCGGCTGTTCGGCTTCGGCGACCCGGCCGCGCCGGTCTGGCTCTACGGCCACGTGGACACCAAGCCGATCGGGCCGCCCACCGACTGGGAGACCGAGCCGCTGACGCTTACCGAGCGGAACGGGATGCTCTTCGGCCTGGGCGTCTCGGACTCCAAGTTCCAACTGCTCAACGCGCTGGCGGTGGCCGACCCGGCCCGTCACTTCGTACTCGTCGACACGAGCGAGGAGACCGACGGCGCGCCCGGCGCGGCGGCCTTCGTCGCCCGGCACCTGCCGGCCACGCTGTTGATCTGCGACGGCGCCCGCGGCGACGCGGACCTCTACGCGGGCTACAGCGGTCAGGCCGACGGGTTCTTCCACCTGCGGACGGGGCGGCCGACCCACCATCCGGCCCGGCCCGGCGGGGACGCGGCGGAGTTGCTGCGCGCGTTGCTCGCCGCGGCGGCCGACTGCCCGCGGTTCACCCTGACCGGAGTCAATGCGCCGCACACCGAGCGCTCGCTGGCGGTGCAGGAGATCGACGTCCGGTTCGACATCCGCTACGGCCCGGACGAGGCGCCTGCGGTGGAGGCCCTGCTGGCGGCCTGGCCGCACACCCTGCGCCAGTCGATGGCCGCGGTGGCGGGCACCCGCACGATCTCGGTGCCAGGGCTGGCCACCGGGGGCCTCGCGCCCTTCTCCAACCGGCTGGGGCAGCTCGGCCCGCTCAAGGTCGACCGTCTCGCCGTCGTCCCGGGCGCCGACCCGGACAACCGCAACCACCAGCCGAACGAGTTCATCCGCATCGGCCAGATCGAACACCACCAGGACGTCCTACGCCGGGTGCTGGACGCCTTGGATAGCGAGGGGGACCGCCATGAGTGAGACGGCGCTACGCGTCTGGGGCCGGACGATCAGGCTCACCGGCTGCACCGGTGAGGAACTGGCCGAGGTGTTCGACACCTTCGGCGGCAGCATCGACGTCGTCACCGACGGCGGGAAACCCGAGCTGACCCTGCACCGGCAGCACGGTGTCGCGGACGGTGCGGGGGAACGCCGGTCCCGGCACCGGGGCGGATCACCGGCCGGGAAGTACTTCCTCGACGGCACGCCGTTCGACGGCGCCGAACAACGGCGGGACATCACCATCGTCAGCGAGGGGCCCGGCTGCGGTGTGTACGCCGAGGACCGCGCCCTGCTCGTCGTGGCCGGCGACACCGCCACGATCATCGCCGACACCCTCCCGCCGATGCTGGTCAGCGACGTGATCGAGGACTGGCTGCTGTGCCGCAGCCGGGCCGACGACGCCGTGCAGGTGCACTGCGCGGGGTGGCTCGACGACGGGCAGGTCACCCTGGCGGTGGGCAGCTCGGGCGCCGGCAAGTCGACCGAGCTGTTCCGCAACGTCCGGTCCGGCAGCTCCTTCTTCTCCAACGACCGCGCCTTCCTCCGCCTGCGCGACGGCGTGCTCGAGGTGCGCAGCTTCCCGCTCCCGGTCAACATCGGCTGCGGCACCATCCGCTCCCTGGACCTGCCGATCCCGCACCATGACCTGGGCGACCACGACAAGATCCGGCTGCGGGCGCCCGAGGTGGCCGAACGGTTCGACGTCGACTACGAGACCTGGTACCCGGTCGCGCGCATCGTCTGCACCTCGCTGGCCGACTTCCACGCCAACATCTACTGGGACGAGGACGACTGCCACCCGTTCTGGATCCGTTCGTGGCACCCCGGAGCGCTGCCCGGCGCGGTCGTCGAGGAGCTCACCACGGCGATCGAGCCGCTGATCACCGAGCGCAATCTGCTGACCCGGTGAACGCACCCGCATCCAGGCCGACGAAGGAGGCAGTGACATGAGAAGCGAGCCACCTCCCGGCCGCCCCGTCGCGGTGATCGGGATGGCCGGTCGATTCGCCGGAGCGGGCGATGTGGCGGGGTTCTGGACGAACCTTGTCGACGGGGTCGAATCGGTGCGCCGGACCGGCGAGCAGCCATCATCCGGCGGCGTCGACGACGGCGAGTTCGTGGGCGCGGTCGGGAAGGTCGACGGCGTCGACCTCTTCGACGCGGACCATTTCCGGGTACCGCCGGCCGAGGCCGTCACCCTGGACCCGCAGCAGCGGATCCTGCTCGAGGTCGCGGCCGAGGCGCTGGACGATGCCGGCTACGCGGGCGAGCGGGACGCCGTGGTCGGCGTCTTCGTCGGATGCGGGGAAAACCTGTACTACCGCGACTTCGTGGCGCCCACCGAGGCCGGCGCCGGGCGCCTCGGCGACGTGCAGGTGACACTGGCCAACGAGAAGGACTTCCTGGCGCCGCGGCTCGCCTTCAAGCTCGGCTTCACCGGGCCGGTGATCACCGTGCAGACCGGCTGCGCCACGTCGCTCACCGCGGTCGCGCTGGCCTGCTCGGCGCTGGCCGCCGGGGACTGCGACATCGCCCTGGCCGGCGGCGTGAGCCTGCTACCGCCGGACGTGGACGGCTACACCTTTCACGAGGGTGGCATCCTCTCGGCCGACGGGCACTGCCGGCCGTTCGACGTCGGTGCGTCGGGCACGGTGCCCAGTTCGGGCGCGGGCATCGTGGTGCTCCGGCGCGACGAGGACGCCCGGGCCGACGGCGACAACCGGCGTGCGGTGATCCGGGGCTGGGCCGTCAACAACGACGGCGGCGCCCGCGCGGGGTTCGCCGCGCCCAACGTGGACGGTCAGGAGGCGGTGATCCGCGCCGCGCTGGCCCGGGCCAGGCTCACCGCCGGCCAGGTCGGCTACGTCGAGACGCACGGCACCGGCACCGCCATCGGCGACCTGGTCGAGTTCGAGGCGCTCCGGCGCGTCTTCGCCCGCGACGGCCGACCGGCCGGCTCGGTCACCCTGGGCGCGGCCAAGGCGAACATCGGTCACGCCGACGCGGCGTCCGGGGTGGCGGGCCTGATCAAGGCGACCCTGGCCGTGGAGAGCGGCACGCTGCCGGGGACGGCGCACTTCACCGCGCCGAACCCCGAACTCGACATGGACTCGACGCCCTTCGTGATGACCGCGGCGACCCGCCCCTGGCCGGTGGAGAGTCCGCGTGTGGCCGGCGTCAGCTCGTTCGGGCTGGGCGGCTCCAACGCGCACGTGGTGCTGGAGCGGGCGCTCGCCGAGCCGGTCCCGCCGACCATGCGGCCCCGGGCCGTGCTGGCGCTGTCCGCCCGTACCGACGACGAGCTGCACCGGATGCGGGAGCGGCTCGCCGAGCGGCTGGCGGCGACGGCGCCGGCCGAACTCGCCGACGTCGCCTACACGCTCGCGGTCGGGCGCGGCCGGTTCGTGCGGCGGTGGGCGGCGGTGGTCGGCAGCAGCGCCGACGCGATCACGAAACTGCGCGCGCCCGGCGAGGCCGGCTGGTCCACCGCCCGCTGGTCGCTGGTCATCGCCGGGGATGCCGCCGAGCTGGCAGAGTTGGGCAAGCGGCTCCAGGCGTCCGAGCCGACCGTGCGGTCCGGGTTGCTCGAACTCACCGGGTCGACCGAGCTGGCCGACATTCCGATGCCACGGGCCGGCGCGTTGGTGGCGGCCGTCGTGGGCCGGGTCCTGCAGCGGCTCGGGCTGACCTTCTCCCGCGTGGACGCACAGGAGTGGGCCCGGCCGGTGGCGCAGTGGCTCGCCGCCGGCGCCGACCCCTCGTCGCTGGCCGCGGCGCTGGACGCCTGCACCGGCGCCACCGAGGGCCGGGAGACCCGCTCCGGCCCCGGCCAGGTGGTCATCGGGCCGTCGTTCGACCTGGACGAGGTGCTGGCTGCCGCGTGGCACGGGGGCGCGCGGATCGACTGGGCGGCCTACTACGCCGACGAACCGCGCCAGCGGGTCTCGCTGCCCGCCTACCCGTTCACCCGCCGCCGTTTCTGGCTCGACCGGCCGACGCGCTCCGCCGGCCCGGTCGACGGCGCGACGGGTGCCTCGGCGCGCCGGAACGGCGTGAGCATCGCCAGCTATGTCGAGCAGGTGTGGCGCGACGTCCTCGGCGTCGAGCACCTGCCGCCGGACGCGCACTTCTCGGACGACCTCGGCGGCGACTCCATCTACGCGGTCGAGGTCACCGCACGCCTGCGCGAGGGGCTCGGCCTGGACCTGCCGGTCGACCTGCCGTTCGTCGCCCCCACCGTCGCCGCCACAGCGGCTTTCGTCGAGGAAGCCTCGGCCAACAAGGAGACAGGCTCATGACCACCATCAACGACGACATGGTTCTCATCCGCGGGCTGGACGTGACGGCCCGGCTCGCCACCGGGGTCGAGGGGCTCAGCGACCGTACCGCCGACGGCATCCTGCTGGAGACGCTGACCGGCCGCTACGTGCTGGACCGCGACGCCCGGGTGCCCTGGCTGCTGATCGACGGCCGGCACACCGTCGGGCAGGTGCTCGCCGGGGTCGCCGAGGCAACCGCCGTACCGGTCGAGCAGATCCGGCAACCGACCTACGAGCTCTGCGAGCGGCTGCTCGAGATCGGCCTCGTCGAGGTCGCCACGCCCGCCGACGTCGCCGCCGTGACCAGCCGTTAGGTCCCGGATGAACCGCACACCGATCACCCGCGTCGGCCTACAGTTCAGCGGCTACTCGTTCGCCGGGGTCACCGACGACAAGCTCTTCCAGCAGGTCGCGGACGCCGCCCGGGCGGCCGAGGAGACCGGCTTCGACAGCCTCTGGACCATGGACCACCTCCACCAGATCGCCTCGGTGGGGAGCCGGGACGAGCCCATCCTGGAGGCGTACACCACCACGGCGGCCCTGGCGGCCGTCACCTCTGTCGCCCGTCTCGGGGTGCTCGTCTCCGCCTGCGGCTTCCGGAACCCGGCGGTGCTGGCCAAGATGGTCACCACCATCGACATCATCAGTGGTGGCCGGGCGATCCTCGGCATCGGCGCCGGCTGGCACGAGGAGGAGTACCGCGCCTACGGCCTGGACTTCCCGCCCGCACGGGAACGGCTGGCTCAGCTGGCCGAGGCGGTCCAGATCTGCCGCGCGATGTTCACCGAGTACGCGCCGCGGTTCACCGGGAAGTACCACCGCATCGACGAGCCGCTCAACATGCCCGGGCCGATCAACCCGGACGGGCCGCCCATCCTCATCGGCGGTGGCGGCGAGAAGGTGCTCATCCCGCTGATCGCCAGGCTCGGGGACGCCTGCAACTTCTTCGGCGGGCCGGCCACCGTACGCCACAAGATCGACGTGCTGGAACGCGCGTGCGCGGCCGTGGGCCGCGACAGCGGCGAGATCACCAAGACGTGGTTGGGTCACGTGATCATCGCCGATTCCGAGTGGGAGCTGCACGAGGCGCTGGACCGGCTGGGGGTGCTCCTCGACCTCACGCCGAGCGCCGCCCGCGGGTTCGCCCTCTGCGGCACCCGCGACCAGGTGCGGCGTCAGGTGCGCAGCTACCGCGAGTCCGGGGTGGACGGCTTCATCGTGGCCGTGCTCGACCCCACCGACCTCACGCACCTGCAGGCCGTCGGCACGACTCTGCGGGAGGCGTTGGATGGCTGACCTGGCCCGGGCCCCGGAGGCCGGCCCCGGCCTCGACGGTGACCCGGTCGAGGTGCTTCAGGCGGTCTGGGCGGACGCGCTCGGCGTCGAGACCGTCGAGCCGGACGCCGGCTTCTTCGACCTCGGCGCGACCTCGGAGGTGATGCTCGGCGTGGTCCGCACGCTCCGCGGGCGCTGGCCCGGGGTGCGGATCGTCGACATCTTCTCGCATCCGACCGTCGACCAGCTCGCCGCGTTCCTCGGCGATGAGTAGGTCACAGCGCGGCGCGCACGGTCTCGGCGAGCCGCAGCCACGCGTCACCCGCGAAGAGGTGGTCTCCCTCGGCGACCTCGTGGAAGGTCGTCGGGCCAGTCGTCTCCCGACGCCAGGCGTCGAGCCGGGCCCGGCTCAGCTGGTCGTCCCGCGCGCCGTAGACGACGGTGATCGGCGTGGTGAGGGCGGCCCCGGGCCGGTAGACGTAGCGCGACACCAGGCCGATGTCCGCGGCGATGATCGGCAGCAGCAGTTGGACGAAGTCGGGCTCGTCCCGGAAGTGCGCCGGAACGTACTGCAGGAGGTCGTGCTCCGCCGTGGGGTCCGCCTCGGTGAAGTGCGGGGGCGCCAGTTGCGCGGCGACCAGCAGGTGGCTGACCTCGATGTCGTGGCCGTCGTGGGTCAGCGCCTTCGCCAACTCGAATGCCAGCACCGCCCCGAAGCACTGACCGAAGAGGGCGACGCGAGTCACGCCGCGATCGGCCAACTCGGCGACGACCTCGCTGACCACCTCGCCGGCGGTCTCCGCCGGCGGCTCGGCCCGCCGGCTCTCGCGGCCCGCCAGCCGCAGGCCGTAGACGGTGGCCGTGTCGCCGAGCACCGGGGTCCAGGCGCGGAACGGAGCCGCCCCGGCGCCGGCCCACGGAATGCACACGAGTGCCAGGCCGCTCGTCGCCGGCGCGCCCCAGGAAACGAGCGACTGCCCCTTTGCCGGCGACGGTTCGAGCTTATTCATGACAATGGATACTATGCCGCCGCCGCCAACTCGTACACCGTCACCCGGGAGGAATTCTGATGTTCGATCCGAATATTGACGTCATCGTGGCCCAGCCCCGATTCCGGCAGCCACCGGACATGAGTTTCGACGGCGTCCTCAAGCGGTTCCCGGGCCTGGCCGAGGCGGAAGCCGTCTGCTGGACCGGGTCGACCGCGATCGGCTGGGGCAACGTCTACAGCGACTACGATCTCTTCGCCTTCTCCGACCAGACGCTCGAGCTGCCGGTGGACGAGACCATGGAGACGTGGCCGGGGGTGGACAAGAGCGGCATACGCTGGGACAACTGGATGGGCGAGTACGAGCAGGCGCGCGTCGACCTGACGGTGTGGCCGACCGCCACCTTCGCCACAGTGCTGAAGCCCTACCTGGCGGGCGAGGTCGAGCTGTGCGGCACGAGCGAGGGCATGCTCGCCTTCGTCTACCGGATGTCCATCGCCACTCCACTGAAGAACGACGCATTCTTCCAACAGGCGCGCGAACTGCTGGAGAAGTCGTCGTTCCGCCGCGCCCGTGCCCGTACCGCAAAGGTGTGGGCCGAGAATTCCCTCATCGACGTCGCCGGTCAGCTGGACAACAACGACGAGGCCTCGGCACGTATTTCCGCGCGGGTCGCGGCATTCCGGGCGACCGACGCCTGTCTCGCCCTGTTCGGAGATTTCTGCCACGACGAGAAATGGACGATGCGCCGGTTGGCGGCCAAGCCCGAGTGTGGCATCGGCGCCGATGAGTTCCGGTCCATGGTGCTGGACGGGGCTCGTCCGGGAGAATCCGACGGGGACTGCGCCCTGCGCGTGGCGCGGTGGGCTCAGGGTCACCTCGTGCGGCTCGAGGGCGAGTTCCTGGCCAGCGCCTGACCGGGCGGGTCGCAAGGTTGGACAAGGACGAGGAGAACGAGTTGAAGACCGTCGGACCTGACGCAGGCCGGCTGACCCGGATCCGCGCCACGCTGCGCGGCCCGGAGGACCGCCGTCAGCAGGTGCTGGCGCGGGCGACCATCGTGAACACCATCGGCATGGGCATGTTCCTGTCCGCCGGGACGATCTTCCTGATCAGGTTCACCGGCCTGAGCCCGGCCACGGTCGGGCTCGGGCTCACCATCGGGTCGCTGATCGGGGTCGGCGCCGGCGTGCTCGTCGGTGACCTGGCCGACCGGCGCGGCTCGCGGGAGGTCGTGATCGCCGCCATGGTGTTGGAGGCGGTGGGCAGTATCTGCCTGCTGCTGGTGGACAACCTGTGGAGCCTGATCGCCGTGGCCGCGGTCGCCGCGATCGGCAGCGGCGGGACGAGCAGCGCCCGTGGCGCGATGATCGGCGTGGTCGCCGAGGAGGGCAAGGGGGCGCGACTGCGCTCGTACCTCCGGGCCGTGACGAACGTCGGGCTCGCGATCGGCACGCTCTCGGCGGCCGTCGCGTTGGCCATCGACACCCGCCCGGCGTACGTGTTCCTGATCGTCACCGACGCGACCACCTTCCTGATCGCCGCCGCCATCCTGTCCCGGCTGCCGCACCTGCCGCCGACCCGGGTCGCCAAGCTTGACGACGCCGTCGAGAAGGAACGCAAGTGGATCGCCCTGCGGGACCGGCACTACCTGATGCTGACGGTCGCGGCAGCGGTGGCCAGCCTGCAGTACTGGGTGCTGGTGCAGGCGCTGCCGGTGTGGATCGTGTTCGAGACCGACGCGCCGCGTTCCATGGCGGCGCTGGTGCTCTTCATCGCGTCGATCGCCGTCGCCGCGATGCAGGTGCCGGCGACAAGGTCCATCGACGGTCCCGCGTCGGCCGCGCGTCTCATCACGATGTCCGGGCCGCTCTTCCTCGTCGCCTGGACCATGATGGCATTGTCGGGCGGGACGGTCGCGTGGGTCGCCATCGCCCTGCTGCTCGCCGCCGTGCTCGTCCACTCGCTGGCCGAGGTGTGGCAGGCCGGTGGCACGTTCGAGCTGTCCTTCGCCCTCGCCCAGCCCAAGGCGCAGGGGCAGTACCAGGGCGTCATGGGCCTGGGGCAGTCCATCGCCGCCGCGGTGGCGCCGGCCATCGTCATCCCGCTGTGCCTCAACGGCGGGCTCTACGGCTGGGTCGCGCTCGGGGTGGTCGTCGCCGTCGCCGGGTTCGTCTGCGCCCTGATCGAGCGGCACTGGGCCCGGTCGCGGCCCGTGCCGGTGACCTGAGAGGACGTGGTGATGTCCCACATCGACAGCGTCGAACTGGTGCCGAGACTCACCGTCATCTGGGAGGCCGAACTGGGCGTCCCCGTCGCTCCGGAGGACGACTTCTTCGACCTTGGCGGTGACTCGCTGCTGGCGCTCGCGGTGGCCCGGCAGGCCGCCGCCGAGGGAATGCCGATGCAGCCGGGGGCCGTGCTGCGCCACCCGACGGTGGCGGCGCTCGCCGACGCGGTGCGGAGGGGAGCGGCGTGACCCTGGCCTCGCCGGGAACCGTACCCGGGGTGTTCGCCGGCCTCGCCCGCGCGACCCCCGGGGCGGTCGCGGTCGAGGACGACCAGGAGCGATTGACGTACGCCGAGCTGGACCGCCGTGCGACGGCGCTGGCACGCGTCCTCGTCGACCGCGGGTGTCCGGGCGGGTTCGTGGGTGTCCTGCTCGGCCGATCGACGCGGACCGTCGTCGCCCTGCTCGCCGTGCTGAAGGCCGGGGCGGCCTACGTGCCGCTCGATCCCGCCTACCCCCGGGCGCGGCTGCTGGACATGGTCGAGCGGTGCGGCGTCAAGCTGGTGCTGACGAGCCCCGACGCCCCGACGCGGATCGACACGGACCTCGTCCTCGTGGACGAGGAACGGCACGACGAGGCGACGGCTCCGTTCGCCGCTCCGGAGCGCCGACCCGCCGACCCGGCGTACGTCATGTTCACCTCCGGCACCACCGGCCGGCCGAAGGCCGTGGTGGTCTCGCACCACAGCATCGTCAACCTGGCGACCGGGGCCGACTACGTGGAGCTGGGCCCGGCCCGGACGATGCTGCAGTTCGCGCCGATCTCGTTCGACGCGTCGACGTTCGAGATCTGGGGCGCCCTGCTCAACGGCGCCCGGCTGGTGGTCGCCCCGGACGACCTGCTCGGCAGCGACCGGCTCGGCGAGCTGCTGACCCGCCACCGGGTCGACACGATGTGGCTGACCTCCGCGCTGTTCCACCAGGTCGTCGACGTCGACCTGCGGGCGCTCGACCCGGTGACCCAGTTGCTGTCCGGCGGTGACGTGCTCTCGGCCGACCACGTGCGGCGGGCGCTGGCGGCCGTGCCGGGCCGGGTCGTGGTCAATGGCTACGGCCCGACCGAGACCACCACCTTCGCCTGCTGCCACCGCGTGTCGACGGTCGAGGAGGCCGGCCACCCGTTGCCGATCGGCCGGGCGATCCCGGGTGCCCGACTGTGGATCATGGACGAGCGGGGTGAGCCCGTGCCCGAGGGCGATCCGGGCGAGCTGTGGATCGCCGGCGCCGGCGTATCGCTCGGCTACCTGGGGGACCCGGCCGAGACCGACCGTCGGTTCGTCTCCGAGCCGGGGCGGCCGGAGTCCCGCGCCTACCGATCCGGTGACCTGGTGCGGCGGCGCGGCGACGGGCTGCTGGAGTTCCTCGGCCGCATCGACGACCAGGTGAAGGTGCGCGGCTATCGGATCGAGCCGGCCGAGGTGGAGGCCGCCCTGGTCGAGCAGCCCACCGTCCACCGGGCAGTGGTCACCGCCCAGGAACTACGGCCCGGAGACAAGCGCCTGGTCGCCTATCTGGTCCTCGCGCCCGGCGCCGAGCTGCGCGTACCGGAGCTGCGGCGGGCGCTGGCGGCGCGGCTGCCCGCCCACCTGGTGCCGGCCCGGTATGTGGCGATGGACGATCTGCCGGTCACGCGCAACGGCAAGGCCGATCGCCGCGCGCTGCCGGTGCCGACCTGGCGGGGCGGCCAGGGGTGAGCTTGAACAGGTCGATCTTCGCGATCTAGCCCGCTGCCTCTACAGGCAAGCCCCGAATCTCGCCGTGATCCCACCCTCGTCGTTCATCCACGCGCTCTCCGAGGCGGGGCGTTCACCGGAGTGATGAGTTGTCGCGTCCGCGCCCGTCATACCTCAGACAGGACATGACGAGGCGGAAGGATGACGTGATGAGTGCGGACACGCGGTTGGAGGAGCTGGGCGTGAGCGGTCTGAGCGAGGTCGACGAGCCGGCGTTCTCGGGGCTGGCGCAGCGGCACCGGCGGGAGCTGCACGTGCACTGCTACCGGATGCTCGGGTCGTTCGAGGACGCCGAGGACGCCGTGCAGGAGACGTTCCTGCGTGCCTGGCGGCGGCGGGAGACGTTCGAGGGGCGGTCGACGTTCCGGGCCTGGCTGTACCGGATCGCCACCAACACCTGCCTGGACCTGCTCGCCAAGCGCCGCCCGGAGCCGGCGACCGGCGGCGAGGTGCTGTGGTTGCAGCCCTACCCGGACCGGCTGCTGGACGAGCTGCCCGCGGGCGACGCGGACGAGCCGGAGACCGTCGCCGTCGCGCGGGAGACGATCGAGTTGGCGTACCTGGTCGCGGTCCAGCACCTGGCGCCGCGTCCGCGGGCCGTGTTGATCCTGCGGGACGTGCTCGGCTGGCCGGCGAAGGACGTCGCGGAGCTGCTCGGGGACTCCGTCAACTCGGTCAACAGCGCCCTGCAGCGGGCTCGCGCCGGTATGCGGGAGCACCTGCCCGCCGAGCGGCAGGACTGGACCGGCGGCGAGGAGGACGCCGGGACGCGCGAGCTGGTGCGCCGCTTCACCGACGCCAGCGTGGCCACGAACGTCGACGTGCTCGCCGGCATGCTGCGGAACGATGTTCGCTACTCGATGCCGCCCACGCCGGGCCTGTACGTCGGCCGTGACGCGGTGCTGAACAGCTGGGTCGAGGATGGCTTCGAGGGGATGACGGGCCTGCGCGCGGTCCCCACCTCGGTGAACCGGCAGCCGGCCGTCGCCTTCTACCACTGGCGGAAGGCGGAGGGCGCGTACCTGCCGCTGACGATCGACGTCCTGCGCATCACCGGCGGCGCCATCACCGAGGTCTTCATCTTCCACGACGACCAGTTCCCGCGGCTCGGGCTGCCGGAGCGCCTGCCGGCGGACGGCACGGAGTAGTCCCGGTGTGGACGCTCACGCTGCGCGGTGGCGCGCGTGCCGCGGTGGTCACGGCGGAGTGGTACGACGCGTTCGGTGTGGTCACCAGTGGGCGGGTGCAGCTGGAGCTGCGCGACGGCGAGCCCGGGCCGGTCCTCGGACGCGATGCGGCGTTCTGGCTGCGCGGCACCGGCGTCCGCGCGCTGCGCAACCCCGGCCGTCGCACGGCGAGGGTGCGTGTCTTCACGCCCGGGGCCGTCACACGCCAGTCAACACATCCGGTACGACAGCCTCGGCACGAGGGAGACGACGTGAACAGCACGAAGGACACCGAGATTGTCGTCGGTCCGGCATCGGGCCAGCCCAGCCGCACCCACCTCGGGCTCGCCGGCACCGGCGTGATTGCCACGCTCGCGGCGATGGTGACCACCACCCTCGCCGCCGCGCTGGCCCGGGCCGTTGGCGTCGACTTCGAGATCCCCGATGGTGGCGAGACGATTCCGTTGACCGGGATCGCCGTGGTGACCGGCTTCTTCTCGGTCGTCGGCGTCGTCATCGCCGTGGCTCTGCTCCGCTGGAGTGCTCGCCCCGCCGACCGGTTCGTATCGACCGCGGTGCCGCTGACCGTGCTCTCACTGGTCCCGGCCCTCATCTCGGGGGCGAACGCGGCCACCATCGCCGCGCTCGTCGGGCTGCACCTCGCCGCCGCGGCGGCGATGATCCCCGTCCTGGCACGGAACCTTCGCGCCCGGACCGACTGACGAATCCGGATCCGGCCGCCTCGCCGGTAATCCACCAATTCGGGCTGGCGTCGACGCCCCCGGAACGACAGGAGGGGCGGGCCGCCGGGGCGCGCCCCCCGGGGGGGCCCCCGTGGGTGGGGGTGGGGGGGGTGCTCCCACAGCGACTTAAACTCGGCGGAGGCCTGCGCCAAAAGCGGCCCCAACCCCTGCCCGGCCCCCGCAC
>NZ_JBIAFG010000018.1:0-139354 GCF_042869175.1 Micromonospora sp. NPDC007208 | reverse complement strand
CGCGCGGCGGGAATGGGGCTCTCCGACAACATGCCGCCCCCGGGCCACACCGGGGCAACCAGGGGACGGTGGCATAATTCCGGGGGGGGCCCGCCCCCCCCGGGGGGGCCCCGCCCCCCCCCGGGCCCCCCACCACGCTCGCCACGCTCAGGAGACGCGCGGCAACGACAGCCAGTCCTGCCAGGAGATGTCGCGGCCCAGGTAACGGGGCTGGTGGAACGGCCAGTCCGTGGCGATCCACTGCGGCACCAGCGCGTCGACCGCAGCCTCCGCCGCGCTGCCCACCAGGTCGTCCACCACCCACCAGGAGACCTCGCCGTCCGAGCCGGTGCGCTCCGGCGGGTCGATGTAGACGCAGCCGAGGATCGCCGTCTCCCCCTCGTCCAGCAACGCGTAGTTGAACGACTGGTGCGCGGCTATCTCCTTCTCGTGCCGCAACAGGTCGACACGGTCCTCTTCGTAGGTCATCGTCTCGCTGGGCCACGCCCAGGCCGGGCCGAATATCTCCCACAGACGCTCGCGGGAACCCATCACGGCGGGGTAGTCGAGCGGGGTGTCCGCCTCGCGAATCGGCCGCAGGTGCAGCGCGGTGTCGGGCACCGGCACGTGGACGGGGTGGACGAACTCATCGGGCAGCCAGGTCATGAGGGCCGAGGCTAGCCCACCCGGCAGGTGCCCGGCCGCCTAGTCGAGACAGAACTCGTTGCCCTCGACGTCCTGCATGTTGAGGCACGACTCGTTCTCGCCGTCGGCGAGCAACAGCTGCCCGCGTACCGCGCCGAGCGGGACAAGTCGCGCGCATTCGGCCTCGAGGGCGGCCAGGCGCTCTTCGCCCACCAGCCCGGTGCCGACCCGCACGTCGAGGTGCACCCGGTTCTTGACAACCTTGCCCTCGGGCACCCGTTGGAAGAACAGTCGCGGGCCAACCCCCGAGGGGTCACTGCACGCGAACCACGAACCATGGTCGCGATCGACATCGTCCCAGGTGGCGAACCCGTCCGGGGGCGGCGGCGGGACGTACCCCAACACCTCGCACCAGAAACGACCGACGCGCACAGGCTCGGCGCAGTCGAAGGTCACTTGGAACTGCCTGACCGACATCCGTTCACCTTATCGGTCGTGCCGCCACCGCTGCCCCCAGCCCGGCGACTCAGCGACAATCTGACCACGGCTCGTGGGGGTCTCACTCCACCTTGGTGAGAAGTGGTTTCCCCTTCTCGACGACGTACGTGGCCAGCTCGACCGCGATGCCGTCGCCAACGTTGCGTGCCTGGTGGTGCACACCGTACGGGACCGTGAGCGCGTCGCCGGGATTGCACACCATGGGCGGCTGCCCCTCCAGCCGATACTCCAGCGTCCCCTGGAGGACGCAGATGACCTCCTCGCCGGGGTGGAAATGCTTGAACGGTGGCGAATCCGGTGTGAACTCCACCCGAGCCTGAATGACCTCCCGCCCAGGGATACTGAGGTCGTGCCGCTGCAGATCGATCCGCCACAGTCCCGGTGCTGACTCCACAGCGGTGGGGCTGATCCCCTCGGGTCGATCCGCGCTGCTCATGACGGCCTCCTGTAAGCCGTCGGGCCGACGGCCACTACTCGGATTGGTGCATCCCCGTCGAGAATAGGGAGAAGCAGGCGATCCTGGGCGCGGATGCGGTACTCCGATCCCCCCAGCGGCCCGCGGCAGCCAGGTTCACCGACGTCGCAGCAGCCCTCGTTCGGTCAGGCGGGCGCGCAACGTCTCGGCATCCTCGGCGGACATCAGCCAGCGCGGGATCACGGTGGCCGGCATCCGGCCGACGTACACGACCCAGAACTCTCCGGCCTCCCGCACCTGGGTGACCCCGTCCCAGGCGATGCCGCCGGACTCCGAGCCGCTCCGCATCATGATGTTGTCATCGGTGATGTCGTAGGCGCCCTCGACGGCGTAGTTACCGGAGCGGCGTCGGGCGCGCGCCAGCACCCACGGTCGGTACAGCATCGACAGCACGCCGGCCACGACCAGCGCGGTCCAGAGCGGCGTACTCCGCTCGCCCCACCCGAACCCCTGTGAGACGACGAGACCGATGACCCCGACCACCGTCAGGACCGCGCCGATGTAGCCGAATCTGCGCAGCCGGACGTTGCCGAGGGCAGCGGCCACCCGGCCCGGGTAGGCGGGGTCGGCGGGGACGTCGAAGCGGATGTGCACGCCAGAACGATAGTGCCTCCACCCACCCGCGAGGTCAGGCCACCAGTTTCGGCTTCCAGGGCACCGGCACCGGCCCGCCGAGGGTCCGCGGGGGCCCGGCGGATGGTGAAAGACTGGCGGGCATGGCTGATCTGAACGACGCGAAGGCCGCGCTGCACGCCTACCTCCGGGGGAACCGCGAAGACCTCATCTGGAAGCTCGACGGGCTCAGCGAACGGGAGGTCAGGCTCCCCCGCACGGCGACCGGCAACAACCTGCTGGGCGTGCTCAAGCACTGCCTCAATGTCGAGGCCGGCTACTTCGGGCCCACCTTCGGTCGCGAATTCCCGACGCCCGGCGAGCTGGTCCCGATGGCGGCGTACGACGAGGACCCGCAGGCGGACTGGTACGCCAGCGAGGACGAGACGAAGGACGGGCTGATCGACCTGTATCGCCGGGTCGGCGCGTTCGCCGACCAGACGATCGACGAGTTACCGCTCGACGCGCCGGGGCAGGTGTCGTGGTGGCGGCCAGGTCAGCAGGACGTGACGCTACAGCGGATCATCATCCACGTGACCTGCGATATCGCGCGGCACGCCGGGCACGCCGACATCATGCGCGAACAGCACGACACGGCGGTCGGCCTCCGGCGGGACGCCACCAACATCCGCGACGACTACGACTGGCCGGCGTATGTGAGCAAGCTGACGAAGCTGGCCGACCAGTTCGGATGATCGGGAGGCTGCCGGCGTGCGAGACGACCTCGACGACGCGGCCCCAACCGGTTACTCCGGTTGCTCGGTTGCTGGCCTCGCGGTCTGGGTGACGCCCTCCTGGCGCAGTTCGAGGACGTAGGGCTGGTCGTCGGTCCGGACGAACCGGACCTCCAGATCGAGGTCCGGGTGTCGGTAGCGACCGTCCGGGTCCGCCAGGAGGACAACCGGTTGCTGGGTCGAGGCGGCGAGGGTCAGCTGGCCGTCGGTGACCGCGATGTCGATCGGGTAGTCGTCGCGCAGGACGTAGCGGCCCGTGACGTCGGCGGGCGGCGCGGCGGTGATTCTGGTGGTGGCGTACCGGCGGTCCGCGGCGGCGCGGATGCTGACCAGCAGCTCCCAGCCATCCTCGGAGTTGGTCATCGCCGCGACCGCGGTGCCGCTGTTGGGCCACACGTAGGAGAAGCAGGTGTAGCCGACGTTCGACCCGGTGTGTCCGAAACGCCGACGCCCGGCGCGGTCGTCGAGTTCGGTGCCGAGCCCGTAGCTGCCGCCAGGAATCTGCGGTGTGCACATCTGGGTGGCCAGGTCGCGGTCGAGCAGCTTCGAACTTCCCGAGACGGCTCGGGCGATTTCGAGGTCGAGCCGGAGCAGGTCGGTCGGGGTGCTCCACAGTCCAGCCGCGGCGAGCTCCGGTTGCGTTCGCCAGCCGCCAGGAATCCTGGTGCCGCCGCCGTGGTGGCCACGCGCCACCTGATCCGGGCGCTGGTGCGGAAACTGCTGGTCGAAGCTGCTGTCGGCCATGGCCAGCGGTTCCAGCACCAGAGTTCGCAGGAGGTCCTCGAACGGGGTTCCGGTCGCGTCCACCATCAGCTGCTGGAGCACCGAGTAGTGGCTGCCCGAATACCGGAAGCGGCTACCCGGCAACAGGGTCGGCCGGACCGGTGGCGTAGTCGTCGCGCCGCTGCCTTCCAGGACCTGCAACAGCGACGGGGCGCGATCTGCGGCATAGCCGCGGTACCAGGTGTCGGACAGCCCGGCGGTGTGCGCCAGTAGCTGTCGTACCGTGACTTCTGGCTGCCGGCCGTTCCGGTCGGGTAGGTGCCACGAGGTGAGGTACTCGTCGACGTCGGCGTCGAGGTCCAGGACACCGGCCTGGACCAGTAGCAGCGCGCCGAACGCCGCGACATGCTTACTGATCGAACAGGCCGCGAAGGCGGTGCTCGCGGTCACCGGCGTCGACGTGCCACCAGCCAGGACGCCAAACCCTGCCGCCGACACCTGCCCGCTCACGTGGCCGACGGCGATGCTGACCCCCGGCACGTCGTAGCTGCTCATCAGCTCGGGCAAGGCCGCGGTGTCCGGTGAGAGCCGCCCGGACGACACCTGCCGGTCAAGCTGGCCCAGTAACGAGACCCAGTCCTGAGGTAAGTCCACGACATCGATTCTCGACCGCGCGTACCCGTGGATCAACTCTCGTCCACCGGCAGGGTGAGCGCGGACCAGCTACATAGGATCATGCGTATGTCCGCCGGACCTGAGGAGCGTCGCCGATGACCCTGCTGGAGCGTCTGCACCTGGCCGGTATGCGTGACGCCGTGACGGTGCAGCCGGTGACCGGCGGGCTCGCTGCGCTCGCGGGCATCGCCACCCGTCGGGACGCTCCACCTGTCTTCGTCAAGGCCTTCGCCGACCCGCCGGCCGACGACGTCTTCGTGGCCGAGGCCGAAGGGCTGGCCGCCCTGCGCGAACTCGGCGGTGTGGCGACGCCCGAGGTGATCCTGGCGGACCGGGACCTCCTGGTGCTGTCGGTGTTGCGCGAGCGGCCGCGGAGCGAGGCCTTCTGGGAGCAGTTCGCGCACCTGCTCGCCCGACTGCACCTGAGCACGACGCATCCTCGCTTCGGCTGGGACCACGACAACTGGTTGGGGCGTCGCCGCCAGGTCAACACGTGGAACGACGACGGCTTCGCCTTCTTCGCGCAGCACCGGCTGCTGCGGTGGCTGACCGAGCCCCGCGTCGAGGCGGCGCTCGACGCGGAAGACCGGGCGGCGCTGGAACGGCTCTGTGACCGGCTGCCCGACCTGCTGCCGGAGCGGCCGGCGTGTCTGACGCACGGCGACCTGTGGGCACAGAACATCCTGGCCAACGCGGACGGAGAGCCGGCGCTGATCGACCCGGCCGTGTCGTACCTGTGGGCCGAGGTCGACCTCGCGCACGTGTGGTCCACCTCGCCCCCGCCCGAGGCACGACGAATGTTCGAGGTCTACGCGGAGCTGACCTCGCTCGACGGCGGTTGGGAGGCCCGTATGCCGGTCATCCAGCTGCGACAACACCTCGCGGTGCTGGCCCAGTTCGACGACGACTGGGGTGCAGCCGACCAGATCCGCGCCGTCCTGGCCCCGTTCCGGACACGATCCTGACCGGAGGCCCGGCCGTCGACGGCGGCAGCCGGCCCGGCCAGCCGATCCGGTCGACCGCCGCCGGGGCCCGCGCGCGGAACGGGGTCGGACCCCTCGATTACGGTGGCCCCTGGAATGGGGGTGGACCATGGCACCGGAGGTATCGCCGCGAAGGGCCAGGGCCGTGCTCGTCACGCTCTCCCTCGCCGCGTTCGCGTTCATCACGACCGAGCTGCTGCCCGTCGGCCTGCTGACCCGCATCGCACCTGATCTCGACCGGTCCCGCTCCCAGGTGGGTCTGCTGGTCAGTGGGTACGCCGTGGTGGTCGTGGTGGCGTCCGTGCCGCTGACCCGGCTGACCCAGCGGATTCCCCGCCGGCAGCTGCTCGGCGTCACGATGCTCCTGTTCGCCGCCGCGAACGCCGCCGCCGCGCTGGCGCAGACGTACGCCGTGCTGGCCGGCTCCCGCCTGGTGACCGCCCTCGCCCAGGCGCTGTTCTGGTCCATCGCCACGGCGACCGTGATCGGGCCGTTTCCGGTCGCGGTGCGCGGCCGGGCGGTGGCGCTGTTCGCGACCGGGGCGACGCTCGCCCCGGTGCTCGGCGTACCCCTCGGCACCTGGCTCGGGCAGCAGGCCGGCTGGCGGGCGGCGTTCGCGGTGCTGGCCGGGGTCGGTCTGGCGATCGCCGCCGCGGTGCTGGTCCTCCTTCCGTCCTATCCCCCGGCCGCCGGTGGCGCCGCCCGGGGCACCGCACCGGACGGGCGGCGTTTCGCCGTCCTGCTGATCGCCACCGCCCTCGGCATCGGCGGCTTCATGACCCTGCAGACCTACGTGACACCGTTCCTGCTCGACGTCAGCGGCTTCGCCGACGCGGTGCTGGCGCCGCTGCTGTTCGTCTCCGGCGCGGCCGGGGTCGTCGGCACCCTGGTCGCGGCCCGGACTCTGGACACCCGGCCGATCGCCTCACTGCTGACGCCGCTGGGCATCGGCACGGCCTCGCTGCTCGGGTTGTACGCGCTCGGTGCGCTCAAGCCGGGTGTGGTCGCGCTCCTCGCCGGGATCGGCCTCGCGTACGCGGCGTTCGGCTCGGCGGTGCAGAACCGGATGCTGCAACTGGCCCCGGGCAGCACCGACATCGCGTCGGCCGGTGTCAGCACCGCCTTCAACGCCGGCATCGCCGGCGGCTCACTGCTCGGCGGTGCCCTCCTGCCCACCTCGGGGGCACGCCCGCTGGCACTCGCCGGCGGGCTGCTGGCGCTGGCCGCCCTCACCCTGCTCGCCGTGGACGCCCGTCGCAACCGCGTCGTCGGGCCAGAGCCGACCGTCGCCCGTCCCCCGGCTACGCGCCGGTCGGACCCGGCTGCGGGCGGAAGACCTTCCGGTACGCGCCGGGTGTGACGCCGAGGAGTTGCCCGAACTGGAATCGGAAGTTGCTCGTGGTCGGGAACCCGGTCTGGGCAGCGATCCGGTCGACGGTGTGGTCGGTCGTCTCCAGCAGGTCCTGCGCGTGACGGATGCGTACCCCCGACACCCACTGCATGGGGCTCTGCCCTGTCTCGTCCTTGAATCGACGGGTCAGCGTACGCACGCTCATGCCGGCGGCGGCGGCGATGTCGGCGAGGGTGAGGTCCCGGTACGCGTTGGCCTCGATCCAGGAGAGCGCCCGTTCCAGAGTTGACGTCCGGTAGGTGGGGCGGTTCCGGACGATGTACTGCGCCTGCCCGCCCGGGCGGTGCAGCGGCGCGACGGCGAGGCGGGCGGCGTCCGCCGCGACGGCCATCCCGTAGTCGCCCTGAACGATGTGCAGGCACAGGTCGAGACCGGAGGCGGCTCCGGCGGACGTCAGGACGCTCCCGTTGTCGGTGTAGAGCACGTCGGGGTTCATTCGGACGGCGGGATGCCGTCGGGTGAACTCGTCCGCGGCGAGCCAGTGTGTCGTCGCGTCCCGGCCGTCGAGCAGGCCCGCCTCGGCCACTGTGAACGCGCCGACGCAGATCGACGCGATCCGTGTCCCGCGCGCCGCTGCGGCCCGCAGGGCTGCGAGAACGGCGGGCGGTGAGGGCCGCAACGGGTCGTTCCTTCCCGGTACCACGACAAGGTCTGCCCGCTCGATGGCGTCCAGTTCCTCGTCGACGGCCAGGCGCAGCGGACCGGCCTGGACGGACGGCTCGTGGCCGGCGACGACGAGCCGGTATCCCGGACGGCCGTCGGGTAGACGCACGCG
This sequence comes from Micromonospora sp. NPDC007208, assembly GCF_042869175.1. Classification (NCBI taxonomy): domain Bacteria; kingdom Bacillati; phylum Actinomycetota; class Actinomycetes; order Micromonosporales; family Micromonosporaceae; genus Micromonospora; species Micromonospora sp. NPDC007208. Next base: position 131,844 of record NZ_JBIAFG010000018.1, on the reverse strand, counting down.
CCCGAAGGTTTCGATCGCGGTGGCCATATCGAACGCGATCGCATCCGGAAGAGCGAGCACCACGACCGTGTACATCCCAGCAGAATAGGGCACTCGGCCGTTGGCCAGATACAGGCGAAGTCTGTCTTGATTGCCATCGGCATCGCCGCTGACGGGGCGCGAACATGGAGGACACCTCCACCGGAAGAGATCACTCATGCCTCGACTGCACGCCCAGTTCGTCCTCTTCGACGGGTTCGACCCCCTCGACGTCATCGCCTCGTTCGAGGTGCTGACCGCCGGAAGCCAACTCCTCGGCGGCGCGCTCGCGGTGGAACTCGTCTGCGCGGGCGGTCCCCGCGTCGTGCGGTCCGGCAACCCGCAGATCAGCCTCACCGCAACCGCCAGGCTCGACCCGGACGCACCCGGTTACGTGGTCGTCCCAGGGGCGGTCGGCCCCGTCGACGGAGACCCGGACGCCGGGGACGAGACCATTCCCGTACTCCTGGGCCGTTTCGCGTCGAGCGACGCGATGCCCCTTCTCCGTCGCGCGCTCGACAACCCGGACGTCACCGTGGCGGCCTTCTGCGGCGGATCACTCGCCCTCGCGATGGCCGGTCTCCTGGCGGGCCGCACCGCGACGACGCACGGGCTCGGCATCGACCTGCTTGGCGCCACCGGGGTGACCGCCGTCCGCGCCCGCGTGGTCGACGACGGCGACCTCGTCAGCGGCGGCGGCGTCACGTCGGGTCTCGACGTAGCCCTCTACCTGCTCGAACGTGACTTCGGCGCGCCGACGGCGCTCGCCGTGGAGGAGCTGTTCGAGTACGAGCGACGCGGCACCACCTGGCAGCTGCCGAAGACGAGCGTGCTCGGCGAGAGGACCAGCGCGTGAGTGCGTTCCTGCTGTCGGTCCACGTGCTCGCGGCCATTCTCACCGTCGGCCCGGTCGCCATCGCCGCGAGCATGTTCCCGCGCTTCGCGCGTCTCGCTCTCGCCGCGCCCGACGAGCCGGGGAGGGTTGCCGCCGTGCGCATCCTGCACCGCATCACCCGTGTCTACGCGGTGATCGGCGTGCTCGTTCCGGTGTTCGGCCTCGCGACGGCCGCGAGTCTCGGCGTGCTCGGCGACCGGTGGCTAATCGTCTCGATGGTCCTGACGGTCGCGGCGGCCGCGATGCTGATCGCCCTCATTCTGCCTGGTCAGAAACGCGTCGTCGGTGCGCTCGACACGGGCGAGTCCGTGCCGGGTGGCGCCGCACGCCGACTCGGGATGCTGACGGGCGTGTTCAACCTGCTGTGGGCGATCGTCGTCGTGCTGATGATCTACCGGCCTGGCTCGACCACGGGGGTTGGTCGCTGAGCCCGCGTCGGACTCTGCCGATCCTGGAGCGGCGGGACAGCAGGTATCCGGTCCCCGCGGCGGCGAGGCCGGCGAGCCCGGCCGTCGCGAAACCGCCCGCCGGCACGGAGAGGTCGATCGCCACGCCGACGAGCGGGGAGCCGAGCGCGAAACCGGCGCTCTGGGCCGAAGACTGCAGACCCACGACCTCGCCGCGCACACCGGGCGGGGCCAGCCGGCTCACCGCGTCGGCCACCGTGCCAAGGGTCGGTGCGGTGAGGAGCCCGCTGCCGACGACGGCCACACACAACCAGGGCCAGTCGTGGGCGAGCCCGGCGGGAATCGTCACGAGCCCGAGCAGGCCGAGCAGCAGCCAGGTGGGCAGCGGTCGGGTCAGCGCGCCGTAGACCAGTCCGCCGACGACGGACGACACGCCGAACACCACGACGACCACGGCGGCCCAGGCCACCTGACCTGCCTCGCGCAGCGTGGCGACGATGGCGAGGTCGACGCCGCTGAGCAGCGTCGTCGTCCCGAACGCCATCGTCAGCGCGGCGATCATCCTCGCGTCCAGCCACTGTCGGCGTGGGGGTCGTTCCACTGCGGCGGCGTCCGCCTCGTCCTGGGCGTACATCGGCGGGTTGAGCACGGCGATGCCGACGCCGCCGGCCAGGATCGCGGCGCCGACCCCCCACGCCACCACGTCAGGGGACACCGTCGCCGCGCCCAGGATCACCACCGCCGGCCCCACGATGTACGACAGCTCGCCCTGCACCGATTCCAGCGCGAACGCGGCCCGGCGCTGCTGCGCCGTCGTCATCGCGGCGATCGCCTGTCTGCTCACCGCCTGGGCCGGCACCATCAGCAGGCCCGCCCCGAAGCTGGCGACCAGCAGGAACCCGTACGGCAGGATCGGCACGCCCAGCCAGAACACGACCTGCGCGGTGACGGTCACCAGCAGGACGCCGCGCAGGCCCCGCGAGTCGATCATGCGACCGAGCAGCGGGCCGCCCAGCGCCACTCCGGCGGTCAGGGCCGCCGCGACCCCACCCGCCGCCGCGTAGCTCAGCTCCAGGCCGAGGACGACGAAGAGGGTCAGCGCCATCACGTCGGCCGTTATCGCGGTGCGGGCGAGCAACGAGACGCCCAGCAGCGGTGCCATCCCTGGCACGGCGAGCACCTGCCGGTAGCTGGTCACCCAGTTGACGCTAGTTCCGCCCGCGCACCATAAGAAGACGCCATCTTGTTGAGGCCGGCATAATGACTGCTTATGGCCAAGGACCTGGAGACCGCCCTGCTGCGGTCGTTCGTCGCCGCCGTGCGGGAGGGCAGCATCAGCCGTGCCGCGACCGCGCTCGGGCAGACCCAGCCCGGCCTCAGCCAGCAGTTACGCAGGCTCGAAAGCGTCGTCGGCCGTCCGCTGCTGCACCGCTCGTCGGCCGGGGTCGCGCCGACCCGGGCCGGCGAAGAGCTTCTGCCGTACGCCGAGCGCATCCTCGCGCTCTCCGCACAGGCACTCGCCGAAACCGGACGCGCGCTCACCGGCCACTGTGGCGTCGGGCTGCTCGAGGACCTCGCCGCGGCCCACCTGCCGCAGGCCCTCGCCGACCTCGCCCGGCTGCACCCCGGCGCGACGTTGGAGGTGCTCAGCTGTTCCAACGCCGCCATGCGGGAGGCCTACGACGCGGGCCGCGTCCAACTCGTGCTCGACGCGGTACCGGACATTCCCGGGCCGCCGCGCTGGACGGTGCGCGCCCCGCTGGTCTGGGCGACCGGGCAGGGTGTGGACGTGACCGCCGATCCGCTGCCGGTGGTGCTCTTCTCCAACCCGTGCTCCTGGCGTACGTCGGTGCTGGACGCGCTGGAGCGCGCCGATCGGCGTTGGCGGGTGGCCTTCGAGAGCAACAGCCTGGTCGGGGTGCTCGCCGCGGTACGGGCCGGGCTCGGCGTCGCGGCGCTCATGCCCGCGAACCTCGAACCAGTCATGATCTGCCGCGACACGGGTGCCCTGCCCGTGCTGCCGGACGTCGAGTTCGGTCTCGCCCGACACCCACGGACCGAGGGTGATCCACTGATCGACGCCGTGGAGAGCGCGCTCCGTCGCATCGTCTGAGCACGCCCCCTCGTCCACGTGCGGTCGGTCACCCACTGCCCGCGCTGACGGCCGCCATCATGATCAGAGTGCGCCGCCGCCGTCGACTCATCAGCGCGAAACAGGCGGTGAGCACCACCAGCTCCAGCTCGGCCCACTCGCCAGTGACGTCGACGCGGATCGGCCCGCCCAGTCGGCCGGGGAGGCGCACCGCGAGGCGGTTCCCGTCGCGTACCAGCTCACCGCCGCACCGACCGGGCGCCCAGTGGGCCACCCCGCCGGGCCCCGGCACGTGCGACCGGCCCGGGTCGAGTCGCACCGGCACGCCGTGCTCGCCCCGGGCGGTGAACCCGATGCGCCGGCGGCCGGTCGGTTCGACCGTCCAGAGGCCGGTGCCGGTGCGGATCTCGCCGCACCGCCAGGTCCAGCCGGTACGCAGCGAGGCGGGCGGCGCGGAGTCGAGGACGAAGGTCCCGTCCTGCTTGCGTACGGTCAGCTCGGTCATCGGTTAGTCCCTTCCGGGCACGGCCGGGGCAGGCCGAGGATGAGGATCACGCCGACGCTGAGGTGCAGCAGCGCGAGGGTCGCCTTCGCTCCCCCGCCGACGCCACTGGGTGGCCCGACCACGAGCGACAGCAGCAGGACCGCGACCGCGATCGAGGTCCACCAGACGCGGGAGCGGTTGGTGAGCCGTTCCAACGCCGCGAGCAGCGCCCAGCCGGCCAGTGCCGCGACCGCGGCGGCCACGACGACCGCGGTCACCGTGACCTGCCGGGTCGAGCTTGCGGACCGGACCGCCAGGTCGACGCCGGCCGCCGAGTGCAGGAGCGCGAACTCGGCCACCGCCACCACGATCGCGCCGGCCGCCACCGCTGCTCGGCCGAGGAGAAGGTTGTTCGTCATGGCCTGAGTCTGCGGACCGGGCCGGGTCGGGCACGTCGGTCCAGACGCCGCGGCGGCTACGTCCGCCGGCGGCTCGGCGTACTACCAAAGGAGGTGGTCCGGCCGGGTGCGAGCCCAGTAGCGTGCGCGGTGTGGATGCGGCGACGTGCGAGGTCAAGCCGCCGCGGACGGGGCGTTCCGTCCCGGTGGCGGTGACGACTGCGACGACCGTGGCGGTCGGCGTCCTCGTCGCGACCATGCTGTGGTCCGCCACCCGGTCCAGCTCCGCCGGCCTGGTCGGCGTCGACGTCGCGCTGGCGGTGGCCGCCCTGGCCCTCGTTCCGGTGGTCGTCCGCCGCCCGCGGATCGGTGGCGTGCTGGCCGGGCTGCTCGTCGCGCTGTCTCCGGTGGCCACGCCGGTGGCCAGCTTCGCGGTGCTGTTCATCGCCCGCAACCGGCCGTTTCGGCAGGCGGCGGCGGTGGCGGCGGTCGGCGTGGCGGGCGAGGCGGCGCAGGCGTTCTGGCGGCCGGTGCCCAGCCTGCCGTACGGGTGGCGGCTGCTGCTGATGACGATCGCGTACGCGGCCCTGCTCGGCTGGGGCACCTGGGCGCAGGCCCGCAACGCCCTGCTGGCGGCGCTGCGGGACCGGGCCCGGCGAGCCGAGCAGGAGCAGGAACGACGGGTCGTCGAGGCGCGGGCGGCGGAGCGCAGCCGGATCGCTCGGGAGATGCACGATGTGCTGGCTCACCGGCTGTCCCTGCTGGCGGCGGCCGCCGGCGCGATGGAGTACCGGCCGGACGCGCCGCCCGAGCGACTCAGCGCCGCCGCCGGGGTGATCCGGGCCAGCGCCCATCACGCCCTCGACGAGCTGCGCGAGGTCATCACGCTGCTGCGCAGCGACGACGTGCAGTCGCCGACCGACGCGCCACCCGGGCAGACCCTCGCCGACCTGCCACGCCTGATTGACGAGGCGCGGGCCGCCGGGCAACAGGTCGAGGTCGACGACCCGCTCGGCCCGGCGGTCGAGATCCCCCCGACGGTTGGCCGGACCGCGTACCGGATCGCGCAGGAGGCATTGACCAACGCCCGCAAACACGCCGCCGGCCAGCCGGTCCGGCTGGTGCTCGGTGGCGCGCCCGGCGCCGGCCTGAGCATCGCGGTGAGCAACCCGACCACGTCCGACAGCGGTGCCACCGGCAGCGCCGGTACCGGCCTGATCGGGCTCGCCGAACGGGCCGCGCTCACCGGTGGTCGGGTCGCAAACCACGTCGATGCCGCAGGTCGGTTCCACCTCACCGCGTGGCTGCCGTGGCCGACGTGACGGGTCCGATCCGGGTCGTCATCGTCGACGACGATCCCCTCGTACGGGGAATGCTCACGCTGATGCTCGATGGCGCCGACGGGATCGTCGTCGTGGGTGAGGCCGCCGACGGCGCCACGGCGATCACGGCTGTGGACCGGCACCTGCCCGACGTGGTGCTGATGGACATCAGGATGCCCGGCGTCAACGGCATCACCGCCACCGAGCGCCTGCGCCGCCGCCACCGGCCACCCGAGATCATCGTGCTCACCACGTTCGACACCGACGAGCACGTGCTGCGAGCCCTCCGGGCCGGCGCGAGCGGCTTCCTGCTCAAGGACACCCCGCCCGAGCAGATCAGTCAGGCGGTCCGCGCGGTGGCGGCCGGCAACCCGATGCTGTCTCCGGGCGTGACGCGCCGCCTCATGCAGCGGGTCGCGTCGGGGGCCGAAACCTACGAGCAGGCGCACGAGCGGTTGGCCCTGCTCACGCCCCGGGAGCGCGACGTCGTGCTGGCCATCGCGCAGGGGCGCTCCAACGCCGAGATCGCCAGCGAGTTGCTGATGAGCGTGACGACGGTGAAGGCCCACGTCTCGCACATCCTGACCAAGCTGGACCTCGACAACCGTACCCAGATCGCCCTGCTCGCCCACGACGGCCGGCTCCTCTGACGGCGAGCCGGCGGTCAGGCCAGCACCGCCGGCAGGACCAGGACGGCGAAGCGGATCACCCGCCCGGAGAGGCACGCGCCGGCGAACTCCCAGCGTCGAAGGCCCGCGGTGCCCGCGGCGAGGCTGACCACGGCCAGCGGTGGAACCCCGACCGCGGCGGAGACCAGCACGGTCGGTAGGGCGGTGCGGCGGCGGGAGAGCCAGCGCCGGATCGGCTCGGTCCACCGGGCGGCCCGGGCCGCCGCGCGACCGGACCTTCTCCGGTGCGCGGCCTTCCGGAACAGTCGCCCCGATCCACGTCGCGCCGACTCGAACAGGAGCAGCTTGCCGGCGGTCTGCCCGAGCGCCAGAGCGACCACGGCGACGAGGGCGTGGCCGCCACGTTGCCCGGCGACCACGGCGTACGCCTCGGCGTTGACGACCGGGACGAGCGCCGAGGCGACACCGTAGCCGAGCGCCACCACGGCCTCGGCGAAACCGCTCACGCCCGACCGTCCCGTTCGAGCAACCGGACCACCGCTGCGGCCGACCACAGCTTGACCGCGACGACGGCGACGGCGATGCCCAGCGCGAGCGGGTACTGGTCGAACGCGATGGCGCCGATCACCCCGGCGGTGTTGGCGACCTTGGCCAGGGGCGACCAGTTCAACGCCCACACCCGCCGGTCGACCACGTGGAAGTGGTTGGGGCTGAGCACCGGCCAGCACAGGAACGCCAGCGACAGCATGGTGTCCAGCACCAGGAACGAGAGCAGGAAGACCACTGCCACGACCGCGACGTGCGGCACGAGGGAGACCAGGCCCACGCAGAGTACGGCGGTGCACGCGCGGTCGCTCACGATGTCGAACACGGCCCCGGCCCGCGTCTCCTGTCCGAGCCGGCGGGCGGCCCAGCCGTCGAGCACGTCGCCGAGCCAGTAGATACCGTAGGATACCGCCATCAATGCCACCGACCCGGAGACGAGGGCGACGATACCGACGGTGACAGCGGCGACCGTGCGAATGGCGGTGATGTAGTTGGGAACCGTACGAATCGGGCCGACGGTGATGGCGGCGCGGGAGTCAACGAGAGTCACCTCCGCAGCGTCGTGCGATGCGCGTCGTCGCGGAACGTGCGGCGGTGCCGATCTCGTCCCGAGGGCGGTACCAAGGTGCCGGCCGATCCGGTACCCGGGTACTGGCCGGTGTTCCGGCTGGTCGCGGAGACTGGGCGGGTGCTGACTGACATACGCGCACGGTTGCGTGACCCCGGGCGAGTGCGCCGGCTCGCGTACGCCGCAGTGGTTTTGATCATCGCCTCGGTGGTCACCACCGTCGAGGGCGGCGTGTCCGTGCCGGCGGGCTGGGCGTGGCTGGTGCTGCCGGTCGGCCTCGGGGCCACGGCGCTGCGCCCCCGCTACCGAACCCTCATCTTCGCGATCTGCGCGGGTTTCGTGGCGATCGTGAGCACCGGGGAGTCGGTACAGTTGGGCCTCGCGGCCGCCGGCCTGGTGTTCGTCTCGGTCTGCGAGGACCCGGCCCGACACCCGTGGCTGGGGTGGGTGGGTGGCTTGGTCGGCGCGGCCGGCGCCCTCACCATCGCGCTGCTCAACGGGCGCGGGCTGTACGAACAGCCGTTCTTCTTCGTGACGGCCGGCTACCTGCTGGCGATCCTGTTGCGATCGTGGTCGCACGGCTACGCCCTGAGCCGGGAGACAGACGAGCTGCGCGGCCAGGCGGTCTGGCTCGAGCAGCGCACCAACCTGGCCCGCGAGCTGCACGACGTGGTCGGCCACCACGTCACCGCGATGGTGGTGCAGGCCGAGGCGGGCCAGCTCAGTGACGACCCGGGGGCCGCGCTGCGGGCGGTCGCGGACAGCGGACGCACCGCATTGGGTGAGCTCGACGCGCTCGTCGTGCACCTGCGCGATCCCAACGCGGCGATCGCGGTGAGCGCGCCGCCGCGCCTGTCCGACATCGACGAGCTGCTCGCCCAGCCGCTGCGCCAGCAGGGCGTGACGGTGCGGGTCCAGGTGGACCCCGAGCCGGGCCTGGACGAGGTCGGCGTGTTGACCGCCTACCGCATCGCCCAGGAGGCCCTCACCAACATCTCCCGCCACGCGAGAGCCACGGCGGCCTGGGTCGAGTTGGTCCGCGTCGGCGACCACGCCCGCCTGCGGGTCAGCGACGACGGCATCGGGCCGCCCCGCGCACCCACGAACGGCTCGGGCCTGCTCGGCATCGGGGAGCGCGTCTCCGCACACGGTGGGAGCTGGGAGCTGAGTCAGCGTCCCGGCGGGGGCACCATGGTGCAGGCCAACCTGCCGGTGGCGAACCCGTGATCCGCGTCGCGATCGCCGACGACCAGGAGCTGGTCCGGGACGGCTTCAGCCTGATCCTGCGATCTCAACCCGACATCCAGGTCGCGGCCGAGGCCGCCGACGGCCGGCAGTTCCTCGACGCCGTGCGTCGCGACCCCCGCATCGACGTCGCTCTCGTCGACATCCGCATGCCGGTACTCGACGGCCTGCAAGCCACCCGCGAGCTGGCCACGATCCCGCACGCCCCGGCCGTCATCGTCGTCACCACCTTCGACGACGACGCCTACGTCCTGGACGCCATCGCCTCCGGCGCCCGCGGGTTCCTGCTCAAGCGGTCCAGCGCCCGCGACCTGATCGCCGCGGTGCGCACCGTCGCGGCCGGCGAGGCGGTCCTCTCCGCCGAGGTCACCGGTGCCGTCCTCGACCGGGTCCGCGCGACCGGGCCGGCCGCCCGCGTGGAGTTGGCCGCCTACCAGCTGACCGCACGGGAGACCGACGTGCTCACCCTGATCGGCGCCGGGCTCAACAACAACGAGATCGCCGAACGCCTCTACCTGTCGATGAGCACCGTCAAGACCCACGTCACCAACGTGCTGGCCAAGACCGGCAGCCGGGACCGCGTACGAGCCGCCATCCTGGCGATCCAGGCCGGCCTCGCACCGTGACGGTCTTCGCCGACCGGCCCATCAGGCGTGTTCGGCCATGCGGTCCAGCATCGCGTCGGCGGCGGACACCATCACCGCGTGGATCTCCCTGCCCGGCCGTGGGTCGATGCGGACGCGCTTGACGACGCTGGCTAAGTAGCTTAGCTTTAAGGCTATGAAGGCTAGCCAGATCGAGCGCCATGGTGGACAGATCACCGACGAGGTCCACGCTGAGGCGGCGACCATGATTCGGGGGGTCGGGCTCCTGCTGATCTTCCTACTGGAACTCGCCGTGCTCGCGGTCGGCGCACGCTGGGGCTGGGCCCTGGACGCACCGACCGCTCTCCGGCTGGTCACTGCCGTCGCCGTGCCGCTGCTGCTTGCCGGGCTCTGGGGCGCGCTCGGTTCGCCACGGGCCCGGGTGCCGCTTCGCCCATCGGCCAAGCGCGCGTTCCAGGGCGGCTGGTTCGTGCTCGGCGGAGGGATGCTCGCCCTGCTCGGGCAGCCGTGGCTCGGCCTCGCCCTGGTCGTCGCCTGGGTGGCCGTCACCATCCTGCTTCGCCGCGACTCCTGACCCCACGGGTCGTAGGGTTGCGGTATGGCACAACGACTCGTCAGCGTATGGCAACCGTTCTTCCTTGCTAGCGAGAGTCAGGGCGCGGCCGTCGACGCCGCGACCGAGTTGGAAGAGCTCGGCTACTCACGAATCTGGTTCTCCGGTGGTTTCGGCGAGAACGTGGCCCCCCGCTTCCGGGAGCTCCTGGACGGGACCACGCGCATCGGGGTCGCGACCGGGATCGTGAGCATCTGGCACTCCTCGCCAGCCGAGGCGGCGGCGTTCGCCAAGGACGCGGAGCAGGCGCATCCCGGCCGGTTCCTGCTCGGTCTCGGCGCCAGCCACGCGGTGGTGGTGGAGAGTGACGGCACCGACTACCGCAAGCCGTACTCGCGGATGGTGCAGTACCTCGACGGCCTCGACGCGGCCGGGCTTCCGCCCGAGCGGCGCATCCTGGCCGCACTCGGCCCGCGAATGCTCGAACTCTCCCGCGACCGCTCGACCGGTGCGCACCCGTACTTCGTCCCTGCCGAGCACACCGCCGAGGCCCGGGCGGCGATCGGGCCCGACCGGCTGCTCGCCCCCGAGGTCGCGGTGGTCCTCGACGCGGATGCCACCACCGCGCGCGCCACCGCCCGCCAGTACGCGAGCGGGTATCTCGCACTGCCGAACTACACCAACAACCTGCGGCGATTCGGCTGGACCGACGAGGACTTCGCCGACGGCGGCAGTGACCGCCTCATCGACGCCCTGATCCCCTGGGGCACCGTCGAGACGGTGGTGGCGGGGCTGGAGAAGCACTACCAGGCCGGCGCGGACGAGGTGGCGATCCAGGTGCTCAACGGCGGTGACGCCACGACGTTCCCCGCCGACGCGTTCCGCGCCCTTGCCGCAGCCCTGATCTGACTCTCAAAGACCAGCCCGACGGAAACTCCCCGTCGAATGCGGCGACGCAGGACCCGGCAGCTCACCCAACGATCCGATCAGGTCGCCCGTCGCGCCGCCCCTGGCAGCAACGGCGGGCGACCACCCAGCCTTAGCGAGCGTGTCCCACAAGACGAGCAACGTCGTGGAACATTCCTCGGCCGTCAGAGGGTGACGACGGCGTCCTCCGCGAGAGTGAACAGGCCGGCGTCGAACGTGATGGTCTTCAGTTTCGTGCCCTTCGGTACATCGAAGTAGACGTTGGCCTTCACCGAGTTGCCCGGGTTGATTTTGTCGAGGAAGCCCTGCCCGTCGGTGTTGCCGTAGATGGCGGCCTCACCGTCGGCCTCGTACTCCCGGCCAGAGCCGTCCTGAGCGGTTATGGTGCCATCGGCGTGGAAGGTGTGCGCGCTTTTGGTGACGTTCTTGACGGTCACGATGGCCTTGCAGAAGGTGCCCTGCGCCTTTTTGTTCAGGAAGTCGCTGCCAACTTGGGAAATCCCGCACTTCACGCTATTAACGGTGAATTCGAAGTCACCGCCCCGCACTTTGTCGCCGGTGCCGAAGGTCTTGGGCTTGTCTGGGACGGCGGGCTTCGTCGCTGGGGCAGGCTTCGTCGACGCGGGCGCTGGCGCCGCCGTGGTCGGTGCGGCCGCAGCAGGGGCAGAGGTGCTGGTGCCAGCGGCGGGAAGGTCGGCACTGGCGGAGACGTCGGACTTCTTGTCGTCGCTCGTCAGGCCGATCGCAAGCCCTCCACCACAGCAGAGCACCACGACGACAGCCACGCCGATGAGGGTGGGGATTAGCCATGGGCGCTTGCGCGTAGGCGGCGGCACGGCAGACGGCGGATACTGCCCAGCCGGCGGCGGCGGATATTGGCCTGCGGGCACCTGAGGGAACTGGGCGGTTGCCGGTGCCGGCTGCTGGTTGCCCGAGGACGGCTGGTTCTGGGCAGGGTCGTAGGGGGTGGTCATTGGCGCGAAGGCCTCCCAGTTCTGCAGGTGATTCTGCCCGGTTCGGAGCAATGCGTTCAAGGTGTCACGACGATGCAGCAGGTACAGTCCCCCAGCTGTCTCGTCGCACCAGCCGATTAGCTGAAGAAACACCGAATTTGTTCATGCGACACCTCGGACGTTGGGACATTCGGCGGCAGAGCAATCGATGCTCCACAGTCAGCACCGGCCCGGAAAATGATTCGGAGCCACGTCCAGGAACTCCGTTCAATTGGGATGGTGCAGACATCGCAGAAGCTAGATGCTCCGCTTCAGCGGACAGCGAGCACGTAGCAGGGCCGCGGCCACGGTCGCTTACGAACGTGGTTGTGCGTTGCCAACTGTCGTGGCTGTTCAGACGACGGGTTCCGGTACGTGGTTGGTGGGTAAGACCTGAATGTCGGGCACATGGGTAGGCTGCACCGGCGGTGGCCTCAGCCAACTCCCGCCGCACGAGGCCACCCGCACCGACGGGTGGCACCGTCGGTCGTTGCCCGGATCCGCAGACGAGAGGCGAACCCACACCATGACCGCAGTACCAGACCAGAGGTCTACTGCTGCTGCGGGTCCGGCGGCTGCCGAGCAAGCGGCGGAGGAGGACCTGCGGGCGTTGTTCGGGCAGTCCATCGCCGTCTTCGCGTCTCTGGCCGGGCCAACGCACCTGGTGGAGACGGCGAACCCGGCGTTCTTCGCCGCCATCGGCGAAGAGCGGGCCCGGGTCGGGGTGACGATTGCCGAGCTGATGCCGGAACTGGCCGGTCAGGGGTTCATCGCGCTCCTGGACCAGGTCTTCCGCACGGGTGAGCCGTACACCGGCCGTGACGTCCGGGTCGTGCTGGGCAGCGGCCCGCAGGCGCGGGAGGCGTACTTCGACTTCACCTACGAGCCGCGTCGAGCCGCCGACGGCAACGTGACCGGGATCCATGTGCTCGGCGTGGAGACCACGCAGGTCAAGCATGCCCAACGGTTGATGGCCGAACACCGTGCCCTGCTGGAGCAGATCGCCCGCCAGGCACCCCTGACCGAGGTGCTCGACGGGATGGCCCGCTGTATCGAGAACCTCGCACCGCAGGAGGTGCTCGTCTCAGTCCTGCTCGCCGATCCCGACGCCCGGCACCTGCGCCACGGCGCCGCCCCGAGCCTGCCCGACTTCTACAACGAGGCCATCGACGGCATCGCGACCGGCGAAGGTGTCGGCTCGTGCGGCACCGCCGCCCACCGGCGGGAACCGGTCATCGTCACCGACATCGCCACCGATCCGTTCTGGGACGACTTCCGGGATCTGGCCAACCAGGCCGGGCTGGCGGCCTGCTGGTCCACGCCGATTTTGGCCCGCGACGGCGGCCTGTTGGGCACCTTCGCGATGTATCACCGCACCCCGCGCGTCCCGCAGGACACCGACCTCGCCCTCACCCGGCTCTTCGCCGGCACCGCAGCCCTGGCCATCGAACGCCACCACATCGAGCAGGCGAAACTCGCCGCCGAGGCACGCGCCAAGTCGGCCAATGACGAGCTGGCCAAGGTGCTGCGCGTGGAACGGGAACTACGCGCCGAGGCCGAGCAGCGCGCCACCGTCGCCGCCGAACTCGCCGCCCAGATGCGTGCCGCCGCAGCCGCGCAGGCCGCCACGCCGCACCCCGAGCACTGCCAGCTCGGCGGCGCCGACGGGTGCACCGCGCGAGCCGAGATCAAGATCGCCGATTCGTGGGGCGACGCGGCGTGGGGCTGCCCCGCCCACGTCGAGGAGGCCATCCTCAACGTGCGGTCGGTCTTCATCGCCAGCGAGGAACTCGGTGGCCTGACCGCCTACCTCAACCGCTGATGGCTCCCGATGCAGCGCTCGGCTTTGGCTACAAGCTTGATTGGCTCGCCATACGTGCCCGGGACGCCACTGCCGTCGCGGCCGCTCTGAACCTCAGCCGTCCCACTCCCGCCAACTGGCGTGATGCGGTCACCGCCGCGTATGACGACCAGGGCCAGTGGCTGCTCACGCCGCCGCTTGACCGGTGGACGCTCGCCGCTTCGAGGGACGTTCCCGCACCCGAAGGCGACCGATTCGCCCCTTGGCTGGCAGCGCTTAGCCAGGTGCTCGGTGAGGTGCAGTACTTCGGCACTCATCGCGTCGTCGAATATCACGGGTGGGGGCGCGCCAGGGGCGGCGTGGTGGAGCGAGCATTCGCCTACCTCGGCGAACGCGGCGAGGTGCTGTTCGACGTCGGCGAACGCACGCTGGAGGAGCAAGCGCTCGGAGTCGGGACCGTCTCGGACGAGGACGAGCCTTGGGACGCCGATGACGAGACTTCGCCGTGGCCGGATGAGGAAACCGTGCTCACGCTCGCTGGTCAGTGGAGTATCGACCCACGGACGCTGGAGAGCGCCGTTGTCCCTGGGCACCCGTGGATCGCGTCAGCTCGATCGGGATAGCCAGAGAGCGACGAGTCAACCCCTACGGCAACCTTTCGTTCCGACCGGCTTTCGGGCGTACCCCTTGTGACCCAGCAGGAGACGCGGCTCGCGCGTCTCGACCTGCCTCACCGGGTGGCGGACTAGGGACGCCACTCCTTGCGGTACTCGGGGCCGATTCACTGGATGACCCAAGTGCTTGACCCTTCAAATTTCCACCGGTAGCCTTTTGGCATCCATCCATGGCCATCTATTTAAGTAGGTGAACCGTGCTGTTGAAATCCATCGCCCTCGCCGCGTCCGTCGCCGGCGTGCTGGCCACCGCCCCCGCCGCCTCGGCGGCAAGCTCCCAAGCACCAAACGAAGCCTGGCTACCCGGGAACTGTCCGCAGGGCACGTTCTGCATCTGGCCCAACTGGGATCACCCGGCAGAAGGTCCTACCGCGACTCCGTCTCTGGTGACCACTACCGAGTGGTCCGGCAACGTCCCGGCCTTCAACTTCTACAACCGCACCTTGCGCAACGCCGAGATCACCTGGTCCTACAACTACCTCGGGACGCAGCTTTCCGGCGCGATCTGCGCTCGCCCCGGTGGCGGGGACCTGTATGTGCCCATGTTCGTGACGAAGGTGAGTTGGCAGCCCCGCACCTGCTGACCCTCGCCCGCCGCCCGATCGTGGGGCCGATCGCCGTCCACGACGCCCGTTGGACCTCTGAAACGCTTCTCGCCGACCTCGACGTCCAGCCGAGTGTCCTTGACCAACCGCCCTCGCAGAACGTGGTTCAGCTTCCGCGATTCGGGTCGGTGAGAGCGTTCCAGTCCTCGGCGCTCATCGGGAACGGCCCCCAGTGCGGCAGGTAGAAGGGCCGCCGCGGTGGGTCGGCCACCGTGAACGGCTTGAACGCCGGATCCGCGATCACCCGGTAGACGAACTCGGCCGTCGACATCTCGAACTGGTGCCACGGCTCGATGCCGCCCCACCGCGCGACCACAGGCCACCGATCGGGCTCCACCGAGCGGTCCGCCAACCAGTAGCACTCCCCCTCGGTCTGATCGCTGCCCCGATCAGGCCCTGGCGCGGCGGTGGTGAGGTGTGACCGCATCTGTGCTCACGAGGCTCCTTCAGCCCACCGTGCAGGGAGCGCCGTTCAGCGAGAAGCCGGTCGGTGGCGCGTCGCTGGCGCTCCACCGCCCCTGGACGCCGAAGGTCGCGGAGCCGTTCGGCGCGAGGACGCGGTTCCAGTCGACGTTACGAGCGGTGACGGTGGCCCCGGTCTGGCTGACCGTGGCGTTCCAAGCCGAGGTGACCTGCTGGTCTCCCGGGAAGTTGAAGGTGACGACCCAGCCGTCGACCGGTGCCGCTCCGGCGTTGTGGACCGTCGCCGTGGCCACGAAACCACCCTGCCACTCGGACTGGTTCCGGTAGGTCACCCGGCAGGTCGAGGGCGGCGGGGGCGTCGGAGTGGTCGTCGTCGTGGGCAGAGTGACCGTATTGGACGCGATCGACACGTTGCCGACCGCGTCCCTGGCCCGCACGTAGTACAGGTTTCGTAGCGGCGTCGATGACGGTAGCGGCGTCGTGTACGTCGTACCCGGCACGGTAGCGATCAGTTGCGAGGTGAACCAGCCGTCGAACCGGTAGACGTTGTAGCCCAGCACGCCGACGTCGTCGGTCGACGGGGACCAGGACAACGTGCCGGTCGAGGCCGTCACCTCGCCGACGGTCAGGTTCTGCGGCGCGCTCGGCGGGGTGGTGTCCGGGCCGGTGTCCGTCACCGGGGTGACCACTGTCAGCGCGTCCGACCAGTTCGAGCGTTGCCCGAGGCTGTCCCGGGCGATCAATCGGAACGTGTACTGCTGGCCCGACCCAAGGGAGTTGGTGATAGTGGTGCTGGTGACGGCCCCGACGCTGGCGCTGAAGACGATGTCGCCGAACTCCTGGTAGTACGTGATGTCGTACCCGGTGATGGCGCAGCAACCGGACGTGGCGGCCGTCCAGGTGAGGGTGACCGACCCGGTCCGGACCTCGCTGGCTGTCAGGTTCGTGGGCGCGCTCGGCGGGACGGGCGAGGTGCTCGGCGTACTCGACGGCGTTGGTGGCGCGGTTCCGGTCGGCGCTGCGGTGACCACCGCGGCCCCACCGGGCGCGGGGGCGACCCCCGGGTACGCGGCGGGCGTCGCGGTGCCGGCGTCGGCCGGCGGTGCGGCGCTCAGAGCGGTGACGAGCACCGCCGCCGACAGCACGACGGCGGTCAGCGGGCCCGGCCGCAGGCGGCGGAGCAGCGAGGACGAACGAACGCCTGTCATGCGTCGACGATGCAGCAACGCATCGATGATCGCCAACGTGTCTCACGCTTCGGCCGGCGACAGAAACCGCTCCTGACACCTGGGCCGCGTCGATGGGAGCGATACCAGTGGGGCAAAATTCCACCCTCCCGATCGTTACACTCGCCGAAACGCCGGCACCGCCGCAGACCTCAGCCTGCGCCAATCCCCATCGATAGGAGACGCCTGTGACCCGCGACAAGGCGGCACCCCCCGGCATCGACCCCAACGTTCCCAGTGTGGCCCGGGTCTATGACTTCTTCCTGGGCGGCAAGGACAACTTCGAGGTCGACCGAAAGGTCGCCGAGCACGCCCTGCGGATCACACCGGACGGGCCGGCAGCCGGCCAGGCCAACAGGGCCTTTCTGCGTCGAGTGATTCGGTTCCTCGTCAGCGAGGCCGGCATCGACCAGTTCCTCGACATCGGGTCGGGGCTGCCCACCCAGGGCAACGTCCACGAGGTCGCCACCGAGCAGAACCCGAAGGCTCAGGTGGTCTATGTGGACAACGACCCGATAGTCCTGTCACACGGGCGGGCCCTGCTCGCCGCGGAGGGCACCGCGACGGTGATCCAGGCGGACATCCGGGAACCGGAGGCGATCCTCAACCACCCGGACGTACGACGGTTCCTCGACTTCGACCGGCCGATCGGCTTGCTGCTCTTCGCGATCCTGCACCACCTCGGTGACGACGAGGACCCGAAGGCGGTCGCGGCCGCGCTGATCGACGCACTGCCCTCCGGCAGCTACGTGGCGATCTCGCACTTCCGCGACCCGGGCGAGCGAGACCCGGAGGGCTCCCGCAAGGCCCGCGAGGTCGAGCGGGTCTTCAACGAGTCGCTGGGCACCGGCCGCTGGCGTACCGACGAGGAGATCCTCTCGTTCGCCGATGGGCTGACAGTGCTGGAGCCGGGACTGGTGCCGCTGGCCGAGTGGCGTCCAGAGCCGGACGCACCGGCTGGGGTGCAGACCGACACCTATCACACCTTCGTCGGGCTCCTCGCCCGCAAACCGTAGGCGCCGCCTACGGGTGAGGTCCCGCCCTCCTCTGCTTGGCGGCAGGAAGATGGCCCCGGCGCAAAGCGCCGGGGCCATCCCAATCCATCATCGCGGAGGCTGGACATCAGCTCCCGGAGTCCGGGAACAGGTACAGGTCGAACCGCGTCCCCTGGTTGTCAAGCTCCAACTGCTGGCTGCCGTACAGGCTGGGCGGGCCAGCGTAGGTGCCGACGAGGTTGTACAGGCCCGGGTCGACAGCGAACCGGAAGGCACCGTCGGGACCAGTCACGACCTCGACCCCGGCCGGCTCCAGCCGAATTGTCGCCCCCTCCAACGGCAGCCAGGTGGTCGTGTCGAACGCTTGACCCTGGAGGCTCCAGACGGCGGACACCGTGAAGCTTCCCTGCGTCATGGGGCTCAGCCGGCCGCGGCGGTCGACCGCCACCGCGTACACCGGCCGCTCACCCGTCACGCTGCCTACGTCGATCGTCACAATGGCCGTACCGTCCGAAGCCGCGTGGACCTCGCTGCCCAGGTTCGTGTCGCCGACGCTGTACCGGAACTTGGTCACCCGGGTGTCGCCGTTCGCGTCGAACCTGATGGCGATCTGGCCACCTTCGGCGGCACTGTCCCCGTCCGGGAAGCTGATTGCCGGCTGAAGAGCAGTCTTCGTCCCGGACGACCCTCGGACGGCCGCCGATGCAGGCGGCCCCACGAGCATCGAACCGGCGGCCAGCGCCAGCGACGCGGCCAAGGCAGCAACACCACGGCGAGTGAGACGGGTGCGCGCACCCAACGTCGATCCGACGAACATTCCAGCCCCCGTGTCATCAGAACGTCACAGCGCGCCCACCCTAACCACCAAGATGATCTACGTCAACGCCTTTCAATACGTTGGGCATGGACAGTGGTGCGGCATGCCGCTGCTGGTCTCGCGGGCTGGTGAAACGTTGCTTCGGCAACCGGGTCACCTTCGTTGTGGAGGTGGGCGAGATCCATCCACCCTCACTCCGCACTCACGCCATGCGGGCGAGCGCGGCCCGGGTGCACCGACGTGACGTCGAGTGCCTACCGCGCGGGTTCCAGTACGACGACTGGGATCTGGCGGGTCGTCTTCCGCTCGTAGTCGGCGAAGCCTGGGTACGCGGCCTTCTGCGCGCTCCAGATCCGGTCCCGTTCGTCCCCAGCGGCAACTCTGGCGACCAACTCGACCTTGTCCGTACCGATCTCCGCTTGGGCCTTCGGGTTAGCGAGCAGGTTGTAGTACCAGTCGGGATTGCTGGGCGCACCGCCCTTGGAGGCGAACACGGCATACCCGCCGTCCACCTTCTGGTACATCATCGGGCTCACGCGAGGCTGGCCGCTCTTGGCACCGACCGTGTGCAACAGCAGTAGCGGGGCGCCAGCGAACTGACCGCCGACCTGCCCAGCGTTATCGCGAAACTCCGCGATGATCTTGTCGTTATAGTCGCTCATGCCTTCTCCTCGCCCCGCGCGTCGGCTCCGTCGACACATTCTGACAGTCCCATCGGTGCACGGCACCGCGACCGCGCGCCAACGAGCCCGGCGGCGACAACGCGTACCGCCCGGTCGCGGCGGTTGCTGATGGCAACTTCAACGCCACCGTCACCGCATGAGCCGGCTCGCCTCAGACGGCCTGGAGGCGGCCTGATTCTGAGCGTCTGCGCATAGTTGCCCGGCAGGTGTGTTCAATGCCTTGTGCCCCCTGCGTGCCCCACAGACCCTCCGCGCTACCACTTCCGCCGCCATTCGACGCGACCTCGATGCGCCACAGCCGGGACATCCCCTCGCTGGACGTACAGCACCTCGTCCTCAACCCACCAGACGTCGCCGGCACGAAGCAAGACTGGATCCTCCAACGTCAGGGCGAGAAGACAGCCGCCGGAACTGCCGGGCAGCCCTTCCAGGTCATCTACCAACTCCATCCGACCTGCGGTGACGGGCTCGGTCATCACGCCACCATTCTGCCGGTGTCGGTGCGGCCCCGACGACTCCTTGACCCCCAGGCAACCAACACAACCGCCTGAACTGCTCGCCCGGCAACGAAGTGGGCGGCCAAGTCCCGGCAGAACACCGAGCGCTGGGTAGGCGACCTCGCAATGTGGACCGGCGAGTGGGCGGACCACCGGACCGACGGCCATCAGTCAGCCCGTGAGCCACAGCGCGGGGGCAGCCTCTCGTGATGTGGATGCCGGTAGCGGTAGGACTACTCCTCAACCAGCCAGCAGGCCCGCTCGAGTCAGATGGCAGCTGCCCGGGACACCTTCCACTCTCCGTTCACCGGGACCAGGGTGAGTACCACCCGGTTCTGGTCGACCTTCTCGCCTGCGGTGTTCACGTTGCGCCGGTACTGGTTGAGGTAGACGAGCAACTCGACCCGTTCGGCGGTCGCGGTCACCACGCCCGTCGCGGACACCTCGGCCGCCACGATCGCCTGCTGGGTGGCTGCGGTCTGCTTCAACGCCGCCGTGGTCTGCTCGTACTCCTTGCCGAACTGCCCGGTGGCGAAGGTGCGGCCGTTGGCGACGCTCTCGTCGAACGTCCGGTAGTCGTAGGAGAAGATCGCCTTGGCGGCGGCGGGCGCGGTGGCCAGTGCCTGGCGTACGGCGCTGTCCCGCTGCCCGGCACGGTGATCGCCCCACCAGCCGGCGCCGGCGACGGCGGCCGCGAGGACGATCGCGACGACCAGGGCCGGGACGAGCCGGATCCGGGCGGAACGCAGCCGGGGAACGCGCGGCCGCCGCGGGAATCGGACCAGGGTACGCACGTGTCCTCCCTCTTTCATCCGACGAACTGCAGCCGTGCCACGAGCCACCGCCCGGATGCCTTGTCGTGGACGACGTCCAGTTGAATCCGGTAGTGCGACGGCCGCCCCTCGGGTGCCTTGACGTTCTTGACGGTGGCGTCTACGGCGACCAGTACAAGCGCTCGACGGCGATCTCCAGAGACCAGCCCGGCCCGTAGCACCGTTCCGCGCGAGTCGACCTTGTTCTCCACGACCGCGGCGCGGACCTGCGACTGGCCCCGGGCGAACTCGTCCTTGAAGTCGCCTGTGGCTCCGGCGGTGATCCGCTGGATGTCCCGGTCGACGCTGGCCGCGCTGACCGAGACGAAGTTGACGCTGGCCTGTTTGGCGGCGGCCAGGGCCTGCTGCCGGGCCTGGTCCGTCGCCCGGTCGACGTACCAGCGGTGCCCGGTCACCCCGCCGGCGGCGACAGTGGCGGCGAGCACGGCCACGAGCAGGACGACCAGCGACCGTTGCCGGGTGGTCGACGTGGCGCGCTCGCCCCTGCGGCGGGCATCCGAGGCGTCCTCCGGCGAGCTGTCCGCGCTCGCGGGATCGTCTCCGCTCGCCGGGTCCGCGGCATCCGCCGGGTCCTCGACCGGCTCCTGGTCGAGCCGCTTCAGCAGGTCCTCGATCGGTTCGACCGGTCGGGGGAGCTGGCGTGGCACGATCCGGCGCTGCGACGCGCGGCCGGGCACCCCGGGCTTCGCCCCCTTGATGACTTTCAGCGTGTGGTCCCTCCGGGCCCGCATCTGCGCCTCCTTCTTCGCGTCGCTCACGGCGTCACCCCGGCCAGCAGCAACTGCTTCCACGACTGGTCTCCGGCTGTCCGGGACTGGCCACCGGTCCCGCCGAACTGCAACGGCCGGCCGTCCGCGCCGAGTACCAGGCCGGTCACCGGGTCGTACCCGCCGGGCTCGGCCCCACCGGTCGGGGCGCCGCCGGGCGACCCCGGGTCGGGAGCCGGTTTCCGGCCACCCGGTCGGGGGGCGTTGGCCGCGCCGCGCACGCTGGCGCCGGCCGCCCGCTCCCCCGCGTCGCAGGTCGTTCGGCCGCCCCCGTACACGCAGGACGGCGGATCGTCGACGTTGAGGACCAGGCCGAGGTGGGCGGTGCCGTCGCCCGGGGTGACGGTGAAACCGCCGGCGACGGCGATCGGGTACACCACCAGTAGTTGCTCGATGCCGGGCAGCCGCCGGGCGGCGATGCCGTTGACGGCCACCAGGTTGCCGAGCAGGGTGCCGACCGTCGGTTCCAGCCCCCGCAGCAAGTCGACCAGTTCCCGACCGGCGGGAGGCCCGGCGGCGAGCAACCGCCGCAGGTCGGGGTCGGCGTCGCGGACGGTGGCCGCCAGCTGGGCCAGGCCCACCGCCCACCGCCGCAGCGCCTGCGCCGACTCGGCCTGGGTGGTGAGCACGGTTTGCCCGTCGTTGATCAGCGCGAGTGTCTCCGGCAGGCGGGTGGTCGCATCGGTCAATAACGCGTCCCCGTCGTTCAGGATCCGGGCCAGGGCCAGCTCGTTGCCCTCGAACGCGGCGCCGAGTTCGGTGATCAGGACGGTGAGGTCCTCCGGCCCGACGGAGCGCACCAGGGCGTCGAGGTTACTGAGCAGAACCTCCGGCGCGAGCGGGACACCGGTCCGCTCGGCCGAAATCACCGCGCCGTCGGTGAGGTAGGGACCGCTGTCGCGCTCCGGACGCAGGTCCACGTACTGCTCGCCGACGGCGGAGCGGTGCGCCACCACGGCCCGCAGGTCGTCGGGCACCCGGACGTCGCGCTGCAACCGCAGGTCGGCCCGGACCCCGTCACCGCGCAGGGCAACCGCGGTGACCCGGCCGACGGGCACGCCGCGGTAGGTGACCGGGGCGTGGGGGAAGATGCCGCCGGCCCGGGCGAGGTCCAGGTGGACGACGTAGCTTCCGCCGAGCAGCCGGTCGCCCAGCCCGACGTAGCGGACGCCGACGTAGCTGACGCCGAGCACGCTCACGAGCAGGAACGCCAGAACCTGCACCTTCGCGGTACGTCCGATCATGGCTTCAACCCCCCGGACAGCAGGTCCGGCAGGGTACCGATCTGTCCGATCACCGCGCCGGTCAGCGGCAGGACGCACTGTGCCGTCAGGACCGTGCCGGAGGGCAGTTCGGTCCCGACGGGAAAGACCGTGCCCGGCGGCACGAGGCCCTTCGGCAGGATCAGCCCGCCGATGGGCACCTTCGAGCCGGGCTTGAGCAGGACGCAGCCCTCCGGCAGCAGACAGTCCTTCGGCGGCGTCCAGGTCGCGGGGAAGTTGAGCGGGTCGGGCAGGCACTTCAGGATCGGCAGGTCGGGCAGCGGACGGGACCCGCCGCCGGGCCGCGGCACGGTCGGTGCGCCGCCACCGGCCGCCGGTGCCCCGCCGGGGGTGGCGCCCTTTGCCGGCGTGCGTGGACGGGCCGGCGCGGCGGGGGCAGCGGCGACCAGGTTCGCCAGGATGGACGCCGAGTCGAGGTCGGCGGTGATGGAGAGGTTGACGAAGTCGCCGACGACCGCGCCGGTGACATTCGGCGGGAACGGGAACGACAGCATGAATTCCAGCGACTTGGGCAGGTCGTCCCCGGCACGTGTGAGCTGCTCCAGGATCGGTTGCAGCGCCCGCACGTCGGCCAGCGTGTCGTCGCGGCTGCTGTTGACCACCCGGGTGCCGACGTCACCCAACCGGTCCAGTGCGGTCAGCGCCTGGGTCAGTTGGGCGCGCTGCCCGGCCAGCACGGTCAGGCCCGGGGCAAGGGAGTCCACGGCCTCGCCGAGCACCTGCTTCTGGCGATCGAGCCGGCCGCTGAGCCGGTCCAGGGCGTCGAGGGCGCG
Organism: Micromonospora sp. NPDC007208; assembly: GCF_042869175.1. Classification (NCBI taxonomy): domain Bacteria; kingdom Bacillati; phylum Actinomycetota; class Actinomycetes; order Micromonosporales; family Micromonosporaceae; genus Micromonospora; species Micromonospora sp. NPDC007208. The sequence continues at coordinate 108,786 of NZ_JBIAFG010000018.1, read as the reverse complement.
GACCAGGTCGGCCTTCTGCTCGTCGAGACCGCCGATGAACGTGTCCAGCTGGTCCAGCGTGTCCCGGACGGCGGGCTCCCGCCCCTCGAGTGCGGCGCCGAGCTCCTGGTTGATGGTCCTCAGCTGCGCCAGACCACCGCCGTTGAGCAGCAGTCCCAGCGCGGCGAGGACCTCCTCCACCTCGGCGCCGCGAGCGGTCCGCGACAGCGGGATGAGGTCACCGTCGGCGAGTCGACCGGAGGAGGCGCCGGCGGGTGGCGACGCGACCGTCACGTACTTCTCGCCCAGCAGGCTGCTCTGCCGTACCGCGGCCGTCGCGTTGGACGGCAGGCGTACGTCCGCGCCGAGGCGCAGGGTGACCCGGGCGGTCCAGCCAGCCAGGGAGATTTTCTCCACGCTGCCGACCGTCACGTCGTCGACCTTCACGGCGGCCTGCGGCACCAGGTCGAGCACGTCACTGAACTCGGCGGTGACGGCGTACCCGGCGCCCTTCGGGGCGCCTCCGGGCAGCGGCAGGTCGGCGAGGTCGGGCAGGCCGCACCCGGCCGGCAGCATCACCACCATGATCGCGCACGCCAGGGTCCGCAGGGTGCGGGTGCTCATGACACACCTCGCAAGATGCCGCCGAGGGTGGGGTCGCTGGTGATGCCGGGGCCGCCCGGCGCCTGGTCGGGGATCGGCGCACCGGGGGAACTGAGGGGAGGCTTCCCCGGTGAGGACCCGCCGGTCGCCGGGGCGCCGGGCGGCAGCTTGAGGAGTTTGCGGAGCTGGTCGGTCATGGACAGCCCACGGGAGTGCAGGGTCTGCGCGAGTGCCCTGCACTTGGCGGGCACCTGCGACGTGGGGAGCTGGTCGGCGATCAGTGAGCAGGCGAAACCGGCGGGGTCATAGGGACCCATCACGTTGTCCCGGGTGTCCAGGGTGCCCGACCGGGGGTTGTAGGCCAGGTTGAGGTTGCCCAGGGCGAGCGGGGCGACGTCGAGGATGTCGATGACGGCCTGTTGCTGGCGGACGAGGATTCCGGTGATGTCCGCCAGCGCGGCGACATTGGAGGTCAACGCGTCGCGGTTCTGCCGCACGAACGTGGTCACGTCGGCCAGCGCGGTGGAGAGGTTGCGCAGCGCGGCAGCCAGTTCGTCGCGCTCCCCGGCCAGTTGCTGGGCGACGTCGGCCAACTGCTGGTTGAAGGCGCGCACCTCCCGGTCGCTGCGGGCGAGCGCGGTGGTGAAGCGCTGGAGGTTGACGACCGACCCGAAGAGGTCCTGCCGCCCGTCGGAGAGGGTGGCCAGTGCCCGGGACAGGCCGTCGAGGGTGTCGTGCAGGTGCTGGCCGTTGCCCTCCAGGTTGGCGCGGCCGGTGGCGACGAGGTCGGACAGTGCGCCGTCGCGGTTGGCGCCCTGCGGGCCGAGGGTGCGGTTGAAGTCGTTGAGCGCCTGGTAGATGTCGTCGATCTCCATTGGAGCGGCGGTCCGCTCCAGCGGTATCTCGGCCCCGTCGGCGAGCGCGGCACCACCGGCGTAGGCGGGAGTGAGCTGGACGTAGCGGTCGCTGACGACACTGGGCGGCACGATGAGCGCCTGGGCGTCGGCGGGGACGGCGATCCCCGGGTCGTAGGACATGGTCACCTGGACGGTGCGGCCCTGCGGGGTCACCGCGACCACCTCACCGACGCGGACGCCCAGAATTCGGACGTCCGATCCGGGGTACACGCCGACCGCGCGGGAGAAGTGGGCGACGACCCGCCGTGGGGGTGTGCCGTCGCTGAGAAAGATCACGCTGGCGGCGACGGCTACCAACAGGACGGTGGTGACGGCGACCGGCCGGCGCCACCGCTGGATGGGAGCGGGCATCAGCGGCCTCCCGTGGGCTGGTACGGCTGGAGCAGACCGGAGACGTACGAGTCGAACCAGCGGCCGTTGCCCACCACGTTGGCGAACGCGGTGACGAACGGCCCCATCCGCTGGATGGTCTTCTCCAGGTCGTCCCGGTTGCGTTGCAGGATCGCGACGACCTCCCGCAGCTTGTGCAGCGCGGGAGCGAGCTGGGCGCGGTTGTCGCTGACCAGGCCGGACAGCTCGGTGGCGAGGTCGTCGGTGCCGACGAGCAGCTTGTGGATGGCGTCCCGACGCCGGCTCACCTCGCCGAGCAGCGCCTCACCGTCGGTGACCAGTGCGCGGAACTCCTCGTCCCGGGTGGCGAGCACGGCGGTCACCTGACGGGCGCGGTCGAGCAGCGTCCGCAGTTCGGCGTCGCGTCCGGCCACGGTCCGGGAGAGCCGGGAGAGGCCGACCAGGGAGGCATCGACGCTCGCGGGAGTGCCGGCGAAGGTCTCGGACAGGGTGGTGAAGGCGGCGGCGAGCTGATCGGTGTCGACCTTGTCGAGGGTTTCGGCGAGCCCGGTGACCGCCTGCACCACGTCGAACGGCGCGGCGGTGCGGGCGAGGGGGATCTGCCCGCCCTCGGGCAGCCGGCCCGGCCCGGCTGGTGCGAGGGCCAGGTACTTCTGGCCGAGCACCGTCTTGATCCTGATCGTGGCGCCGGTGTCGGTGCCGAGCCGGACGCTGTCGTCGTCCACGCGGAACCCGACCCGCACGTACGGCGCGCCGCCGCGGGCGAGTTCCACGGTGGTCACCTTGCCGACCCGCACCCCGGCGACCCGCACCTCGTTGCCGGTGACGAGGCCGCTGGCGTCGTGGAAGGCCGCCTCGTAGCCGCGTCCGGTGAGGTCGGCCAGCCGGTCGAGCTGGAAGGCGCCCAGCAGCACGGCGACGATCAGCGCCAGGCCGAACGTGCCGACGACCACCGGATTGCGTTCCCGAAACGGTGTCACTGGCTGCCTCCGGCGCATCGGGCGGCCGGGGCGCTGAAGGTGGGCAGGTCGATCGGTGCCCGGCCCGACACCGCTACGTTGCCGTCGAAGTCGCACAGGTAGAAGTTGAACCATGAGCCGTAGGACGCGACGCGGGTCAGGGACTCGTACCGCTGCGGCAGCCGCCCGAGGGTGCCGTCGATGACGGCCGCGTTGCGGTTGAGGGTGCCGGAGAGCTCGTCCAGGGCGCGGACGTCCGCGGCGAGCGGTGGTCGTACCTCGCGCAGCAGCGACGACGTGGCGGTGGTGAGCTCACCGATGCTGACCAGTGACTCGCCGATGGCCGCGCGGTCGGCCGACAGCCCGGAGACGAACTGCTGGAGCTGGCTGATGCTCTGGTCCAGGTTCTGGTCGCGGTCGGCCAGCGTGCCGAGGACGCCGTTGAGGTTGGTGATGACCCGCCCGATGACGGCGTCCCGGTCGGCGAGGGTGTTGGTCAGCGACGCGGTGCGTTGCAGCAGGCTGCTGACCGTGCCACCTTCGCCCTGAAGCACCTGGATGATCTCGTAGGCGAGTTTGTTGACGTCCTCGGGCCTGAGCGCCGTGAAAAGGGGCCGGAACCCGTTGAACAACACCGTGAGGTCGAGGGCCGGTGTCGTCTGGCCGAGCGGGATGAGGCCGTCGGCCCGCAGTGGACGCCCCTCCCCCGGCCCCTCGCTCAGCGCCACGTACCGCTGGCCCACCAGGTTGCGGTAGCGGATCTTGGCGCGGACGCTGGTGGCCACCGGGATGTCGGCGGTGACCGTGAAGGCCACCTCGGCGAGTGTGTCGTCGACGACCCTGATGTCGCGGACCCGGCCGACCTGCACCCCGGCCACGCGGACGTCGTCGCCGGGGAGCAGGCCGGTGACGTCGGTGAACCGGGCTCGGTAGGTGACCCCACCCGGTGGGAAGGCACCGAGAGTCTGCGCGAGCAGCGCCGTCAGCAGCAGGGTCACCGCGGCGAAGGCCATCAGCTTCAGCAGGGGCGCCATCGCTCTGGTGCTCATCGCGCGTTCACCACCCCTCCTCTCAGCAACGGCCCCCAGAGCAGGACCGCGATGTCGGGGACCTCCGCGGGAAGGACGCCGGTGACGGCGCCGACCAGCGGCTTGACCAGCGCCCGCTCCTCGCCGGTGGCGGCCCGGCCCATCGCCGGGAAACCGGCGGCGGGCACGGCCGCCGCCTGGCCGACCGGCAAGGGGGTGTGCGGGCGAGCGCCGCCGTGGTCGTAACCGTCGGCGACCGGCACGGTCGGCGCCGGCCGCCCCGGTTGGGGCAGGCCCCGGCACTGCGGCCCGTCGTGCGCGCCGTAGACGGGCTCGTCGCGGCCCTTCTCGTACTTGCCGCCGTCGCGGGTGACCTCCAGGGTGACGTGCATCCGCCCGCCGGCGAATACCCGCTCGACCTGGGGTTGCAGGGCGACCAGGCCGCTCATCAGGCACGGGTACTCGGGGGCGTATGTGGCGAGCAGTTCCAGCACCGGGCGGCTCACCTGGCCGAGCTCGATGATCTGGTCGCCGTGCCGGTCGAGGAAGCCGCGGGTGGCGTCGGCGGTGTCGGTGGTGTCGGCGAGGAACGCGGCCAGCTGTGCGCGTTGGTCGGTAACGGTGCGGGCGGTGACGGTGACATCCCGCAGCAGGGCGAGCAGGTCGGGCAGGACGGCGTCGTAGCTGTCCAGCACGACGGCGAGCTTGCGGACGTCCTCGGCGATGACCGGCATCGCCGGGTTCAGCTGCCGCAGGTACGCACCGAGCCGCTCGATGTTCGCGCCGAGCTGCTCGCCGCGTCCGTCGAGGGCGGTGGCGATAGCGCCCAGCGTCGCGGCGAGTTGCTCGGGCCGGACCGCCTGGAGCAGTGGCAGCGCCTCGTCGAGGACGCGTTCCAGCTCGACGGCGGTGTGGCTGCGGTCCTGGGGGATGACCGCGCCGTCACGGATCGGTTCGCCGCTGCCGCCGGTCGGCACGAGTTCGACGTACCGCTCGCCGAAGAGCGTCTTGGGCAGCAGCCGCGCGCTGACGTCGGCGGGGATCCGCGGCGTCGTGGCCGGGTCCAGGGCCAGCCGGATGGTCGCGCCCGCTCCGGTGCTGTCGACCGAACGCACGTCGCCGACGACGACCCCGCGGACCTTGACGTCAGCGCCCGGACTGAGCTGCAGGCCGGACCGGCCGGCCTTCAGGGTGACCCAGGTGACCGGCGTGAACGCCTTGCGGTATTCGAGCACCGAGGCGGTCAACGCCGCGGTCAGCACGGCGATGAACACGACGCCGAGGATTCGATGTCTCATGGTCACCCCGCGATCCGGACGGTGGTGGTGGCGCCCCAGATGGCCAGCGACAGGAAGAAGTCGACGATGTTGACCGCGACGATGGCGAGCCGCACAGCCCGGCCGACCGCGACGCCGACGCCGGCAGGCCCGCCGCTGGCGGTGTAGCCGTAGTAGCAGTGCACCAGCACCACGATCACGCTGAACACCAGCACCTTGCCGAAGGACCAGAGCACGTCCTCCGGCGGCAGGAACAGGTGGAAGTAGTAGTCGTACGTGCCGGCGGACTGTCCGAAGTAGAAGACAGCGATGGTGCGGGTGGCCAGGTAGCTGGCGAGCAGCCCCACCACGTACAGCGGGATGACCGCGACGAACCCGGCGATCATGCGGGTGGTGACCAGGAACGGCAGCGAGGGGATCCCCATAACCTCGAGGGCGTCCACCTCCTCGGAGATCCGCATCGCCCCGAGCTGGGCGGTGAACCCGCAGCCCACGGTGGCCGACAGGGCCAACGCCGCGACCAGCGGGGAGATCTCCCGGGTGTTGAAGTACGCCGAGACGAAACCGGTGAACGCGCTGCTGCCGAGCTGGTTGAGCGCCTGGTAGCCCTGGAGGCCGACCTCGGTGCCGGTGAAGAAGGTCAGGAAGCAGATGACACCGACGGTGCCGCCGAGCACGGCGAGCGCGCCGGAGCCGAAGCTCACCTCGGCCAGCAGCCGGATCACCTCGCGCTTGTAGCGGCGCACGGTGCGCGGCGCCCAGGCGAACGCCCGCAGGTAGAAGGCGAGCTGTCCGCCCAGGTTGTCGAGGTGGCGCAGCGCTGGCACGTCAGCTTCCCTTCTGCGGTACGACCTGGAAGTACACGGCCGTGACGATGAAGTTCAGCGCGAACAGCAGCATGAAGGTGATCACCACGCTCTGGTTGACCGCGTCGCCGACGCCTTTCGGGCCGCCCTTGGCGGTCATCCCCTTGTACGAGGCGACCAGCGCGGCGGCGGCGCCGAAGAGCAGCGCCTTGACCTCGCCCACCAGCAGGTCCGGCAGTTGCCCCAGGGCCTGGAAGCTGGCCAGGTACGCGCCGGGTGTGCCGCCCTGCAGGACCACGTTGAACAGGTAGCCACCGGTCACCCCGACCACGCTGACCAGGCCGTTGAGCAGCACGGCGACCAGCATCGAGGCGAGCACGCGGGGCACCACGAGGCGGTGGATGGGGTCGATGCCCAGCACCTGCATCGCGTCGAGCTCCTCGCGGATCTTCCGGGAGCCGAGATCGGCGCAGATCGCCGAGCCACCCGCGCCGGCGATGATCAGCGCGGTGACGATCGGCCCCGCCTCGCGGACCACCGCGAGCACCGACGCCGCGCCGGTGAACGACTGCGCGCCGAGCTGGCGGACCAGCGAGCCGAGCTGCAACGCGATGACCGCGCCGAAGGGAATGGAGACGAGCGCGGCGGGCAGGATCGACACCGAGCTGATGAACCAGGCCTGCTGGACGAACTCGCGGAACTGCACCGGTCGCCGACCGAGGCCGCGCAGCGTGTCCAGGCAGAACGCGAAGAACTCGCCGGTGTGGCGTACGGCGGTGACCGGTCCGCTCATCGGTATCACCGCCGCCCGTTCCCGGCCGGCACCCCGTCCACCAGCCCGGCGAACGAGCCGGGGGGCGGCGTGACACCGTGCTCCCGGCACCACTGCCCCGGGGGCCGCTCGGCGGCGCGGGGCAATCCGTCCGACGGCGGCAGTTGCAGCGGGATGGGCGGCAACGGTGGCAGCTCCACACCGGCGTCCGCCTCGGCCTGCAACTCCTCGGCGTCCTTCTCCTCGGCCATGCCGATCGGTCCGATGCGCTGGGCGTTGAGGAACTGCCGCACCACCGGCTCCGTACTGGACAACAGCAACTCCCGCGACCCGAACATGGCGAGGTGCCCGTGGTAGATCAGGCCGATGTTGTCCGGCACCGTGCGCGCGGTGTTGATGTCGTGCGTGACGATCAGGAAGGTCGCCCCGATCCGCTGGTTGAGGTCGACGATCAGCTGGTTCAGGTACGCGGTGCGCACCGGGTCCAGCCCGGAGTCCGGCTCGTCGAAGAGGACGATGCGGGGGTCGAGCACGAGCGCGCGCGCCAAACCGGCTCGTTTGCGCATCCCACCGGAAATCTCCCCCGGCAGTTTCCGTTCGGCGCCGATCAGGCCGACCATGTCGAGCTTCTCGCTGACGACCTCGCGGATCTGGGACTCCGACTTGCGGGTGTGCTCCCGCAGCGGGAAGGCGACGTTGTCGTAGATGGTCATCGAGCCGAACAGCGCGCCGTCCTGGAACAGCACCCCGAACAGCTTGCGCACCTCGTACAACTCCCGCTCGGAGAGCCGGGGCAGGTCCCTGCCCTCGATCCAGATCGACCCGGCGTCCGGACGGAGCAGCCCCACCAGTGTCTTGAGGAACACCGACTTGCCGGTGCCGGACGGACCCAGCAGCACGGATATCTCGCCGGCCGGCAGGGTCAGGCTGACGTCCGACCAGACCGGCTGGCCACCGAAGGACTTGGTCAGCCCCTGCACCGCCACCTCGACGCCCATTTACCCCCCTCTCGGCTCCTACCTGTGACATCGCGGTGCTCCCGGCGGGCGTAACAACTTCTTTCGGCTACCTCGTCAGCACGCGCCGTGAACTAGGCAAAGTGGCGCGCGTCTCGATAGCGTGCGGTTAACCCGCCGGTAACGAAGGTGCCTCGCGTCCCCATGACCACAGCGATCGAGCCAGAGCTCGTTCACCTGGCCGCCAACGGCGACCGGGCGGCGGTCGCCGCCCTGCTCACCGAAGTGCGGCCGGGGCTGGTCCGCTACTGCCGGGCCCGGCTGGGTCGCGTCGGCGGGGCATACACCACCGCCGACGACGTCGCCCAAGAGGTCTGTCTGGCGGTGTTGAAGGCCCTTCCCGGCTACCGCGACCAGGGCCGGCCGTTCTCCGCGTTCGTCTTCGCCATCGCGGCGAACAAGGTGGCCGACGCCCACCGCGCGGCGGTCCGCGGCGCCGCCGTCACCGACGCCGACCTGGAGCAGGAGGACACCACACCCGGGCCGGAGCAGCAGGCTGTCGCCACCGATCTGGCGCGACGGCTCGCGGTGCTGCTGCACCGCCTCCCCGACCTCCAGCGGGAGATCATCACCCTCCGCGTGGCGGTCGGTCTCACCGCTGAGGAGGTGGGCTCGATCCTCGGCATGTCGGCGCCGGCCGTACGGGTGGCCCAGTCCCGTGCCCTGGCCCGGCTCCGTACGCTTGCCGGCGACGGACTTGACGAGGTGGCGGCATGAGCGAGCCCCGGCCGGACGGCGGCGAGGCCGTGGACCTCGCGGCGATCCACCGCGACGACCTGCTCCTCGACGCGCTCGGCCGCGGCGAGCAGGAGGACGACGCCGACGGCCTCACGGCCATGCTGGCCGCCTGGCGTGCCGACCTCACCACCGACCAGCCGGCCACCGTGGTCGACGGCCCGGTCCAGGTCGTCGCGCCGGCTTCCGCCGGTAGGGCCCGCACGCTCCGGGCCGGTGCCCCCGCCGCTCCCGTTCCCGTCCCGACCCGGTGGCGGCCGTCCGGGCGCCGCGCCCTGGGGTTGGCCGCCGCCGTGCTCGCCGTGCTCATGCTGGCAACGGGGCTGGGAGTCGCCAGCCACGACGCCGGGCCGACCAGTCCTCTGTGGTCGCTGACCAGGGTGCTGCATCCCGAGCGGGCGGAGGTGCTCGGCGTCGAACACGCCACCGCCCGTGCCCGCGAGGCCGTCGCGGACGGCCGGTACGACGACGCCCGGGAGCTGCTCGACCAGGCCCAACGGGACCTGGGCCGGGTCACGGATCCGGCCGACGTCGCCCGCCTGCGTGCCGACGTCGATGCCGTCCTGCGGGATCTGGCCACGCACCTCTGTCTCGGCTGGCCCCGCTGCGCCACCGGCCCGGTCATCCCGACGCCATCGCCCGCGGTGTCGACCGGCGCCGCCCCCGAGCCCTCCGGCGTCCCAGCGCCGGGCGGGACACCACCACGGCCACACCGGCCGGCGCCGACGCACCCGTCGACCTCCACCGCCAAACCGTTGCTGCCTCGACCTCCGTTGCCGTCGGTGCCGCTCCCGTCGGTGTTGCCGTCGCTACCCTCGCTGCCCCTGCCGACCGGCGGTCTGCTCGGCTGACCGGCGACCTGCTCCAGCGCAACGTCCGCCTCGGCGACCAGGTGCGGGCGGTCGTCGAGCATCTGGCGCCACCTCGGGACAGGTCGGCTGGCATGGCTGCTCGCCAAGGGCAACGACACGGTGCCCATCCCCGGCACCAAGCGGGTCAGCAGGGTGCAGGAGAACGCCGCCTCGGGATCTCAGAGCTTGCAGCGCCGCCTCCACCGGAGCGCTGAGGATATTTCGATCAGGGCCGACCGGCCTCAAGCGACCGGGTGCTCGACCGACGCCGGACGGTCTGCGAGCCCGGTCGCGGGGCCGCGTCGTCCCACCGGGCGCTGCCGCGATCGCGAAGCTGATCGTTGCTCGCTGGTCCCTTCCCCGGCGTCGGGGGCCGCGACAGGTGGTGTGGTACGGCTGGCTGCGGTGTCTACCAGGTCCGGCAGATCCCGCCCAGCCACCAGGGGTAGCTCTCGCGTGGCTGCCGCGATCGGCCCCGGCTCGCCCGCCTGGTCGGCGACTCGGGCGACACGTGCCCGTCCCGTCGCGGTTCGCGGCATCGCTGCCGCGCTGCGGGTCGTTGCCTGCGGCACGGTGTCGGCCGGCTCCTCGACGGAGCCTGGCGCGTCCGTGGTCGACGGTGCCTCCGCCCGGCTGGTGGCCGAGCGGCCTGCTGTGTTGCGCGGCGTTCGGCGCGGTGCGGCTGCCGGCAGAAGTGGGGCGATTTCCGCGTGCAGCGCCGCCCAGTCCGAGGCGCGGGGCGGGGCGGACTGATCAGTGGTCGAGGTGAGCTGGCCAGCGCTCTCGGACCGCTCCAACTGCTGGTCGGCACGGTCCGGCGTTGCCGCCCGAGGCCGCTCCGATCCCGGTCGCTCGGCACCATCTCCTGCCTGCTCGGTGGCGCCTGCCTGCTGAACGGTGTCCCCGGCCGACTCTGGCCGCGCTGAGCCTCCGGAGGCCGCATCCACGGCGTGGGCCACGGGGGCCGCGTCCGTGACCGGGTCCGGCGCGTCGGCGAGCAGCCGCGCGGCCGAGGCTAGTGCGACGGCGTCGGGTTGACCGGCCCGACGCCACCGCCGGCGGCGGCCGTGCGCCGGCAGGTTCCCGGCCAGCACGCGAGCAGGTGCCAGATCGGCGGCGATCAGCGCGGTGAGCCCGTCGTAGTCCGCCTGCTCGGCCAGCCGCCGGGCGATCTCGTCTAGGTCGTACACCGCGACGGCGATGTCCGCGGTGGTGGCGTCGAGTGCTCGGCTGATCTTGCGATGCAACACCTTGCTCAGTGCCGCCTGCCGCCGCTCGGCGCGAATTTGCGCGCGGGCCGCGTCGAGTGAGCCGTACAGTCCGAGGCTGGGGTCGGCCTTGGCCAGCGAGCGGGCCCGGCGGGTCAGCCACGGGTGTCGCAACCAGTGCCCGACCGGTTCGTAGGCCGGGGTCGTGGGTGGTAGCTGCTGTCTGGCGCGCAGCCGGTCCCGCCGCTGGTTCTCGGTGTTCATCAGCCACACCAGATAACCGAGCAGGGACATGCCCGCGTAGAAGCCGCCTTCGAGGTGGTTGCTATGCGCCAGCCAGTTGAAGGCGACCGCGGCGGAGGCGATACCGGCCGACAACACGCGCGACAGGATCGCCGGTTCGCCCAGTCGGCGGCGTACGTCGACGTTCGCCAGCACCACGACGCCGCCGAGCTCCAACGCCCCAACGGCGGGAAGGGCGATGTACCACGGCATGCCGAGCCGTTCCATCGCCCCGGACACCTGGCCGCCGAGCGCGACCAGCAGCACGACCACGTAGAACCCGGTGCGTAGCACGGCGACGTGCCGCACCGCCTTGGCCAGATCCGCGTCCCGCGCCTCCGGCGGCTCGGCGCCTGGCGCCCCGCCAATTGAGTTTCCGCCGATCATCCGGGTCCGCTCCGGTTCCTGGAACACGCCGAGCAGGTTCCTCTCTCACTCCGGCCCCGGCCTGACCGGCACCGCGGCCGCCCGACCCGGCAGTGCCGCCCGCCGAGTCTTACTAGAGCCGCGCTCCGACTGCCGGCCGTCGTCCGCCGCATGCTACAAGGTTGCGAGCCGAATTGGAGATTTCAGATACCGCTGGGCGCCTAAGGCCGCCTCTCAGGTGTCCTTCCTTGTGTTGGCGGACCTGCTCGTCCCAGACCTCCTGGTCGTAGTCCGGGTCCGGTGGGATCCACTTGTGGGTGCCGTCGCTGATCGGCAGCACCGGGGCGTGTGTGGTCATGCGCGGCCTCCGAGCAGCGCCGCCGTCATCGACCGCGGCTGCCGGCTGGTCGCCCAGTCCACCTGCCAGCACGGGTACGGCGTGAGCCGCGACCACCACACCGGACAGCCAGCGCAAAGGCCATCTCCACCGGGCACATGTACGACCAGGATTTGCCGCTCCGCATCGTGGCTCACTGCTCCTCCTCGGCGGGCCAGTGCCCCCGGTTGATCGGGATGCGGTGGCGGCTCCGGCATGGCAAAAACCACCGCCAGCCGTCGGGCACGGATCGGGCACACCCACAAACGGCGCGCTATCGCATCCCGCCTGCCGCCAACCCGCCCCCTGGCACATCACCACGCGCGGCTAGTTGCTGGGTTACTCCCGCCACACGACGAACCAAGCCAATGCAGCTACCGCAACCAGCATTGCCACCGCCAACAAGATGCCCGAGATCAGGAAGGGCATGGGTATGAGCGACGTGCCTTCCAGGATCAGCAGACTCGCGGCAACCAACATGACGCCGACACCGACGCGGACCTGTCGGGGTTGCTGGCTCTCTGTCGGATGCACGGGCCGAGCCCAGGTAACGGGGAACCGTCGCGACACGGCGAGACGGACACCGAGTACGAACAGGAGAAGGAAGAAGATCACGAGCACCAGGCGGAAGGCGACCAACACGGAGTTCGCGTCTCTCATGCGGCCATCATTCACGGGGGCGTCAAAGCTATTCGCACGAGCCATCGCACGATGAGTTGCGGCGGCTACCTGAACTGGGGAGATGCAGGCGCCGGGGCGGGCCGAACCCCGGGCCGCCGCGTCAAGCGGACCTTGACGCACGTACAGACGCTGCCGGAACAGCCTGGGTCGGCTCTTCTGTCACGGACCGCGCCCCCGGCGGACACCGCCACAGTGGCGCAGTTGACCCAACCGCGCCCGGCACGGAGCCGGCTCCCGGGGTCGGAGCTGGCCACCGGCGGCCACGCCTCCCCCTCCCAGGTGAGCGGGTGCGCGCAACACAAGGACGCCGCACGGCCCAAGGAGAAACGCTGCTGCTACGCCCTCTACCGCTGCTGTCAGGCCGTCCCGTCGACACGGACGGTCACCGACGTGAGGGCCGCACTGCGCGCTGCCCTCACGCACGCAGAGGCCGAAGACCCTCATCACCAAAAACCCGGTGACGCTGGCGCTCCTTCAGCTCTCGCTAGCGTTGACGCCTGGCAGGTCAAGATAGGCCAGCAGCCGCAGAACACCGGCGAGGTGTTGCAGGTCGTGCCAGAGCACCGGCACGTCGTCCGCCGGGCGACGCAGCAGTGCATGTAGCTCTGCCACGTCGTCACTGCACTGCCCGACGTCGATCCCCGATTCCGGAACGTCTCTCAGGTCGAACGCGGTCCCCAGGTCGACGTTCCAGTAGAGATCGACACCGACGCGCGAAAGATCGATCTCCGCGCCGAACCGCTCCTCCACCATGTCCAGCAGCACGCCGCACACCCGGCGAAGGCCTTGGACCTTCAGCACGTCCGTCACGTTCACCATCCTCCCGGCCACGCCACACAGACACATTGAACGCGGCTACTCCGCGCAAGCAGAAAGGCCACCTTCCGAACTCGGGAAGCGGCCTCTGACCTGTGCAAACTGAGAGTGGGCGATGCTGGTATCGAACCAGCGACCTCTTCGGTGTGAAGCAGGACGCCGCAGCGTCCTTGAGCTGCGGAGACGAGGAGCCGCAGGCAGGGGTGGGTGCAGTTGCACGCCGTTGGCTGCCGTTAGGTGCAGTTGAAGGCCGTTCAGTGCACCCTGTTGCTCCCAACCTGCTGCCCCGATCCCCCGCTCGTGCTGGGCTGCTGTCGGCAGGCCGAGATGAACGTTCCCGCAGATCGTTCAGCAAACGGATCGTGGCTGCTGGCTGAGCGGCCCGTCGGTTGACTCAGGCGCCCGGCCAGCGACCGTTCGCCTCGGGCGCTCCCGACCTGCTCCCATGGCCTGGCCGTCACAGGCCGCACTTGCCGATGCCGCGTCTTCTTGCTGCGGCAGATGCGTTAAGCCCGCCCGTAGTCAGCGGTTCCGACAACGCCTTGCTGCTTCGGGGCTGCGATGCTTGACGGCACATCTGCCGTGTCGGTACACCGGTGCGGGTGCGGTCGACCGGTTCGTCGAACCGCTGCGAAGCACGGTCGTGAGGGGCCGCTCGACCGCGTGGTACTTCAACGCGCCGAGTGGGTTGGCGATCTGCGAAGCAGCGTAGCTGGCCCTACGCACGCTCTTCGGCACGACAGCCTTGCTGACTACCCGCTTCGCCGATCGGACCGGATGGACAGCGCGTCGGACTCCGCGCGGAATGAAGAGACGAGACAGGAAACCCATTTGGCAACGCTAGCGCTCGTCGACGCGTCGCGGGGTCGGCCATACGTATGGCCCAACGAGGTCAGATCGGGCGGCAGGCCTCGGAAACGGATCACTCCGACTTCGGCCTCTCGCCGGACTGTGTAGCAGCGGCAAACCACGGCGACTGACACCAGCTAAGTGGGGGCGACAGATCCACGCACGCACACCGCACCAGATGCCTATCCATCATGCTGGATCGAGCAGCGGACCGACCTTTCCGAGGACGTCGTCAGTCGAGGCGCGCTATCAGCGGCATAAAAGGGCATCGAGTTTCTGCGCTATCGGCAGGCGGGCCGTTCACACTTCAAGCGCCGGTGGCGACTCTTGCGCCTTCGATGGCTCGACAGCGAAAAACTGCGCAAAGTGGTGCCTTCGCACGTGGGCACATCCTCGGCCATGATCGAGCGCACTCATCTCAGATGAAGGAATCGCGGCGGACTTCAGCCCGCTCACCAGCAACGTTCCGGCCGTACATGCTTGCTGTCGGGGGGAGGCAGGCGCCGGACGTCGTCCGAGCGGTTGCGACCAGACGCGGCTATGAGCGGATGCCAGGTGCAGTGCAATTCGGAGATCCTCGGTGCCGACCGGGTATTTTTCAGGCGTGACCGAGTACGCCGCTCTGCTGCACGCCTACGGCCTCGCCGTGGACACCCCCGGCCATCTGGCGGCGCTCGTCGGCGACGACCCGGTGGCCCGCGCGAGGGCGATCGAGCATCTGTGGTCAGCGATCATCCATCAGGGAACGCCATGGACCGCGACCCCGCCGGTCGCCCTCGATGTGGCCGCGCTGCTCGCCGACCCGCTGGTGACGGATCCGGGCCTGCGTGCCGAATTGCTCAACTTCCTGGCTGCGGTGGCCGAGGCGGGCAGCATTACGGACAGGGACCTGTCCGTGCCAGACTTCGACGTGGACGCCGCTCTGGCCCAGGCGCTCGGCGATGGCGACGAGGAGGGGATCTGGGAGGACGAGCGGCTGCAGGGTGCGCTCTACGTCCGGGCCGTGCTCGGTTGCCGGCAGATCGTGCCGGCGTTGCTGGCCACGGCCACCGCGGCGTTGTCCGATCCGTCCCCGCAGGTCCAGGCCGCTGCCGTGCACACGATCGGCGCCTGCGGTGGGGTTGCGCCCCTCGCCTGGAGGAGCTGACCCGGGCGGCCGGGCCGGACGAGTGGGCCGCCTTGGTCCTGAGCATCGACCCATGGAAGCAACCAGCTGCGGCGCGACGCGATGCCACGTCGACCCCGTGGCGAACTCGTCCACTACAAGGAATGACCGTCCGAGTTCGTTGAGAGTGAGCTCAAGGCGGTTGTAGTCACGAACAGCTCGCGCTCCGCCTAGGGCCAGGGTCGCGGCGCTGTGTAGGTGATAGGTGGATGTGGCGCGTCAGGAGTTGGCACTCGTCGGGTTGAGGAAGACGAATCGGATCGCCGGATTACGCGCGGTGAGTCGTCGTCTGGCCTCGTCGGCCACGTCCTCGACGTCGGCGGCCCTGATTTGGTCGGGAAAGTCGATCTTCGCGACAACGAGAATGTCGTTGGGACCGAGCTGCAGGGTCAGCAGCTCCACGATGCCTCGCACGTTTGGCAGGGCGGCCAATTCCCGGCGAATCTCGTCCTGAACCGGCTCCCTGGCTGAGCGGCCGACGAGGAGGGCGAGGTTGTTGCGGGCCAGGATGGTGGCCACCACGAGGAGCAGCACACCAATGGCGACCGATGCGATGCCATCCCAAACCGGGTCACCGGTCAACTCGGCGAGCCCCAGGCCTGCACCGGCCAATCCCAGGCCGATCAGGGCTGCGGTGTCCTCCAGGAATACCGCCTTGATGGCGGTGTCGGGCGTGCGCCGCAGGACCCGAGCTGGACTGATGCCCCAGCGCTTGGCCCGGCGCCGCACCTGCCGGACCGTCCGCAGCAGGGACACCGATTCGAGGATGAAGGAGACGACCAGCACCGCGTACGAGACGTTGTAATCTCCAGTCTCCTTGGCCGATGCGATGACGTGCACGCCGTGGGTGATGGAGAAGCCGGCGCCGCTGACAAAGGTGAAGACCGCGGCGAGGAGGGCCCAGATGTAGCTCTCCCGACCGTAGCCGAAAGGGCGCGCCGGGTCGGCGCGACGGCTCCCGCGGCGCAGCGCCACGAACAGCAGTACCTCGGTCGTGGTGTCGGCGAACGAATGCGCGGCTTCCGACAGCACGGCCGCCGAACCCGAGAGCAAGCCCGCAACGACCTTGGCCGCGGCGACAGCGACGTTGACGAGACCAGCCACGATCACCGTGCGGACGCTCTGCGACTGCCCGTCCGATTCGGTCATGAAGCCAGGCTATGGGCCGGATTGTCGGCCGGGCGGACAAACGACGGGGCAGCCTCACCAACGCCTGCTCCTACCGTGGGTTTTGGTGGTCCAGCCGCCCCTCGATCGGCCGAGTCCATGATCCGCCCCAGTCGGAGGCCGGTGCATCGACAGCGGCGCCGACGGGCCTTTCGTCCTACCTTTCCTGCGGCTTTTGTAAGCATTGAGAGGATTTTAGGCTTCACCAGGAGATAGATGCGTGGAAATCCTTGACTCGGTGCCCCGTGTTGCCGGTTAATCACATCTACATGTCGGCCGTGTTCACCCGCCCGGGTGGTCGACGACCTCGGTGGATCGTCGAATCGATTTGACTACAGCTGGCACATGCGTCCTGACTTCAAGTCACGGGCTGCCGGGTGAGTCACAGGAGGTAACCGTGCATCGTACGAACGTCCACTGGGGCGGTCGATTGTCTGCGTGGGCCAGAGGGCTGGCCGCGACCGTGGCGCTCAGCCTGCCTCTGACGCTGGGTGGCCTGACCCTGGCGCCCCCCGGGTCGGCCTTGGCCGCGCCGGTCGCGACGCGGAGTGTCGCGGCCGCCGGACTTGACGGTGTGGCGGCCGGTAACGCCGCGATCGCCTCGGTCGACCTGGCCGGGACGTGGACCTTCACGCCCGCGGGTCGGGGGGCGACCACGATCGCGGTACCCGGTGGCGGCTGGTACAAGCAGGGCTTCACCGACGTGAACGAGGCGGTGTACTCGCGCAGCATCACGGTGCCGGACTCGGGGCAGCCGCAGTCGGCCTGGATCGAGTTCGGCGCCGTCAACCACTTGGCGACACTGTCGGTCGACGGCCGCGTGGTCGCCACCCAGACGACCGCGTTCACCCCGTCGAACTTCGACATCAGCGCGTACGCGGCGCCCGGCACCACCCACACGATCACCGTGAACGTGAAGGGCCGCGGCGCGCTGAAGGCATCCAACGGCCGGTACCTGGTGCCCGACGCCGCCACGTGGTCCGAGGCGATACCGCAGGGGATCTTCGGGTCCGCGTTCCTGCGGGTGTACCCGGCGGTGTACGTCAGCGACACATTCGTGCGTACGTCGGTGGCGAACAAGACGTTGACCTACGACGTGTCGGTGCGGAACACGTCGGGCAGTGCCCGGTCGGTGACGTTGACCGGGTCGCTGTCGTCCAAGAACGGAACGGCTTTCAGCTACCCGGCACTGCCCAGCCGTACGGTCACCGTGGCGGCCCGCTCGACCGTGACCGTGACCGTCGGGCCTGTCGCGTGGAACCTCGACAGCACCTCGTACTGGTGGCCCAACGTGCCGTACCGGTCGGGGTACCGGGCGCAGCTGCACGGGCTGACGGTGCATGCCGTCACCGACGACGGCCGGACGAGCGACGCCGAGTACCGGTTCGGGTTCCGGGAGGCCACCCAGAACGGTGACTACTACTACCTCAACGGCGTGCGCGTGAACTTCCGCGGCGACAACCTCCAGGGTGCCGACTATGACCGGATCAACAACGGCGGCAAGGGCGACGCGTACCACACCCTGCCCGGCTTCCTGCCCCCGTCGTCCGGCAACGGCGGCTGGCCGCAGGCGGTGGACAACTACCAGCGGCTGAACTACAACGTGGTGCGCATCCACCAGGAGCCAGGAAGCCCGTACATGTTGGATGTCGCCGACGAGATGGGCCTGATGATCATCGACGAGGTCGCGATTCGCGGCTCCCAATCCTCACAGGAGTGGCAGAACTCCGTCGGGCGCGACAACATGATCAACCACGCCCGTGCGCTGGTCCTGCGCGACCGCAACCACCCGGCGATCATCCGCTGGAGTCAGAACAACGAGCCGAACCAGAGCGGCCAGGACTCCGAACAGTTCGAAAAGGACCTGTACGCGGCGATGAACGGCGCCGACGGCACCCGGCCGATCATTGTCGAGGTGGGCGTCGGCGGGAATGTCAGCCTGTATCCCGGGATGACGTACGCCAACTTCGCGGTGATCCCGCACTACGTCGACGGCTTCGGCAGGTACGGGGAGGGCCTGATCACCGTGAATGGGCGGCCCGACGGCGAGGGCGAGTACATCTGGCCGGCATGCAACAACAAGCAGGGCTTCGAGTGGTTCGCCACGGCAACCCTGGCCAAGCGCGGCAAGGGCGCCACCGACCTGCGCCCGTACACGCTGCTGTCCGCCTGGGCCAGCGTCGTGCCCGGCGTGCGGTCCACCGACTTCACCCCGGAGGAGGGCGGTCACCCCATTTACGGCGTCGACAACCTGCCCGACCCGTGGAGCAACCCGCAGATCCAGCGCGTGCAGGCGGCGTTCAACCCGGTCGCCGCGGTCGACCTCCCCTACTGGTCCGCCTCCGGCAATTCGGACTCCAACGGCACCTTCCCGCTGCCGCAGGCCGTGCCCAGCTACGCCCGCAACGCCACGGTGACCCGCAACATCACCGTGTTCAACGACGACTTCACCAACACCTCGGTGAACTTCGCCTGGACCGCCCGGCTCGACAGCCCGACCGGCTCGGTCGTCGCGTCCGGCAGCAGCAACCTGACCATCCCGCTCGGCTCACGGGTCACCCAACCGGTGTCCTTCACCGCCCCCGCCACCGGAAGCCGCGTGTACCTGCAACTGTCGACCACGAAGTCCGGCAGCACCGTCTTCACCGACGCGGTCGAGTACCTGAACCTCGGCGGAAGCGGCGGAACCGGGCCCACTCCCGGCACCTACCGCATCGTCAACCGCAACAGCGGCAAGCCCCTCGCCATCGCCGGCAACTCCACCGCCGACGGCGCCAAGACGATCCAGCAGAGCGGCACCCCCACCTGGACGATCAGCACCACACAGGACGCCTACACCCTGCGCTACACCGCCTCTGGAAAGATGCTCGACGTCAACGCCGGCAGCACCACGAATGGGTTGCAACTACAGCAGTGGACGGCAAACGGCGGCACCAACCAGATGTGGTACCTGCGGCCCACCGGTGACGGCTACTACACCATCGTCGCCCGCAGCAGCGGACTGGCAGCAGACGTCTACTCCGCCTCCACCAGCGACGGGGCGCAGGTCGTGCAGTGGACCGCCAACAACGGGACCAACCAGCAATGGCAGTTCGTACCCGCCTGACCATTAGCAGAGGTGAGTGTCACGTTCGGCCGCCGGTAACAGGCATGTCGCGCCGACTCGGGGGCACGGTTTGTGCCCCCGAGTCGGCCGCGATCCCATCACTGTGGAACACGAGCTACCGCTCCGGACAGACGCGGGCCCGGTCCGCTCGCTACCCGTACGTGAGCCAGGCCCGGGGCGTCTGCACAAACTGAAAGTGGGCGATGCTGGTCTCGAACCAGCGACCTCTTCGGTGTGAACTCTCGGCAAGACGACTCGTTCGGGCGTGATGCGAGGTCAGGCGGTCTGCCGACGGGTGTATCGGTTCGGTTCGGATGGCACGGTTGCTGTACTTGACTGCTGTACTGCCGGCTTCGACAGCTCGGCCTGCCTGGTCCATCCGAGGAACCGGCGGTGCAGCACTCCTGCCGATGTCCAAGGCATGTCCTCGGTTGCCTGAACGAGGTAGGACCCGAGGTAGAGGGCCAGCAATACGGGAGCATCCGCATACTCGGCCCGCAGCTCGCGCTTCCGTGTCGGGCAGGGCCAGGGCAGGCCGCAGCCACCGCAGCTCCAGATCGGCATGACCGGGCCGTGGACGGTCACCGCACGCCCGCCAGGAAGCCAGCGGTGATCGCCCGTGCCTGCCGGCTGGTCGCCCATTCGACCTGCCAGCACGAGTACGGCGTGAGCCGTCCCCACCACGTCCGGCAGCCACCGCACATGCCGTCAAGCCCTCGGACGCGCACCGCGATGGTCATCTCCTGCTGCCCACTACTCACTGCTCACCTTCCTGCGGCTCACTGCTCACCTTCCTGCGGCCAGTGGCCACGACTGATCGGAATCCGGTGCCGGGCACGGCAGGGCAGGTCGGCTCCGCAGCGGCAGATATGCCGCCAGAGCCGCCACGACCACACCGGCCGATGCCTGCGGGCGAGAGTCAGCGCGGTGGCCGAGAGGTATTCGTCATACGAGACGCGCCGCACGGACCCTCCCTCGTTCGAGCACGAGGACGGCTTCCTGCCCTCGAAGTTGAGGGACGCGGCGACCAGGCGATACCCGCACCGCCCGCCGCATCCCGTGAGCAAGAAGCTACGGCGGGTCGCGAAGCGGAATGGGTAAGGTTCCTACCCCTGGATCAGGAGAGCAGCCCGACCTTGATCGCGAGGTCACGGGCGTCGTCACGAGTGGCACGCGGGCCGTCGAGCAGATCCAAGGTGATCTGGCGGGCGTACCCGTTGAAGCGGATCGTCTCCGGGGCCGACTCGTACGCCTGCCGGAGGGTCATCACGGCCGCTTCCTTGTCGTCCTTGCCGTAGTGCGCCCGCGCGACCTCGATGAGATGGCGTGCCCGGCGCGGCCTCGACGGGATCGCAGCGGAATCATGACGGCGGGCCTGTCGCACCGCCTCACCGGACTTCTGCAACTCCACCGCCACGGTCACCGCGTGGGCGCCCATGATGACCTGTGAGAACGATGTCTGCGGCTGATAGAAGCCCTGCGGCAGGCGCTGCGCCACCCGGTCCGCGCGGTCCCAGTACCGCCAGGCCCGACCTTCCTCACCAGCACGGGCGGCGGTGTAGGCAGCCTCGAAGCTCAGGGCACCCCAGAGCGCCAACAGGTTCGTGTTCCCGTCGGCCATGCGCAGCTCCAGCGCCGACAGGAGGTCCAGGGTCACCGCCATTGCGGTGTCCCAGTCACCGGCATCCCGATGCACCTGGCACAGGAACCATCCCGCGCACGCCATCGCCTCCGGGTCGCCGGACTCCTGCGCCGCCACCATCGCCCGGTCCGCGACCCGCCACAACAACTCGGCAGCGGGTTGATAGGCAAGGAACATCTGCGTCAGCCCGAACGTCTCCGCCAACAGGGCCTGAGCCTGCCGACGCTCATCACCCTCGTACGCCAACGCGGCGCGCTGCACGTCGCGCAGCAGCCCCGGCAACAACCCGCCCAGCACCGTGCGGTGATCCGACGCCTGATGGCGTGCCCGCCATGCCATCACGAGCCGCCCCCTCAGGCTCGTCAACGACTCCGGCGAAGCCTCGTCGGAAATCGCGAAGCGGTTCACGGCGTCCCGGACCGACGCCAGCGCCGGATGCTCCGGCCCGTTGACCACTGCAGACCGGGCGCCCAACTCGCCGGCCAAGGCGGACACCTCGACCTTGAGAGCACGCGCGATGCGATCCAGCATGTGAATGCGCGGCGGCAGGATGCGATCGGTCTCCACTGCCTTGACCCACTCGGCGCTACGACCCACCAACCCCCCGAGCACGGCACGGGTCTTCCCGGACCGCTCCCGGTAGACCTTCAACCGCTGCCCGAAAGTCAACTCCGGCAAGGAATCCATCCCGGACCTCCTCGTAGCGCGGAAAGCATCGTCGACGCCCAGGCCACCGCGCCACCCAACGCTACCGGCCTGCCTTCCGCCTTAGAACCCCTCACACGCCGTGCGCTGCCTTCCACGCCGACACCAAGTCCCTGGACTTCTCGCTTGCAAGTTCCGCGCACTCGTCCGACGGAGTCCGTCCGCGTCCGCCACCTCGGATGGACGTCCACGCTGGGAAGCCAATCCCGGACACGGACAGCATTATCAACCAGTTCGACTACCAGCAGAAACGACCCGAGGCCGCCGCCCGAAAAGGCTACTGCTGTGATCATCCGTCACGTAGGCTGCCCGAGCGGTTGATCTTGGCTGGTGCCTGCCAGCCCATTCCGGTCAGTTTGGGAGTAATGGACCACATGAAAACGCGACGGTGGGCGATCACCGGGCTGGGCCTCGTCATTGCGCTCAGCTTCGGGGTCGCCGGCTGCACCAACGCCACCGACGGTGCCGGCACGGACGCCACAGCACCCACCTCCGCATCATCACAGGTGAATGCGCTCGACTCGCTCACCGACGCGATACAGAAGCTCGATGAGGAAACCTTCAAGGTAAAAAGGGAGAACGGGTCGGGCGGTTTGGAGATCAGCGGGGTCGTGGATCCGACCGCCAAGAAGGTGTCCATGAAGAGGATCAGCCCAATTGGCGACCAAGGCATGACTGTCGACTTTGTTCAGCTGGGCAGCGCTGTCTACGTGAAGTTGGCAGGCGATGTGCAGTTGCACAGCTTCACCCGCCTGCCGGCCCTGCCCGACAAGTGGATGCACATGGATGCAGCCAACGTGGAGGAGGGCAGCACCTTCTCCGATATGGTCGATGGCGACCCGGCCGGCGTCAATGACATGCTCAAGGCCGTGACCAGCGTCGAGCGAAACGGTGAGCTTGGTTTCAAGGGGACCTTCGACATCACCAAGTCGCCCGGCACGCAGGGGGACCTTTTCAGGAGGTTCGGGGAAAAGGCCAAAGCCGTTCCGTTCAACGCCAAGGTCGACGACCAAGGTCGACTCACTTACATATTCATCAACCTCAGCGCAATCGACTCAGGCTTCACCGGTGGCACCACGGCGACCTACTCCGACTTCGGCCTCCCGGTCACCATTGAAAAGCCCGCCACCGACCAAACCGTCGAAGCCCCCGCCGCGGTTGTCAAGGAGTTCGCCGAGACGTACCACTGAGCCTGGGCAGCGCCTGCAGGTCCTGCCCCGAGGCCCTGCGGGCGCCCCGCTACTGAAGCGGGTTCCCGCCATCGGCCGGATCAGGACGGGCACGCGTAGCGGCACGCGGTCCCTTTCGTCGATGAAAGTCAACCGCGTTCGGCGCTTGACCGGCCTGGAGAAGCCGGCGTGCGCGCCGCCAGCAGGCCGTCGCCAGGGATACCGCTACCGAGCGTCGAGGCAGCGGTCAGCTCAGGTACAGGCGCAGCCCCGTGTTCACCCCTGCATCGGGCACGGATCGGCCACGCGCTGGCGGGTAGCGATGGCAAATTGGCTCATGCATCATCACGGTCATGATGGAGCACGATCTTGCCGCAACCTGGCGTCGCATTATCCGAGGGGACGGCAAGTCATGGGTAGCATTTGCCCACGGCACGTGTGTCGTGCTACCGGACCCCGGACCCACTGCCGACCTCGCCGCCCAGGCCGTGGACATCCTTCGCGAGTTTGGGCCCGTCTACGCAGGCTCACCTGCCGGCGACTTCAGCACGGTAATCCTGGATCCCGGTCCAGGATGGGTGGTCTACGGCCACCACCCGGATGTGCTGACCTACGTAGGAGCGGACGGGGCCTCAGACAGGAGCGGTTTGGCCGTCGGCTTGTACGGGCGCCGCAAGCGGGACGCGGACGGCCACGAACTCCACGTCGTTCACGTTGAGGACAAGCGAACCTCGGTAGCGAAGAGTCAGCCTCCGCCCATCATGCGGGCCGGCGACTGACCCCTTCTGTGTGAAAGAACCACCTTGGTTCATCGACCTGTCCGGGCAGCGGCGGTGAGCTGCGAAAACAGTCCGTCGTCGTCCTTGCTCGTCCGTCCGTGTCCGCGCCTGTCGTCACCCAGGTTGTCACTCGCCCCACGCACTGTCGCAGCAGCCGACGAGTTGCGGCGGCTGCCTGACCTGGGGAAATGCAGGTGCCGGGCCGGGCCGCACCCGGTCCGCCACGTCAAGCGGACCTTGACGCACGTACAGACGCTGCCAGAACAGCCTGAGTCGGCTCTCGTGTCACGGACCGGCGCCCCCGGCGGACACCGCCACAGTGGCAAAGTTGACCCAACCGCGCCCGGCACGGAGCCGGTTTCCGGGGTCGGAGCTGGCCACCGGCGGCCACCCCTCCCCCTCCCAGGTGAAGGGTTGCGCCAAGACAAGGACGCCGCACGGCCCAAGGAGAAACGCCGCTGCTGCGCCGTCGGCAGCTGCTGTCAGGCCGTCCCGTCTACGCGCACTGAAGACCGCCAGCGCCCACCGCCTTGCCGACGCCGCACTCAGCGGACAACCCCTGGCCTGGCTCACTCCCCCATCGCAGGAGTAAGCATTCACACACCGGGCGTTGCTCTGATCACGATGCCGGGAGAGGCAACTGGAGAAGGCCGCACATATGAGCCAGAGGAATAGTCCACCCGAATGATCAACTCATCCGACCTCAGGTAATCGCCGTCATCGACGGTAGCGTCGGTGACCACGAATTGATCGTTGCCCCATGGGTCAGGATGGGCAGAACTCGGGCCATAAGCCACCTCTGCCCTCAGCACCATGTCATCCGGCAGGCCATCCAGCGCAGCCCGTAGCTGTCCGACAGTCCACCTCTCAACGTCGTGGCGATACCGCTCGACTGGTTCATTCCACCGCGAGTCTGACGGCGGACGTTGGCTGCTTGACATGGAGCGAGGCTACTTGGCGCACCATCGCTGGACGCAGAACGTCAAGCAGACCTTGGGTCGGTAAGCGCGTTGGTGGCGCTTCCGCACACGCGACGAGGCCGTGGTGGGGATGCGGCGCATGTACCCCGGGCAGGCCCTTGCCGAGCACCATCGCGGCCGCCGAGACGACCACCGGCCGCAGTTACGCGCCGCGAGATGGCGGGATCGGCTGGCAGTGGGGTCCAAGCACGTCAACCTGTTCGGGGCGCCGATTGGCGGCGTCTTCGCTCCCAACGGGCTTGTCGCTCGGCATAGGCACGCCGCGCATCCGCCAGACTGACCGGCCGTTCGGCATAGGCACGTCGTGCCTCCGTCAGACTGAGCGAACCGTTGGGACCGCCCCGCACCGTGTCAGCGTCTTCGTCATCCTGCCCGTCGTCTTCCCAGCCGCAGGCGAAGCAGATCTGGAATTGGCCTCGACCCTCAAGCGTCGGATGCCGGCAGCATGGACACGCGTAAGTTCCGGTACCCGCTCCAACCACTACAGATCGCAGGGTCAACGCCTCGACGTACTGATCAAGCCATCTGGCGCGGCTTGCGAGTTCCTCTGCGGACGGTCCCTCCTGCTTACCGGCATGCTCGTCCATCCTCTGCGCCTCTCGTGGTCGATCTACTTCAAGTATCGGACTCAGCACGGCGTAACTGCCGTCCACGCTGACCCGGATTCGCACACCTACACGGGTGGGGACAGCCTGCGGCGACCGCTCGGATGCCGACATCCCAGGCTCCCCACCTGTGCCAACCTTCGCCACCAGCTCGACGAGCGCGAGAGGAACACGACCACCCGCGGGACGTGGCACCACCATGAACCCGCCCTCACGGCGGCGCCGGGAGACACGACGAACACCACTAGCGGAACAACGTCGAGGGCTCGTGGTGCTTAGTC
Organism: Micromonospora sp. NPDC007208; assembly: GCF_042869175.1. NCBI lineage: Bacteria > Bacillati > Actinomycetota > Actinomycetes > Micromonosporales > Micromonosporaceae > Micromonospora > Micromonospora sp. NPDC007208. Next base: position 83,315 of record NZ_JBIAFG010000018.1, on the reverse strand, counting down.
CCCCGTCCTGCGGTCCTCAGGTCGGCGTTCTCGGTAAAGATCGACACCGATTCGCGAAAGGTCGATCTCCGCGCCGAACCGCCCCTCCACCATGTCCAGCAGCACGCCGCACACCCGGCGAAGGTCGTTGACCTTCAGCACGTCCGTCACGTTCACCACCCTCCCGGCCACGCCACATGGACACATCGACCGCGGCTACTCCACGAAAGCAGAAAGGCCACCTCCCGAACTCGGGAAGCGGCCTCTGACCTGTGCGAACTGAGAGTGGGCGATGCTGGTATCGAACCAGCGACCTCTTCGGTGTGAACGAAGCGCTCTCCCACTGAGCTAATCGCCCTCAGCGCCACTGACTCTACCCGATCGTGGAACCGGACCGGGAATCCGGGGTCAGTGGGTCGCGAGGTAGTGCATGACCTCGGCCAACACGTCGATGCCGAGGCTGTACTTGAGGGACAGCCAGACCACCGTGGCCACGAAGACCAGGCCGACGGACCCGAGCGCGATTCGCACCAGCAGCGACTGTCTCGTCACCCAGCGTGTCCATCCGTGGACGTGGCGGCGGGTGAAGCCGAGCAGCCGGCGCGCCCAGTGATATTCGACGGCCCAGATGCCCAGGCCGGCGATCACCAGCAGCCAGCCCGGCCCGGGGAGCGGGATGAGGGCGATGCCGATGGTCACCACCAGGGCCCCGGCGATCGCGATGAAGATCTTGAGTGCGATCCGGCCGGTGGGGTTGGCGCGGATGAGTTCGAGGGTCAGCGAGATCCGCTCACGCCAGCGGGGACGGCGCGGCCGGTCCTGCACGGCGACTCCGCCACCAGCACCGGCGCCACGACCAGCATCGGCGCCGCCACCATCGCCGCCGGGACGACCGGCGTCAGACGCCGGCCGACCGGCCCGTTCGGGCTGCTCCATCGGCACTCTGTACCCCCGCTTTTCGGCTGCTCGGACCGCGACTTTCGGCGGGCCGGGCGCCGCCGCCGGATCCACTGAGGATTGCTTCGTCACCATTTCACCCCCCAGTGTCGCCCGGGCCCGTCACTGCAACGGCCGACTGGACGTTACCGGAGTAAGTCGACGACTGAGCCACCCGATACCGGGCGGGATCACGCACTGGGCAGAACCGGAAATCCTACATGAATGCTCACATTCACGCGGCCTTTCCGTCCCCCTTCCCACCACTGGGTGAAGTCAGCGTATGGCGGAGCGTAGCCAGGAGTAGCACCTGAGTATGGGAAAAGCGGGACACGCGCGTTCCGCAGCGGTGCCGGGGGGAGAACGTCCATGAGTGTCATCCGACCGACGACCGTAGAGGTCGAGACGTCGCTAAGGCTCGTCGCACCTGACGCCACCGCCTTGCCGGTGCGTGCCAGTCTGCGTTACGACCCTGCTGACCCGTATGCGGTCCATGTCCTGTTCCATGCCGAATCGGCAGGGGGCGAGGCGGTGAGTTGGTCGTTCGCTCGCGAACTTCTGGTCACCGGCCTGGACGAGCCGGCTGGCATCGGGGATGTGCGGGTCTGGCCCTGGGCCACACCGCGCGGCGACTTCGTCGCGCTGGCCCTCTCGTCACCGGACGGCAACGCCCTCTTCGAGGTGCCGCGCAGCGTCCTGGTGCGTTTCCTTCGACGGACCTACGTCGTCGTCCCGCGCGGCCGTGAGGCCGAGCACCTGGACGTCGACACGGCGGTGAACCGGCTGCTCGCCGGTCGCTGACCGCCCGAACGGGCAACACCGGCCACACCGGGGCCGCGCGGATCTGCCGAGTCCGCGCGGCCCCGGCACACACCCAGGGAGTACGCGGACAGCGCGCCCCGGGTCGGTCGGTGCTCAGCCGTGCGTGGTGATGCCGCCGTCGACGGGAATGACCGCTCCGGTGAGGTATGCGCCGGCGCGCGACGAGAGGTAGATGGCCGTGCCGGCCATGTCCTCGGGGCGTCCGATGCGGCCCAGCGGGACCTGCTGCTCGATGGCGGCCCGGCTCGCCGGGTCGTCGAGCGCGAACGCCATCATCTTGCTCTCGAACGGGCCGGGCGCGATCGCGTTGACGGTGATCTGCTCACCGGCGAGTTGGTGGGCGAGGCTGCGGGTGAGCATGTGCACGGCCGCCTTGGTGGCCGAGTACGCGTACACCTCCATCATCGGCACCCGGATGCCGTCGATCGACCCGATGTTGATCACGCGGGCCGGGTCGTCGGCGCTGGCGGCGGCGCGCAGCGCCGGCAGCAGCGCGGTGGTGAGCCGGAAGACGGCCTTGACGTTGACCGCCCAGAGCTTGTCGAACGCGGCCTCGGGGTAGTCCTCGAGCGGTGCGCCCCAGGTCGCGCCGGCGTTGTTGACCAGCACGTCGAGGCGCTCGAAGCGCTCGCGCACGGCGGCGGCCAGCGTCTCGGCGCCGGCGTCATCGCTGAGGTCGGCGGGGATGGCCTCGCAGCGGCCCTCGGCGGACAGGGTGGTGGCGACCGCCTCGCAGACGTCCGCCTTGCGCGACGAGATGATCACGTGTGCGCCGGCCCGGACGAAGCCCTGGGCGATCATCAGCCCGATCCCCCGCGAGCCTCCGGTGACCAGGACCGTCTTACCTTCGACCGAGAACAGCTGCGTCATGCCCATCCCATCGCGAGTCGGTGGGGGCCGTCGGTCGGTCCGGGTGGCCGGCGGATGCCGGGCGGGCCGCGGACCGACGGCGCTACCGCCGGGTAACGTAGCCCGGCCGCCGGGACCGGGACAAGCCCGCGGCGCGCCGCGGATTCCGCTACCAACGTCGATCGGGATGCGGTGACCTGCGGTTCGGGCTACCGTCGCAGGCGATGGTCTCCACCGATCCCTCCCCCGCGCCATCGATCGGAACGACGTCTCCCGTCACCGACGAGATAGCCACGTTCGCGCTGGCCGATCTTGCCGGCGACCCGGGCTGGCGTCGGCCGGTGATCGTCGAGCGGGAGCTGTTGATTCTCACCACCCGTGGCCACGGCGACGCGGAACTCGACTTTCACCTGCTGCCGTGCCGGCCCGGCACGCTGCTGCGGGTCCGCCCCGGCCAGGTGCTGCGCTGCGCCGGCCCCCAGTTCGACGCCACAGTGGTCGCCTGGGATCCCGAGGCGCTGCGCGGCTTCGACGTCGACCTGACCACGACCGCGACCTGGCGGCAGTTGGCCGGTGAGGACGAGGACGCGGTGATCAGCGAGGTGAGCCAGTTGGCGGTGGACTGTCGGCGACACCCCGACGGCCCCACCTCCCGCGCGCTGCTGCGGCACCAACTGGCCGTGCTGCTGCTGCGGCTGGCCGTGGCCCACGCCGACCGGTCGGCGTCCCGACCCGAGGACGAGACGTTCCACCGGTTCCGCCGCGAGGTGGAGCACGGCTACTCGTACACCCGGCGGGTGGAGGACTACGCGGCCGAACTCGGCTGCTCGGTGCGGACCCTGACCCGGGCCTGCCTGGCCGTCACCGGTCGCAGCGCCAAACAGGTCATCGACGAGCGGGTCGCGTTGCAGGCCAGCCGGTTACTCGCCGCGACCGATCAGCCGATCGCCCAGATCGGCCGGCGGCTCGGCTTCTCCGAACCCACGAACTTCGGCCGCTTCTTCACCCGCGAGGTCGGGGTCAGCCCCGGCGCGTTCCGGGCCGCCCGAGACCTTCCGGCGGCCGGCCGGGTGGTCCGGCCTCGACCGCCGGCCGAGTCGACGGGCACCAACGGCGGCCGGTTCCGCCCCGGCACCCCCGGCGAACCCGCCAACGGAGGGCACGCCACCAGACCGGGGCCGCCCGCTGGAGGGCTGGGCGGCACCGGGCGGGCATGATGGCAGGGTGCAGATCTCCGCGCGCGGCGACTACGCGGTACGGGCGGCGTTGAGCCTCGCCACCGCGTACCCCTCGCTGCTGTCCACCCAGGCCATCGCCGCGGAGCAGGACATGCCCCGCAAGTTCCTGGAGGCGGTCCTGGCGGATCTGCGCCGGGCCGGCATCGTCCGTGCCCAACGCGGCGCCGAGGGCGGCTACACGCTGGCCCGCCCGCCACGCGAGGTGACCGTCGGCGCGGTGCTGCGCGCCGTCGAGGGCCCGCTCGCCGGGGTACGCGGGCTGCGCCCCGAGGAGACCCGGTACGAGGGCTCGGCGGAGAACCTGCCCGGCCTGTGGGTGGCGGTGCGCGCCGCCGTGCGGCGGGTCGTCGACGAGGTGAGCCTCGCCGAGATCGTCAGCGGTCGACTGCCCGCGCACGTCCGCAAGCTCACCGCGCTGCCCGACGCGTGGGAGCCCCGCTGACCCGGGGCCGGCTCACAGCGTCCACACCACCTCCTCGGTGCTGAGCCGGGGCAGCCGCTGCTCCCAGGCGTCCGGGCCGGGGTGGCCCACGTTGAGCAGCAGCAGTGCCTCGTGCCGCCCGTCGGGGAAGAACTCGCGGGTCACCCCGGTCGCGTCGAACCCGGCCATCGGCCCGGCGGCCAGCCCGGCGGCGCGTACGCCCACCAGCAGGTAACCGATCTGGAGGGTCGCGCTCAAGCGGGCCTGCTCGGCGCGGCTCGGACGGTCGCTCAGCCAGTCCCGGGCCTGCGGACGGTGCGGGTACAGCTCGGGCAGCCGCTCGTGGAAGTCCACGTCGGCGGCGAGCACCGCCACCAGCGGCGCGCTGGCCGTCTTCGCCCGGTTGCGCGACGAGACGTACGGCAGCAGCCGCGCCCGCGCCGCCGCCGAGCGGAGCAGCAGCACCCGCAGCGGCTGCCCGTTGTACGCGGTCGGCCCGTACCGGATCAGGTCGTGGATCGCCGCGACCTGGGCGTCGGTGACCGGTTCGTCGGTGAACGTGTTGGCCGTGCGGGCCGCCCGGAACAGCAGGTCCTGGGCGGCCCGGTCCAACGCGAGCAGGTCGGCCGTGGTGACTGCGCTCACGGTGAGACGGCGGTGGTGTAGCCGCCCCGGTGGTGCACCAGTGGCGCGCCGTCGCCACCGTCGCCGAGCGCCAGCGGCTCGGCGATCACCAGCGTGTGGTCGCCGGCCGGGACCCGGTGCACCACCCGGCAGAGCAGCCGGGCCAGCACCCCGTCGAGCAGTGGCACCCCGAACGGTCCGGACGTCCAGTCCGGGTACGCGGCGAACCGGTCGATGCCGCTGGTCGCGAAGACCGTGGCGGCCTCCCGCTGCCCGGCGCCCAGCAGGTGCACGGCGACGTGCTCGGCCCGAGCCAGCACCGGCCAGCTCGACGAGCCCGTCCCCAGGCAGAACGAGACGAGCGGAGGATCCAGCGACACCGACGTGAACGAGGTCGCGGTGAAGCCCGCCCGGATGGGTGCGCCGATCCCGCCCAGGCAGGCGGGGTCGGTGCCGCGGGCGACCGCGGTGACCACTGTGACGCTGGTGGCCTGCCGGCGCAGCAGAGCGCGGAACAGGTCCCGGTTCACCGGTCGCAGCTCGGCGATGTCCGCCCTCGGTCGCTCCACGGTGGTCATGCCGGCACCAGGGCCGACGCGGCGTACGCGCTGTCCGGTCGGGGCAGGCCGTAGTGCTCGCGCAGCGTCCGACCGGTGTACTCGGTGCGGAACAGCCCACGGGAGCGCAGCACCGGCACCACGTGGTCGACGAAGTCGGCGAGCCCGCCGGGCAGGTGCGGCGGCATGATGTTGAACCCGTCGGCCGCGCCCTGGGTGAACCACAGCTCGATCTGGTCGGCGACCTGCTCCGGCGTACCGGCGACGACCCGGTGACCCCGGCCGCCACCGAGCCGGCCGATCAGCTGGCGGATGGTGAGCTGTTCCCGGCGGGCCAGCTCGGTGACGAGCTGGTAGCGGCTCTGGTGGGCCTGCACGGTGCCGGCGGCTGGCAGCTCCGGCAGCGGCCCGTCCAGCGGCAGGCCGGTCAGGTCGATGCCGAGCATCCCGGAGAGCTGGGCCAGGGCGTAGTCGGGGACGATCAGCTCCTCCAACTCGGCGGCGAGCGCCTGTGCCTCGGCCTCGGTGCCTCCGAGCACCGGCGCGATGCCGGGCAGGACCTTCACCAGGTCCGGGTCCCGGCCGGCGGCGGTGACCTGCCGGCGCAGCTCGGCGTAGAAGCTCTGCCCGTCGGCGAGGGTCTGCTGCGCGGTGAAGACCGCCTCGGCGTAGCGGGCGGCGAAGGCGATCCCGTCCGGCGACGACCCGGCCTGAACCAGCAGCGGTCGGCCCTGCGGCCCCCGGGGGATGTTCAGCGGGCCACGGACCTGGAACTCCGGCCCGCGGTGCGCCACCTCGTGCACCCGGTCGGTGTCGGCGAACACCCCGGCCGTGGTGTCGAAGACCAGCGCGTCGTCCTCCCAGCTGTCCCAGAGCTTGATCGCCACGTCGACGAACTCGGCGGCCCGCCGGTACCGGTCGGCGTGCTCGGGGTGGCTGTCCCGGTTGAAGTTGACCGCCTCCCGCTCCTGCGCCGAGGTGACGATGTTCCAGCCGGCCCGGCCGCCGCTGAGGTGGTCCAGCGAGGCGAACTTGCGGGCGACGTGGAACGGCTCGTTGTAGGTGGTGGAGACGGTCGCGATGAGCCCGATGTGCTCGGTCACCGCGGCGAGCGACGCGAGCAGGGTCAGCGGCTCGAAGGCCGCCTGGATGTTGTGCCGGGGGTTCGGCCCGACCGAGAGACCGTCGGCGAGGAACAGCGAGTCGAGGGTGCCACGTTCGGCGATCCGGGCCAGCTCCTGGAAGTGCCGTACGTCGGTGACCCGACGCGGGTCGGTGCGGGGGTGCCGCCAGGCGGCCTCGTGGTGGCCGACGCCCATCAGGAACGCGTTGAGGTGCAGGGTGCGGGTCATTGGTGTCCGTCCTATCCGGCAGAGACGTCGACGCGCCAGGTGGAGAAGCGACGTTCGAGGGCGACGAGGAGCTGGTTGACGACCAGACCGATGGCGGAGATCGTGATGATCCCGGAGTACATGTCGGCGATCGCGAAGTTGTACTGCGCGTAGTTGATGAGGTAACCGAGCCCAGCCTTCGCGCCGACCATCTCGGCCGCGACCAGCACCAGGATCGAGTACGCCCCGGCCAGCCGGACGCCGGTGAAGATGGTCGGCACCGCGGCCGGCAGGATCACCTTCTGGAACAGCCGCAGGTGGTTGAGCCCCATCGAGCGGGCCGACCGGATCAGCAGCGGGTCGACGCCCTTCACCCCGGCGATGGTGTTCAGCAGGATCGGCCAGGAGCACGCGTACAGCACCAGGGCGATCTTGGAGGTCTCCCCCAGGCCGAGGATGAGCACGAACACCGGCAGCAGGGCCAGCGCGGCGGTGTTGCGGAACACCTCCAGCAGTGGGCTGAGCAGCTCGGCGAGCGGCCGGTACCAGCCGATCAGCAGCCCGAGCGGGATGGCGGTGAGCACCGCCAGGCCGAGCCCGGCCAGCGACCGGGTGAGGCTGGCTCCCACGTGCTCGGCGAGCTGCCCGCTGCGCAGCAACTCCCACCAGGCCACCAGCACCTCGGACAGCGGGGGCAGGAAGACGCGGTCCACCAGCCCGAGCCGGGGTGCGCCCTCCCAGATCGCGGCCAGCGCGGCGATGGCAACGGTGCGGTGCAGCACCTTCGCGCCGACGCCGAGCAGTCGGCCGGCGCGACCGGGAGCGGCACTGTCAGCCGTCGACCGGGGCACGGTGGGTGGGCCGGCGAGTCGGGCGGGACGTTCGGCGATGTCAACCAACGCGGGCCTCCTCGGGGTGGCGGACGCCGGTGCCCTCGGCCGCCTGGGCGGCCCGCACCTCGTCACGCAGCAGGGTCCAGATCTGGTGGCGGTGGTGGCGGAACGCGTCGGTGGAGCGGACGTCCTCGACCGCGTCCCGGTCGCCGAGGTCGATGTCGATGACCTGCTTGAGCCGCCCGGGCCGGGACGTCAGCACCGCCACCCGCTGACCCAGGTAGACCGCCTCGTCGATGCCGTGGGTGATGAACACGATCGTCTTGCCGGTGCGGGCCCAGATCCGCACCAGCTCGTCCTGCAACGAGTCGCGGGTCTGCGCGTCCAGGGCGGCGAACGGCTCGTCCATCAGCAGCACGTCCGGGTCGTACGCGAGGCTGCGGGCGATGGCCACCCGCTGCTTCATCCCGCCGGACAGTTCGTGCGGGTAGCGGTCGGCGAACCCGCGCAGCCCCACCAGGTCGAGGTGGTGCTCGATCAGCGCGGCGCGCTCGGCCCGGGGCACCCCCTTGGCCTCCAGACCGAACGCGACGTTGCCCGCAGCGGTGCGCCAGGGCAGCAGCGCGTACTGCTGGAAGACGATGCCCCGGTCCAGCCCGGGACCGGTGACGGGCCGACCGTCGACGAGCACCTGCCCGGCGGTCGGCTGGGTGAGCCCGCCGAGCAGGTCGAGCAGGGTGGACTTGCCGCAGCCGCTGGGGCCGACGACGACCAGGAACTCGCCGGGGCGTACCCCCAGGGTGACCTCGTCGAGCGCGGTGACCGCGCCGGCGCCGCCACGCCGGCTGGCGCGGACCGGGAAGGTCTTGCTCACCCGATCGAAGAGGATCTTGTCGGTGCTCACGCGCTGCCCCCGTCCACGAACGGGTTGAACCGGTTGGTGTAGATGTCGCCGGGCTTCGGACGGTCGCCCTTGAGCTCGCCCTCGGCGGCGAGCCAGTCGATCCAGGTGCCGAACTCCTGCTCGCCGATCACGCCGCCGCGGCCGGCGACGCCGCTGCTCTTCCAGTACGCGACAAGCGACGGGTCCTCGTTGCGACCGCGTTTGCCGATGATGTCGCGCATCCGGGCGACCACTGTCTCCCGGGGTTGGGTACGGGCCCACTCGATGGCCTTGCCGACCCCGGTGACGAACGCCTTGACCGTCTCCGGGTTGCGCTTGATGAAGTCGTCGCGGAAGACGTAGGTGCCGCCGCTGAAGGCGCCGAGCAGCTCGTAGTCGGTGAAGATGGTGCGGATGCCGCCGCCGGCGACCGCCTTGTCCCGGATCACCCCACCGAGCACCGCGACGTCGATCTGCCGCTGCCGCAGCGACTGCTCGGTGTTGACAGGTGGCAGGGCGACCAACTCGACCTGCTTGATCTCGGCGGGGGTGAGACCACCGCGGGCGAGCCAGGTCTTGAGCACGGCCTCGGCGTGCGCGCCGAGGGTGTTCATGCCGACCTTCTTGCCGATCAGGTCCCGGGGGCTGCGGATCGGGCTGTCGTCGAGCACGTAGTAGCCCTGGAAGGTCTGCGCGTCCGAGCCGTAGTAGCTGACCACGGCGGTGATCGGGGCGTTGGCGGCGGCCAGCTTGACGATGGCGCCGTTGAACGCGCCGCCGAAGTCGCTCTGCCCGGTGGCCGTGGCCTGGATGTCCTGTGGGCCACCGGTGACGTTGCCGATCCACTTGAGCTTGACGTCACCCAGGTAGCCGAGGTCGGCGGCGAGTTCGGGGAGGGTGACCTGGCCGACCGAGCCCTGGTAGCGCAGCTCGCTGGCCTGGGCGCCGCCGGCTGCGGCGTCACCGCCGCAACCGGCCGAGGCGGTGAGCACGACCAGGGCGGCAACGGCGGCGAGGGTACGCAGAACGGCACGACGGGGTGGGGACATGAGGAGTCTCCTGATCTGTCCACGATGGGAGCGGGGACGCCCGGATGAGGGCGTGCGGGCACGCTGCTCCGCGTTGAGCGGGCGGGCGGTGAGAGTGCGGCGCTGGAGCCGAGCCGGATGGACCGGTCAGCTCAACAGAGCGCGCTCGCGTGCCGGACCAGGTCGACGTGCACACGAGCGGTGAGGAGAAGCTCATCCCGCTGCGACATGACCCCATGCTGCCCGCGATCGGAACGAGCGGTCAACGGCCTTCCAGAAGATGAGACTTCTATCGCTGCCGATGTTACGAACCGCCCCGAGCAGCGTTTACCGTGCCGCAACACCTATCTGGTGGATAGGGATTGCGGCCGGTGCTGGGCGACCGTCCAGGGCGGACGGCGAGAGGGTTTCAAAAGTTGTCGGTTCGGGCATGTTCGATCTCGACACGGCAGGGAACGGTGACGAGGGGAGACCTCCGATGGGCCTCATGTTTCGCAAGCGCAAGAAGTACGGTCCGATCATCCTGAACTTCACCGAGAACGGCTTCTCCTCGTGGAGCATCAAGATCGGTCGCTGGTCCTGGAACTCCAAGGCACGTGCGCACCGGGTCGACCTGCCGGGTCCGCTGAGCTGGAAGCAGGACAAGTCCCGGTCGTAAGCATCCCGGGAGTCGAGCGGGGTGCCGGTGATTCACCGGCACCCCGCTCGGCGTCTGCCCCGCCCCGGCTCGGCTCGGCTCGGCTCGGCTCGGCTCGGCTCGGCTCGGCTCGGCTCGGCTCGGCTCGGCTCGGCGATCTTGCAGTTTCTGTCGCCGTTTTGCGTGGAATAACCCTTACGCCGGAGCAGAAAGTGCAAGATCGCGGGGGTGCGGGGGTGGGGTGGGGGGCGCTCAGCGTGCCACGGTGATGATCTCGTCGCCGGCCAGCCGCCCGGACTCGCGTTCACGCCGCACGGCACCGGCGTCCAGCAGGTCGACGAGCGCCTGGTTGGCGTCGGCGGCTCGGTAGACGGTCGCGGTGAGGGTGTGCCGGCGCAGCTCGGTGACCGGCCGTGGCCCGCCCGCCCGCAACTCGGCCAGCAGCTCGTGGCTCAGCGGTTCGAGGTCGGGGTCGCCGACCACGTCGACAGTCGTGCCGGTCGGGTCGAGCGGGTCGCGGTAGCGCACGCCGAGGTCCGCGCCGACCGCCCAGAGCGCGTCGCGGACCGCCTCCAGACTCCGGTCGGAGCGGCTGCCGAACGCGATCACACCGGCCGCCTCGCCGCCGGGCAGCACCGGTGCGACCTCGGCGACCAGGGGAAAGCCTGCGGAGACGAGCACGTCTCGGGCGCTGTCGGCGGTGTGCAGCAGCAGCTCTCCGGTCCGGCCGTTGGTCGCGGCGGTGAGCAGCTTCGGCGTCACCGCGCCGGGCAGGTCCACGAAGGAGAACAGCGGCGCGCCCGCCGCCCCGGCGGCCTTCACCGCGACCGGCAGCCGGTACGCGTCGCCGGGCAGCAGATGCACTGTGACCTCGGCGGGCAGCTCCGCCTCGATCGGGCCGAGTCGGGCCGGCAGGTCGGCGGCGGCATCGGCCAGCACCAGCACCGTCACCTGCCGACCGCGGACCTGGTCGCCGTGCGTGGCGACCAGGCGCAGCGCGGCCTCCGCGCTGCCCGCGTCGGCGCCCGCGAGGGCAATGGTGGCCCGCCGGGAGCGGTGCAGGGCCGCGGGCAGCCAGGTCGTCAACTGGCGGACCAGCAGCTCGCGGAGGAAATCAGTGGTCCGGTCGGTCGGCATCGGTCCGTTCTACCGTACGGGCGGTCAGGCCGGGACGGAGATCCCCACCCCGCCCCGGGTCTGCCCGCCGTAGCGCCGCCGCTCGGCGTCCAGGTCGAGCCGACCGATCTGCTTGCGGGCGGCCAGCGCGGTGTCGTCGAGCAGTTCGGCCGGGATCAGCCAGACCACCTCGAACTCCAGGCCGTCCGGGTCCTTGCCGTAGAGGCTCTTGGTCGTGCCGTGGTCGGAGGTGCCGACCAGTGCGCCGGCCGCGACGAGCCGCTCGGCGGTGGCGGCCAGCTCGTCGAGCGTGTCCACCTCCCAGGCGAGGTGGTAGAGGCCGACGGTGGACCGACCGGCGGTCGACCGCCCGGCGCCCGCGCCCACCTCGAAGAGGCCGAGGTCGTGGTCGTTGGTGGAGTCGGGGGCCTGCAGGAAGGTGGCGCCCCGGAAGCCGTCCGGGGTCATCGCCACCGGGCGGAAGCCCAGCACCTCGCGGTAGAACGCGACGCTGCGGGCGAGGTCACTGACGTAGAGGACCGCGTGGTTGAGCCGGTGGATACCCATGACCCGAGGCTAGCGCGGTTTAGTTGAACATTCAACCATCGGGAGTATGATGGCTGCCATGACCCGCTGGCTGGACCCCGACGAGCAGCGCACGTGGCGCGCGTACCTCACCGCCTCCCGGGTGCTGATGGACACTCTCGACCGCGAGCTGCAACGCGAAGCGGGCATGCCGCACGCGTACTACGAGATCCTGGTCCAGCTCTCCGAGGCCCCCGGCCGCCAACTGCGCATGAGCCAGCTGGCCCAGGCGGCGGGGTCGTCCCGCAGCCGGCTCTCACACGCCGTGGCCCGGCTGGAGGCCGCCGGCTGGGTGCGCCGCGAGGACTGCCCGACCGACCGGCGCGGGCAGATCGCGCTGCTCACCGACGAGGGTTTCGCCACCCTCGCGGCCGCCGCACCCGGCCACGTCGAGGGTGTACGCCGACACCTGTTCGACGCGTTGAGCCCCGCCCAGGTCGACCAGCTACGCCGAATCAGCGAGACCCTGGCCGAGCACCTGACCGGATCCTGACCAATCGACACCGGCGCGGGTCTTGTACTTACCGTCGTCGGATGAGCACGATGGGGCGTGTCTTCCGGCTTCGGTGAACTGACTGATCAGGCGCACCACCTCGTGTCCTCCGGCGATCTTGCCGGCGCACAGCAGTTGCTGTCCGACGCGCTCACCGACGCCGACCCCCGCCCGGCCAACGCCACCCCCGAGCTGGCCGAGGCGGCCAGCCTCCAGGCGCGGGTGCTGATCGCCCTCGGTGAGCCGCACTCGGCCCGCGGGTGGGCGGCCTTCGCGTACGCGGCCACCACCCGCCTGCACGGCCGCGCCGACCCGCGCACGGTGGCCGCCGCGGCGACCCTGGCCGCGGTGCTGCACCGCGTCGGCAGCCACTCCCGGGCGGCGCGGCTCTACCAGGAAGTCATCATCGAGCTGACCGCGCAGGACGGCCCGGAGTCGCTGCGGGTGCTCGCCGCGCACGCCGACCTGGCCACCGTCGAGTACGCGCGCGGCCAGTGCACGGTGGCCCGCGACCGCCTCCAGGACGCCTGGGAGCTGCACCGCGAGGTGTACGGCGACGGGCACCCCAGCGGCATCAAGATGCTGGCGCGGCTCGGGGCGATGCAGCGCGACTGCGGGCAGTTCGCCGAGGCACACGACAACCTGGCCCTCGCCCGTGAGCTGTGCCGGCAGCACCTGCCCGCCGACGACCCGCTGGCCGCCCAGGTGGCGGCCCTGGCACGGGCGGCGGCAAACCCCGACCACGCCTGCGCCGACAACCCGCCCACGGCCCGCGACACGCCGGTAGTGCCGGCCGCCCGCGTCCCACCGCACGGCGACGGGCCGGCCGAATCCGGCTACCACCCGCCGGCAGCCGCGACCCACCACGCCGGGGCGGTGCCGAACCCCCGGCTGCCCTCCGACGAAGCGGTCGGATCGACGGGCGGCCGATGGTCGACCGAACCGGTGGACGAGCCCTCGCCCCACCCCACCGACCCTCCGGTGCCCCCGTCGGTGGTCGGGCTGGCCGGCGGCACGGAGGAGCAGCCCGGGGTGTACCGGCTGCACCGCCCCGCCGCCCCCACCGACCCGTACGCACCATCCGACCCGTACCAGCCGTCCGACCCGCACGCGTCGTCCAACCCGTACCCGGCGTCCAACCCGTACACGCCGTCCGACCCGTACGCGGCGTCCAACCCGTACCCGGCGTCCGAGCCGCACGCGCGGGCGGACCCGTACGCGGCGGTCGAGCCGTACACGCCGTCGCGACTGCTGCCGGTGCCGGTGCACCGCGCCCAGCCGGAGCAGCGCAACCGGCTGGTGCCGGTCCTGGTGGCCGGCGTGGTCGTGGTGCTCCTCGGCGCGGCGGCGGTGATCGCCGGGGTGGCCCGGGTCGACGGTGACGACGAGCCGACCCCGCCGCCGGCCAGCGCCTCCCCCACCGCCGGCGCGCCGGCCAGCAGCGCGCCCGCCCCGGGCGGCTCGGCGCCCACGTCGGCCGCCGCCGCGGCGCCGCCCGGCACCCCACCCAGCGCGGTGACCCTGCGCGACACCCGGGACAGCATCGCGCTGAACTGGACCTACCCGGCCGGCAGCGAGGGCCCGGTGGTCATCGCCGGCGGCCGCACCGGCCAGGCCCACAACATCTTCGCGACGCTGCCGGCCGGCACCACCAGCTTCGTCATCTACGCGCTCAACCGCACCAACGACTTCTGCTTCACCGTCGCCGTCGCCTGGTCCACCGACACCGTGGCCCGGTCCAAGCAGGTCTGCACCCGCCGCCGCTGACCCACCAGCCGCATCCGCCAGCAACGCCCCGCCAACCTCTGTGCACCACCTCGGATGACCAGCTGAAACGTCGCGGGCCGCCGCTTCGACACGCGCGGCTGAGCAGCACGTCACGTAGCTGTCGCCCCCGCGGGTGCGGAGCAAAGGGTCATCGGTGGGCGGCCCGGGGCAGGTCGCCGTCACGGGCCGTCGACCTGTGGCCGTCCTCGGTGAGCAATGCCGGCAGCAGCAGGCACACCCGTAGCCCTCGCTGCTCTGGCGCGTCGGTCAGGGTGATGGTGCCGCCCGCGCGCCGCACCAACTCCCGGACGATGGCCAGCCCCAGGCCGGCGCCCCCGTCGTCGCGGGCCCGTCCGTCATCCAGCCGGGTGAACCGGTCGAAGACCCGCTCCCGGTCCGCCACCGGGACGCCCGGGCCGTCGTCGGTCACCGTCACCAGGTGGTACGCCCCGACGCCAGGCCCGACCGTCGCCCCCACCGTCGCCCCCGCTCGCGCCGTCGCCGCCGCCAACGTTGTCGTTGTCGCCGTCGCCGCTCCCGCCGACGCCGCCGTCGCCCCCGCCGCAGCCCTCGTTGTCGCCCTCGTTGTCGCTGTCGCCGCCCCCGCCGGCGCCCCCGCCGCTCCCGCCGTCGCCGCAGCCGTCGTTGTCGACGTCGCCTCGGCGGCGAGCACGACACTGCCGTGGGCGTGCCGTACCGCGTTGTCGACGAGGTTGGCCAGCACGCGACGCAGCTCCTCGACGGTGCCGATCGTCCAGAGCGGGCCCGCCGGCAGCGTCACCCGCACCGGCGGCGACGGGTAGCGGGCGGCGACCTCGGTCAGCAACGCGCCCAGCTCCACCGGGCCGGTCCCCCGGGCCAGCGGAGCCTCGTCCAGTCGGGCCAGCAGCAGGAGATCGTCGACCAGGCGGCTCAGCCGGTCGGTGTCGGCGAGCAGGTTGGCGGTCACCGCCGTCCAGTCCGTCCGGTCGGCGAGGCGCTGGGCCACCTCCAGCTCCGTCCGGATGTTGGTCAACGGGCTGCGCAGCTCGTGTGCGGCGTCGGAGACGAAGGCCCGCTGCCGGACGCGGGCGGATTCCAGCCGGTCCAGCATGCCGTTGAGGGTGACCGCCAGACGGTGGATCTCGTCAGCCGACGCCGGCACCGGCAGCCGGCCGGTGCCGGCCCTCCCGGTGATCTCCTCGGCGCCTCGACGTAACGCCTCGACCGGCCGCAGGGTCGCGCCCACCACCCGCCACGCCACCCCGGCCAGCACGGCCACCAGCAGCGGGAACGCCACCAGCAGGATGGTCCGGACCACGTGGGTGCTGTGCCGCACGTCGGCCATCGAGCGGGCGACCAGCACGGTGAGCGGGTCGGCCGCGCTGCCGGCGGGTACGGCGACCACCCGGACCGGGCCGACGAGCCCGACCCGTTCGGCCGGCACCTCCAACCGCTGCCGGCCGTCGCGGTTCAGTCGCTCCGGGCGGACCATCGGCACCAGGCGGTCGGCGTCGATCGAGGCCGCCCGGATCCGCCCCTGCCCGTCGATGACCTGCACGCGGACCTGCCCGCCGGCCACCGGCAGCGGGTCGGGTAGCGCGTCCTCGGCGGCGAGCAGGGCGACCGCGTCGGCGGTGCGGAACGCCTCGGTGTCGACAGTGCGCTGGAGCACGAAGCCGAGCGCGCCGAGCAGCACCACGCCGCCCAGGGCCAGCCCGATGGTGAGGCCGACCACGCCGATCGCCATGAGCCGCCCGCGCAGCCCGAGGACCGGCATCCGGCCGGGCCAGGCCCGACGGGTGGGTGCTGGGCCGTCGGCGATCACGTCGCCAGCCGGTAGCCGGCGCCCCGGACCGTCTCCAGTCGGTCCCGGCCGAGCTTGCGGCGCAGGTAGCCGACGTACACCTCGACGGCGTTCGGCGCGGTCTCCAGGCTCGCGTCCCAGACGTGGTCCAACAACTCGATCTTGGAGATGACCTGGCCCGGCCGACGCATCAGGTAGTCCAGCAGCGCGAACTCCCGTGCGGTCAACGCCACCTCGGCGTCCGCCCGGGTCACCCGTCGGCGGGCCGGGTCCAGCCGCAGGTCACCGACCGCCAGCACGGTCGGGCGCTCCGGCGCGCCCCGACGCAGCAACGCCCGCAACCGGGCCAGCAGCACCACGTACGAGAAGGGTTTGGTCAGGTAGTCGTCGGCGCCGCAGTCGAGGCCGTCGGCCTGGTCGTACTCGCCGTCCTTGGCGGAGAGCATCAGCACCGGCAACCAGTGCTGCTCCGTGCGCAACCGCCGGACCAGCTCGTACCCGGAGAGGCCGGGCAGCATCACGTCGAGGATCATGGCGTCGTACCCGCCGTGCCGGGCCGCGTCCAGGCCGGCCGGACCGTTTGCCGCCACGTCGACCGCGAACCCTTCCGCCTGGAGGCCGCGTTGCAGGGCAGCCGCCAACCGGGTCTCGTCCTCCACCACCAGCACCCGCACAGCTCAAGGGTGCCACCCGGGTCAAAGGGCGCGGTTCGGTGTCCTCAGCGCGTTCACAGCACCGAGGGGGCAGGATGGCAGGCAGGAGGTGCCACCATGTCCGTTCTGAGAAGCCGTCCCGTCCTTCGTTGGCTGGTCCCGGCCACCGCGGCCGTCGCCGTCATCGGCGGGGGTGCGGCGGTCGGCACGTTCGCCGCCGAGGCCGAGCCGAGCCTGCCGCCCCGAACCGCCGCTCAGCTCCTGGTCGACCTGCAGACATCCCGGCTGGAGGGGTTGTCCGGGACCGTGGTGCAACGCGCCGATCTCGGTCTGCCGCCCCTCGTCGGGCTGGTTCCCGGCAACGAGCTGACCACCCTGCTGACCGGCACCCACACCCTGCGGGTCTGGTATTCCGGTCCGGACAAGCAGCGGGTCGCGCTGGTGGACACCCTGGGCGAGCAGGACATCATCCGCAACGGCCGGGACCTGTGGACGTGGCAGAGCCGCACCAACAACGCCACCCACCGCACGTTGGGCGACGAAGCCGGGGCCTGGAAGCCCGCCCCCGAACCGGCAGCGAGCCTGCCGGCTACCCCGCAGCAGGCCGCCGACCTGGCGTTGGGCGCGATCGACCCGAGCACCGAGGTCAGCGTCGGCCGGTCGGCGACCGTCGCCGGTCAGGACGCGTACGAGTTGGTGCTCCAGCCGCGTGACCGTGACTCACTGGTGCACCAACTGCGGATCGCCATCGACGCCAAGCAGCACGTGCCGCTGCGCTTCGAGGTGCTCGCGAAGGGCAGCGACCGGCCGGCGTTCGAGGTGGCCTTCACCCAGGTCGACTACCGCCGCCCCGACGCCGACCAGTTCACCTTCAACCCGCCGCCCGGCGTGACGGTCAGCGAGGAGAAGGCCGAGCGGCCGGCCGCCGGTAAGCCCGGCCACGCCGAACCGGCGGGTGACCCGCAGGTACGCGCGGTCGGCACCGGCTGGACGACCGTGCTGGTCGGCCGCCTGGACGGTGCGCTCGGCGGGAAGCCCGCGAAGCCGGCCGCCCCTCCGGCCGGCGCCGCAGAGGGCATGGACATGTCGAAGCTGCTCGGCGGGCTGCCGGCGGTCAGTGGTGACTGGGGCAGCGGACGGCTCTTCAGCAGCAAACTGTTCACCGTGCTGCTCACCGACGACGGCCGGGTGCTCGCCGGAGCGGTGACGCCGGAGCGGCTCTACCAGGCCGCGCGCGGCTGATCTCCGTGGTGTCCGCGCCGGGTCGACCTGACGGTCGGCCCGGCGCTTCGCTGTGGGTCAGGCCCGGGGTCAGGAGACGCCGAGGGCGCTGAGGTACGCGTCGGCGAGGACCGCGTGGCCGGGCAGGTGCGGGTGGACCCGGTCGTCGGCCCAGCGCGTCGCCGGGCTCACCGCCAGCACCCGGTCGAACGCCGCCTGGTTGGCCACGTGCACCGCGTCGAACTCGGCGGCCAGACCCGCCACGACGGCCGCGTACCGGTCGGTGTCGGCGCGTTGCGGGACGCTCCGGTCGGCCTCGATGAAGAACGGGTCACCGAGGATCAGTCGACAGCCGGTGGCGCTGACCGCCCGCCGGAGCAGGTCACGCAGGGTGCGCTCGTACTCCTCGATGCCGACGGCCTCTTCCGGCCGGTCGCCGTAGTGTCGCCAGATGTCGTTGATGCCGATCAGCACCGCGAGCCAGTCGGGGCGCTCGGCGATGGCGTCGTCGTCCCAGCGGGCGGCCAGGTCCCGTACCGTGTCACCGCCCACACCCCGGTTGACCCACTCCAGCTCCAACTCGGGGTGCCGGGCGTCGACCAGGGCGCGCACGAGGCTCACATATCCGCTGCCGTAGGGCGCGGCGACGTCGCGTCGACCACAATCGGTGATGCTGTCCCCGATGAAGACCACCCGTTGGCCGGTCCGCAGGATCATCCGCCGTCACCTCGCGATCACCGGCGCGCCGGCCCGCCCGGCTTGGTGACAACCGGCGGAACGCGCTATCTTCAACAGTTCCAAGGGCACAAAAAAGAACGGCTAAAAGCCGTTCCTGCAAAGGATTCTAATCTTTAGGGAGACGGCTTGTCAAGGCACTCCGGCGGTTCCGGCGAATTGCCGCTCGACGACGAGATCGGTCGCGAGCAGGAGTACGTCTCGATGCTCTACAACCGGCTGGACGAGCTGCGTGAACAGGCCGCCCACCGGCTCACCGCCGAGCTGCACAACACCGGCGGCACCCTCCAGGACCGCTCGCAGCGCGACAGCTCGGTAGCGATGTACGCCGATCAGGTCGAACAGTTCTCCGCCGTGGAGAACGGGCTCTGCTTCGGCCGTCTCGACGGCGACGACGACTCCCGCCGCTACATCGGGCGGATCGGCATCTTCGACACCAGTGGTGACTACGACCCGCTGCTGATGGACTGGCGGGCCCCCGCCGCCCGCCCGTTCTACCTCGCCACCGCCGCGAACCCGCAGGGCGTACGCCGCCGCCGGCACCTGCGCACCCGGCAGCGCAAGGTGACCGGGCTCAACGACGAGGTGCTCGACATCGACACCGCCTCCCCCGGCGCCCACGAGGAGCTGACCGGTGAGGCGTCACTGCTCGCCGCGCTCAACGCGGGGCGTACCGGCCGGATGCGCGACATCGTCGAGACCATCCAGGCCGAACAGGACGAGATCATCCGCGCGGAGCTTCCGGGCGTGATGGTGGTCCAGGGCGGCCCCGGCACCGGCAAGACCGCGGTCGCGCTGCACCGGGCGGCGTACCTGCTCTACACGCACCGCCGGGAACTCTCCAGCCGGGGCGTGCTGCTGGTCGGCCCGAACGCGACCTTCCTGCGCTACATCTCCCAGGTGCTGCCGACGCTGGCCGAGACCGGCGTGCTGCTGCGTACCCAGGGTGATCTCTTTCCCGGGGTGAGCGCCCAACGGACCGAGCCGGCCGAGACCGCGGCGCTGAAGGGCCGGGCGGTGTTGGCCGAGGTGTTGGCGCTGGCGGTACAGGACCGGCAGTGGGTGCCGGACGAGCCGCTGGAGATCGAGGTCGAGCGGGAGACGCTGACCCTCGACCCGGAGATCGTGCGGGCCGCCCGGGACCGGGTCCGCCGCGCCGACCGACCGCACAACCTGGCCCGGGCGCTGTTCGACGTGGAGATCGTGCACGCGCTCGCCGAGCAGGTGGCCGAACGGATCGGCGCCGACCCGCTCGGCGGGGACAACCTCCTCGACGAGGCGGACCGGGCCGAGATCCGCCGGGAACTGCGCGAGGAGTCGGAGATCCAGGCCGCCCTCGACCAGTTGTGGCCGGTGCTCACCCCGCAGCGGCTGCTCGCCGACCTGTACGCCGACCCGGACCGGATCGCCGCCGCCGCCCCGATGCTCAGCGAGGACGAGCGGGCGTTGCTGCGGCGCGAGCGCGGTGGCTGGACGCCGGCCGACGTACCGCTGCTGGACGAGGCCGCCGAACTGCTCGGCGAGGACGAACGCGCCGCCGCCGCCCGGCGGGACCGGATCCGGATGATGGAACGGGAGTACGCCGAGGGCGTGCTCGAGATCGCCCGGGGTTCCCGCTCGATCGACGTCGAGGACGAGGCCGAGGGCGGTGAGATCCTCGGCGTCACCGACCTGATCGACGCGGACCGGCTGCTGGAACGGCAGGAGGAGGCCGACCGGCTGACCACCGCCCAGCGGGCCGCCGCCGACCGCACCTGGGCGTTCGGCCACGTCATCGTGGACGAGGCGCAGGAGCTGTCGCCAATGGCCTGGCGACTGCTGATGCGCCGCTGCCCGAGCCGGTCGATGACGATCGTCGGCGATGTGGCGCAGACCGGCGCACTCAGTGGCACGCCCTCCTGGGCGGACGCCCTCGCCCCGTACGTCGAGCAGCGGTGGCGGCTCACCGAGCTGACGGTCAGCTACCGCACCCCGGCCGAGATCATGGCGGTCGCCGCCGACGTCCTGGCCGAGATCGACCCGGCGCTGCGGCCCCCGCGCTCGGTGCGCGAGAGCGGCGTACCCCCGTGGGACCGCACGGTGCCCGACGGGCGGTTGGCGGCGGAACTGGTCGCCGAGGCCACCCGGGAGGCGGCCGGGCTGACCGAGGGCCGGCTCGGGGTGCTCGTGCCGGCCGGCCGGGTGGGTGAGTTGGGCGCGGCGGTGACCGCCGCGCTGCCCGAGGCCGCCGTCGGCGAGCATCCGGAGCTGGAGAGCCGGGTGGTGGTGCTGACCGTCGCGCAGGCCAAGGGGTTGGAGTTCGACTCGGTGCTGGTGGTCGACCCGGACCGGATGGTGGCCGAGTCCCCACGCGGACGCAGCGACCTGTACGTAGCCCTGACCCGCGCCACCCAACGCCTGGGAGTCCTCCGCACGGCGAGCTGACCACGAAACCCGCCGTCCCCACCGAGTTGTCGCTCGGCGGGGACGGCGGGTGGGGTCAGTCGTTGGATTTGTCCCTGATGGACTTTGCCGGGCCCGTTGCGGAGGTGGACTGGTCGCTGGTGCCACCGCCCATCGGGGTGCTGAGGCCGCCGGTGGTGGCATCGCCGGTCGTGGTCGGCGCGACCTTGCCCGGGTGACGCTCCGGCTGTCGGGCCACCCGGCGTACGCTCGCCGGCCCGGCGGTGCCGCCGGTGGTGGTCACCGCCCCCTGCCCGCCGACGGGGCCGCCGTCGCGCAGCACCTGTGGGTCGATCCGTTCGTGTGCCGGATCGAGCGGGTCATCGCGCTGGATCTGGCTCTCCACATCGGTGCGGGGCACCGTCACCTCGTCGAGGGCACCCTTGCCGTACACGCCGCCGGCGATCCGATCCTCGGCCTCGCGGGCGGCATCCTGCCGCATGTCGTCCTCACGCACGTCCATCACCTCGCAGAAGCTGTGGAACTGACTGCGTGCCCGACCACCGGCCGACCAAACCCGGCGTGACCGGGAGGTCGTCCACCGCGGTTCACCGTCGCGCCGCCCGCTGGCCGCCTGCCCGCAGCCCGAGATGTCCATGCTGTCCCGCGACCGGTGGGAGATGCCCGCCGGCAGGAGGGGATGACAGCGTGCGCACAGTACGCCGTACCGCCGTCGCGGCCCTGGTGGCCGCGACGGTGACGACCGGGCTCGCGGTGCCCGCCCAGGCGAAGCCGCGACCGGACCGGACATTCGACGTGCAGGCCCACCGGGGTGGCCTCGGGCTGCGGGTGGAGAACACCCTCGCCTCCTTCGGCAACGCCCTCCAGCTCGGGGTGAGCACCCTCGAACTGGACGTGCAGATCACCGAGGACGGCCAGGCCGTCGTCACCCACGACCGCAAGGTCACCGGCACCAAGTGCGTCGACACCACCCCGGTGACGCCCGGCGACCCGGAGTTCCCGTACGTCGGGAAGTACATCAACACGCTCAGCCTGGCCCAGGTGCGCACGCTCGACTGCGGCTCCAAGACGCTGTCGGACAAGCCCCGCCAGCTCGCCGTCCCGGGTGCCCGGATGCCCCTGCTGCGTGAGGTCTTCGCGCTTGTCAACCGGTACCAGGCGAAGGACGTGAAGCTCAACGTCGAGACCAAGGTCGAGGCGGGCGCGCCGACCGAGACCGCCCCCCGCGAGCAGTTCGTCCGGGTCACCGCGGCCGAGATCCGCGCCGCCGGGCTGCTCAAGCAGGTCACCATCCAGAGCTTCGACTGGGGCGCGCTGATGCGCATGCGTCAGGTCGAGCCGAAGCTGCCGCTGGTCGCCCTGACCAACTACGACTTCCTGCAGACCGGGCAGCCGGGTGCCTCGCCGTGGCTGGGCGGGCTGGACGTCGACGACTTCGGTGGCGACCCGATCAAGGCGATCCGCAGTTTCGGCGCCAGCGCCTTCTCGCCGGTGCACGGGTTCCCGCAGAACGGCACGGTCACCGACCCGGGCTACAAGCCGTACGTCACGAAGGAGATGGTCGCCCAGGCGCACCGCTACGGGATCAAGGTGATCCCGTGGACGGTCGACGACGTGCCGACCATGACGAAGCTCATCGACGACGGCGTGGACGGCATCATCACCGACTACCCGGACCGGCTGCGCGGCCTGCTGGCGCAGCGCGGTTACCGGTTGCCGAAGGCGTACACCGCGCCGTTCGACATCCAGGCGCACCGCGGCGGCCGGGCCACCCGGCCGGAGAACACCCTGCCGGCGTTCGCGAACGCGCTGTCCAACCGGGCCATCTCCACCCTGGAACTGGACACCGGCGTCACCGCCGACGGCAAGCTCGTGGTGCTGCACGATCGCACCGTCAACGGGTCGCACTGCGTCGACACCGCCCCGGTGCGCCCGGGAGACCGGATGTACCCGTACGTGGGTAAGCCGGTGCACGACCTGACCCTGGCGCAGCTGAAGACCGTCGACTGCGGCACGAAGACGCTGCCCGAGCTGCCCGCCCAGGTGCCCGCGCCCGGTGCCCGGATTCCGACCCTGGACGAGGTCTTCGCCCTGGTGAAGGCGAGTGGCCGCACCGACATCGGAATGAACATCGAGACGAAGATCAGCCCGGTGGTGAACGACACGGAGCCGTACCGCAGCTTCACCCGCATGCTCGTCGACGCGATCCAGCGGGCCGGCTTCACCAGCCGGGCCACCATCCAGTCGTTCGACTGGCGCACCATCACGTACGCCCGGCAGCTCGACCGGCGGATCGGCACGGTCGGCCTGGTCTGGCAGTACGGTCCGGCCGAGTGCGCGACCCTCGCCGACGAGTGCTCCCTGGAGGCGGTCTACGGCGACCCGTCGGTGAAGAGCCCGTGGACCGGTGGACTGGACTGGTGGAAGTACCAGGACCTCGGCAAGCTGACCCGGGCCGCGGGCGCTGGAACGGTGTCCGCCAACTGGCAGGTGCACGACCCGAAGCAGGGCACTGTCGCCTCGACCGACTGGTACCTGCGGGAGAACCCGGCATACTTCCACGGGCCGGACGTTCGGACCCTGCAGACGCGGTACGACCTGAAGGTGATCCCGTACACCGTCGATGACGCGACGGTGATGCAGCGGGTCATCGACCTCGGCGTCGACGGCATCATCACCGACGACCCCGGCCTTCTGGTGAGCGTGGCGATCCGCAACGGCCTGCGCTGACCCGTCGACCATCCGATCGCCGGCCGGATTTTTCCGGCCGGCGATCGGTGTTACCTGCTCCGGGGCCTCGGGTAGTCGGGGGGTGTCCCCGCCGTGAAAGCGAACCGTGCCGTGGCCGACACGCGGTAGCGGGGCGGGGGAATGCAGGTACGACTCATCGCATCCTGAGGAGGACCAGATGAGCACGCAGGCTGCTTCCACCCGGCCGATGAACCGGCCCATGAACGACCCGCAGAATCCCGCCGCGATGCGGGACATGCAGACCCAGCAGATGCCGGTCATGCATGACGGGCGCCGCAACGACATGCAGGCACCCGGTACGGAGACCAAGCAGGCGTTCAAGACCACCGAGTTCTGGATCTACCTGATCGCGGTGGCCGCCGTACTGGGCGCGTCGCAGGTCGTTGGCCGGAACACCGCTGGGGTGGACATCTTCCGGGCCGACAACGCCTGGTTCCTGATCACCCTGCTGACGCTTGGCTACCTCGGTAGCCGTGGCCTCGCGAAGGCCGGCAGCAACTGGCGTAGCAGCGAGGAGCGCAAGGCCCGGCACTGACCGGTTCACAGTGCACGGTGGCCTCCGGGAGATCCTCCCGGAGGCCACCGTCATGTCTGGATCGGCTACTCGTCGCCACCGAAGTCGCCGAAGTCACCCTCGAACGCATCCTCGATCACCTCGCCGGCGATCATGCCGCCGGCGACGCCGAGCGCCGCACCAGCCACCATGCCGCCCATGCCGTGCCCACGGCTGTGCCCGTGACCCCCGCCGTACTGGGATCGCAGGCTGCCGTAGCGGGACGTGGTCTCGCGCAGCCAGCCGTCGACGACCTGCGCCCAGTCGACCCGGTCAGCGTCGGTGTGCGCCACCTGGTAGCGACCGAACGCGTCGTGCCCGGCGCTGAGGAACCCACCTCGCTTGTCGCACTCCAGGATGACCTCCACACCGCGCTGGCTGGTCACGAAGGTCAGCTCGACCTCCCGGATCGTGCTCGCGTACTGCGGGGAGGCGAAGAACTCGATCTCCTGGTAGAACGGCAGCGTCTGCTGCACGCCCCGGATGTGCCCACGCTCCAGGTCGGCGTGCTTGAACCGGAAGCCGAGCCGCTGGAACGCCTCCAGGATCCGCTCGTGCACCGGCAGCGGGTGCACCGCCACCTGGTCCAGGTCGCTCTTGTCGACCGCGCGGGCAATCGCCAGCTCGGTGCGCAGACCCATCGTCATGCCGTGCAGGCGCTGGCCGTACACGTCGGTGATCGGGGTCTCCCACGGCACCGGCAGCTGGAACGGGATCGAGAGCTGCTGCTTCGGGGCGAGCTGGAGCGGACCGCTGACCACCATGCGGTGGAACTCCATCGTGCCCGCGTACTCGGTGTCGTGTCCTTCGACCTCGACCCGGGTGACCAGGCCGATCACCACCTGCTCGATGGCTGCCTCAGCGTCGCCACCGACGAGGTTGACCTGCCCGTCGAGGGTCAGGCCGGGCCGGGTGTTGGGGTTGGTCAGCACGGTGTCCACGCTGGGTCCGCCCACACCGAACGCGCTCAACATCTTCTTGAAGACCATCGGAACTCCTGTGCGACGCCGACCGCTCCAGGTTGGAGTCGGACGTTGACTCGAACGGCACCCTATCCAGCACCCCTGTGAGATGGCTGTGAAGCGCCCGGACGGCCGGCGTCCGTTGATTGACTCCGGTTCATGAAAGTCGGGGTGTCCCGGCGACCAGGACACCCCGATTTCAGCGAACCCGAGTCGGTCAACCCTGGCCTTGGTCGACTACCTCGGCGCGCAGCCGCTCGGCGACCTCGTCGGGCGACGGCATCGTGGCGACCTCGGCGGCGATCCGGCGAGCCGCCTCGGTGAACGTCGGCTCGTCGAGCAGCCGGCGCAGTGCCGCCGCGATGGCGGCCGGGTCGGCCTGCCCGGGCATCAGGGCAAGACCCGCTCCGGACGCAGCGACCCGGTCCGCCTGGATGAACTGGTCGGCGCCCTGGGGTACGACCACCATCGGGACGCCACGGGCCAGCGTGCCGAGGGTGGTGCCGGCGCCGCCGTGAGTGACGACCGCGCTGACGTTCTCCAGCAACTGGGCCAGCGGCACGAAGGGGGTGAACTCCACCCGCTCCGAGTCGAGCTGGTAGTCCTCCGGCTTGCCGTCGAGGCCGAGCGTGGCCAGCACGTCGACGTCGACGTCGGTGAGGGCGCCCAGCAGCGGGCCGACCACGGCGGGGTCGGCGAAGACCGTACCGAAGCTGACCAGCACCCGGGGACGCCCGCCGGCCGGCGGGGTGTGCGCGCCCGTCGAAGCGTCGGGCGCCTGGTGCGGTTCCGGCCGCAGCGCGATCCGCTCCACCCCCTGCGGTACGGCGAAGCCCTCGAACTGCAGCCCCGGTGGGCAGGTGTCCAGCAGCCACCGCCCGGCCTGGACGCGCTGCGGCGCGGGCAACCCGCGCTGCTCGTAGCGGGAGCGGACCACCGCGATCAGCGGGTCGGTGAACTCGGCCGGCACCGCCGGGCCGAAGGCGAGGGTGGCCAGCGGTACGTCGAGACCGGTGGCGACCAGCAGCCCCACGAAGTCGAGCATCTCGTTGACGATCAGATCCGGCTGCCAGCTCTTTGCCTGCGCGAACGCTTCGTCGGCGGTGAGGTCGACCCGGACCCCGGCGAAGAACTCGGCGACCGCCTCCGGGATCGGCTCGGTCGCGGGGTTGATACCCAGCTTTCGCCCCACCTCGGCGAAGAGGACATCCGGCATGGGGCCAGCCGGCAGCAGCTCGATGCCCTCGGGAGCGAGGAGCGGGGCCATGCCCGCAGCGGTCACCACGGCAACGTCGTGGCCTTGACGCCGGAACGCGCGGATCAGGGGCAGAAGCGGGAGGAAGTGCCCGAAAGATGGCACGTTCGAGAAGAGGACTCGCATGTTCATCAGAATACTCTTCTGACGAGATGGGCCGGTAGAGTGCCTTGGTGGCTGCTCAACCCCGCGCCAGTCGGCGCCAGGAGAGCGCCGAGCAAACACGGCAGTTGATCTTGGATGCGGCGCAGGATCTGTTCATCACCCAGGGGTACGCCGCCACGACGGTCAACGACATCGCCGCCCGCGCCCGGGTTGCCGTGGCGACCGTCTACACCAGCGTCGGCGGCAAGCCGACGCTGCTGCGGGCGCTCATCGAGGCGGGTGTGAACGACCCGGAGACCGCGCAGAACGTGGCGGCCATCGCGGTCGCCGCCGACCCCGGCGAGGTCGTGCGGCTGATCGGCGCCGGCACACGGTACGGCCACCAGAGTCGCCCGCACACGATCCAACTGATGAGGGCAGCGCCGGGCATGACGGCGAGCGCGGCCGAAGCGGCGCGCGACGGCGCGGCGGCGTACCGGCAGGCGCTACGGGTCGGCGCGGTACGCCTCGACGAACTCTCCGCCCTACGTCCGGGCCTCACCGTCGAACAGGCCACCCAGGTGCTCTGGTTCTACTTCGGGCTGCACTCCTGGCCACAACTGGTCGACGAGGGTGGCTGGTCGTACGACGAGGCCGAGCGCTGGCTGGTCGACCAGGCCACCGAGGCACTTCTCCGGCCCTAGTCGAACTCGCCGTCCTTGATCCCGAGGACGAACACGGTCCACCCTTCGGCGGGATAGACGAGGGTTGCCGCCGCCCGGTCCTTGCTGTCCCGCACCGCCACTCGACCTGACCCGTCCAGGATGGGCCCCGCCTCGACACAGCTACCACCGTTGCTGTCGCTCTTACTGCTGATGTGCCAAGCCACATCGGACATGCTCTCGCTCATGACAACTCCTCCGCGATGCTCGTGATCAACTTCGTTGACTCACTCTCGCTGAGCGCAGAATCCAGCAGACGACCATAGGCGCGGACGAAGCGCTCAGCCTTCGGCGACTCCAGGTAGAGCCGCCCTCCCAAAGACTCGACGTAGGCAACCGCAGGATACGGCTCTGGCAGCCGGAATATCCAGAACGTACCGTCGAGCCCTTGGTGCAGGGCTACCCCGCACGGCATCACTCTGATTGCGACGTTACCCAATCGCTGCGCCTGCGTGAGGTGGTGCAGTTGTCGGCGTAACACCTCCGGCCCGCCGACCATCCGGCGCAGCACAGCTTCGTCTATCACAGTAGAAATCGTCAATGGGCGGCGTCGCCTCAAAACCTCTTGACGGATCATTCGAAGGTCGACCCAGCGGTTGATCGTCGCCTCGGTAGCTCCCGGTTCTGCCGCATTACGAATCACCGCCTCTGCGTACTCCCGGGTCTGAAGCAGCCCGGGGACCAGGGTGAGATGGAAGCAGCAGACCTGCTCCGCGCGACCTTCCAGCCAGGGGTATTCGATGAAGGAGGCGTCCACGACGTCGCCATAGTCCTCGTCCCACCGGTCGGTGCGCCAAACCTCCTCGGCAAGCGCCAGCAGACGGGCCCGCTCGACTGCGTGGTGAAATCCGTACAGATCCAACAGCGCGATCACATCACCCCTGCGGATCGGCCAGTCCGCGCGTTCGTACCGACCAAGCGCTGACATGTCGCGTTGCAGATGCTCGGCGACCAACTTCAACGTCATCCCCCGCTCCTCCCGCAGGGTCCGCAATTGCTGACCCAGCCATTGCGCACGGAGGGTCCGGATGAACGGCTTGTGCGGCATGGTCCACCTCTCGATTCGTTGGCGAAGCCGCGTAGGAACCATTGCTCCAGTTCCGAGCGACTGGAAACGTGGCCTTCGGGTGAGGTGATCGCCGGCCCCCGGGGACGCCCGGTGCAAACACGGCAGCCGCGGCTGTGCCAACAGCCGAGAAGGTGACGAGAGACGGCCTCGCGAGTGGCAGGCGCATACCGACTCTCGTCGGGTCTCAACTAGAGCGTCGGGATGTGCGAACCCGGCTCCGAACCGACTTGAACGAATACCTACCACGAAGAAGGGCGCCCCGCGACCCTGACTCACCCATCGAGGAACCACGAGAGGTGACCGATGCCCAGAGGCACGCTCTACGATGGCGGCCGGCTGCATCCGCGGCATGTCCGCGACCGCCAGTTCGCCACCGTCGGCTTCGGCCGGCGGGGCCTCAACCCTGGCGAGGTGCGGCGGTTTCTGCACCGCGTCGCGCTCGACCTCACCGCGCTGCACCACGACCTCGCGCAGCTCAGTGAGGAGAACGCGCGGATGAAGCGGGCGCTGCGGGTCCGACAGAGTGCCTGGTCCGAGAGGCGTCGGCCGTGATCCCGCCGGACGAGCCGCCCGGCGGGATCTTCGTACCGCTGCCTCGGGCCGCCGTGCTGGCGTTCACCGAGTCAACCGAACCGCTGCCCCGACACGTGATCCACCTGCCGGTGGCGGTTCCCGACCTGGCCGGGGCGCTGGATCTGGCCCGCACTTTCGCCCGGTCGCTGGCCTCGACGCCACAACTCGACGTCGCGGGCATCACGGTGTCGGCCGAGGACGCGCAGCACGTACGACATTGGGTTTTCTGCGACCGGATCATGCCCGATCGCCGCCGCTGCGCGCGGAAGGCCGACCACGTCGGCACCTGTCTCCCCACCGACAGCCCCTAGTGGGGGCCAGCCCAACACCCTCCGCGATCTTGCACTTTCTGTCGCGACTTGTAGGACATTCCACGCATCTCGACGACACAAACTGCAAGATCGGCGCGGGGCAGCGCGCGGGGCAGCGCGCGCGGGGCAGCGCGCGGGGCAGCGCGCGGGGCAGCGCGCGCGGGGTCACCCGTCGGGGTTCACGACCACCAGCTCGCCTACCTGTTCGCCGATTGTGGTGCGTGCCTCGGTCGGCAGCCCACGGTCGGTGATCAGCACGTCGGCGGCCTCCAGCGGGGCGATGGTGGCGATGCCGATCGTCTCCCACTTGGTGTGGTCGGCGAGCACCACGAGTCGGCGGGCCGCGCCGATGAGACAGCGGTTGACGCCGGCCTCCAGCAGGTTGGGTGTGGTGAACCCGGTCCGTGGGCTCAGCCCGTGCACGCCGAGGAAGAGGAGGTCGACGTTGAGCGCGCTGATCGCCGCCTCGGCCACCGGCCCGGTCAACGCGTCCGACGGGGTGCGGATGCCGCCGGTCAACACGACGGTCTGGTCGGCGCGCGGGTTCTGGTAGAGCGCGTCGGCCACCGGGATCGAGTTGGTCACCACGGTCAGTCCGCGTACGTCGGAGAGGAGCGTGGCCAGCGCGGCGGTGGTGGTGCCGGCGGAGAGCGCGATGGCCATCCCCGGCTCCACCATTGTCGCCGCGCGCTCGGCGATGGCCCGCTTCTCCGCCTGCTGGCGGATCGACTTGGCGGCGAAGCCGGGTTCCTCGGCCGAGCCCGGCCCGGCGAGTGTCGCACCGCCGTGCACCTTGTCGACCAGGCCGCGCTCGGCCAACGCCTCCAGGTCGCGCCGGATCGTCATGTCGGACACGCCGAACCGACTGACCAGGTGACTCACCCGTACCCCGCCGCGTTGGCGGATCAGATCGAGAATGGCGGTCTGCCGCTGCTGGGCGAGCATCTGGGGACCCTCCTTCGCACCGTGACTGTCGTCAGAATCAGGTCCGATCCTCACGGACCACCGCCACCTCACCGGCCGGCAGCGCGAGCTCACCGGCACAGTGCCCTCCGGTCAACAGCTCGACGCCGTGCGCCGGCAGGCGTACCTCGGTGTCGGTGTGGTTGATCGCGAACAGCCAGGTCCGGTCGCCGTCGCGGCGGCGGACCACCTCCACCCCGGGCGGCGCCGACGCCGCCGGGCGGACGCCGGCCTCGGCGAGCAGGCGGGCCACCAGCCGGTCCGTGGCCGGCTCGTCCAGCCGGGTGCCGACATACCAGGCGGCGCCGTCGCCCACCTGGTTGCGGGTCAGCGCCGGTACGCCCGGCAAGGGCCCATCGGTGTACGACGCGAGCACCTCGGCGCCGTCGGGGTGCACCCACTCGGTCCACACGTCGGCGGTGCTGCCGTCGTCGAGGCGGACCTGTTCGCCCTCGCGCAGTGGGAAGAACTCCTCGGTCCGGACGCCGAGCAGCTCCCGGAACGCGCCCGGGTAACCGCCCAGCCGGATGTGGTCGTTGGCGTCCACGATGCCGCTGAAGTAGGTGACCGCCGCCGTGCCGCCGGCCTCGACAAACTGGTGTAGCGCGGCGACGTCGGCGTCCCGGACCAGGTAGAGGGTCGGCACCAGGACCAGCCGGTAGCCACTGAGGTCGGCCGACGGGTGGACGATGTCAGCGGTCACGCCGGCCCGCCAGAGCGAGCCGTACAGGGCGTTGAGCCGGTCGGCGTAGGTGACGTCGACGCTGGGGTGCGAATCCAACTCGATGCCCCACCACGCCTCCCAGTCGAACAGGATCGCCACGTCGGCGTCCACGCGGCTGCCGCGGACCTCGGCCAGCGCCTTGAGGTCCGCGCCGAGCTGGCAGACCTCGCGGAACACCTTGGTGTCCGGGCCGGCGTGCGGGACCAGCGCGGAGTGGAACTTCTCCGCGCCGGCCCGGGAGGCGCGCCACTGGAAGAAGAGCACCCCGTCGGCGCCCCGGGCGACGTGCGCGAGGCTGTTGCGGCGTAGCTGCCCGGGCAGCTTGGCGACGTTGCGCGGCTGCCAGTTGACGGCGCTGGTGGAGTGCTCCATGAGCAACCACGGGTCACCGCCGGCGACGCCTCGGGTGTGGTCGGCGGCGAGCGCCAGCCCGAGGTGCGACTGCGGGTCGGCGGCGGTCAGGTAGTGGTCGTTGGAGACGAGGTCCACGTCGGACGCCCAGGACTGGTAGTCCATGTGCTTGACGCCCATGCCGATCATGAAGTTGGTGGTGATCGGCTGACGGACCAGTGTCCTCAGCACCTCGCGTTCGGCGCGCAGTTGGGCGCGCAGCTCGTCGGAGGAGAAGCGCAGGTAGTCCAACTGCTGCGTGGGGTTGGCGAAGGCCGTCACCGTGCGCGGCGGGTTGATCTCGGCCCAGTCGCCGTAGCGCTGGCTCCAGAACGCGGTGCCCCAGGCGTCGTTGAGCCGGTCCAGGTCGCCGTAGCGCTCGCGCAGCCAGCCGCGGAACGCCTCGGCGCTGACGTCGCAGTAGCAGTGCACGTTGTGGCAGCCCAGTTCGTTGGAGATGTGCCACATGACCACGGCGGGGTGCTCGGCGTACCGGCCGGCGACCGCGCGCACCAGCTCCAGCGACCGTTCGCGGAACACCGGCGAGCTGGGGCAGTACGCCTGCCGTCCACCCGGCCAGAGGATCGCGCCGTCGGCCCGGCGGGGCAGTGTCTCCGGGTGCGCGCGGGCCAACCACGGTGGTGGGCTGGCCGTTGCGGTCGCCAGGTCGACCTGGATGCCGCCGTCGTGCAGCAGGTCCAGCACCCGGTCCAGCCAGCCGAACTCGAACCGACCCGGGGTGGGCTCCAGCAGCGCCCAGGAGAAGATGCCGACGGAGACCAGGTTGACCCCGGCCCGGCGCATCAGGTCGACGTCCTCCGGCCAGGTCTCCTCGGGCCACTGCTCGGGGTTGTAGTCGCCGCCGAAATAGATGCTGTTCCCTTGCCATCGCCGCATGACAGCTGAGGGTGCACCCGCTGGCCCGCCGAAGTCAACAGGTTCCAACATCGAGCTTCTTTCCAACGTTTACTAGGTAACGGCCGTGTCACGACTGGGTTATCAGAGGCGAACTGCCCTCTTGACAGCGCCCGACTGAAGGGTAGCTTGAGGCCCCAATGGCCGTTCGTGTTCGCCAATGTGGATTCTCGGTGGATCTCAATGTGTGATCACGACGCCGGACCTGCCTTCACCACCCCTGAGGCCCTTGGGCGTAGCTCCTTCTCATCCGCAGGAGGCACAGATGTCCCGTCCCCAATCCCAAGCCGAGTACCTGGCTCGGCTCGTACCGCCCTCAGTCGCCGGCATCAACCGACGATCGTTGCTGGCCGGCGCGGCCGGCACGGGCGCGCTGCTCGGCACCGGACTGCTCGCCGGCTGCGGTGACGACTCCGGCTCCGGGGGGTCCAGTAAGGACGTGTCGCTCGGCTCGAACCAGTCGGACCCGAAGCCGAAGGACGTCCTCGTCAAGGTCACCGACGGCTTCAAGACCTCGTCCGGGGTGCAGGTCGCGGTGAACACGGTCGACCACAACACGTTCCAGGAGAACATCAACAATTACCTACAGGGCAAGCCGGACGACGTGTTCACCTGGTTCGCCGGCTACCGGATGCGCTTCTTCGCGCAGAAGGGCCTGGCCAGCGACATCAGCGACGTGTGGGGCAAGCTCTCGGGCTACTCCGACGCCTTCAAGAAGGCATCCACCGGCGACGACGGCAAACAGTACTTCGTGCCGGCGTCCTACTACCCGTGGGCGATGTTCTACCGCAAGTCGGTGTGGCAGCAGCACGGCTACCAGGTACCCACCACCCTGGACCAGCTCACCGCGCTCGGCGCGCAGATGAAGAGGGACGGCCTCATCCCCATCGCCTTCGCCGACAAGGACGGCTGGCCGGCGATGGGCACCTTCGACATCCTCAACCTGCGCATCAACGGCTACCAGTTCCACGTCGACCTGATGGCCGGCAAGGAGGCCTGGACCTCCGACAAGGTCAAGAAGGTCTTCGACACCTGGGCCGGCCTGCTCCCCCTGCACCAGCCGGACAGCCTCGGCCGCACCTGGCAGGAGGCCGCGCAGTCGTTGCAGCAGAAGAAGAGCGGCATGTACATGCTCGGCCTCTTCGTCGGTCAGCAGTTCAGCAACGAGGAGCAGAGCGACCTCGACTTCTTCACCTTCCCCGAGATCGACCCGGCCATCGGCGCCAAGGCGCTGGACGCCCCGATCGACGGCTACATGATGGCGCGCAAGCCCAAGAACGAGGACAACGCGCGCAAGCTGCTGGAGTACTTCGGTGGCAAGGAGGCCGGCGACATCACGGTCAAGAACGACCCGGCCACTCTGGTCGCCAACACCAGCGCGGACGTCAGCGGCTACACCGCCCTGCAGAAGAAGGCCGCCGAACTGGTCGGGTCGGCCACCGAGATCGCCCAGTTCCTCGACCGGGACACCCGGCCGGACTTCGCCTCCACGGTGATGATCCCGGCGCTCCAGCAGTTCATCAAGAACCCCAAGGACATCGACGGCCTCACCTCGTCCATCGAGAACCAGAAAAAGTCGATCTTCACTGACTGACGGCGGAAGGGGGAGGACATCGTGTCCGACCTGCCCCTGATCCAAGCGGATCGCGCCGTGCCGCCGCCGGCCACGACCACCTCCACGGGTGGTCGTCGCCGGCGGCTACGGCTCCTGTCCCGCACCGACCGCGTGGTCATCACGCTGATGGTGCTCGTCCCGCTGCTGCTCGTCACCGGATTCGTCTGGTTGCCGGCGGCAGCCACCGTGCTGCTCTCCGGCACCAACTGGGACGGCATCGGCCCACTCAACGAGATCGAGTTCGTCGGCGCGCGCAACTACAGCGACGTGGTGAACATCTACCCGCCGTTCGTGCCGGCGGTCCAGCACAACCTGCTCTGGCTGGCGGCGCTGTTCGTGGTCGCCACCCCGTTCGGCATGTTCCTGGCCGTGCTGCTGGACAAGGAGCTGCGCGGCAGCCGCTTCTACCAGACCGCGCTCTACCTGCCGGTGGTGCTCTCGCTGGCGCTCATCGGCTTCGTCTGGCAGCTTCTCTACTCCCGCGACCAGGGGCTGATCAACGCCGTCTTCGGCAGCAACATCGACTGGTACGGCGACTCGAACGTCAACATCTGGGCGGTGATGGTCGCCTCCGGGTGGCGGCACGTCGGCTACATCATGCTGCTCTACCTGGCAGGGCTGAAGGGCGTCGATCCATCGTTGCGCGAGGCGGCGGCGGTCGACGGCGCCTCGGAGAGCCGGGCGTTCTTCCGGGTCGTGTTCCCGGTCATGCGGCCCATCAACATCATCGTGCTGGTGGTGACCGTGATCGAGTCGCTGCGCGCGTTCGACCTCGTCTGGGTGGTCAACAAGGGCCGCAACGGGCTGGAGCTGATCTCCGCGCTGGTCACCCAGAACGTGGTGGGTGAGGCGAGCCGGATCGGGTTCGGCTCGGCACTGGCAACGATCATGCTGGTCGTCTCGCTGGTCTTCATCACCATCTACCTGGCGACCGTGATGAGGGAGAACCGGGAATGAGCACCGCGACCATCACCCGGCGTACCGAGGGCGGGCCCGACGCGCCGCCGCGCCGCCGCAAGCTGACCCCGTTACGGATACTGCTGCACGGCTTCCTCATCGTCGTCTCGCTGGCCTGGCTCTTCCCGATCGCCTGGGCGGTGCTGACCTCGCTGCGGTCGTACGACTACACCGCCGCGAACGGCTACGTGTCGTTCGGCGGCTGGACGTTCGACAACTACGTCACCGCCTGGCGGACGGCGGAGTTCGGCCAGCACTTCCTCAACTCGGTGTACATCACCGTGCCGGCGGTGCTGCTTACCCTCTTCCTCGCCTCCTGCGTGGCGTTCGTCATCGCCCGGTTCAGTTGGAAGCTCAACCTCGTCCTGCTCGGGATCTTCACCGCGGCCAACCTGCTGCCCCAGCAGGCGCTGCTCATCCCGCTGTTCCGGCTGTTCACCGAGGTGCCGCTGCCGGAGTTCATGAGCGACTCGGAGCTGCTCTACGACAGCTACTGGGGCCTGATCCTGATCAACGTGGCGTTCCAGTGCGGCTTCTGCGTCTTCGTGCTCAGCAACTACATGAAGGCGCTGCCCCGTGACCTGTACGAGGCGGCGATGGTCGACGGGGCGAGCATCTGGCGGCAGTACTGGCAGGTCACCATGCCGCTGTGCCGGCCGGCCCTGGCCGCGCTGGCGACCCTGGAGGTGACCTGGATCTACAACGAGTTCTTCTGGGCCACCGTCCTCATGCGCACCGGCGACAAGTTCCCGGTGACCAGCTCGCTCAACAACCTGCGCGGTGAGTTCTTCACCGACAACAACCTGGTCTCGGCGGGCAGCGTGCTCGTCGCGATCCCCACCCTGGTGATCTTCTTTATGCTCCAGCGGCACTTCGTTCGGGGCCTGACCTTGGGAGCCTCAAAGGGATGACGATCCTGCACCTGCGCCGCGCGCGGACCAGCCTGGTGCTCGACGCGCGCGGCCCGGGGCTGCCCCGGGTCGTGCACTGGGGCGGCGACGTCGGCGACCTCGACGACGACGGCCTGCGCCACCTCGTCGACGCGACCGTACCGCCGGTGGTGCCGAGCAGCTTCGACCAGCCGACCGTGCTGTCCCTGCTGCCGGAGGCGAGCGCCGGCTGGAGCGGACGACCCGGCCTGGCCGGGCACCGCGACGGGCGAGACTGGTCCACCTCCTTCCGCCTGGACGGGTGGGACGTGCGCGACAACGACCCCGACCCGGGCCACCTGGCTGCGGGCGGGGAGGTGGTGGGCGTACTCCCCTCCGACGGTGGGCACGGCGGGCCCGGCGCGGCGCTGCTGACCGTGCGGGCGTCGGACCCGGCCGCCGGGCTGACCCTGACCATCGAGATCACGCTCGACCCGTACGGCCTGCTTACCGTGCGGCACCGGCTGCGCAACGACGGCGACAGCGCGTACGAGCTGCGCGAGTTGACGCCGGCGCTGCCGGTGCCGGCGGTCGCCACCGAACTGCTCGACCTGACCGGCCGGTGGTGTCGGGAACGGTCCCCGCAGCGGCACCCGTGGCAGCACGGCGCCTGGGTCCGCGAGGGCCGACACGGCCGTACCGGGCATGACGCCACGCTGCTGCTGGTGGCCGGCACCGCCGGGTTCGGCTTCGGCCACGGCGAGGTCTGGGCGGTGCACACCGCCTGGAGCGGCGACCACGTGACCTTCGCCGAGCGTCGGCCCACCGGCGAGTCGACCCTCGGTGGCGGTGAGCTGCTGGCCCCCGGGGAGGTCCGCCTCGGCCCCGGCGAGTCGTACGAGACTCCCCTGCTCTACGCGGTCTGGTCCGACGCCGGTCTGGACGGGCTCAGCGACGTGCTGCACACCCACCTCCGGGCCCGTCCCGGGCACCCGCGCTCCCCCCGCCCGGTGACCCTGAACGTCTGGGAGGCGGTCTACTTCGACCACGACCTGGACCGCCTGCGGGCGCTCGCCGACCGGGCCGCGCAGATCGGCGTGGAGCGGTTCGTGCTCGACGACGGCTGGTTCCGCGGCCGGCGCGACGACACCGCCGGGCTCGGCGACTGGTACGTCGACGAGGGCGTCTGGCCGGACGGCCTGCAACCGTTGATCGACCATGTGACCGGCCAGGGCCTCCAGTTCGGCCTCTGGGTCGAGCCGGAGATGGTCAACCCCGACTCGGACCTGTTCCGCGCGCACCCCGACTGGCTGCTCGCCGTGCCGGGGCGACTGCCGCCGGCCTGGCGTCACCAGCAGGTGCTCGACCTGGGCCGCCCCGAGGCGTACGACTATGTGCTGGAACGCCTCGACACGCTGCTCACCGACCACCCCGGCATCCGGTACCTCAAGTGGGACCAGAACCGGGACCTCACCGAGGCCGGGCACCACGGCCGTCCCGGGGTGCACGGGCAGACCCTGGCGGTCTACCGGCTCTTCGACGAGTTGCGCAATCGGCACCCGGGCGTGGAGATCGAGAGCTGCTCGTCCGGCGGGGCCCGGGTGGACCTGGCCATCCTGGCGCGCACCGACCGGGTCTGGGCCAGCGACTGCAACGACGCCCTGGAGCGGCTCAGCATCCAGCGCTGGACCGGTCTGCTGCTGCCACCAGAGCTGATCGGCACCCACATCGGGCCGGGACGCTCGCACACCACCAACCGCGTACACGACCTGGGTTTCCGGGCGGCGACGGCGCTCTTCGGCCACCACGGCATCGAGTGGGACATCGCGTCGATCAGCGCTGCCGAGCAGACCGAGCTGGCCGCCTGGGTGGCACTGCACAAGCGGCTGCGCCCGCTGCTGCACGCTGGCCGGGTGGTCCGGGTCGATCACCCGGACCCGGCCGTCTGGGCACACGGCGTGGTCGATCACGACAACACCCGGGCGGTGTACGCGGTGGCCCGGCTGGCCACCTCGGTGGCGCAGGTCCCCGGCGCGGTACGGCTGCCCGGCCTCGACCCGGGTCGGCGGTACCGGGTGCGACAGGTGGCGGGCGTACCGGCCCCGGCGACCATCGACCTGTCCGCGCCCACCTGGCTGGCGGGTGGTCTCACCCTCAGCGGGGCCGCGCTGGCCCGGGTGGGTGTGCAGGTGCCCGCCCTGCACCCGGAGCAGACTCTGGTGCTGGAGGTCGACGCCGTCGACTGACAGGATTCTCAAGAATCTTCGGCCGGGGTGTCGAGAACGCCACGGAGTGCTTCTACCTCAGGGTGAGAGCACCGACGAGGGTGCGCAGGTGTGAGGAGCCAACCATGAAGTACATGCTGTTGATGCAGTTCAGCGCCGCCGGGACCGACTTCCCGAGCATCGACACCTGGACCCAGGACGAGGTCCGGGCACACATCGCGTTCATGGGCGAGGTCAACGACAAGCTCACCGCCGCCGGTGAGTGGGTCGACGCGCAGGGTCTCGGCGGCCCGCAGCAGGCCCGGATCGTCCGGGCTGGTGAGGGCGGGGCGCCGGTGGTCACCGAGGGGCCGTTCGCCGAGACGAAGGAGTTCCTGGCCGGGTTCTGGATCGTCGACTGCGAGAGCCCGCAGCGGGCCGTGGAGCTGGCCTCGTACATCTCCACGGCGCCCGGCCCCGGTGGCCGGCCGTTGAACATGCCGATCGAGGTGCACCCGGTGATGTCCGCCCCGTCCCAGGAGCTGTGAGGGCTGAACACCGATCCCCACGTCGAGAACCTGCTGCGCGAGTTGGCGCCGCAGGTCCTCGGCGTGCTCAGCCGCCGCTTCGGTGACTTCGCCACCGCCGAGGACGCGGTGCAGGAGGCGCTACTGGCCGCCGCCACCCAGTGGCCGACCGAGGGGCTGCCGGCGAACCCGCGTGGCTGGCTGATCCAGGTCGGGTACCGCCGGATGATCGAGCTGGTCCGCGGTGAGCAGGCCCGACGCCGCCGGGAGGACCTGGTCGCCCGCCGGGATCCGGACGACCGGGGGTACGCGCCAGCCCCGGACGAGGAGTTGACCGCCGAGCGGGACGACACGCTGGTCCTGCTCTTCCTCTGCTGCCACCCGGCGCTCGCCCCGACGTCGGCGGTGGCGCTGACCCTGCGCGCTGTCGGCGGATTGAGCACCGCCGAGATCGCCCGCGCGTTCCTGGTGCCCGAGGCGACGATGGCGCAGCGGATCAGCCGGGCCAAGCAGCGCATCAAGACGTCCGGGCTGTCGTTCCGGATGCCCGAGCAGGCGGAACGGGCGGACCGGCTGGTCGCCGTGCGGCAGGTGCTCTACCTGGTCTTCACCGAGGGGCACACCAGCACCACCGGCCCGGACCTGCGCCGCATCGACCTCGCGGCGGAGGCGATCCGGCTGACCCGCGCGCTGCACACGCTGCTGCCCAACGACAGCGAATCGGCCGGACTGCTGGCGTTGATGCTGCTCACCGAGGCACGCGGCCCGGCGCGGACCGGGCCCTCCGGCGAGCTGATCTCACTGGCCGATCAGGACCGCAGCCGCTGGGACGCGGCGGCGATCGCCGAGGGCGTCGCACTGGTCACCCGGGCCCTGCCGCGGGGGCCGGCCGGCCCGTACCAGGTGCAGGCCGCCATCGCCGCCCTGCACGACGAGGCGCCGAGCACCGAGCAGACCGACTGGCCGCAGATCCTGGCGCTGTACGAGGTGCTGGAACGCATGGTCGGCAGCCCGGTGGTGGCCCTCAACCGGGCCGTGGCGACGGCCATGGTGCACGGCCCGGCCGCCGGCCTGGCCGCCCTCGACGCGCTGAGCAACGACCCGCAGTTGGCCGGACACCACCGGCTGGCCGCCGCCCGCGCCCACCTGCACGAGATGGCCGGTGAGCGGGCCCAGGCGATCGCCGACTACCGGATCGCCGCCGCCCGCACGAGCAGCCGTCCCGAACAGCTCTACCTGACCATGCGAGCAGCCCGCCTGGCCGCCCAGTCCGTCGATCTCCCGTAACGACAGGGTCAACTGGTCCCGCACGGCGCGATCCGGGCACCCTCACCCGCCACAGCTGGCAATCTCGGACAGTTTCCGTTAGCGCGGAACGGAAAGTGTCCAAGATCTACCCTGCCAACCCCCTCCCCGCCCCTACCGGGGGCGCCAGCGCGAGGAGTCGGCGGCGCGGCCCGGGGCGACGCGGCCCGACGCCCACGAAGCGGCCCGACGCGCACGGATCGTGGACGTTGCCGGCGTTAGCCTGGGGCGGCGACGGGCTCATCGACCACGACGGACCGAGGGGACGCATGGCGTACGTGCTGCTGGGGATCGCCATCCTCGCCGAGGTGCTGGCGACCAGCCTGATCAAGAGCACGGCCGGGTTCAGCCGCCTCTGGCCGACGGTGGCATGCCTCGGCGGTTACGCGTTGGCTTTCCTCCTACTGGCGCAGGCCGTCAAGGAGATCCCGGTGGGTGTGGCGTACGCCCTCTGGTCGGGTCTGGGCACCGCGGCCATCGTGGCGATCGGGGCGGTGTTCCTGGGTGAGTCGGTGGGGCTCGCCAAACTCACCGGCATCGCGCTGATCATCGTCGGAGTGGTCATCGTGAACCTGACCGGAGAGCACTGACCAGATCGGGTTCCGGTGGCCGGGTCCGACGCGGACCCGACCACCGGTCCTACGGTCAGCTCGCCGTGCAGCTCACCGCCGGCAGACTGTTGGTGCCGGTCCAACTGCCGAGGAAGCCGAAGGTGGCACTGGCCCCTGCGGCCAGCCGTCCGTTGTGGTCCGCGTTGCGGGCGGTCACCGTGGTTCCGCTGCTGGTGAGGGCCACATTCCAGGACTGGGTGACCCGCTGGCCGTTGGCGAAGGTCCACCCTGCGGTCCAGCCGGTGATCGCCCTCGCGCCGGCGGTCACCCGTACCTCACCCTGGAAGCCGCCCTGCCACTGGTTGGTCACCGTGTACGTCGCGGTGCAACCACCGGTCGGCGGGGGCGTCGTCGGCGGTGGCGTCGTCGGGGGTGGCGTCGTCGGCGGTGGGGTGCCGCCGAAGACGGTGGCCTCGCGGGCGGTCTGCCGGATGCCGTTGGCGCCGTTGAAGAGGCGCTGACCCCAGTCGGTCAGGCTCGCCGGGTTGAAGTTGGTGGCCAGGTCGAGGTACTCGACGCCGCCGCCGTTGCCGCTCCACGACCAGCCCAGCCAACCGATGCCGTTGGCCTGGCTGTACGCGAGGATGGCGTCCTCGTCCGGATTACCGTCGGAGTGGTTGAAGCCGAACTCACCGACCACGATGGGCAGGCCCGCCGAGCGGAATCGGCCCAGATAGTCGCTGATCTCCGCGGCGGTGTCGAACACCCCGTACATGTGGATGGAGAACACGGTGTTGCGGGCCGGGTCGGCGGCGAAGACCGACGCGGCGTTGTCGCGCATGGTGAACGACCAGTCCTGCCCCCAGTTCGGGGCGTCCACCATGATCGTGTGGGTCAGCCCGCCGGCCCGCAGGCGCTTGATCGCGTTGGCGTTGTCGGTGGCCCACGAGGCGTAGTTCTGGTTGCCGTACGGCTCGTTGCCGATGTTGACGATGACGTACCTCTCCTGGCCGGCGAGGACGTCGGCGAGGCTGAGCCAGTA
This sequence comes from Micromonospora sp. NPDC007208, assembly GCF_042869175.1. Classification (NCBI taxonomy): domain Bacteria; kingdom Bacillati; phylum Actinomycetota; class Actinomycetes; order Micromonosporales; family Micromonosporaceae; genus Micromonospora; species Micromonospora sp. NPDC007208. The sequence goes on along the minus strand of NZ_JBIAFG010000018.1, from coordinate 42,076 downwards.
GTCGACGGCGCGGTCGAGGGTGATCGCGCCGCTCTGCTCGCCGTACCCGGTGGTGTCGTGCACCTCCAGCACGCAGATCAGCCGGTTGGCCTTGCAGAGCGAGATGACGTTGGCGACGTCGGCATTGGTGTTGCGGGTCCACCGGTCGCCGCTGGAGAGCACCACCCGCACGGTGTTCGCGCCGAGCGCCTTGACGTCGGCGAACGAGCTGGTCTGCTGCGGGTACCAGGTGTGCGCGTGGTTGACGCCGCGCATGATGAATTCGGCGCCGTTGGCGTCGTACAACTTGCCGCCGGCGACGGAGAAGCCGGCCGCGGCGTGCGCCGGCTGGCCGAACGCCAGCACGGTGACGAGCAACGCGAGCAGTGTCGCGCCGGCGGCGGAGAGTCGAGTCTTCATGGCCTTCCTCAGGGAGGACCCCCGGCGCCCGACCGGGGTGGGGATGTGACAGGGAAGGCGGCTGCAGCCCGGCAGCCGCGCCCGGCTCCCGGCGCACGCATCAGCGTAGGACGATGGATTCGCCTTCGCAACCGGTTCAGTTGACGGGCCCGCAGCCCGGACAGCCGCAACGGCCCACGCGGACGCGGGCCGTCACGGGGCGGTCATCCCCACCACAGGATGTGCGCCACACCCGGCTCTTAACCGGTTAAGAGCGACGGTAGGCAGGTGGCCGCGATCCGTCAAGCACCGCGACAGCCGAACCGGACGAGAGGGTTGACCGCCGTGCACCGGGGTATCCCGGGAACGATCCGTCAGTGAGAGGGGATACCAGGATGGTCAGCGTCGGCTACACCCTGATGAGCGAGCAGGCCGGGCCCAAGCAGCTGGTGGACCACGCGGTACGGGCCGAGGCGGCTGGCTTCGACCAACTGGTGGTGTCCGACCACTACTACCCCTGGCTGGAGTCTCAGGGCCACTCCCCGTACGCCTGGTCGGTGCTCGGCGCGGTCGCCCACGCCACCTCCCGCGCGGAGCTGATGTCCTTCGTGACCTGCCCGATCCGCCGTTACCACCCGGCCGTGGTCGCGCAGAAGGCCAGCACCATCGGGGCGCTCTCGGACGGCCGTTTCACGCTCGGCCTGGGCGCCGGGGAGAACCTGAACGAGCACGTGGTCGGCGGCTGGCCGCACGTCCAGCAGCGGCACGAGATGTTCGAGGAGGCGTTGCAGATCATCCGGCCGTTGCTGAACGGGGAGACTCTGACCTTCTCCGGCAACCACTTCGACGTGCCCGACGCCTACATCTGGGACCGCCCGGAACGCCCGGTGCCGATGGCCGTCGCCGCGTCCGGTCGGCAGTCCGCGACGCTGGCCGCCGAGTACGGCAACGGCCTCATCTCCACCGAACCCGACCGGCACATCATCGAGATGTACGACGACGCCGGAGGCGCCGGCCAGCCGCGTTACGGCCAGGTGGCCATCTGCTACGGCCCCGACGAGGCGGAGTGCCGCAAGATCGTGCACGACCAGTTCCGCTGGTTCGGGATGGGTTGGAAGGTCAACGCCGACCTGCCCGGCCCGGAGTCCTTCGCCGCCGCCACCCAGTTCGTCCGGGAGGAGGACGTCGCCGAGGGCGTCTCCTGCGGTCCGGATGTGGACGCGCACGTCGAGGCGTTCCGCAAGTTCGTCGACGCCGGCTTCACCCACGTGGCGATCATCCAGGTCGGCGGGGAGACCCAACCGATGTTCCTGGACTGGGCGCAGGAGCAGTTGCTCCCGCGGTTGCGTGACCTGTGAACCGAGCCGTGACCCCTCGGCCGCCCGGCCGCACCGCCGTCGGCCGGTTCGGGCCGGCCGAGCTGCGGCTCGCCATGGCCGCGCCCCGACCGGCCGGCGGACTGAGCAGCGAGTGGCGGGTCGTCGACGGGCTGCCCACCCACACCCGCCGCAGCGCCGACCCGGGGACCGGGGCGCCACCCGTGGTGCTGGTACACGGCCTGGCGGTCTCGCACCGCTACCTCACCCCGCTGGCCGTCGCGCTCGCCGCCACCAACCCGGTGTACGTGCCGGACCTGCCCGGCTTCGGGCTGTCCGAACACCCCCGGGGCGCGTACGACGTACGCCGGCACGCCGACCACCTGGCCGCCTGGCTGGCCGCGTACCAATTGCCGCCGGTCTGCCTGCTGGGGCACTCGTTCGGCGCGGAGGTGGCCGCGGCGCTCGCCGCGACCCACCCCGACGCGGTACGCGCGCTGGTGTTGGCCGGACCGACGAGTGACCCGGCGGCCCGGTCCCGACGAGGCCAGTTCGGTCGTTGGCTGGTGGACACCCTGCGTGAGGCGCCGCTCCAAGCGCCGATCCTGGTGCGGGACGTCTGGAACGCCCGGCCCTGGCGGGTGCTCGCGACGCTGTCGCACTCGGTGCGGAACGCGATAGAGGCGGACCTCGTCCGCGTCAGCGCGCCGACTGTCGTCGTGACCGGTGATCGCGACCCGGTCGTGCCGCAACGGTGGCGGGACGAGGCGGCGCGGCTGGTGCCGGAGGCGGCCCTGGTGGTCGTGCCCGGTGCCGCGCACAACGTGGTCACGACCGCCCCGACAGCCGTCGCGGACGCGATCCGGCACCTGCTCGCCCCTCATCCCGTACTCACGGACAGGTGAACGTCATGCGCTTCGGCAACACGGAGATCCGCCCGCTCGGTGGGGGCCTCGGCTGCCTCCTGATGATCCTCTTCTCGATCCTGGCCTCGGTGGTGCTGACCGTCCTGCTGAATCTGGTGCTCTGAGCCCCGCACGCCTCACCCGGGAGACAACTCCAGCGTGGCGAGCAGCGGGTAGTGGTCCGAGGCCGTGGCCGCCGCGCCGTCGCGGATCACCCGACAGTCGTGCGTCCGCTGCGCCACCGCGGTGCTGCCGAGCAGGTAGTCCAGCCGCATCCCGGCGAACTCGGCCCCGCCCAGTCCGGTGGGCACAGTGTGACCGGCGGCCTCCGGTGCGTCGGCGTTGCCCGACGGCCAGAGGTCGACGAGGCCGGCGGCGAGCAGCCGGGCAATCGCGCGGGTGTCCACAGCGCCACCGGAGCGGCGCAGGTGCCGCCGCCGGTAGAGGGCCGGCATCCCGGCCAGGCGGGCGGTGTGGTCGACGGTCGGATCGAGCGAGTTGAGGTCACCGGTGACCAGCGTCAGCGGCCCCTGGTGGCGGCGCATCGCGGCGACCAGCCAGTCGACCTCCATCCGCCGCCGGCCCCCGGAGTACGGGTAGAGGTGGGTGCCGAGCACGGTGAACGGGCCGGCGGACGTGGCCACCACGACGCGGGCGGCGGCGTGGTGGAACGGGCGGCGCACCGCCCCCGCGTCGACGATCCGGTACGGCGGGCGGACCAGCACCGCCACCGGCTGCCCGAAGCAGGACCGGGCCAGGTGGGGGATCATCCCCACCCGACCCGCCACGGTGGCCATCAGGCCGTCCCGGTCGAAGCCGCGCAGCTCCTGCAGGGCCAGCACGTCCGGTGCCTGCTCGTCGACGACCTGGACCACCTGGTCCAGCCGGTCGGAGCCGCCGCGATCCCGGCCGCCGGTGCGGATGTTCCAGGTCATCACCCGCAACACGACGGCGGCGCCTAGTCGGCTCGGCCGGCCCGCGCCAGCTCGTCGTCGAGGGTGTCCACGTCCTCCGACTCGATGGCCGGTTGGTTACCTTCCTTCAGGTCCTCGTTCGGACGGATCACCAGGTAGAGCAACCCGATCCAGAGCGCGGAGAGCAGGATCGCGCCCATGAAGTCGGTCGGGTGGTGCATCCCCCGGTACATCCGGGAGGTGGCCACCCCGACCGGCATGAGCACGGCCAGCGCCACGAAGACCCAACGCCACCACCGGTCGGTACGCGGGAACACGATGAGGGTGATCGCCAGCCAGACGCAGATGGTGGCCGCGATGTGCCCGGACGGGAACGACGAGGTGGGCATCTGCCCGTCCAGGTTCTCCACCGGCGGACGCGGCCGGTCGACCGCGCGGGCCGACGCGAGGAAGAGGGTCAGCTCACCCACCATCGCCAGCGCCACGAAGAGCACCGGACGCCAGCGCCGCCACACCGCCAGCACCAGCGGGCAGAACACCAGCGAGATCAGCAGGATGGCATGGGTGTCACCGAACTTGCTCCACCACCAGCTGACGTCGGTCAGCACCTCGGTGTGCCGCTCGGCGAACCACCGCGGCACCTCCGTGTCGAGGGTGTCGAAGAAGGTGCCCTTGGCGTGGTAGCTGACGTACGTGCCGAAGCCGTACAGCGCGCCGAACACGATCACCCAGCCGACCAGCAGCTCGGCCACCGCCGAGCGGGGGTGGGCCAACACGTGTTCCTCGGCCGGGGCGGGGGCGATGTCGTGCCCCGCCTCCGGTTCCAGGCCCTCGGTCAGCGGCGGCACCGGCCGACCGCGCTCCCGCCGCCACAGTCGGAAGGCGTACGCGGTGACGCCCAGCCAGGCGGCCCCGAGCAGCCAGGCGGCCAGCACGTCGGAGACGAAGTGCACGCCCAGCGCGATCCGGGTCAGCCCGACCAGCGCCACCAGCACACCGACCCCGACGATGGCCGGCTTGCGCCAGCGGGGCGCCATCGCCGGCAGGAACACCAGCAGCAGCGCTCCGTACGCGACGAACGAGCCGAGCGCGTGCCCGCTCGGGAAGCTGTTGCCGGGCGCGCTGGCGATCGGCACGTCCACGACCGGACGGAGCCGGCCGACAAGCGTCTTCAGAGACGGGTCGAGGATCAGACCGCCGACCCCCGTGATGATCAGGTAGACGGCGAGGCGGGCCTGCCGTCGGATCAGCAGCCCGACCACGGCGATGGTGACCAGCCAGATGAGGATCGGCCGGCCGCCCAGGTCCGTCACCGCCTGGAGCACCGTGACCAGTGCGTGGTGCGGGGCGACGAGCCCGTTGAACCACTCGGCGAGCGCGTGGTCGGCATCCTGCAGAGGGCTCCACTGCACCCGGACGAGCAACAACAGCAGCCCGAAGGCCACCCCGGCACCGGTGACGGCCACCAGACCGGCAATGCTCCGTTCGGCGAAATGACCGATCGGACGGCGCGCCACCTCTTTGACCGCGGTCACCCCGCACCTCCCTTGTCTGTCTGGCGAGGCGCTTTACCCGATCCGCGTCCGTCGTACACGCCGGTGCCGCTAGAGCGCCGACATGTCCCCGGTGTCGTACAGCTCGGCGCGGTCCGGGTCGGGCTCCCACAGGTCCGGTTGGGCGGGCTCCTGCACACCGATGCGCAGCGCCTCCAGTTGGGCGGCGAAGGCCAGCCCACCGAAGAGCGCCATCCCGGTCAGGTTGGCCCAGAGCAGCAGCGCCATCATCCCGGTGAGGGCGCCGTAGGTCTGCCCGAAACCGTCACTGAACCGCACGTACGCGGCGAGCAACAGGCTGGCCAGCCACCACAGCGCGGTGGCGATGCCGGCGCCGAACAACAGCCAGGACAGGCCGGGCTGGTTGCGCCGCGGCGCGTGTCGGAACAGCACGGCGACGGCGACGACGGTCAGCGCGAGGCTCAGCGGGAAGCGGATCACGTCCCAGATGCCGTTGGCGAGCGCGCCCCACTCGTAGTGTTCGCGGACCGAGTCGCCCATCGCGCCGCCGCCGACCAGGATCAGGAAGCCGGCGAGCGCGGGCAGGCCCGCGGTGACGGCCAGGACGGCGGCACGCAGGTACTTCCGCAGCGCCGGGCGGTCCCGTTCGACGCCGTAGATGCGGTTGGCGCCCCGCTCGATCTGGGCCATCGTGGTGGTGAGCGCGACCAGGCCGGTGAGCAGACCGAGGGTGAGTGCCAGCTCTCCCGCGTCCTCGACGCGTTCGCCCTCCCCGAGCAGCTCGCCGACCATCTGCGCGCTCTGGCCGGGGGTGAGCGCCAGGACGGTGTCGGCGACCACCTGGCCGCCCTCCTCGACGCCCAGCTCGCTGATCAGGCCGGTGAGGGCGATCAGGAACGGCACCACGGCGAGGCAGAGTTGCAGCGCGAAGGCCCGGGAGTGGCTGAACCCGTCGCCGTAGCGGAACCGGATGAACGCGTCCCGCAGCAGGTGCCAGCCGCCCTGCCGGCGCAGGGTGTGCCAAGCGTCGTCGGCGGACAGCTCGTCGTCGGCCATCATCCGGGTCTCGGGAACGATCCGGGTGCTACTCACGGTGCGCGTCCTCGATCAGCTGCTCGCCCCGCTCCCCGGCGCCCTGCGCGTCGACGGCCAGGTCGGGGGCGTCCTCGGGCTGGGGGACGCAGAGCCAGAGCGCCTGGGGGCGGATCTCGGCCCGCAACTGCCGGCCCGGGGAGATCAGGTCGCCGTCCAACTCGCGTGGCTGCGCCCGGTTGCTGCTGACCACCACCCGCCGGCCCCGGAACACCTCCAACTGCGGCACCCGGCCGCTGCGGCGGACCACCGCCCAGCCGAGCGCGAGCCAGTGCCGCAGGTTGCGCGGGGTGAGCACGGCGACGTCGAGCCAGCCGTCGTCCGGCTCGGCCTCGGTCAGCAGGGTCACGCCGCCCTGTAGCCGGCCGACGTTGGCGATCAGGACCGAACGGGCCCGGCGGCGCAGCGGCGGCCGGTCGTCGATGCGGATCTGCACCCGCATCGGCCGGTCCCGGAGGTGACGGGCGGCACCCACCACGTACGCAGGCCAGCCGATGCGGGCCTTGGTGGTCTCGTTCGTGGCTTCGAGCATCTGGGCGTCGAAGCCCATGCCGGCCATCACGGTGAAGTACTTGTCCTCGACAGCGCCGACGTCGAGCAGCCGTCGGCCGCGTTCGACAGCGACCTGCAACCCGGCGGCCAGGTCGGTGGAGAGGCCCAGGTTGGCGGCGAGCAGGTTGCCGGTGCCCTGCGGCAGCACGGCGAGGGCCACGTCGGTGCCGACCAACCCGCTGACGCAGGACATCACGGTGCCGTCGCCCCCGCAGGCGAAGACCAGGTCGACGCCGGCCTTGACGGCCTGCTCGGTCTGACCGCGACCCGGGTCGTCGACTGTCGTCTCGTACCACTGCGGCGCGGGCCAACCGGCCGCGGTCAGGGCGTCGTCGACGGTACGACGCAACTCGTCGAGATCGTCGACCTTGACCGGGTTGACCACCACGGCGGAGCGCAACCCGCCGTCGCCGCCTGAGGGCCGCCTGTCCTGTCCAGCATCCACGGCGCAAGTGTGCAGCACCGGGACAGCTTCAGCGACCCGGCGAACAGCGCGCGTCGGAAGTGCCACAGACAGGTTTCAGGACGAGCCTCCCCGTCACGCCGCCGCGCGCAGTGCGAGCTCCACCCGTCGGCGTAGGTCGTCGAGGTCGATGCCGGACTCGGTGAGCACCAGCGCGCCCAGCCCGTTTCCCTCCCGGAGCACTCCGAGCAGGATGTGCTCGGTGCCGATGTGGCGGTGGCGCAGGCGCAGGGCCTCCCGCAGGGACAGCTCCAGCGCCTTCTTCGAGCGGGGCGAGAACGGGCCGCCGAGGTACCGCTTACGCCCCCAGCGGCGGCGCGGCGCCGGCACCGCCTGCCGGAGCGCGTCCGGGCCGAAGGACTGTTCGATGCGGGCGACGATCGCGGCCAGGTCGATGCCGATCTCCCGCAGGGCCGCCGCGTCCGCGTCGCCGAGGCCGGCGCCGCCGCTGGCGGTGTGTCGACGGACGCGTTCGCGCAGGTCGTCGGCGCGTACTCCGGCGTCGGCGAGCACCCGGCTGGCCAGCCCGGCCTCGTCGGCGAGCAGGGCGAGCAGCAGGTGCTCGGTGCCGACCGGCCGCTGGCCCTCGGCCCGCGCCTCCTCCAGCGCCCGTCGCACCACGTCGCGCGCACGGTCGGTGAACCGTTCGAACATCACGCCTCCCAGGATGAGTTGACCGCCGGTCGCCCGGCGTGCTTCTTGTGCACGGCCTGCCGGCTGACCTCGAGCGCGTCGGCGATCTCCTGCCAGGACCAGCCCTGTCGTCGGGCGTTGTCCACCTGGACCACCTCGAGCCGCTCGAGGAGCCGGCGAAGCGCGCGGACGGCGCGCAGCCCGACCCGGGGGTCGGTGCTGCCGGCTGCCGCCGCGAGTTCTGTCGCCTGACTCATGCCGTCAACATACGTTGACAGCACCTCCGATGTCAACCCTGGTTGACGGGAGGCGTCCGCAGCCGATCCGACCCGCCACCGTGCTCATCCGACTACCCTCGGTCAGGGACAGCTTGGTCGTGCCGGGCGCGACGCCCGGGAGGTGATATCGGATGGCCGCAGCCGCCGACGCAGCGGTGCTCGTCGGCCTCGGGTCGGAACTCGACCTCCCGGTCGTCGAACAGGCCGCGCAGGAAGCCGCCGGACACGGCCGGCCACTGCACCTGCTGCACACCTTCGACTGGCACGCGGCCTTCGCCGCGGACACCGTCGCCGCACCCCGCGACCAGGCCGAGAATCTGATCACCCGGGCCGCCCACCTAGCCCACCAGACCGAGCCGGGGCTGACCGTCCGCGGCGAGATCGTCGAGAGCTCCATGCTGCCCACCCTCATCCGCCGCTCGGAGACGGCCTTCCTGCTGGCGGTCGGCGACAGCGGAATGGCGGGCAGCGGCCAGAGCGTCCCGGCCGAGACGCCTGCCGTGCAGTTGGCCGCACGGGCCGGCTGCCCGCTGCTGGTGGTCCGCCGTGAGCCGCCGCCGCAGGGCCCGGTGCTGGTGGGCGTGGACGGCTCACCCAGCTCACACCTCGCTCTCCAGTGGGCCGTGAAGTGCGCGGCCGGCAGAGGCGCCCGACTGCTGGCGCTGCGCGTGGTGGAGTACGACGAGGACACCGACGCGGTCGCCGAGCAACTCGGCGAGGCGCTGGACCGGCACGCCGACCGCCACGGCGCGGTGCCGACCGAATCCCGCGTGGTACGCGGTGACCCCGCCCAGGTGCTGATCGACACGTCCCGCAACACGCAGGTGGCGCTGGTCGCCGCCCGTGGCGACGAACCGGGCCGGGCCATGCTGGGCGCGGTCGCCCAGTCCCTGCTCTACCACTCCCCGGCCCCGGTGGTCGTCGTCCGTGGCCTGGCCGAGGCGCCGCTGACCGGTCCCGGCGCCCGCCCGGCGCGGGACCAACGGCCCTGACCCCGGGGCGTCCGCAGCGGCCAGGCCGACGCCCCACTCCTACCCGCGAGAGGCAGCATGATGGACACCGCTCTCGACGTGCACGGCGCCCTCACCGACGACGAACTGCGCCGGCTGGACGCCTACTGGCGCGCCGCGAACTACCTCACCGTCGGGCAGATCTACCTGCTGGACAATCCGCTGCTGCGGGAACCGCTCACCCCCGACGACATCAAGCCCCGACTGCTCGGGCACTGGGGCACCAGCCCCGGCCTCAACCTGATCTACGCCCACCTCAACCGGGTGATCGTGGCGCGCGACCTCAACGCCATGCTGGTCACCGGCCCCGGCCACGGCGGCCCGGCCATCGTGGCCAACACCTGGCTGGAGGGCACCTGGTCGGAGCGCTACCACGACGTCGCGCGCGACGAGGCCGGGATGTCCCGGCTCTTCCGCCAGTTCTCCTTCCCCGGCGGCATCCCCAGCCATGTCGCGGCGGACGTGCCGGGTTCGATCCACGAGGGCGGCGAGCTGGGGTACGCGTTGAGCCACGCCTACGGCGCCGCCTTCGACCACCCGGACCTGGTGGTGGCCTGCGTGATCGGCGACGGCGAGGCGGAGACCGGGCCGCTGGCCGGCAGTTGGCTCTCCGACGTGTTCCTCAACCCGGCGCGCGACGGCGCGGTGCTGCCCATCCTGCACCTCAACGGCTACAAGATCGCCAACCCGACCGTGCTGGCCCGGATCCCCGAGACCGACCTGCTCGACCTGCTACGCGGATCGGGCTACCAGCCGTACGTGGTGGCCGGCGACGAGCCCGCCCAGGTGCACCGGACCCTCGCGGCGACGCTGGACCGCGTGCTGGACGAGATCGCCGAGATCCAGCGGCGGGCCCGCTCCGGAGGCGTCGTCGAACGCCCCCGCTGGCCGATGATCATTCTGCGGACGCCGAAGGGCTGGACCGGCCCGCGTGAGGTCGACGGCACCCAGGTGGAGGGCACCTACCGGGCCCACCAGGTGCCGCTGTCGGGCGTACGCGACAACCCGGCGCACCGGGCCGAACTGGAGCACTGGCTGCGCAGCTACCGGCCGGAGGAGCTGTTCGACGCGACCGGCGCGCCGGTGGACGAGCTGCTGACGCTGCCGCCGCGCGGTGACCGGCGGATGAGCGCCAACCCGGTCACCAACGGCGGCGTGGTGCTGCGCGACCTGACCCTGCCGGACTTCCGCGACTACGGGGTGGAGGTTCCCGAACCGGGTACGCCGATCGCTGGCGCGACCGGGGTGCTCGGCCCGTGGATCCGCGACGTCATCAGCGCCAACCCGGAGACGTTCCGGCTGTTCGGCCCGGACGAGGTCGCGTCCAACCGGCTGGGTGCCGCGTTCGAGGTGACCGACCGGGTCTGGGTGGCCGCCACCGTCCCCGGCGACGACCACCTCTCCCCCGACGGGCGGGTCATGGAGGTGCTCTCCGAGCACCTGTGCCAGGGCTGGCTGGAGGGCTACCTGCTGACCGGCCGGCACGGCGTGTTCACCAGCTACGAGGCGTTCATCCACATCGTCGACTCGATGCTCAACCAGCACGCCAAGTGGCTGAAGGTGACCCGGGCCATCCCCTGGCGGCAACCGATCGCCTCGCTGAACTACCTGCTGTCCAGCCACGTCTGGCGTCAGGACCACAACGGCTTCTCCCACCAGGACCCGGGCTTCATCGACCACGTCGTGAACAAGAAGGCAGAGGTGGTGCGGGTCTATCTCCCGCCGGACGCGAACACGCTGCTCGCCACGATGGACCACTGCCTGCGCAGCCGGCACTACATCAACGTGGTGGTGGCCGGTAAGCAGGCGGCGCCGAACTGGCTGACGATGACCGAGGCGATCCAGCACACCCGGCGTGGCCTGGGCATCTGGGAGTGGGCCAGCAACGACGGCGGCACCGAGCCGGACGTGGTGCTGGCCTGCTGCGGAGACGTGCCCACCCTGGAGACGCTGGCCGCCGTCGAGCTGCTGCGCCAGAACCTCCCGCAGTTGAGGGTGCGCCTGGTCAACGTGGTCGACCTGATGCGACTCCAGCCGGACACCGAGCACCCACACGGCCTGACCGACAACGAGTTCGACACCATCTTCACCAAGGACCGGCAGGTCATCTTCGCGTACCACGGTTATCCGTGGCTGATCCACCGACTCACCTACCGCCGTACGAACCACGAGAACCTGCACGTGCGCGGTTACAAGGAGGAGGGCACCACCACCACCCCGTTCGACATGGTGATGCTCAACGACCTGGACCGCTTCCACCTGGTCATCGACGTCATCGACCGGGTGCCCGGCCTGGCCGCCAGCGCCGCGCACCTGCGCCAACGGATGGTCGACGCCCGGCAGGCGGCCCGCGACTACACCCGCCAGTACGGCGAGGACGACCCCCAGGTCGCCGAGTGGCGCTGGATCCGCGAAACCGACCCGACCACCCCCTGAAGGAGAACGACGTGCGCGACGCGGAGATCCTGGTCGGCTACGACGGCTCCACCGACGCCTCGGTGGCCCTGAACTGGGCCGTGGAGGAGGCGCGGCACAGCGGCCAGCCGGTGCGGCTGGCGTACGTCTTCGAATGGCTGACCGTGGCCAGTTGGGTCGGCCCGGGCGTGGCCCCCGGCGTGTGGCCCGACGACACCGCCCGCCGGCAGGTCGACGACCTGGTCCGCAAGGCCGCGGCGGACGCCGCCGCGGCCAACCCGGGGCTGCACATCACCGGCGAGGTGTACGACGGGCCGCCCGCGCTGGTGTTGCAGGAACGCTCGACCGAGGCCGGGCTGCTGGTGCTCGGCAGCCGGGGCCACGGCGGGTTCGGGGGCCTGCTGGCCGGGTCGACGGCGGTATCGGTTGCCGCGCACGCCCACTGCCCGGTCGTGGTGGTCCGGGACGGGGCCGGCAGCGGCGCGAACGACACGTCGGAGGGTGCCGACCGGGTCGGGCCGAGCCGCCCGGTGGCGGTCGGGGTGGACGGCTCGGAACCCTCGCTGGTGGCGCTCGGCTTCGCCGCCGAACGGGCGGCGCAGCGGCAGCTACCGGTGCGCGTGCTGCACGCCTGGACACCGGGCCCGGGCGGGGCGGCCGGGGTGCCCGACGAGCGGGCCGCCGTGGAGCAGGCGCTGGAGCCGTGGCGACGGACGTTCCCCGGGCTGGCGGTGACCGTCGACCTGGTGTCGACCAGCCCGGCCGCGATGCTGATCGAGGCGAGTCGGGACGCGCGGCTGGTAGTGGTCGGCAGTCGGGGCCGGGGTGGGCTCGCCGGCATGCTGCTCGGCTCGGTCAGCCAACAGGTCATCCAACACGCCAACAGCCCCGTCGCGGTGGTCCGGGAACGCTGACCACCGCCGTGCGGCGCGACCGGGTCAGGGGGCGAGCAGCGCGGCCTCGCGGGCCGGGTCCAACCCGATCGAGCCGCGATCCGGCCGCCCGGCGCGCGGCGGAACCGCGCCGACATCACGCAGCCAGCGCCAGGTGTCGTCGACGGTCTCGGTCACCGGCCGGCAGGTCAACCCGGCGGCGAGAGCACGGGTGACGTCCCGCTCCAGCAACCCCCGGTACGGGTGGCCGCGCGGCAACCAGATCGGCAGGTCGCTCCAGGGCTGCACACCGGCGGCGAGGATCGACGCCGGATCGGTCCAGCGCAGCCGGGCGTCGGCGCCGGTGGCGGCCACGCACGCGTCGAGCAGCTCACCCATCGTGGTCTGCCCGGGACGACCCACCGCGTTGAACGTGCCGCCAAGCCGCCGGGCGCCCGCGTCGAGCATCCACCCCGCCAGGTCGCGGACGTCGACGTACTGCACCGGCAGATCCGCCGGCCCGGGGGCGAGCACGTCGCCGCCCCGTTCCATCCGCCGCAGCCACCAGGGGAGCCGGCCGATGTCCTCCCCCGGGCCCAGGATCAGACCGGCACGGGCGATGAGCGCGCGCTGGCCGTACACCTCCCGCACGGCACGCTCGGCGCCGGCCTTGAGCTGCGAGTAGTCTCCGTCGACGGAGTCCGCGTCGGCCTCCACCACCGGGGAGTCCTCGTGCAGTCCGGGGGTGGCCGGATCGGTGTAGACCGACCCGCTGGACACGTACACATAGTGGTTTACCGCGTCGGCCAGGACGCGGGCGGCGGCACGGGCCGCCCGCGGCGCACCGTCCCAGGTGTCCACCGCGACGTCCCACTCGCCGCCGGCCAGCGCCGCCAGGCCGTCGGGCGCGGTGCGGTCACCCCGCAACCGGTGTACGCCGGACGGCACCGCGCCGTGCAGCCCCCGGTTGAACACCGTCACCGACCAGCCGCGGCGCACCGCCTCGGTGACCGTGGCCCCGCCCACGAAGCCCGTACCGCCCAGCACCAGCAGTCTCATGTGCTGCACCCTGCCGGCCCGGACCGGCGGAGGACACCCCTGTTCACCGGCAGCGAATCTGCCCGTGGCAGAACCCGGGGTCCGGTGGTGGGGAGACTCCGCTCGGGTCGTTCACCGGCGGGCCTCGCCCAGCATGCAGGAAAGCCGCCCAGGGCATGGTCAACGGAGCCGCCGGTTGCGAAACTGCTTCAGCCTGCGTCAGCGCGGGCAACCGAGGCGCACGAACGGGACGGAGCAGGGAATGCCCAGCACACCGCTGTCCCTGCCGCAGCCACCCGCGCGGGCGCCCGAGTTCGGCCGGGACGCGCTCATCGTCTGCGAGAACCTGGTGCGGATCTACCAGACCGGTTCGATCGAGGTGCAGGCACTGCAGGGACTGGACCTGGCCGTGGAGAGCGGTGAGCTGGTCGCCGTCGTCGGTGCCTCCGGGTCGGGCAAGTCGACGCTGCTCTCCATCCTGGCCGGCATCGACGCCCCCACCGCCGGGCGGGTCCGGGTCGACAGGTGGAATCTGCTGGCGATGTCTCGCGCGGACCGGGTGGACTACCGGCGGCACACCGTCGGGTTCGTCCGGCAGCAGACGGCGAGCAACCTGATCCCCTACCTGACCGCACGGGAGATGGTGGACCTGCCGATGACCGCGGCCCGCACCGCGAAGCCTGAGCGCCGGGAGCGCACGGCCGAACTGCTGGACAGCCTCGGTGTCGCCGACTGCGCCGATCGGCGCCCCGGGCAACTCTCCGGCGGGCAGCAGATGCGGGTCGCGATCGCGGTGGCGCTGGCCAACCAGCCGCGGGTCCTGCTCGCGGACGAACCGACCGGCGAGCTGGACGCCGCCACGTCCGCGGAGGTCTTCGGCGTGCTGCGGGACGTGAACCGGCGGTACGGCGTCACGGTTGTCGTGGTGACCCACGATCCGGAGGTCAGCGGCCAGGTCGAACGGACCGTCGCGATCCGGGACGGGCGCACCAGCAGCGAGGTGCTGCGCCGCACCACCACCGACGCGGAGGGCGACACGCACATGACCGCCGAGGAGTACGCCGTGATGGACCGGGCCGGGCGGGTCCAGGTGCCCCGCGAGTTCCGCCAGGCGCTGGCGCTGACCCGACGGGTCCGGCTGGCCCTGGAACCCGACCACATCACGATCCGCCCCGACTCGGGAAGCGACGAATGAGCGGCGAGCCGCTGCTCAGCGTGCGCGGCGTACACCGGCGCTTCCGCACCGGGCCGACAGTCGTACACGCCCTGCGCGGCGTGTCGTTCGACGTGGCCGCCGGTTCGATGGTGGCGCTCGTCGGCCGGTCCGGCTCGGGCAAGACCACCCTGCTCAACGTCATCGGCGGCCTGGACCGCCCGGACGCCGGCACCGTGCACGTCGACGGCACCGACGTCACCGCGCTCGACGAGGACGGCCTGTCCCGGCTGCGGCGCGAGAAGGTGTCGTACGTCTTCCAGAGCTTCGGGTTGATCCCGGTGCTGTCGGCCGCGGAGAACGTCGCGGCCCCGCTGCGGATGGCCCGCGTCGCCCCGACCGAGCGCGAGCGACGGGTCGAGTTGCTGCTGGAGCTGATCGGCCTGGCCGACCACGCCCGGCAGCGGCCTGCCGAGCTGTCCGGGGGCCAGCAGCAGCGGGTGGCGATCGCCCGCGCGCTGGCCGCCTCGCCCCAGCTTCTGCTCGCCGACGAGCCCACCGGGCAACTGGACGCCGAGACAGGCCTGTCGGTGATGGCCCTGCTGCGCGGGATAGTGGAATCCGAAGGCGTCACCGTAGTGGTGTCGACGCACGACGCGGTGATGATGGCCCTGGCCGACCGGGTGATCCGCATCCACGACGGGCACCTCGACGAACAGGCGGTCGGGCAGCCGTACGCGCCCGTGCCGGACGCCGGGTGACGCGACGATGAGGCTGGTCAGCCTGCGCGCCCGCGCGCAGTGGCCGTTGCTGGCAGCCCTCCTCGGGGTCGTCACGATCGGCGCGACCCTGCTGGGTACCTGCGCCCTGCTGGTCACCCGCACCGCCGAGCGGGCACTGGAGGTCGCCATGGCCCGCGCCGCCCCCGCCGCCGTCGACGTGACCGTCTACACCGGCACCGTCGAGGGCCGGGACACGTCGTCCGTCGCCGCCGACACCCGTACCGTGGTGGCCTCCACGCTCGCACCGTTTCCGGTGACGACAACCGCGCGGGCGTCGACAGTGCTGCGGGCGCTGCCGCCGGCGCTCGCCAAGGGCACCACCGTCCCCGCCCAGGCGTACCTGTCCGGGATGGACGACCTGCCGGCCCGAGGCGAGCTGGTCACCGGGCGCTGGCCACAGCACCCCGGCGACGCGGTGCTGCTGGAGTCCACCGCACAACAGCTCGGCCTCACCCCCGGTCGCCGGGTACGCCTCGGCGCCGAGCTGGCCCACGCGCCCGTCCCGGCCATCGACGTGACAGTCGTCGGCGTGGTACGCCCGCTGCCGGGGCGCGGCTGGGACCGCGACCCGCTGGCCGCGGCCGGCTCCGCCACCGGCTACCGGGACGGCCGCTTCCAGCAGCCCGTCAACGCCTACGGCCCGTTCCTCGTCGACCTCGCCGACCTGGTCACCACCGGTGCCACCGTCGACCGGATGGAGGTCACCGCCCATCCGGACCTGTCCCACCCCACCCGCCACGACCTGGAGACCGTGGCCGGGGCCGTCCGCGGTGCCGACCGCCGGCTGGAGGGCAGCTTCGGCGACCGCGTCCAGCTCGCACGTGTCGCCTCCGAACTGCCGCTGACCCTGCGGGCCGCCGACGACCAACGGCACGTCACCGCAGCCGTCGTACTCGCCATCGCCGTCCTCGGCGGTGTCCTGGCCGCGACGGCGCTCGTCCTCGCCGGCCGGCTGACCACGGGCATCCGTGCCGACGAGACCGCCCTGCGGTCCGCCCTGGGTGCCAGCCGTCGCCAACTCGCCACCACCGCGACACTCGAGGCCGGTCTCGTCGCCGCCGTCGCCGCCGCGCTCGCGATACCGGCCTCGTCCGCCCTGCACGCCGGCCTGACCCACCTGCCGCCGCTGGACGGCGCCGGCCTGACCGTCCGGCCGGCCGTCGCCGGCACCCAGGTCCTCGCGGTCGTCGGCGGCGCGCTGGTGCTCGCCGCCGTCCTCACCGTCCTGGCGATCCGGCCCGTCCCGGCGGCCGGCGACCAGCGCACCCGCCGCGAACTGCTGGCCCGATCCGGCGCCGACCTGATGCTCGCGGTGTTCGCCGCCGCCGGATGGTGGCAGCTGTACGCGCAGCCCACCGCCGCCAGCCCACGCGCCGACGCGGTCCGCGTGCTCGCGCCGGCGCTGCTGCTCACCGCAGGCGCCGCCCTGGCTCTCCGGGTGGTACTGCCCGCCCTCCGCGGCGCCGACCGGCTGGCGTACCGCGCCCGCGGGCTGGCGCTTCCGCTGGCGGTCTCCGAGGCCGCCCGCCGGCCACAGGCGGTAGCCGCCGGGCTGCTCGTCGGCCTGGCCTGCGCGGCCGGAACCTTCGGCCTCGCCTTCGACAACACGTGGCACCAGTCGCAGCGCGACCAGGCCGCGCTCTCCGTCGGCACCGACCTGGCGCTCACGCTCAGCACGGCGCCGGTGGCCGGAGAGGGCGCGGTCGTCAGCGCGGCCACCGCGGGGGCCGTGAGTCCGGTCCTCGACCGTGGCACCGCCGTCGGTCAGTGGCTCGGCGGCGCCGGCGATGCGCCGCGCCTGGTCGCCGTCGACACCACCCGCGCCGACGCGCTGCTGCGCGGGCGGCTGGACGGCGACCGCGGATGGGCCGACGTGGGCGCCGCGCTGGCGCCACGCACCCGGGTCACCGGCCTCGCCGTTCCGGCCGGCGCCCCGCTCGTCCTGACCGGGACCGCCGCCGGTGACACCCCGCTCGCCGTGACGCCCCGGCTGCTGCTTCAGGAGGACGCCACCGGCCTCCGCACGTCCTGCACCGGTCCCGCCGTGCCGCTCGACGGTCGGGAGTTTCGGCTGCCCGCCTGTGCGACGGCTGACGGGCTGCGTCTCGTCGCGGTCGCCCTGCCGGTCACCGCCGACGCGGTCGGCGGACCCGTCGCCGTGGCCGTGACACTCACCGTGCCGCCCGCCGTGTCGGCGGAGAGGTCCACCGACGGATCGGACTGGACCGCCACGTCCGCGCCGCCGGTTCCGAGCAGATTGAGCGACCCGACCGTCGTGGTGTCCGCCACGCCGACGGCAACCACGCTGCGGATGGCCGCGACCGTCGACCTCGGCGGCGCCGACGACGCCGCCCGGACCCTCGTCGCCTCCGCCTTCCCGGACCCCGGCCCGGTGCCCGTCGCCGTCTCCGCCCGCTTCGCCAGCGAGGTCGGTGTCGGAAGCGGCAGCCAGCTCAGCGTCACGGTCGGCATCACGCCCGTCCCGGTCGTCGTCACCGAGGTCGTGCCGACCGTACCGTCCGCCCCCGGCGCCGTCGCCGTCCTGGCCGACCTGGACACGCTGTCCCGCGCACGCGCCGTCACCGGCGACCTGACGTTCCCGGTCGACGCCTGGTGGGTCGGCCACCCAGCCGGTCCCGGTGCCGCCGACCGGGCCACCGCCCTGCACCTGGGCACCGTCGCGACCCGCGCGGCGGAGACCGCCCGTCTCACCGACGGCCCGCTGAGCGCCGGGCTGCCGGCCGCGCTGCGGCTCATCGTCCCGGCCGCGGTCCTGCTGTTGCTCGCCGGCGTCGTCCTGCACGTCACCTGTGACCTACAGGTCCGCGCCGTCGAGGTGACGCGGCTGCGCGGCCTGGGGATGTCCCGGCGCGACATCCGGGCCGTGCTGCTCGGCCAGCACGCCGGCGTTCTGCTGCCCCTGCTCGCGGCGGGCGCGGCCGTCGGCGCCCTCGCCACCCACGTCGTCGCTCCCCTGCTCGTACGCTCCGACACCGGCGCCGCGCCCGTCCCGGCCACCCAGCCACACTGGCCGTGGCCGGCCGAGGCCGCACTGCTCGCCGTACTGCTGGCCGGATGCATGCTGGCGGTCGCCATTGTGGTCACCGTCCAGGTCCGCCGGGCCGCCGCCGCGCACCTGCGGGTCACGCCGTGAACCGGTGGCTGGCCCGCCGGTGGCCGGCGCCGCACTGGCCCAGCATCCGCGGCCGGGGCCGTACCGACGCCGGGCCACTGCTGCTCACCGCCACCGTCATCGCGGCCGTCGCGCTGCTCGCCGGGGCCGCGCCCGCGCTGCTCCGCGCCGCCGCCGACACCGCCGTCCAGGACACGGTCCGCCGCGCCGGCCAGGACTCCAACGTCCTCGTACACGCCAACTTCGAACGCGACGACGGGCCGACCGGCGGGCGGGTCCGGATGCCCAGCCTCGCCGAGGCCGTCGACAACTTCCGCGCCCGGGCGACGGACGCGCTCGGGCCCGGCCTGGACGCCGCGCTGCTCCCGCCCGTCGCCGCTGTCAGCGGCCCGATCCTCACCATCACCGCCGGCAGCGTGCCGCGTACCTTCCAGTTCACCTACCTGGCCGGTGACCACGGCGGCCCGGACGTGACCTGGATCGCCGGCAGCGCTCCCGGCGCGGCCGTCTCCGACGAGTACGTCGAGATCCCCTACGACGGACGGCCCTGGCCCGTGCAGGTCGGCCTCTCCGAGGCGGACGCCGCCGCACTCAACCTCGGCCCCGGCGATCGAATCCCGGTCGGGGACGGCCAGGGTCGCGACAGGGACATCCGGATCAGTGGGATCTACCGACCCACGGACAACGCCAACCCGGCTTGGCGACTCGCCCCGGCGCTCCTGCGCCCCGTGCCCGGCGCCGACGGCGTGGGGACCACCCGGTTCGGCGGTCTGCTGTCGCGCGAGTCGTTACCGGACGCCCGGCTCGCCGTCGACGAGGACGAACTGCGGCGCACCGTCCACTTCGCCCCGGACCCCGAAGCGCTCACCGGGAACGCCACCGCGGCGCTCGCCAGCCAGGTGGTCAGGCTCAAGGCGGCCTCCGGATCGTCAAGTGACCGCGGCGAATCCCTGAAGTGGGAGTCGCTGCTCGACACCGTCCTGCGCGACGCCCGGGCCCGCAACAGTGCCGCTTCCGCCCAGGCCGCCGTCCTGCTCGCCGGGGTGCTGACCGCCACGGTACTGGTCCTGCTGCTCGCCGCCGACCTGCTGGTCCGCCGCCGTACCCCGGCGTTGAGCGCGGCCCGGCAGCGTGGGGCGGGGCTACCCGACCTCGCAGCGGAACTGACCATCGAGTCCACAGTGGTGTCCCTGACGGCCGCCGCCGTCGGGCTCGCGCTCGCCCGCGCGGCCGCTCCGGGCGTCTCCTGGACCTGGGCCGTCCCCGTGGTCCTGGCCGGTGCCGTCGCCGGGCCGGCGTTCGGCACCCTCACCGCCGCCCGCGCCAGCCGCGACCGGCGCCAACCCGCCAACCCGGCCGCTCGGCGCTGGACCCGGGCCACCGGCCACCTGCGCCGCGCCGCCGTGGAGGCCGCTGTCCTGATCGCCGCGGTCGCCGCCTTCGTCACACTGCACCAGCGCGGGCTCCTGCCGGTCGCCTCCGACGGCGACACCGGTGAGCTGACCGGCGACCTGATCCTGCCGGTCAGCGCCCTCGCCCTGGGCGCGCTCGTCGGCGCGCTCGTCCTGCTCCGGCTGCTGCCCCTCGGGGCGCGGCTCGCGCTCCGACAGGCCCTGCGCTCGCGCCGCCCGCTGGCCGTGTTCAGTGCCGCCCAGGCGGCCACGACGGCCGGGCGCGCGCTGCCGCTGCTGGTTCTGGTCAGCACCACGGCGCTCGCGTCGTTCGCAGTCATCCTCGGCGCCACCGTCACCCGGGGTCTGGCCGACGGCGCGTGGAGCACCGTCGGCGCCGACGCCCGCCTCGACGTCGGCACCGACGCCGAGGCCGCCACGCCCGCACTCGCCGAACGCATCGCCGCCGCACCCGGGGTGGGGCAGGTCGTCGTCGCGCAGGTGACCGACTCGGCACGCGTCTTCAGCGAGTCGACACTGCTCACCCCACGCCTGGTCATCGTGGACGCCGCCGCGTTCCAGCGGCTGCTGGCCACCACTCCGCTGCCCGACGCGCCGGCGCTGGCCCGGCTCACGGCACCCGGTCCCGGGGACGTCCCAGCGCTGGTCCGATCGAGCGGCGGCGACCTGCGGACCGGCACGCGGTTGCAGCTCCCCCGGGACGGCGCCCCGGCGATCCGTCTCGCCGCGGTCGGTACCGCTCCCTCCGTCGGCGGCGCCACCGACGTCGTCATCGTGGACGCCGCGGCCCTCGCCGACGCCGGCCTGCCCGCCGTTCCGAACACCGTCTGGGTGACCGGCCCCGGCGCGGCGCGGGCCGTGTCGAACACCGGCGTCGCCGCCGACGTCGTGCTGCGCGCGGACGTCCTGCGGGCGCAGCGAGTGGCTCCGCTGACCGCGGGGCTACTACGGCTGGCGTGGACGGCCGCCGCGGTGCTGCTGGCGCTGGGGTTGCTCGGTTCCACGCTCGCCGCCGCCGCCGGTGCGTCGCAGCGGTGGCAGACCCTGACCCGGCTGCGGACTCTCGGCCTGCGGCCACGCGACGCCCGCTGGGTCGCCGCCGGAGAGCTGCTGCCGCCGGTCGTGGTCGCCGCGGTGTGCGGCCCGCCACTCGGGGCCCTGCTCGCCCGCCTGACGCTCGGCCCGCTCGACCTGCGGCTGCTCACCGGCCAAGCCGCCGACCCGGCGGCGGTCCTGCCGTGGTGGCTGCTGGGCCTGGTGAGCGTGGCGCTGCTGGCGGCGGTCGCCACGGTCGTACCCGTCGAGTCGGCGCTGCGGCGACGCGACCGGCTGAGCGAGGTACTCCGCGCCGGCGAGTAACCGATGCTCTGCCAGTGCGGAAGCAGAAACGCCGAGACCCGTTACCGGAGATCCGGTAACGGGTCATCTGATCTGGCTCGTATAGCTGGTGGGCGATACTGGGTTTGAACCAGTGACCTCTTCCGTGTCAGGGAAGCGCGCTCCCACTGCGCCAATCGCCCGTGGTGGCCCCGTGGGGCACATCGCGAGCGGACGACGGGATTCGAACCCGCGACCCTCACCTTGGCAAGGTGATGCGCTACCAGCTGCGCTACGTCCGCACGTCCCCGGCAAGCGCCGGCGACAGGTGAACTCTACCCGATGCCAAGATCGCTTGGCAGGGCACCCTGGCCGGTCGCGGTTGCGCTGGTCCCCGCCTGGGTACTGAGGTGCTCGACAGCGCACCACACCCCCTTAAGGAGGCTGTCGTGGGTATCGGCACCAGCATCTTCCTGATCGCGCTCGGCGCGATCCTCACCTTCGCACTGGACGCGAGCGTCGGCGGCATCAACCTCGACGTGGTCGGCTGGATCCTGATGGGCGCCGGCGTGCTCGGCCTGATCATGACCACGCTGATCTGGGGTCGCCGCCGCCAGGTCGTCACCACCACCGAGCAGCCGGTGGAGTACCGCCAGGTCGAGGAGCGGCGGGACATCGCACCGCCGCTGTGACCGACCACCTCGATCGCTGGCGGAGCCGCCAGGCCACCGTGATTCCGGGCCGGCCGCCGCGCTGTGGGCGGCCGGCCCGTCGCATCCGGTGACCTCGCGCCGCAGCAGATGCCGGACAGGCGTCGCGGCCGGTGTGGTCGCCACTCTCGACCTGGATGCGGCGCACCCGTGCATGCTCCGGTGGTGCCGCCGGCGGAATCAGAACTCGATGACCAACCGGCCGCGAACCCCTCCGGCCTCCAGGAGCTGATGCGCCCGGGCCGCCTCCTCCGGCGGGAACCGGCCGGCGACCCGCAGGGTCAGCGCACCCTCCTCGGCGAGTCGCCGAAGCAGGTCGAGTTTGTCGCGGCGCCCGTCGTACTCGTGCACGTACGCGGACACCATGTCGATCCTCCGCTGGTCGGCCTGCGCCCGCAGCACCGGATCGGGCCCGCCGCGCAGCAGCGCGACGGCACCACCCGCGCGCACCGCGGGCAGCAACGCGCCGCCGAGCAACGCGGCGTCGACGGCGCCGTCCACCCCGTCCGGGGCGTGCTTCCGGAAGCGGTCGGCGACATCCGGACCTCGGGTCACCGTCACGTCGGCGCCGAGCGCGGTCAGCAGTTCGACGTCGTCGGGCGCCGCGTCGGCCAACACCCGGTGCCCGGCGGACTTGGCGAGCTGGACCGCGTACCCGCCGACGGCGCCGGCCGCTCCGGTCACCGCGAGGGTGCTGCCCGACGGCAGCCGCAACTGGTCCAGGGCGTGCAGTGCGGTCAACCCGTTCAACGGCAGGGTGGCCGCTTCGGCGGGTGACACGCCCGCCGGCGCGAGCGCCACCCAGGTCTCCGGGAGCACGACCCACTCGGCGTACCCACCGCCGGCCGCCCGGGTCGGATTGATCATGGCCATCACCGGGTCACCCGGGGCGAGAGCACCACTGGTCCCGGAGCCCACCTCGTCGATGGTGCCGGCGATGTCCTGACCGGGCAGCAGCGGGGCGCCGCCGCGCAGCCGCACCGGCGTCATACCGGCCCGGATCAACGTGTCCGCGGGGTTGACCGCCGCGGCGCGTACCCGGATGCGGACCTCGCCGGGACCGGCGTGCGGCGTCGGAAGCTCGACCACCCGCAGCACCTCGGGCCCGCCGTAGCGCAGCAGTCCGACCGCTCTCATGCTCGACTCCTCATTGGGGTGACCGGCCGACTACCTGTCCGGCGGTCAGTCCAGGCAGGTGAGCGCGACCTCGGCGTACCGCGTCAGCGCCGCCCGGTCCGGGTTGATGGCGCCCATCACCCGCAGACCCTGGAGGCTGGTCACCAGGAAGCCGGCCAGGTCGGTGGCGCTGCGGTCGCTGGTGATCTGACCCCGCAACTGCGCCTCGGCGAGCAGGTCGTAGAGCGCCAACTCCAGGGACTGGGTGGTGGAACGGAGCCGCTCGGCGACCCGCACGTCCTGGTGCGCCCGTTCCATCGACGCCCCGACGATCAGGCAGGCGAGGTGCCGGCCGTCGCCGGTGATGTCGTCCACCGCGCTGATGAACACCTCACGGATGACCGCTCGCGCGTCGTTGCCCGAGCGCAGCAGATCGACCATCGGTATGGCGTAGCGCTGCCGGTACAGGTCGAGCACCGCCAGGTAGAGGCCGTCCTTGCTGCCGAAGGCGGCGTAGATCGAGCCGCTGCCCAGGCCGGTCGCCTCGGAGAGGTCCCGCATGGAGGTGCCCTCGTAGCCCTTGCTCCGGAACACGTCCATGGCAGCGTCGACCGCGGCGTCGAGGTCGAACTCACGGGTACGGGCCATGGCTGAACGCTACCCGCTATCTGGAACGATCGACAAAGTACCGCCGGTCACAGCTGCCGCACCGAGCCGTTTCCGCTGGCTGGGAGGGGTTTCGGCAGCCGCGTTACGATCCAGATCATGGAGCCTCTCGACACGGTGCTGGCCGCGCACCGGGCGTACCTGCTCGGTTGGAACATCGGCGTCTCCGGGGGTCCGGACCTGCCGACCTACCGCAGTGACGTGCCGCACGCGCCCCTCAACGGCGTACTGCGGGTGGCCGGGCGCACCCCACAGGACGCGCTCGCCGAGGCCCGGAGGCGCCTGCACGGCGTACCCCGGATCTGGTGGGTTGGCCCGGACAGCGACGCCGGCACCGCGGACGGCCTGGTCTCCCTCGGCGCGGTGGAGGTCGCCCGCATGCCGATCATGGCGGTGGGGATGGGCGAGGTGGCCGATGTTCCGACTCCCGCCGACGTACGGATCGCCGAGACCACCGACCTCGCCGCCTTCGTCCCGGCCTACGCCCGGGTGTCCGGAATCCCGGCGGACGGCGTGGCCGCGACGATCGAACGGGAGAAGGCGTTCACCGGCGACGGCACGGTGCTCCGGCTGGCGGGTCGCCTCGCCGACGGCCAGGTCGTCGCGACGGCCGTCGCCTGGATCAGCCACGGTCTGGTCACCCTCTACTTCGTCGGCACCCAGCCGGAGCAGCGCCGCAGGGGCATCGGCGCGGCCATGACCAGGGCGGCACTCGATCTGGCAGGTGAGCGGGGTGCCCGCACCGCCGCCCTCACCTCGTCGGCCGTCGGCGAGTCGGTCTACCGCAACCTCGGTTTCCGGCCGGTGGGCGAATTCCGCTTGTTGACCTTCTAGAGGCGAGCGCGCGGCCCGGCCGCGTCTGTGCCGGCGGGCACGGCAGCCGACCGGAAACCATTGACTACGGGGTGCAGACAGCGTTGTCTTTTACTGGCTCCTGGGGAGGTACGACAGTGATCGACGATGTGTCCCTCGTCTTCTGCGTGACCGCCGACGTGTCGGTGCGCGAGCGGATGGTCCGCCGCCTGGACGGCCTCGGCACCCTGGTGATCTGCACCGACCTCGCGGAGTTGCAGGCGATGATCGGCGGGCCGATCATCAGCGGGCCGGCCCGGCCCTCCACCACCGCGCCCGTACCCGCAGCCGCTGCGGCCGCAGTCGCTCCCGCCGTCGGCGGGGCCGGTCGGATCAGCCTCGGTGACCTCACCATCGACCCGCTCGACCACCGGGTGACGTGGCGCGGAGAACCGCTGGCCCTGACCCGACTGGAGCGCAACCTGCTCACCCAACTCGCCACCGCACCGGTCGGGGTCTGGACGTACGAGAGGCTCTTCGAATCGGTCTGGGGCTGCGCTTTCCTCGGCGACACGTCGAGCCTGCACTCGGCCGTGAAGCGGCTACGTCGCAAACTGCACGCCGTCGACGACACCCTGCGCGTGCACACCGTACGGGGAATCGGGTACCGGCTCAGCGTCGACTGATGACCGTCGCGCCACAAGCGGAACGGCTCGTCACCGGGTCTTCCGGTAACGAGCCGTTCTCCTCTGGTGGGCGATACTGGGTTTGAACCAGTGACCTCTTCCGTGTCAAGGAAGCGCGCTCCCACTGCGCCAATCGCCCGTGCTTGTTGCCGAGGTGGGGACGGGATTTGAACCCGCGTACACGGCTTTGCAGGCCGTTGCCTCGCCTCTCGGCCACCCCACCGAGGTTGCCCCCGTCATGCGTGGCGGCAGCTCCGAGCGGACGACGGGATTCGAACCCGCGACCCTCACCTTGGCAAGGTGATGCGCTACCAGCTGCGCTACGTCCGCACGCCCCCGGACGTTCCCGGGTGACGGATGAGAACTTTAGCCGAGCCGGTGTTTGACTGCCAACTCGGGGTCGCTTCGGCGCGTCCCGGGGGGCCGGGGCTGGACCGGAGCCACACCCAGCGGGCTTCCTAGGGGGCTGATCCGGTGCCCGGATTCAGCACGGACGGTCACACTCCGACATCACTAGGCAATGATCGTCATCATCGCGTCGCATGCGCGACCATCGACGTCTCCGCAGCCCGACACCGGGCAGCGGACCTCGATGAACACTCTCCGTGGAAACGACCGACGACACCCGAAGGAAGTGTCCGGCTTCCGACTGTCACCGCGCGGATCGGCGCGTGGTGGTAACTGTTCGTGTTCAGTCGGATGGGCTACGGTAACGGTCGTGACGAGACGTGCGGCCGAGATCCGCCTGGATGCCCTGCTGCGCACCGCCTGCGACGTGATCGTGGAGCGCGGTCTGGCCAACACCCGGACGGCCGACGTGGCGAATGCCGCGGGCGTGAGTCAGGCGTTGGTTTTCTACCACTTCGCCACCAAGGAGCGGCTGCTCGCGCAGGCCTTCGCGTACGCGGTCGAGCAGGATCTGGCCCGACTGGACGTGGTGACCCGCTCCTCAGCCCCACCGCTGACCAAGCTCCGCCGGATCCTCAAGCTCTACACCCCGGCCGGGCGGGCGACCTCCTGGTCGATGTGGATCGACGGCTGGTCCGAGTCGCTGCGTACCCCCGAGTTGGAGAAGGTCTCCCGCCGGCTCGACCTGCGCTGGCGGCAGGACCTGGCGGCGGTGATCACCGCCGGGGTGGCCGACGGCACCTTCCAGTGCGCCGACCCGGACGGGGCCGCCTGGCGGATCAGCGCGGTGATGGACGGCCTCGCCGTCCAACTCGCCGTGCACGACCGGGTGATCTCCCGCCGGCAGTTCGGCGAGTGGGTCCGGCTGGTCACCGCCCGAGAGCTCGGTCTGGACCCGACCGACCTGGACTGAGCCGGGCAACCAGCACCAATCCCCCGCACCAGGCCGGGCAAAACGGACTCGGCCCGCCCCGCCGACCGGAACAATCGGCAGCATGGATCTCCTGGAGGCGTACCGCCGGAGCCTGGCCGAATTCATCGACCGGGTGGACCAGATCGAGCCCGGCCAGTGGTCCGACCCGACCCCCTGCTCGGACTGGGACGTCCGCACGCTGGTCAACCACGTGGTGACCGAGGACCGGTGGAGCGTTCCGCTGCTCGCCGGCCGGACCATCGACGAGGTCGGCGACCGGCTCGACGGTGACCAGCTCGGCGCCGACCCGATCGCGACGGCGCGGGAGGCCGCCGCGCAGGCCGAGATCGCCGCCACCCACCCCGGCACCATCGACCGCACCGTGCACCTCTCCAGCGGCGACACCCCGGCCGCCGAGTACCTTCGGCAACTCCTCGCCGAGCACCTCGTGCACGGCTGGGACGTGGCGGTGGCGATCGGCGCCCAGCCGCGGCTCGACCCGGACGCGGTGCACGCCGCCGCCCAGTGGTTCGCCGGCCAGATCGACGCCTACCGGAGCAACAAACTGGTCCACACCGGCGTACGGGTGCCCGACGACGCCGACGAGCAGGACCACCTGCTGGCCGCGTTCGGCCGCGACCCGGACTGGGCGCCGAACGACTGACCACATCTCGATCTGTCGGTGCGATAGCGGCTCTGGACCTTGCCGCGACCTCGGGAGACTGATATCCACAGATGCGCATGCGTCACCGCGCATCTGTGGTCGGCGACTCGCCGGCCATCTCGCTCCCACGAGGAGGTCCCGTGCCACAACCGGAGTGGTCACCCCCGATGAGCCGGCGTCGACGCCGGCTCATCGCCATCCTGGCGACAACGGCGACGGTCGCCGCGCTGCTCCCCACCGGCGTGAGCACCGCGGCCCCCACCGGCGGCGCGGCGTCCGCCGAGCGCCGGTCCGGGCCGTTCGCCGAGGGGCACGCGCCCGCCGACGCCGACAACCGCGCCGGTACGGCGGCACCCGACGCCCGCCAACGCGGCATGGCCCGCGCCGTCGACACCGACGTCCGGTGGAACCGGCTCGGCACCCCGCAGGCGCTCGGCCCCGGTCGCACCCCGCTGGCCAGCGGGCTGCCCGCCGATCCGGAGGCCGCCGCCCGCGCCTACCTGGCCGCCAACCGCGACCTGTTCGGCATGGACGCCGCCGCGGTGGCCAGCATGGAACGGGTGCTGGTCCGGCCGATCGGCAGCGGCACCGTGGTCACCCTCCGGCAGCGCTTCGGCGACCTGCCCGCCGGGCCGGACGGCCTCGTCACCCTCGCGGTCGCCGACGGCGCGGTGCTCTCGGTCAGCTCCTCGCTGGCCCGGAACACGAACGCGCCAGCGCCGGCCACCCGCAGCGCCGAGCAGGCGTATGCTGCCGCGCTCGCCGACGCCAAGCTGACCGCCGACGCGGTGGCCAGCCACACCATCCGGTCGGTGGCCGTGCCCACCCCGCTGGACGGGCCACGGGCCGCCTACGAGGTGACCATGATCGGCGCGGACACCGAGCACCCGGCCGCGTTCACCAGCTACGTGGACGGCAGCACCGGGCAGGTGCTGGTGCGCGAGGACCTCGTCGACTTCGACTCCGACAACCCGAGCTGGGCGGTCTTCCCGGCCACCCCACCCCGCGACCTCGGCCCCGGGCAGGACCCCCGGGTGCGTTGGTGCGGCGACCCGAGCCCCGGCTGCCAGGCCGCCTTCCGCGACCCGGCCACCGGCCAACCGTGGGACGTCGACGCGGCCACCGGCACGCCGACGTTCACCTCGCGCGGCAACTCGGCCAACACGGTGCTGTCCTGGGGCGCGAACACCCCGGTCGTGCCGGCCCCCACCAGCCCGGAACGCCGCTACGAGTACCCCTTCACCGACCAGTGGCACCAGGCCCGGTGCAACCCCGGAGTGTTCACCTCCGCCCAGCGCAACGACGCGGACGCGTCGATCGCCAACCTCTTCGCCATGCACAACCGGATGCACGACTGGTCGTACCAGCTGGGCTTCACCGAGTCGGCGTGGAACCTGCAGGCGGTCAACCTCACCCCGTCCGGGCTGGGCGGTGACGCCGAGCAGGGCCGCGCCCAGCAGGGCGCGCTGACCGGCAACCGGAACAACGCCAACCAGGGCACCCCGCGCGACGGGTTGCCGCCGACCACCAACATGTACCTCTGGCAGCCGCAGGCGGGCGGGCCGTACCCGCCGTGCGTGGACGGCGACTACGACATGACGGTGATCGGTCACGAGTACACCCACGCGATCACCAACCGGATGATCGCCGGCCCGGACAGCGGGATCAGCGGCCACCAGGGCGGGTCGATGGGTGAGTCGTGGGGCGACCTGCTCGCCGCCGAGTACCTCTTCCAGCACGGGCTGCGCGCGCCCGGCGAGACGCCCTTCATCACCGGCGGCTACGTCACCGGCAACCTAGTCAGCGGCATCCGCAACTACGACCTGAGCCGCAGCCCGCTCAACTACTCCGACATCGGCTACAACACCGCCGGCCCGGCCGTGCACGCCGACGGGGAGATCTGGGGCGCCACCAACTTCCGGGTCCGCTCCGCCCTGGTCAAGCGGTACGGCCTCGGCACCCCGCAGCGGCAGCTCGACTGCGCACAGGGGAAGGTCGCGGCGGACCAGTGCCCGGGCAACCGGCGCTGGTCGCAGCTGGTCTTCGACTCGTTCCTGCTCCAGGCCGCCAGCCAGGTCAGCATGCTCGACATGCGGGACAACATGCTCACCGCCGACCTGCTCCGCTTCGGCGGCGCGAACCAGGACCTGATCTGGGCCGAGTTCGCCCGTTCCGGGATGGGCCGCGACGCCGCCACCAACGGCGCCGGCGACACCGACCCGACGCCGAGTTTCGCCTCGCCGCGCGGTGGCAACGCGACGCTCACCCTGCGTCCGCGCGGGGACAGCGCCGACGCGCCGATCCGGGTGTACGTGGGGGCGTACGAGGCGCGGGCCGTGCCGGTGGCCGACACCGATCCGGCGACGCCGATCCCGGACACCGTGGAGATGGTGGCCGGCACGTACGACCTGCTCGCGGTGGCCCCCGGCTTCGGGCACCAGCGGCTCAGCGTGGTCGCCAAGGCAGGTCAGGACGGTTACGTCGACCTGCGGATGAGCCGCAACCTCGCCTCCGCCGCGTCCGGCGCCACCGTCACCGGCGACGGGGTCAACCTGGACCGGGTGGTCGACGACACCGAGGCCACGAACTGGGCCTCCCTGGACGGGGTCGCCGGCCGGCAGCTCACCGTGGCGCTGCCCGGGGACGCCCCGCAGACGGTCAAGCGGGTGAACGTCAGCGCGATGCTGCGCCCGGCGATCACCGGTGACGCCGACACCGGCGCCCAGAACGCGCTCAGTGCCCTGCGCTCGTTCGCGGTGTCCGCCTGCAACGCGACCACCACCGACTGCGCGGACCCGGCGCGCTGGCAGCGCATCTACACCAGCGCGGGGGACGCGTTCCCCGGCGGGGCGTACCGGGCGTACAGCCGCGACATCAACCTGCGGACGTTCGCGGTACCCACCACCCTCGCGACGCACCTGCGCCTCGAGGTGTTGGCGAGCCAGTGCACCGGCGGCCCGAACTACGCGGGCGAGCAGGACGACGACCCGGCCACGACGACGGACTGCGCGACCGCCAGCCCGGCCCGCAGCCAGGTCAGGATCGCCGAATTCCAGGCGTTCTCGAAGTGACACCGTGGGGCCGGCGGGTATCCGCCGGCCCCACGGCCCCCGATCAGCGCCGCCGGACCGTTCCCAGCGCGGGCCCCCGATCAGCGGCGGGCCGGTCGCCGCCAGGGGTCGGCTACCGCCGGACGCTCCCAGCGCCGGTCCACCGGCGGGTCGTCGGTCTCGTCGGCGTCCCCGGCCGTGGCCCGGGTCAGGTGCCGCAGCCGCAGCAGCAGCCCCATCCCGAGGAAGAGCAGCAGCCCGCCGAGCAGGAACGCGGCCTGCACCACACCGAACGCGCCGGACTGCGAGACCGGGCGACTGGCCGCCGGCGGCGCGGCGTCGGCCGGGTACTCCGCCACCGGCTCCTCGGTCGCCGCACTCTCGTCCTCGGCCGGCGCACTCGCGGATTCGGTGGGCTCCGGCGGGGTCGCCGTCGGCTTCGGCGTACCGGTCGCGGCGCCGCCCAGCCCCACCACCGAGCGGGTGGCGGTCTGCCGGGCCAGCAGGCGCAGGTTGGCGTCGTACGCCTCGGCGGCGAGGGTGACCCGCCCCTGGGTGACGTCCTCGGCGAAGGCCACCCGGTAGCGGGCGGTGACCGTGCGGCCCGGGCAGAGCGTGCCGGGGTCGAGCTGCCGGTCGGTCAACCGGGCCACGTCACCCTCGGTACGGATCTCCAGCGGAAAGTCGCCGGTCTCCTCCACCCGGTCCATCTTCACCTGGTCGAGCCGGAGGCCCTGCACGCTGAGCACCATCGACCAGCGCACCTTCGCGCACCTGGCGCGCCGGTCGGTCTGGGAGACCACCGCGGAGATGGTCCGTACCTGCTCGCCGGCCGTGAACCGTCCCGGCAGGCCGCTCATCTCGGTGGTGAAGGCCGCCTGTGCCGGGGCGGCCACCGCCAGCTCCACCCCGCTCAGACAGGCCAGCACCACCCCTGCCCTCAGCGCATACCGCCACACCGTCACCACCGCCGTCCTCCGTTCGGTTGCCTCCACCCCGCAACGCTAGAAGCGGTGCAGCGGCGGAACCAGACGGGTGTGTTCGCACCGGACGGCAAGGACAGGGCGGGTTTTCACCGACCGTGGTGAACCGGTCACCACTCCCCCGCGACACGCCGGAAGTCGGCCCGCTGGGAGAATCACGCCGTGTCCGAGCTCTCCAGCACCTTCGTCCGGCTGCACGCCCGGCTGGCCCCGGTCCCCTTCGTTCCCGAGGTGCGGCTGCACCAGGCGGACGAGCCGATCGGGCTGTGGGAGCTGACCGAGGGCGAGTTCTCCAGCGACCGGCCGCCGCCGTTCTGGGCGTTCGCCTGGGCCGGCGGGCAGGCCCTCGCCCGCTACGTGACCGACCACCCGGAGCTGGTCGCCGGCCGCCGGGTGCTCGACCTCGCCTCCGGCTCCGGCCTGGTGGCCATCGCCGCCGCCCGCGCCGGCGCGGCGTCGGTGCGGGCCGTCGAGGTCGACGAGCTGGCGGTGGCGGCGGTCGCCCTCAACGCCGAGGCCAACGGGGTACGCGTCGACGCCGAGTTCGGCGACATCCTCGACGGCGACGCCGGGGACGCCGAGGTGGTGCTCGCCGGGGACGTCTTCTACAGCGAGGCGATGGCCCGCCGGGTCCTGCGGTTCCTGTTGCGCGCCGCCCGGGCCGGCGCGCCGGCGCTGGTCGGTGACCCCGGGCGGGCGTTCCTGCCCCGGGACCGCTTCGACGAGGTGGCCGCGTACGACGTACCGGTGCCGGAGGCGCTGGAGAGCGTGCGGGTGAAGCGCACCACCGTCTGGCGGCTGCGAGCGGGGTTGCCGGGGGCCGCCGGCTAGCGTGTCCGGGTGCTGTTCCGCAGCTGGGCGCAGGTGGCCGACCCCGCATGGCCGGACGTGGCCCGGGTGCCGGACCACGTCGGCGGCACCCACCTGGTCGTGACTCGGCACGCGCTGGTCCGCGAGGTCCTCGCCGACCCGGTCACCTACCGGCCGGACAACGCGCTGGACGCGGTGACACCGATGCCGGTGACCGCGCTGCGGGTGCTCGCCGGGCACCGGTTCCGGCTGCCGCCGACCCTGGCGAACAACTCGGGCGTCAGCCACCCGCGGATCCGGGCGATCGTCGCGGCGGCGTTGCACCCCACCCGGGTGGCCGCGCAGCGACCCTGGCTCACCGCGCTGGTCCGGGACCGGGTCGCCCGGATCGACGCCACGCTCGACGCCGGCGAACCGGTCGACCTGTACGCGGACCTCGCCGCCGACCTGCCGCTGCTGGTGCTGGCCCGGCTGGTGGAGTTGCCGGAGGCGCCGGTGGGCGCGGTCAAGGAGTTCGCCCGCGCCGCGCTGGAGTTGTTCTGGGCACCGCTGGACGCCGATCGGCAGGTGGCGCTCGCCGCCGAGGTGGGCCGGTTCCACCGCGTACTGCGTGACTTCGCGGCCGTCGGCGGCGGGTTGGCCGCCGAGCTGCGCGCGGCCGGGCACCCGCCGGACGTGGTGGTCGGCGCGCTCTTCTTCCTGCTGGTCGCCGGGCAGGAGACCACCTCGCAGTTCCTCACCCTGCTGCTGCACCGGCTGGCCGGCGAGCCCGCGGTACGGGCCGGCCTGCGCACGGGCGAGGTCGCGGTGGCCGACGTGGTGGAGGAGGGGTTGCGGCTGGAACCACCGATCGTCACGTGGCGGCGGGTGGCGACGGCGGAGAGCACGCTGGGCGGCACGGAGGTGCCGGCGGGCAGCAGCCTCGTGCTGTGGCTGGGCCGCGCCGGTCGGGACCCGGCGGTCGTGGAGTCGCCCGACGAGTTCCGTCCGGGCCAGCGTGGGTCACGCCGACACCTGGCGTTCGGGGCGGGGGCGCACCGCTGTGTCGGGGACGTGCTGGCCCGGATGGAGGCGGCGGTGGTGGTGGCCGAGGCCGCGCCGCTGCTGGACAGGGTGACAGTGCTGCGCGAGCCCTGGTGCCCGGACAATCTCACCTTCCGGATGCCGGACGCGTTCGTGGTCCGCCGTTCCCCCGACGTCACCGGGCTGATCGGATCCTGATCCACTCGGTATGTTTCCGGGCGTGTCAGCCATCCCCACCCGTCGGATCCCTGCCGTCGTAACGCTTCTGGCGCTGCTGGCGTTGACCGCCTGCACAGTCGGTCCGGGCCACCCGGCCCACGCCCGGCAGGTCACCGCGGCCCAGCCGACGCTGTCCGCCCCGGCGCCGACCCCCTCGGCCGCACCGTCCGCGACCGCGAAGCCCGCGTTCAAGAGCCTGGCCTGGTACGTGTCCCAGGTGCCGACGTTTCCCGAGGCGCCGCCGCCGCAACCGGTGCCGCTGCCCGCGACCGGTTCGGCCCCGTTCTGGCACCGCCTGCCGACCGACCAGAAGGTCGCCTTCATCACCATCGACGACGGTGGACTGGCCCGCCCGCCGGGGGTGATCGACTTCATCTGGGAGGCGCGCATCCCGGTCACCATGTTCCTCAACTCACCGGCGGCGGCGGAGCACACCGACTACTTCCGGCAGATCGAGGCGGTGGGCGGGGTCGTGGAGAACCACACCATCAATCACAACTCGCTGGCCGGCCGGTCGTACGACTATCAGAAGCAGGAGATCTGCGGTGCGGCGGACAGGTTGGAGGGGCTGTTCGGCAAGCGGCCCACCCTGTTCCGGCCACCGTTCGGCGAGCATGACAGCACCACGCTGCAGGCCGCACACGACTGCGGCGCGAAGGCGGTCTTCCACTGGACCGAGACCGTCCACGAGGGGAAGGTGCGCTACCAGACCCCGGAGAAGGTGGTCCAGCCCGGCGACGTGCTGCTGATGCACTTCCGGCCGGCGCTGATGGACGACCTGCTCGCGGCGTTGAAGGCGATCCACCGGGCCGGGCTCACCCCGGCGCTGCTGGAGCAGTACGTACGGTGATCGGCCCGCCGCCGACCTGACGAAAGTCAGGGGTGGGTGGTGCCGTTCGGGCGCGGTGGGGCAGCGGGTCACCCGCCTAGCGTCAGCGCATGATCACATTACGTGGGTTGACGAAACGGTTCGGGTCGACAGTCGCGGTCGACGCGTTGACCGTCGACATCGCGCCCGGCCGGGTCACCGGCTTTCTCGGCCCCAACGGCGCCGGCAAGTCCACCACCATGCGGATGATCCTCGGCCTGGACCGTCCCACCGCCGGGCAAGCCCTGGTCGGCGGGCGCGCGTACCGGGAGTTACACCGGCCGCTGCACGAGGTGGGCGCGCTGCTCGACGCCCGGGCCATCCACCCGGCCCGGTCCGGTCGGGCGCACCTGCGGGCCATGGCGCACAGCAACGGCATCCCGACCCGCCGGGTCGACGAGGTGCTGGACGCCGTCGGGCTGGACGGACGGGCCGCCGCCAAGCCGGGGCGGACGCTCTCCCTCGGCATGGGTCAACGGCTCGGCATCGCCGGTGCGCTGCTCGGCGACCCGCCGGTGCTGATGTTCGACGAGCCGGTGAACGGCCTCGACCCGGACGGGGTGCGCTGGGTGCGGCAACTGATGCGCTCGCTGGCCGACGAGGGGCGGACGGTCTTCGTCTCCAGCCACCTGATGAGCGAGATGCAGCTCACCGCCGACCAGCTGGTGGTGATCGGCCGGGGACGGCTGCTCGCCGACGAGCCGATCGGCGAGGTGATCGCCCGCGGCACGGTCGCGGTCCGGGTCCGCAGCCCGCACCCGGACGGGCTGGTCGCGCTAGCCGCGCGCCTCACCGCCGCCGGGGCGACAGTCGAGACCGCCGACCGGAACGAGCTGACCGTCACCGGCGCCACCGCCGACCAGGTCGGCGACCTGGCCCACGAGCTGGGGGTACGACTGCACGGGCTGAGCGCGCACGCCGCGTCGTTGGAGCAGGCGTTCATGGAGCTGACCGCCGACAGCGTCGAGTACGCCGGTGGCCCGACCGGGGGTGGGGCACGATGAGCACCAGCACCCGCACTGGCGCCGTGGCCGCCGAGTGGACCAAGCTCTCCTCGGTGCGGAGCACCTGGTGGACGGCGCTGGCCGGGCTGCTGGTGATGGCCGCGAGCGCCGGCCAACTGGCCATCTACGCCGCGAACGACAACACCAACGACGACCCGACCGACGACCGGGGGATCGTCACCGTCGGCAGCGTGCTGATCGACTCGGTCGAGCTGACCCAGTACGTGGTGCTGGCGCTGGGCCTGCTCGCGATCACCGCCGAGTTCACCAGTGGCACCATCCGGACGACGTTGCAGTGCACCCCGTCCCGCGGTCGCGTACTGCTGGCCAAGGCAGCCGTCGCCGGGGCGGTCACCTTCGCGCTCGGGCTGCTGCTCGGCGGCGTCGGCACCCTGGTCGCCCGGCCGGTGCTCGGCGAGTGGGGCAGCGCCCCGGCCGCCGGCACGATCGGCGACATCGTGGCGGTGGCGGCCTACCTGGCGCTGGTCGGGGTCCTCGCGCTGGGCCTCGGCGCCGCGCTGCGCAGCGCGGTGCTCACCCTCACCGTGCTCCTCGCCACCCTGATGATCGTGCCGCTCTCCCTTCAGGAGCCGGACATCGACGTGCTGAACCGGATCGCCGACGTGTTCCCCGGCGTGTCCGGCGGGCACTTCCTGGCCGGCGACACCGCGCCGTACCCGCGTTTGGTCGGGTTGCTGCTGCTCGCTGGGTGGGCCGGCGCCGCGCTGCTGCTGGGCCGGGCCGCACTGCGCCGCCGCGACGCGTAGAACGCTGCCGGCTGAGCGGGGGCTGCCCGGCCCCCGCTCAGCCGTCGACCAACCCCGCCTCGTACGCGAGGATCGCCGCCTGCACCCGGTTGCGCACGTCCAGCCGGGTGAAGATGCTGGTCAGGTAGCTCTTCACGGTGCCCTCCACAAGGTGCAGCCGGCGGGCGATCTCGGCGTTGGAGAGGCCCGCCCCGACCAGGGCCAGCACCTCCCGTTCCCGCTCGGTCAACCCGGCCGTCCGGTCCCGGGCGGCGGGTCGACGGGCCAGCCGGTCGGCCCCCAGCTCGATCACCCTGCGGGCCACCCTCGGCGACAGGTACGCCCCACCGTCGGCGACGGCGTGCACACCGGCGATCAGCTCACGCGGGTCGCCGGCCTTGAGCAGGAACCCGCTGGCACCGTGCCCGAGCGCCCGGGCCACGTGGTCGTCCTCGCCGAACGTGGTCAACATGATCGTCGCGGTGTCCGGAACGACCCGGCGGATCTCGGCGGCGGCGGCCAGCCCGTCCAGCCGCGGCATCCGGATGTCCAGCAGCGCGACCCGGGGTCGGTGGGCACGGACCAGCTCCACCGCCGCGTGCCCGTCGCCGGCCTCGGCGACCACCTCGATGCCGGGGTCGCTGGCGAGAATGGCCCGGACGCCGGCCCGGATCATCGCCTCGTCGTCGGCCAGCACCACCCGGATCGGCGGTGCCGCCGCCGCGTCGGTGTCCACTAGGCGATCCACTCCTTGCTGACCAGCCGGCCATCGGTGAAACAGAGCCGCCAGGTCGGCTCCGCGAGGGGGAAGTTGCCGTCGGTGTAGTACTCGCAGCCGGCCTGGTCGACAGGTGTTGGGCGTTCCAACTGCCGCCGGGGCAGCCCGACCAGCTCCGACCGGGCCGCGCCGACGCGCATTTGCTCGAAGGTGGCCCGGTCCAGCACCGTCCCGGCGGTCGCCACCGGGTAGTAGACGAACGAGAGCACCAGGGCGAAACCGACAGGTGCGACGAGCGCCACCAGCAGACTGCGCCGAACCCGCCGCCGGGCGTCGTGCAACCGCCGCTCCGCATCCACCGGCCGCTCCGCCGCACCGGGCCGCTCGCCCGGCCGGGACGGCAGCCCGGTCTCGGCCGCCGACCCGATCGCCTCGGGGGACGGCGCGGTGGCCGGCAACACCGCCCGTACCGCGAAACCGCCGTCGGCGCGGTGGCCGGCATCGAGCGTCCCACCGGCGAGGCGGACCCGCTCGGCGAGGGCGAGCAGCCCACTGCCCTGCGACGGCGGGGCGGGCAGCGGCCCGGCCGGCGGAGCGTCGTTGACGACGCTCACCTCGACCCGGTCACCGTTGCGGATGAGGCGCACGTCGACCGGGGCGCCCGGCGCGTACCGGGCCGCGTTGGTCAGCGCCTCCCGGACGATCCGGTGCGCCGCGTGACCCGTCATCGCCGGTAGCTCCGCGACCGCCGGGGCGGCGTCCAGCCGTACCGTCATGCCGGCCTCCCGGGCACCGTCGACCAGGTCCGCGACGGTCTCCCCGCTCGGACGCAGCGACCCGCCCGCCTCCTCGCGGAGCACCCCGATGATCTCGTGCAGTCGCTCGGTCGCGGCGGAGACGCTGGCCCGCAACTCCCCCGCCGCGGCCCGGTGCCGGTCGTCCAGGTCGGCGGCGACCTCCAGGGCGGCGGCGCGCAACGCGATCAGGCTGAGGTCGTGACCGAGCGAGTCGTGCATCTCCCCGGCGATCCGGGCCCGCTCACGCAGCCGGATCCGCTCGGCGGCACCCCGCTGCTCGCGGGTCAGCGCGTCGACGTGCCGGCGACCGGCGTCGGTCAACTCCTGCTGCTGGCGGCGGTACCGGCCGACCAACCAGGGAAACACGGCGGCGAAGAGCAGCACCGAGGCGAGCAGGAACCAGGTGGCCGCGCCGGCGCCGAGCAGCCCCAGGTTGAGCGCCGTGCCACCGGCCGTGATCAGCACGAAGACCATGATCGCCGGACCCACGGTGGCGCTGCGCCGCCCGGCGAGATAACTGAAGACCGGAATGGCGAACACGAAGTTGCCATCGACCAACGACCCGAGCACCGCCAGCACCAGGGCGACCAACGGCTGACGTCGACTCGCCACCACCGCGACACCGAGCACGAGCAGCTTGCCGACCAGCAGCGGCAACACGTACCGCGAATAGGGCGGGCTGACCTCGGCATAACCCACCGGGGCGGCCACCACCGCCCAGAGCAGCACGTCCAGCAGCAGGCGACGCCGCCGGTGCAGCCAACCCGACGGCGCGGAGTCGAGAATCCGCACGGCGGTCAGGCTACCCACGCCCGACCTGCGCGGACACCGACGAAAGTCAGGTGTTCAGCCGCTCTCCTCGGCCCAGACCCGCCAGTCGTCGAGCACACCGTGCAGGGCCGGGGTGAGCCAACCCGGCGCGGACCGCCGGAACACACCGGGGTCCATCGCGCCCGCGCCGTCGGGCAGCGCGCCGAGCAGGTTCGGCACCAAATCGGTGAGGTTCGTCCAGTGCACCAGCTCCGGCCGGGCCGGCCAGGCACCGATCACCACACCGGCCGGCACCGCCCTGCGGTCCAGCGCCTCCAGGGTCAACGCGGTGTGGTTGAGCGTGCCCAACCCGGCGCGGGCGACCACCACCGCGGGCGCGCCGAGCGACACCGCCAGGTCGGCCATCGTCCACGGCTCACCCGACGGCCGCAGCCCCATCGGAACCAGCAGCCCACCCGCGCCCTCGATCAACACGAGGTCGTGCTTGTCGGCCTCCTCACGGACGGCGTCCACCGCCGCGTACAACTCCAGCGGCGGCAGGTCCGCGACCCG
Organism: Micromonospora sp. NPDC007208; assembly: GCF_042869175.1. Taxonomy (NCBI): domain Bacteria; kingdom Bacillati; phylum Actinomycetota; class Actinomycetes; order Micromonosporales; family Micromonosporaceae; genus Micromonospora; species Micromonospora sp. NPDC007208. The sequence goes on along the minus strand of NZ_JBIAFG010000018.1, from coordinate 3,403 downwards.
CGCGGCGGCCAACGGGGCGAGCGGATCCGGGTAGCTGGCCAGGGTCCGACCGGTCAGCGGCGCAGCCAGCCGGTTGACCGCGTCCACGTCGCCGGGCTCACCGCCGGCCGTACCGGTCTGACCCGGTTTGACCACCGCCACCCGCAACCCGGCAGCCTGCGCGGCAGCCGCGATCGCCGCGGTCACCACCGTCTTGCCAACCTCGGTGTCCGTCCCGGTAACCAGAACCGACCCCGCCCAGCCGGTCATGGGGCAGTCTCCACGATGACGTCCAGCGCCCGCTCGAACGCCGCCCGGGGCACCCCCGCGCTGACCGTGAGGCGCAGGCGGGAACGGGTGTCCGGGGTGGACGGTGGCCGGAAACAGCCCACCGCGACGCCCCGGTCCCGGCAGTCCGCGGCCCAGGCGGTCGCCGCCTCCGGCCCCGGGGCGGTCACCGAGATCACCGCCGCGTCCGGGGCGGAGACGGTCAGCCCGGCCGCCCGCAGTCGACCGACCGCCAGCCCCACCCGGTCGGACAGCTCGGCGCGCAGGTCGTCACCGGCCTGGGCGAGTCGCAGCGCGGCGTGCACACCGGCGGCGACCGCCGGCGGCAGTGCCGTGTCGAAGATGAACGTGCGGCCGGTCTCGACCAGGTGCCGAACGAACTCGGCCGGGCCGGCGACGACGCCACCCGCGCCACCGAGCGCCTTGGACAGGGTGGCGGTGACCACCACGTCCGGCTCGCCGGCCAGCCCGGTGGCCGCCACCGCGCCCGCGCCGGCCGGGCCGGTCAGGCCGAGCGCGTGCGCGTCGTCGACCAGCAGGAGCGCGCCGTGGCGGCGGGCCACCGCGTGCAGCCGAGCCAGCGGGGCAAGGTCACCGTCGACCGAGAAGACCGACTCGGTCACCACCACCGCCGGGCGGCCCGGAGCAGCCGCGAGCGCGGCGGCGACCGCGTCCACGTCGGCGTGCGGGGTGACCACCGTCTCCGCACCGGAGAGGCGGCAGCCGTCGATCAGCGAAGCGTGGTTGTGCGCGTCGGAGACGAGCAGCGTCCGAGGTTGGACGAGCGCCCGCAGCGCGCCGAGATTGGCCAGGTAGCCGGAGGAGAAGACCAGGGCGCCGTCGGTGCCCAGCCAGCGGGCCAGGTCCTCCTCCAGCGTCCGGTGCGCGTCGGTGGAGCCCCGGACCAGGCGCGACCCGGTCGCCCCCAGCCCGTACGCCGAGAGGGCCGCCGTGGCCGCGGCGGTGACCTCCGGGTGGGTCGCCAGGCCGAGGTAGTCGTTGCCGGCCAGATCGGTCATCTGATCGTGGGCCGGACGCGGATGCAGCCGCCGGGTCAGCCCGGCCTTCGCCCGCAGCTCCGCGCGGCGGTCGAGCGCCGCCAGCCAGTCCGCCACCGTCACCCTCCCCCGCTGTACGTGCCGGTCAGCCCGACACCCGCCGGGCGAAATTACCACCCGCCGCCACCGGCCCGACGATTCCACTCGGTGCGAGGTGCCGACCGGGCCGCCAGGTCATTCCGGCTGATCGGGGGCTCTCGCACAGGCCTAGTAGGGTACGAGCCATGCCAGAGATCCTCGACCAGGCCCGGACCCAGGTCCTGGGTGACGGTGTCGGCCTCGATCAGGCCGGCATCCTCGCCGTGCTGAACCTGCCCGACGAGCACCTGCCCGCCGCCCTCCAGCTCGCTCACGACGTGCGGATGCGCTGGTGCGGCCCGGAGGTCGAGGTCGAGGGGATCGTCTCGCTGAAGACCGGCGGCTGCCCGGAGGACTGCCACTTCTGCTCGCAGTCGGGCCTGTTCACCTCGCCGGTGCGCTCGGTCTGGCTGGACATCCCGTCGCTGGTCGAGGCGGCGAAGCAGACCGCCGCGACCGGGGCGACCGAGTTCTGCATCGTCGCCGCCGTCCGCGGCCCGGACGCACGGCTGATGAAGCAGATGCGCGAGGGCGTCGCCGCCATCAAGGCGGCTGTCGACATCCAGGTCGCCGCGTCGCTGGGCATGCTCAGCAAGGAGCAGGTCGACGACCTGGTCGACATGGGCGTGCACCGTTACAACCACAATCTGGAGACCTGCCGGTCGTACTTCCCCAACGTGGTCACCACCCACTCGTGGGAGGAGCGCTGGGAGACACTGCGGATGGTTCGCGACTCCGGCATGGAGGTGTGCTGCGGTGGCATCCTCGGCCTCGGCGAGACCGTCGAGCAGCGGGCCGAGTTCGCCGCGCAGCTCGCCGAGTTGAACCCGCACGAGGTGCCGCTCAACTTCCTCAACCCGCGGCCCGGCACCCCGCTCGGTGACCGCCCGGTGGTGGAGGGCAAGGACGCGCTGCGGGCCATCGCCGCGTTCCGGCTGGCCATGCCGCGCACCATCCTGCGGTACGCCGGTGGGCGCGAGATCACCCTCGGCGACCTCGGCACCCGCGACGGTCTGCTCGGCGGCATCAACGCGGTGATCGTCGGCAACTACCTGACCACGCTCGGTCGACCGGCGACGGCCGACCTGGAGCTGCTGGACGAGCTGAAGATGCCGGTCAAGGCTCTCTCCGCCACGCTGTGACGACCATGACGACGACGGCGCAGTGGTGCGACCGGTGCGGTGAGTCGGCGACGGCCACCGCCCACCCGGCCTGCGCGTCGGCCCGCCAGTTGGAGCCACCTCGGTTCTGCCCCCGCTGCCGACGTCGGATGAAGGTGCAGGTGCTGCCGGTGGGCTGGTCGGCGGTCTGCGTCGAGCACGGCGAGATCCGGGGCTGAGTCCGATGCTGCGGGGGCGGGCGGTGACACTACGACCGGCGACGGTCGCGGACGTGCCGGCCCTCGCGGCGATCCGGGCCGACCCGGAGGTACGCCGGTGGTGGCGGGGCGGTGACGACCTGACCGACTCCGTCCGCGCCGACCTCGCCGACGACGACCTACACGTGTACGCGATCGAGCACGACGGCCGGGTGATCGGCGCGATCCAGTGGTACGCCGAGGCGGACCCGGACTACCGGCACGCCAGCCTGGACGTGTTCCTCGACCCGGCGGAGCGCGGCGCCGGCCTCGGCGGTGACGCCATCCGCACCCTGGCCCGACACCTGATCGACGAGTACGGCCACCACCGCTTCACCATCGACCCGGCCGCGGCGAACAGCGCCGCCATCCGGGCGTACGCGAAGGTAGGTTTCCGCCCGGTGGGGGTGCTGCGCCGCTACGAGCGCGGCGCGGACGGCCGCTGGCACGACGGCCTGTTGATGGACCTGCTCGCCGACGATCTCGTGGAGTGACCCACGTACCCGGGATGCAGATCTTGGACAGTTACCGTCCGCGCGGAACTATTCAGTCCCATGACATCTGTCAGTGTTGAAGTCCCGATACATGTGTCAGTTGGTTGGGATCTTGGGTGTGCTGGTAGATGGTGCCTGGCATGGCTTCT